>NZ_JBIRGU010000002.1:786078-830942 GCF_044328175.1 Streptomyces sp. NPDC017979 | reverse complement strand
CAGCCTCGCTGTCTTGGAGGACCTGTATGCCGCCGACCGCGAGGAGGTGAGCCCGGAGGACCCCCACACCCGCACACAACAGGAACCCGCACACCGAGCAACCCGCCCCGCACCCCACGAGGAACCCGCACACCGAGCGACCCGGCCCGACCCGCCGCGCTACCTCACGGGCGGCCCTGGTACTTCGCCGCCGCCGTGCGGATGGAGCCCAGCTTGTTGTACAGGCGCGTGCCGGGGCAGTCCGTCGAGACGCCGTCGCGGTGGCCGGCGATCACGCCGAAGGTGACGTTCCTGCCCTTCTTGTACTTGCCGCTGCCCCCGGACGTCAGCGTCACCTTGCCCGCGGGGTTGCGGCCGAAGAGGCCGAGCTTCCAGGCGGTCAGCCGGGAGATCGCGGTCTGCACCGCCGCGGGCGGGTTCGTGCCGGTGAAGGTGCCGAGGACCGCGACGCCCATGGTGTTGGAGTTGAACCCGAGGGTGTGCGCCCCGAGGACCGCCTTGGTCACGCCGCCCGCCCGGCCCTCGTAGATGGTGCCGCACTTGTCGATGGCGAAGTTGTAGCCGAAGTCCCGCCAGCCGCTGCTCACCACGTGGTAGCGGTAGATGCCGCGCAGCACGGACGGGGCCTGCTTGCAGGTGTAGTTGTTGCCGGTGGACGAGTGGTGGACGAAGGCCGCCTTCACCGTCGAGGTGTAGGCGAAGCCGCCCTCGCGCAGGGACTCGTCGGCGCCCCAGTTCTTGCGCGTGACGATCGACGGGCGGGGGCCGACGTACTTGGCCGTGGCGTCCCGCGGCGCCGCGCCGCCTTCGTCGGCAGCCGCCGGGGCGAACGCCCGGGGCCCGGGAGCCGGACCCGGGTCGGCGGGAGTGGGGGCCTCGCCGGGGTCGACGAGTTCCAGGCGGAGCCCGCGCGGCAGGGGTGCCGCCTCGCCCTCCCCGGCGTGCGCCGCGCCCTCGGGGCGCACCCGCACCTCCACGCCGTCGGACGCGCCCACCCACAGCGGTGCGGTGGCGCCCCGCAGCCGGCCGGACGCGCCCTCCGCGCTGCCGGGGTCGGCCCCGTGGTCCGCGGTGTGGGTCTCCAGGTCCTGCCAGCCGGACCACGCGCCGGTGCGGACGTCTCGGGTGCGGACCTGGACGGTGCCGTGAAGGTCGCTGCCGGCGTCCTCCCACACCACGCCGACCAGCGAGAACGGCTGGACCTCGCGCTGGTGCAGAGTCCGCTCGCGGGCGTTCGGGGCGATGGTGCGGGTGGCGGGAGAGTCGGGAGCGGCGGGGATCGGAAGCGACTGGGTGACGCCAGGAACATCAGGAACATCAGGAACGCCAGGCGTACCGGGTGTACCAGTCGTACCGGGTGTACCGGGCGCGTCAGGCGCATCGGGGACGGCCACGTTCGGAGGGCCGGCGCGCCCCGCCTCCACCGGGTGCGCCGGTGGCACGGGACGGTCGGAGTGCGCCGGCGCAGCGAGCGCGCCCGCCGACAGCGAGAGCGGGAGCACGAGCGCGGCACAGGCCGCGACACCGGTCGAAGAAGACAGGAATCCACGCATGCAGAAGATCTTGATGCCCCGTCACCGTCTCCGCTCGTTGGAACGGCGCGCGCGCCGCGGGCTCGCAACGGGCCGACCGGTGGACCGCGTCACCGGTACGAGGGACGGCGCGACCGGGCCGCGCGTACCCTTGCCCAGGTGAACGCCAGCGACCGCACCCCCGCCGACCTGCTGCGATCCGCCCTCTCCGCGGACCCAGGGCGCCCCTTGATCACTTTCTACGACGACGCCACCGGTGAACGCGTGGAATTGTCCGTTGCAACCTTCGCCAATTGGGTGGCCAAGACGGCGAATCTGCTCCAGGGCGACCTCGCGGCCGAGCCCGGCGACCGGCTCGCGCTGCTGCTGCCGGCGCACTGGCAGAGCGCCGTCTGGCTGCTCGCCGCCGCCTCGGTCGGGGTGACGGTCGAGGTCGGCGGCGACCCCGCGGACGCGGACCTGGTGGTGAGCGGCCCGGACACGCTGGAGGAGGCGCGGGCGTGCACCGGTGAGCGGGTCGCGCTGGCGCTGCGTCCGCTGGGCGGGCGCTTCCCCCAGCCGCCGGCCGGCTTCACGGACTACGCGGTCGAGGTCCCGGGCCAGGGCGACCGCTTCGCCCCGTACGCACCCGTCGACCCGCAGGCGCCCGCGCTGCTCGTCGACGGCGCCGGGCTCAGCGCCGTGGAGCTGGTGGAGCGGGCCCGGGCGGACGCCGCGGAGCTGGGGCTCGGCGCGGGCTCGCGGCTGCTGACGGACCGGGGTTACGACTCCTGGGCGGGGCTCGCCGCCGGGCTGTACGCACCGCTGGCGGCCGGTGCGTCCGTGGTGCTCTGCCGGCACCTGGACAAGCTGTCCGCGGACGGGCTGCGCCAGCGGGTCGAGAGCGAGCGGGTGACGCACACCGTGGTGGACGGCGCGCCGCAGTAGCCACCGTCACGGACGGCACCCCGTGGGAGCCGCCGGCAGCCTTCGTACAAGTGCATCCAACATCAAAGCGCTAGGAATACCCCCAGATGGCGCACATGGGGTCGAGCCCCCGAGCTCGACCCCCAACTCCGTTGGATGATCGGCGATACCCGTGTTTTCAGGCACAACCAAGCGCGAGGTTCAGCCGTCTAGTCCTGCGATCGGCGGTCCAGCGCGCCGCCGACACCGTGAAGGATGGACGCAGAAGTGACGGACAGTGCCGGCACACCGCCCGGCCCGGACGACCGGGGCGGCCAGGAGCACCACGCCGCCCTCCCCGTCGAGCCCAAGGTCACCGCTGAGGGCGACGCACCCCCGAGCGCGGGCGGCGGCACCAAGGGCAAACGGCACTGGCTGCGTTGGACCGCGCTCGGCGTCTCGGTCGTGCTGCTCGCCGGCGCGGCGACGACGTGGTGGTTCTACCGGAAGCTCGACGCGAACATCACCCCGGACACCGAGGCCGCGGCCGAGCTGGAGACGTACGAGAAGGAGCGGCCGGTCCAGGTCGCCCAGGACGCCAAGAACCTGCTGCTGCTCGGCTCGGACTCCCGGCGCGGCAAGGGGAACAGCAAGTACGGCCGGGACGACGGCGGCAGCCAGCGCGCGGACACCGCGATCCTGCTGCACCTGGCCGCCGACCGGCAGAGTGCGACGGCCGTGTCGATCCCGCGGGACCTGATGGTGAAGATCCCGAGCTGCCGCACGCCGGACGGGGGCCGGTCCGAGGAGCGGCTCGGACAGTTCAACTCCGCCTTCGAGCGGGGCGGGGCCGCCTGCACGATCCGCACGGTCGAGAAGATGACCGGGGTGCGGATCGACCACCACATGGTGGTGGACTTCAGCGGCTTCAAGGAGATGGTCGACGCGGTCGACGGCGTCGAGGTCTGCCTGAAGGAGCCGGTGGACGACCCGGCCGCGCACCTGGAGCTGCCGGCCGGGCGCCAGACGCTCGACGGCGAGCAGGCGCTCGGGTACGTACGCGCCCGCAAGTCCATCGGGGACGGCAGCGACACCGAACGGATGAGCCGCCAGCAGCAGTTCCTGGGCTCGCTGGTGAAGAAGGTGCAGAGCGACGGGGTGCTGCTGAATCCGGCGAAGCTCTACCCGGTGCTGGACGCGGCGACCAAGTCGCTGACGACCGATCCGGGGCTGGCTTCGCTCAAGGACCTGTACGACCTGACGCGTTCGCTGCGCAGCATCCCGACGGAGCGGGTGCAGTTCCTGACCGTGCCGCGGCAGCCGTGGGCGGCGAATGCGAACCGGGACGAATTGGTGGAGCCGGAGGCGTCGCGGTTGTTCCGGCAACTGCGCGAGGACCTGCCGATCACCGTGCGCCCGCCCGGTTCGAAGACCGACGGTTCGAAGACCGACGGCCCGAAGGGTGACGACACCAAGAGCGGCGACCCGAAGGCCGGTGATGCGCAGCGGGACACGGCGGGCTCCCGGAGTCCTGACGTGGCCGGATCTCATCGCTCCAAGGCCCCCACGAACCCCTCGGGCGCGCCCGGTTCGTCCCCCAGCGGGGAGCCGAGCGCAAGCACCAGTCCCAGCTACTCCGGCACGAATGCGGCGGTGAACGTATGTGAGTAAACCGTGACGTGTGAGTAAAGCGATGACCAAGCATCGAGCCACACCACACGGATTGGGTGGAATGCCCGGTTGTAAGGGGCGTGGGTTTTGTCACGCCCGTCGCTCCGCAATGAACTGGGCGGATAGTGTGACGCGATCCGGTACCCCGGCTCGCGTCGTGCGCTGCTGGAACGAGAGACCGCGCGCCTTTCGTGGAGGCGTTACGCGTGGCACCGACGGAGGACTCTGAAGACCGTGGATGCGCAAAGCCGCGGGCGGGCGGATGACATCGACCCCGCCGACCAGTGGGTGCTCAACCCGCAGACCGGCACTTACGAACTGCGACTGGACCAATCCCCAGCGCAGTCGTCGCCGTCGGCGAACCCCGCCGGGGCGCCGACCGTTCCCGGTTCGAGAACCTCCGACGGCCGCCGCGCCGACGCCCCGGGACGCGGTCAGGCACCGGTGCCGGGCCAGCGTTCGCACCGGGCGCGCGGCGGGGACGACGGCGCGGGTGCGCCCCCGGTGGGCGCGGGGCGTCGCAAGCGCAAGCCCGGCGCGTCCCGCAAGAAGAAGGTCCTGATGTGGACGGGCGGCAGCCTCGCGCTGCTGATGACGGCCGGCGGCGTCGGCGCGTATGTCGTCTACCAGCGCCTCGAAGGCAGCCTCAACACCATCGACGTGGGCGACGCGGGCACCGGCGGCTTCAAGAAGGACCGGGCCATCAACATCCTGGTGCTCGGCACCGACAAGCGGACCGGCAAGGGCAACACCTCGTACGGCGACCGCAACAGCGAGGGCCACGCGGACACCTCGATCCTGCTCCACGTCTCCAAGGACCGGTCGAACGCGACGGCGCTGTCGATCCCGCGCGACCTGATCACCGACATCCCGGACTGCAAGACGACGGACGGGCAGCCGATCCCCGGCGTGCAGGGCCGCAAGTTCAACGAGAGCCTGGGCGTCGACGGCCGCAACCCCGGCTGCACCATGGAGACGGTCACCAAGCTGACCGGGATCGAGATCGACCACTTCATGATGGCGGACTTCAACGCCGTCAAGACGCTGTCGACGGCGGTGGGCGGGGTGGAGGTCTGCCTCGCCAAGCCCATCAACGACAAGGACTCCAAGCTCAACCTCCCGGCCGGCAAGCACAAGGTCAAGGGCGAGGAGGCGCTGGCCTTCGTACGGACCCGCAAGTCCGTGGGCTTCGCCAGCGACCTGAGCCGGATCGAGCTCCAGCAGCAGTTCCTCAGCTCGATGATCCGCGAGATGAAGTCCAGCGAGACCCTGACCAGCCCCACGAAGATGTGGGACCTGGCGAACGCGGCCATCAAGGCGCTCACCGTCGACAAGGGCATAGGGAGCATCAAGAAGCTCCAGGAACTCGGCATGGAGATGTCGAAGGTCAACCCGAAGAACATCACCTTCGCGACCGTGCCGGTGGTCGACAACGACAAGCGCACCGCGGTCCTGCTCCAGGAGCAGAAGGCCGAGCCGCTGTTCGCGATGATCAGGAACGACGTGTCGCTGACCGAGGTGGAGAAGAAGGAGAAGGCGGCCAAGAAGAAGACGCCGGGACCGCTCGACGGCCCGCGGGCCGAGGCGTCCGACGTCAGGGTCGCGGTCTACAACGGCGGCGGCCCGCAGGGCGCCGCGCAGGAGACGCTGACCTGGCTCCAGGGCAAGCAGGTGAACAAGTCGAGCAACGAGTCCAACGCGCCCAAGCAGGCGACCACGACCCTGGAGTACGGCCCCAACCAGGCCGACCAGGCGCGCGCGCTCGCCGATCTGCTGGGGCTGCCCGCCACCGCGCTCAAGCCGCAGGCGGCGGACTCCGTGGGGACCGAGCCGATGAAGCTCGTCCTCGGCGAGGACTTCAAGGAGCCCGGCGTCCCCCTCCCCGGCGGCAAGACAAAGGCCCCGGAGGGCATTCAGAAGGTCGAAGCGGACAAGCAACTGTGTGCCAAGTGACCCGGTTGCTCCGGGTCCCGCGGCGCGCGTGACACCAGGGGGCAAGGGGTGGGACGGAGCAGTACGCGGGAGAAGGGGGCACGGGGCGGAGCCAAGGACCCCGTGCACTCACAGGCACAGTCACACACCCAGGCGCAGGCGCACCAAGGCGCGCGCTCGGGTTCGAACGACGGCAAGACCAGAAAGAGCAGGAAAAAAGTGAAGAGCGGCAAGATACGCGCGCTCCGGTGGACCGCTTCCGTGCTTTCGCTCCTCATACTCGGCACGGCCGGGGCCGGATACCTCTACTACGAGTACCTCAACGGAAAACTCAAGAAGGACGATCTGAACCTCGGCCAGGACATGGGCGAGCACAAGCCCAACGCCGCGGGTCAGACGCCGCTGAACATCCTGCTCATAGGCTCCGACGCCCGGGACTCCAAGGAGAACCAGCGGCTCGGCGGCGCGAAGAAGACCTTCGGCAGCGCACCGCTCGCCGACGTGCAGATGCTGGTGCACCTCTCGGCGGACCGCAGCAACATCTCCGTGGTGAGCATGCCGCGCGACACCATGCTGAAGATCCCGGAGTGCCGGGACACCAAGAAGGACAAGACCTACCCGGCGCTCAGCTTCGCCCAGACCAACCAGTCGCTGGGGCGCGGGGGCGCCGGCTGCACGGTGGCCACCTGGTACAAGCTCACCGGGATACGCATCGACCACTTCATGATGATCGACTTCGCGGGCGTGGTCTCCATGGCCGACGCGATAGGCGGCGTCCCGGTCTGCGTCCAGGACAACATCTACTCCCGCAACGACAAGGGCGAGGGCTCCCACCTGAGGCTGGAGAAGGGCACCACCCCCGTCAAGGGCGAGCAGGCCCTCCAGTGGCTGCGGACGCGCTACGGCTTCGGCGACGGCACCGACCTGTCCCGGGCCCGCGCCCAGCACATGTACATGAACTCGATGGTCCGCGAGCTGCGGAAGAACACCAAGCTCACCGACCCGAACAAGCTCCGCAAGCTGGCCGAGGCGGCGATCGACTCGCTGACCGTCAGCGACACCATCGAGGACGTCAAGGCGCTGTACGACATCGGCAACTCCCTCAAGAGCGTGCCGACGGAGCGCATCACGATGACCACGATGCCCAACGAGTACTCCAAGCGGCCGGGTTTCGAGGCGAAGGTCGAGCCCAAGCCCGGTGACGCGGAGAAGCTGTTCCAGATGATCCGCGACGACGTTCCGCTCGACGGCCGGGGCAGCACCGGCAAGGCGAAGCCGAAGCCGTCGACGGAGAAGCCGGCCGAACCCACCTCGGACGACCCCGCGGCCCCCGCCGACCAGATCCCGGTCCGGGTGCAGAACGGCACCGACGGCGACGGCGCGCCCGCGGCCCGCGGCCGGGCCGCCGAGATCACCTCGGCCCTCGGCGCCAAGGGCTTCACCCAGGCGGTGGCGACGTCCGTGAAGAACCCGCGGCAGAAGACGATCGTCCGGTACGAGACGAACGACCTCGAAGGCGACGCGCAGGCGGTCGCCAAGGCGCTGGGCATCCCGTTGACGGCGGTGAAGAAGGCCGCGCCGGGCAGCGGGGCCAGCGGCATCACGCTGATCGTCGGCGCTGACTGGCGCACGGGCGACGCCTTCCCCCAGCCGAAGCCGAAGGACACGGGCGACGGCAAGGCGCCCGAGGCGGCGAACCCGCTCGCCGGGGACGACGAGGGCGCGTGCATGCCGGTCCAGCCCGGCTTCACCTGGTAGCGCACGGCGCTCAGGTACGGACGCGAGGAGGGCCCCGGGCGAGTAGTTGCCCGGGGCCCTTCCACGTGTGCGCACGGGGGCTTGACCCAAACGTCAAGGACGGCGGGGTCGGCGCGGACGGAACGGTCACGGCGGGGCGTTACCGCGAACGGGGGACACGGACGCGCGGCGGCCGGTCGGTGCGACCGACCGCAGATCGTATGGGCCTACGGTGTGCTGGATTCGCCCTTGTAGCCGCATCCGCCCTCACCCGTCCGGGAACCTCCCGGGTCGTCCGGACCCGGCAGAATCCCGTCACCCCAACGCGTCACCCACGGTAACCATTTCGTCACCCTATTGCTCCTCGCTCGTTTCACCCGTGACCGACCGCGTCACCCGGGTGCACCAGCGCTCGGAACCGTTCCCCGTACGCACCCCGCGGAGGTGTCCCCCTCGTGCCCACGCCGGCCCGCTCCCCCCGTCCCCGGCCGCGCCCCCCAGGCCCCCCGGCGAGGACCGGGAGCAGACGCCCAGCACCGCCGGGGAGAGGGCGACCGCGCTGGGGCCTGCGGGCGGCGACCGCGCTCTCGATGGCGGTGCTGGGCGCCGGTGCGATCGGCCACGCGCTGATGACGGGGCTGGACAGCGGCATCACCCGGGTCGATCCGTTCCGGGACATAAAAAACCGCCCGGTCAGCGGCGGCGGCATGAACATCCTGGTCGTCGGCACCGACGGCCGCGAGAAGATCACCAAGGAGGAGAAGGAGAAGTACCGCCTCGGCGGCGCGCCCTGCAACTGCACCGACACGATGATGCTGGTGCACCTCTCCCGCGACCGGGACCGGGCGAGCGTGGTGAGCCTGCCGCGGGACAGCTACGCGGAGCTGCCCGCGCACACCGACCAGAACAGCGGCCGGTCGCACGAGCCGCACCCGGTGAAGTTGAACGCGGCGTACGCGGAGGGCGGCCCCGCGCTGACCGTGCGGACCGTGGAGCAGATGACCAAGGTGAAGATCGACCACTACCTGGAGGTCGACTTCACCAGCTTCATGAAGACCGTGGACGCGGTCGGCGGGGTGGAGGTGTGCACCACCAGCCCGATGAAGGACAAGTACACCGGCCTCGACCTGGCGGCCGGCACGCACCGCTTCAACGGCGGCCAGGCGCTCCAGTACGTGCGCTCCCGGCACGTCGACGCCGGCTCCGACCTGGGGCGCATGCAGCGCCAGCAGCGCTTCATCGCGGCCCTGATCAAGCAGGTGACCAGCAGCGGGGTGCTGCTGAACCCGGTGCGGTTCCGGGAGGTCGCGACGACCATGGTCAGCTCGGTGCGCGCGGACGAGAAGTTCGGCACGGACGAGATGCTGGCGCTCGGGCGGGCGATGCGCGGCTTCTCGCCGTCGTCGTCGGAGTTCACCTCCGTACCCGTCACCCCCATGGGCCAGGTGCAGGGGCTGGGCTCGGCGCTGAAGTGGGACCCGGAGAAGTCGGAGCGGCTGTTCCGGATGATCCGCGAGGACCGGCCGCTGGCGGGCGGGCGCACCAAGTCGGCGCAGAAGAAGAAGCTCGTCGAGGTCTCCCCGCAGCAGATCCGGGTGCAGGTGCTCAACGGCACGGCCACGGAGGGGCTGGGGCGGCGGGTCGACGCGGACCTGCGCAGTACGGGCTTCGCCACCACCCGGGCGCCGCGCAACGGCACCGACACCGCCGTGCCGCGCACCTTCATCTCGTACGACCCGCGGTGGGACCGCTCGGCGCGGAGCCTGTCGACGGCGCTGAAGGGCTGCGAGATGCGGCCGGTGAAGGGGCAGGGGCCGACGCTGAAGGTGACGGCGGGCGAGGACTACGCAGGGGTGGTGCCGGTGCGGGCGGAGGACGCCTTCCAGGGCGAGTTCGGCACGGTGACCGGGGACGAGGTGGTGTGTCCGTGAGGCGGGGGCGCCTTCCGGGCCCGTAAGCCCCGTCGTCTCAGCCGCCTCGGCTGCCTCCGCCGCCGCTGTTGCCTCCGTCGCCTCAGTCGTCGATGCCCTCGGCCGCGCGGCGCTCCCGTAGCTCCCTGATCGCCTGGCGGCGGGCGAGCCGGTGCGTACGGCGGATCTGCGCCTCCTGGTAGCGCCGCTTGTCGCGCTCGGTCTCCGGGGCGACCTGCGGTACGGGCCGGGGACGGCCGTCCGCGTCCACCGCGGCGAAGACGAGGTAGGCGGAGCCGACCTGCTGCGCCGGGGTGGACTCGTTCCACCGCTCGGCCAGCACCCGCACGCCGACCTCCATGGAGGATCGGCCGGTCCAGTTGACCTGCGCCTTCACATGGACCAGGTCGCCCACCCGGACCGGCTCCAGGAACACCATCTCGTCCATGGAGGCGGTGACTGCGGGCCCGCCGGAGTGGCGCCCGGCGACCGCGCCCGCGGCGTCGTCCACCAACTTCATGATCACACCGCCGTGCACCGTGCCGAGGAGGTTGGTGTCGCTGCCGGTCATGATGTGGCTGAGGGTGGTGCGGGAGGCGGAGGTCGGCTTCGTCGGGATCGCCGACGTTTCCGATGGCTGGACCTGGTCTGTCATGTCCTCCACCCTAAGCGGGCGTAGGCCCCCTCTACGGGTGACGTTCCCCGCACCCGCGCCCCACTCGCGACCTGCGCCTGCGTCTGGCCCGCGCCCGAGAAACCCCACGACCTGTCGTTGTGCGACTGCGGCCCGTCTGTGGCTTGTCGCGCAGTTCCGCCCCCTACGCCCAGAGGGCGTGGGGAGACCCCCAGCGCCCCTGATTCGCTGCCCCCGTCGCCTACCTGCGGGACGCAGGGTTTAGGGGCGCTGGGCCCCGTACAAACCCGCACGCCGCAGGCGAAACAGCGCGCCCCCGCGAACCGCACGTCACACGCGGCACCGCACGCCGCTCGCGGCACCACGGACCCGTACAAACCGTGCACCACAGGCGGAAACCCGCAACAGACCGCAACCAGCCCGGAGCGGAGCGCAAATGCATCAGGTTCGCTACGGGGACGCCCCGATTCCCCACCCGCCCTGTCCCACCGCGATTGTGAGCCGGCACACTTGTCGCATGAACGAATGGCCCGATGGATACGGACGCGGCAGCCAGGGTTCCGAACCCGAAGGCGCCCGCGCGATGCGCCACGTGCAGCGCCCTCCGGTCCCGCACCAGCAGTCGCAGGGGTACGACGACCACGGCTCGCCCGCCCCCTACGACAGCGGGTACAACACGGGCCAGGTCTACGGGACGCCGTCCAACCAGCGCGGCCAGGACGCGGGGCATCCGCAGGGCCAGGGGTACGGGCACGGCCAGGGGCACGACGGCTACGGCAACCCGCCCGCGCCGCCCTCCACCCCCCCGGGGCCCCCGCCCTACCGGCAGCCGCCGAACTGGCGCCGGCGGATAAAGATCGGCGCGCTGGTGCTGGTGGTCACCTTCGTCGCCGTCACCATCGGCACGTACTTCTGGGCGGACTCCAAGGTCCGCCGCGAGGTCGACCTCTCGAAGGTCATCGAGCGGCCGAAGGAGGGCGACTGCACCACGTATCTGATCGTCGGCTCCGACAGCCGCGAGGGCATGTCCGCCGAGGAGAAGAAGAAGCTGCACACCGGCTCCGCCGACGGCAAGCGCACGGACTCGATGATGATCCTCGCCGACTGCTCCAGCGGCCCGGTGATGGTCTCCCTGCCGCGCGACTCGGACGTGGAGATACCGTCGTACAAGGGCTCCGAGTCCGGCAAGCTCTTCCCCGCCCAGGGCCGTCGGACGAAGCTGAACGCGGCGTACGCGGAGGACGGCCCCGAGCTGCTGGTGCGCACCGTCGAGCACAACACCGGGCTGCGGATCGACCACTACGCCGAGATCGGCTTCGCCGGCTTCGCGAGCATCGTGGACGCGATCGGCGGCGTCGAGATGGACATCCCGAAGGGGTTCAAGGACAAGAAGTCCGGCGCGGACTTCGAGGCGGGCAAGCAGACGCTCGACGGCGAGCAGGCGCTGGCGTTCGTACGGACCCGGTACGCCTTCGCCGAGGCGGACCTGGCGCGCACCAAGAACCAGCAGAAGTTCCTCGCGGCACTGGCCAGCCAGACCGCGACGCCGAGCACGATCCTGAACCCCTTCAAGCTGTACCCGACGATGGGCGCCGGCCTGGACACGCTGATCGTGGACAAGGACATGTCGCTGTGGGACCTGGGGCAGATGTTCTTCGCGATGAAGGGCGTCACGGGCGGCGACGGCACCTCGATGAACATGCCCATCTCCGGCACCCGCGGCGGCAACCTGACCTGGGACCGGGCGAAGGTGCAGGACCTCGTGGAGCAGATCCAGAAGGACCAGAAGGTCACCGTCACCGAGAAGTGACGCCGGGAGTCACCGAGAAGTGACGGCGTCGAGCGCCGCCGGTTCCCTCGCGGGTGCCGGCGGCGTCGTCACGGCGGGCCCGAGCCGTGCAGCCAGAACGCGCCGTACACCGCCGCGCCCGCCGCGGCGACGGCGATCACCGTCCACGCCAGCCGTGCCTTCGCCCGGGCCAGCGCCAGCGCGAGCGGCAGGAGCAGCGGGAACGCCGGCATCAGCAGCCGCGGCTTGGAGCCGAAGTAGCCGGACGAGCACAGCGCGAGCGCGACGACGATGCCGCAGTACGTGAGGAGGGGCGCCGGCTGCCCCTGGCGCACGCCGCGCCAGTAGAGCCAGGGCACCACCAGGACGCCCGCGGCGAGCGCGAGGCCCGCGGCCGGCGTGCTGACGACCAGGTCGCCGATGAAGCGGACGAAGGCGAGGCCGCCGTCGAAGCCGTTGCCCCAGGCGCCCTGCACGTCGAGGTAGCCGAAGAAGGGGCTGCCGGTGCGGACGCCCACCCACAGGACGTATCCGGCCGCCCCGAGCGGGGCGAGCACCACGCCGAGCACCAGCCGCCACCTGGGCCCGGCAGCCGTTCCCGTGCGGAGGGCGAGCAGCGCGCCGACCCACACCGCCGCGGCGACCGCGAGGCCGACCGGCCGGGTCAGCCCGGCGAGCGCGGCGAGCAGCCCCGCGGCGATCCAGTTCCCGCGCAGGGTCGCGTACAGCGCCCAGGCGGCGAGGGCGACGAACAGGGACTCGCTGTACGCCATGGACTGGACGATGCCGACGGGCAGCGCCGCCCACAGCGCGACCGCGAACAGCCCGGCCCGTCTCCCGTACACCAGCTCCACGACCTGGAAGACGCCCCAGGCGGCGGCGAGCGAGGCGACGGCGCTGACGGCGAGGCCGGCGTCGGCGGGTCCGAGCAGGGTGAGCGTGGAGACGCCCTCCTCCAGCCACGGCAGCAGCGGGAAGAAGGCCATGTTCGACAGGACGCGGCCGTCGGGGGCGGTGAGGGTGAAGTCGTAGCCGTGCTCGACGACGCGGACGTACCAGAGGGAGTCCCAGCGCTGGGACAGGAGCTGGCGGGCGCTGCGGTCCGCCAGGTGCGCCCAGCCGGCGAGGACCAGGAGCCCGAGGGCGCGGATCGCGGCGTAGGTGAGCAGGGCGGGGGCGGCGGCGCGCAGCCGGTCGGCCGGGTGGGCCTGGCGGGGGCGGTCCGCCGCGTCCGGGGTGGCCGGGTTGGTGAGTGTCACGCCAGCGTCCAGGTCGTTTCGTCGTCGGGGCCCGTCCAGTATCCGTGCCCCGGGTCCGGACGCGGGACGGCCCCCGGGGTGGGTACCCCGGGGGCCGTCCTTCTCGCACTCCCGTTGTCTGCTTGTCGGCCTCGCGGCCGACGATCAGCCGAAGTGGCTGAAGGCGTTCCAACCGCCACCGATGGTGACGCGCTGCGAGGTCTTGAACGGAACGGTCTCGGAACCGCGGCCCGGGTAGACGTACAGCGTGCCCTTGCTGTCGCGGACCAGGAAGTCCGAGATGCTGTCGCCGGTCATGTCGCCGGTGGAGACGTACGCGGTGAAGTTCCAGCCGGAACCGACCAGCACGCGGGACTTGAAGGGCAGCTCGGAGCGGCCGGTGCCCTTGTACATCCACAGGTTGCCGACGCCGTCGCGGGCGAGCAGGTCGGGCTTCTTGTCGCCGCTGTAGTCGCCGCGGCCGATGGTGGTGTACTTGCCCCAGCCGGAGCCGATGAGGTTGCGGGCGCCGAAGGTGCCGTTGCCGTTGCCGCGCCACATGTAGAAGTTGCCGGCGGTGTCGTTGGCGACCAGGTCGGCCTTGCCGTCGCCGGTGACGTCACCGGGGACGTTCAGGTTCTTGAAGCCGCCCCAGCCGCTGCTGAACCATTCGGCGTTGTCGGGGTGCAGGGCGTCCGTGAAGATGTAACCGTCGGTCGTGCGGTACAGGAGGTCGATGTAACCGTCGTCGTCGAGGTCACCGACCTGCTTGAGGACGTTGACGTCCGGCACGTTGTCCCAGAACTTGGCCTTCTCGAAGCTGGTGCCCTTCGAGTAGTAGACGAACGCGTCGCCGTTCGGCTTGGTGGCCAGCAGGTCGGCCTTCGAGTCGCCGTTCCAGGAACCCTCCAGGAAGTGCGACTTGGCGCCGACCGAACGGCCGCCGACCTTGTCGAGCTTCCCCTGGGTGATGGCGGTCTTCTTCTGCTCCCGAACGTCCTCGGCGAGCTTGCGCACGTCGACCGGAACGTTGGTCGTGGTGCTCGGGGTGGTGCCGGCGGCCTGGGCCGGGGCGGCCGCCAGGACGGCGCTACCGAGCATCGTCGCGGCGAGCGCCGCGGGAAGGGCCTTGCGGACCTTCTGAGAAATGGATGTCACTCACATCTCCTGTGCTACGTCAGCGGGCGCGAAAGAGCGCGCTCCTGCTGAGAAGAGTGGTTAAGAAGAGGGGCATCCCTACATGGCAGCGGCCTTCGCGAATGCGTACGGGCGCGTGCCAACTGAAACTAAAGCGTGTTCCCCCCGCCTTATGTGCCACAGATGCTACACGGATTCTTCGCCCGAGTATCCGAATTTATTGCGTGATTACCCCGACGACCGGCGATTCCCCGGCACATCGGACCATCGGACGCCCTTCACGGCTCCTCCACACCCATGATCGATGACGAACCGTCAGGACGCGAGCGAGCCCCGACCGGTCGGCCGGGGCTCGCTGCACGGTGCTCTTCGCGGGAGGGGTGGGGGCTACGGGAGGTTGCGCGCCATGACGATGCGCTGGACCTGGTTCGTGCCCTCGTAGATCTGGGTGATCTTCGCGTCGCGCATCATGCGCTCCAGCGGGTAGTCACGGGTGTAGCCGTAGCCGCCGAGGAGCTGCACGGCGTCCGTGGTGACCTCCATGGCCACGTCGGAGGCGAAGCACTTGGCCGCGGCGCCGAAGAAGGTGAGGTCGGAGTCGACCCGCTCGGACTTGGCCGCGGCGGAGTACGTGAGCTGACGTGCCGCCTCCAGCTTCATCGCCATGTCGGCGAGCATGAACTGCACGCCCTGGAAGTCGCCGATCGGCTTGCCGAACTGCTTGCGCTCCTGGACGTACCCCTTGGCGTAGTCGAGGGCGCCCTGCGCGACGCCCAGGGCCTGGGCGGCGATGGTGATGCGGGTGTGGTCGAGGGTCTTCATCGCGGTGGCGAAGCCGGTGCCCTCGGCGCCGATCATGCGGTCCGCGGGGATGCGGACGTTGTCCAGGTACACCTCGCGGGTCGGCGAGCCCTTGATGCCGAGTTTCTTCTCGGGGGCGCCGAAGGAGACGCCCTCGTCGGACTTCTCGACGACGAAGGCGGAGATGCCCTTGGAGCGCTTCTCGGGGTCGGTGACGGCCATCACGGTGTAGAACTCGGAGACGCCGGCGTTGGTGATCCAGCGCTTGACGCCGTTGAGCACCCAGTGGTCGCCGTCGCGCACCGCGCGGGTCTTCATGCCCGCCGCGTCGGAGCCGGCGTCCGGCTCGGACAGGCAGTACGAGAACATCGCGTCGCCCTTGGCGAGCGGCGCCAGGTAGCGGGCCTTCAGCTCCTCCGAGCCGGAGAGCATGACCGGCAGCGAGCCCAGCTTGTTCACGGCCGGGATGAGGGAGGAGGAGACGCAGACCCGGGAGACCTCCTCGATCACGATCACGGTGGCGAGCGCGTCGGCGCCGGCGCCGCCGTAGGTCTCGGGCACGTGGACGGCGTGCAGGTCGTTGGCGACCAGGGCGTCCAGCGCCTCCTGGGGGAAGCGGGCCTGCTCGTCCACCTCGGCGGCGAAGGGAGCGATCTTCGCCTCGGCCAGGGAGCGGACGGTCTCACGGAGCATGTCGTGCTCCTCGGACGGGCGGTACAGGTCGAAGTCAGCCGATCCGGCCACGGTCACTCACTCCCCAAGCTGCTAATTACCGTTAAGTAACTAATTTTAGACGGGCTGTCCCGCTCCGGCATACGTGACCTGCGCGACAGCCGCAAGACCGCACCGGGGAGCGCTCGGTCGGCGGCGGTCGGGGCGCGACTATGCTCGGGCGCGTTCCGCCCGTCGGGCGCACGGGCCCTGCGGCCCTGCGGCCCTGCGGCCCGTGCGGTCCTTGCAGCACATCTCAGCAGTACGTCTTAGGAGTACGGATGGCCCTCAAGATCACCGTGATCGGCACCGGCTACCTCGGCGCCACGCACGCCGCGGCCATGGCCGAGCTGGGCTTCGAGGTGCTGGGGCTCGACGTCGTGCCCGAGAAGATCGAGATGCTGTCGGCCGGGCGGGTGCCGATGTACGAGCCCGGGCTCGAAGAACTGCTCGCCCGGCACGTCGCCGGGGTCGAGGGCTCCAGCGGGCGGCTGCGCTTCACCACCTCCTGGGAGGAGGTCGGGGCCTTCGGCGACGTCCACTTCGTCTGCGTGAACACCCCGCAGAAGCACGGCGAGTACGCCTGCGACATGAGCTACGTCGACGCGGCGTTCGCCTCCCTCGCCCCGCACCTGACGGCGTCGGCGCTGGTCGTCGGCAAGTCGACCGTGCCGGTCGGCAGCGCGGAACGGCTGGCCGGGGTGTTGCGCGAGCTGGCGCCCGGCGACGTCGAGCTGGCCTGGAACCCCGAGTTCCTGCGGGAGGGCTTCGCCGTCCAGGACACGCTCCACCCGGACCGGATCGTGGTCGGCGTGGCGAGCGAGCGGGCGGAGAAGCTGCTGCGCGAGGTGTACGCGACGCCGGTGGGCGAGGGGTCGCCGTTCGTGGTGACCGACTTCCCCACGGCGGAGCTGGTGAAGACCTCCGCGAACTCCTTCCTGGCCACGAAGATCTCCTTCATCAACGCGATGGCCGAGGTGTGCGAGGCGGCCGGCGGCGACGTGGTGAAGCTGGCGGAGGCGATCGGGCACGACGACCGCATCGGGTCGAAGTTCCTGCGCGCGGGGATCGGCTTCGGCGGCGGCTGCCTGCCGAAGGACATCCGGGCGTTCATGGCCCGCGCCGGCGAACTGGGCGCGGACCAGGCGCTCACCTTCCTGCGCGAGGTCGACTCCATCAACATGCGGCGCCGCGGACACATGGTGGAGCTGGCGCGGGAAGCGGTCGGCGGGTCCTTCCTCGGGAAGCGGGTCGCGGTGCTGGGCGCGACGTTCAAGCCGGACTCGGACGACGTACGGGACTCGCCCGCGCTGAACGTGGCGGGCCAGATCCACCTCCAGGGCGGCCAGGTGACGGTGTACGACCCCAAGGGCATGGCGAACGCGCGGACCATCTTCCCCACCCTCGGCTACGCGGACTCCGCGCTCGCGGCGGTGCGGGGGGCGCACGTGGTGCTCCACCTGACGGAGTGGCGCGAGTTCCGCGAGCTGGACCCGCGGGTGTTGGGGGAGGCGGCGGTGGAGCGCATCGTCCTCGACGGCCGCAATGCGCTGGACGGGGCGCGGTGGCGGGAGGCGGGGTGGCAGTACCGCGCGATGGGGCGGCCGTCGGCGTAACCCCGCGCTTCTGCTGGCCGCCCGCGCCTGCGGGTCGCTCCGTGGAAGTCCGCAGTTCCCCTGCGGGGTGCGTTGGCTCTGCGGCCCGGTGGTGGGCTGTTCGCGCAGTTCCGCCCCCTATGCCCAGAGGGCGTGGGGGACCCCCAGCGCCCCTGACACTCCCGCCGTAGCCCTGCGGGAGCGTTGGCCTCTGCGGCCCGGTGGCGGGTTACCCGCGCAGTTCCCCGCGCCCCTAAATACACCTCCGTAGCCCTGCCCGGAACCCTACTCACCGCGGGGCGGTGGTGGGATACCCGTGCAGTTCCGCCCCCTACATGGGGGGGGACCCCAGCGCCCCTGAGGTAGCTCACCTGCGTGACTGACTGCGGGTGCAGTACGTGACCACAGGCCCCGCACCCATCAGAGCTTCGGGGCGTGGCACCAGGGGCGCTGGGGTCCCCCATGCCCTCTGGGCATAGGGGGCGGAACTTCGCGAACAAGCTCCATCGGGCCGCGGTGACCGATGTACCTGCGGGGCTACGGAGGGGTATTTAGGGGCGCGGGGAACTGCGCGAACAGCCCGCCACCGGGCCGCAGAAGGGATTGCGCCCGCAGGGCCACGGCGAGTGGGCTTGCAGGGGGCGCGGGGCATGTGTGAGCAACCCGCCGTCGGGGTGCGGGCCGCAGCATTCCCGGGGGGCTAGGTGAGCGCGGGGTGCCAGGGGGTGGGGCCGTAGGCGGCGGTCAGGGCGGTGCGGAGCCAGGTGCGTTGGGGGGCGGTGAGCAGGGGGGCCGCCGCTGCGAAGTCCTGTTCGTCCTTGGGGCGGGGGGACTTCGCCTTGTAGAAGAGCTGGACCTCGGGCGCGAGGTAGGGGACGCCGTCCCGGCCCCGGGGCGCGGTGAGGGAGGCGATCGGGCGGCGCACCCGCTCGCAGCGACGCGAGACCCATTCGTCCCCCTCCGCCTCGTCCAGCATGAGCTGGATCCGCCACGGCTCCCCCGCCCCCGGCCGGCACCAGACGTCGTGGACGCCGGGGGCCAGGAACTCCCCGCGGGCCCAGGGCCGCAGGCTGCCAGGAGGGTCCGCCGCCCACCACTCCCAGTCGGGCAGGGCTTCCTGAGCGAGGTGCTGGTCGCGGCGGAGGAGGAGGACGTCGACGTCGGCGTGGGCGCGGAAGGCGCGTCCGACGGCGTGCTCCACCGCGTGGCCGCCGGCGATCCACCACGGTGCGCGCCGCGCAGCCGCCGCGGGGGCGAAGAGCGCGGCCACCTCCGCGGGCTCGGCGGGCTCCCAGGGGCCGAAGGGCGTTTCCGTACGGGCGGTCATTCGGGAGCCCTGCCCCCGCCGCGGGCCCGGTACGCCCGCATCTTCGCGCGCGCGCCGCAGACGGACATCGAGCACCAGCGCCGGCGGCCCGCGGGGCTGCGGTCGTAGTACGCCCAGCGGCAGTCCTCGGCCTCGCAGCCCTTCAGCCGGTGCCAGGTGCCGTCCGCCACCGCCGTCGCGATCGCCGCGGCGACGCGCGCGTGGAGGGAGGCGGCGTCGGCGGGCGCCAGCGCGGCCGTGCCGTCGTCGGCGACGTCGACCAGCAGCGGCGCCCGGGCGAGCAGGGGGCCGAGGGCGGACGGGGCGGGCCCGTCGGGGAGGGCGTGGCCGGCGTGCGCGAGGCACGCCGCGCGCAGGGCCTCGCGCAGCTCGCGCACCGCGGGCAGCTCGGCCGCGGTGACGCCGAAGGGGGCACGCCCGTCCTCGGTGTCCAGGAGGTCCACCCCGGACGCCAGGTCGACCGTGTTCACCAGGGACTCGATCAGTGCGAGGCCGCCTGGCGCGGGGTGCCTCTCGTTCATGGTTGCGACGTTACCCCTGATGCGGGAGCATGCAGTAACGGTTACTGGAAGAAGCCGCTATACCGGTAACAGGCACGTTCCTGCATGAGGAGAGCCATGGCCATCGCCACGCTGAGCACCGTCGTACTCGACTGTCCCGACCCGGACGCACTCGGCCGCTTCTACCAGCAGCTCGTGGGCGGCGAGCTGAAGCGGGAGGAGCACGACTGGGCGCATCTGACGCTGCCGTCGGGCACCGACCTCGCCTTCCAGGGCGCGCCCGGCTTCGTACCGCCGAACTGGCCCGCGCCGGACGACTCCCAGCAGTTCCACCTCGATCTGTCGGTGCCGGACCTGGACGCCGCGGAGCAGCAGGTGCTGGCGCTGGGGGCGCGGGTGCTCGACGCCGGGGACCCGTCCCGCAGCTGGCGGGTGTACGCGGACCCGGTGGGGCACCCCTTCTGCCTCTGCAAGGACTGAGGAACAGAAAAGGAGGGAGGGGGTGCGCACGGCACCCCCTCCCTCTTTGCTCAGCTCGCGCGCGACCTACCCGTCCAGCTCCTCGATCGTCGCGTTCGACGGCGCCCGCCGCGACTGCTCCTCCCGCGCCACCGCCTCCGCGTCCCGCATCACCCGGACCGCGTTCTGCCAGGTCAGCTTGGCGATGTCGGCCTCGGACCAGTTGCGGTCGAGCAGCTCGGCGATCAGGTTCGGGTAGCCGGCGACGTCGTCGAGGCCGGCCGGTGTGAAGGCCGTCCCGTCGTAGTCGCCGCCGATGCCGACGTGGTCCACGCCGGCGACCTCGCGCATGTGGTCGAGGTGGTCCGCCACGGTGGCCACCGTGGCGATCGGCCGCGGATGCGCCTGCTCGAAGGCGGCGTGCAGTTCCATCGCCGCGGGGGTGGTGTCCAGGTGGTGGAAGCCGTGCGCGCGCAGGTTCTCGTCCGCAGCGACGGTCCAGTCCACCGCGGCCTGGAGGACGAACTTCGGCACGAACGTCGCCATCGCAACGCCGCCGTTGTCGGCCAGCCGCTCCAGGACGTCGTCCGGGACGTTGCGCGGGTGGTCGCAGACGGCCCGCGCCGACGAGTGCGAGAAGACGACCGGCGCGGCGGAGGCGTCCAGCGCGTCCCGCATCGTCTCCGCCGCCACGTGCGAGAGGTCGACGAGCATCCCGCAGCGGTTCATCTCGCGCACGACCTCGCGGCCGAAGGCGGTCAGCCCGCCGGCCCGCGGCTCGTCGGTCGCCGAGTCCGCCCAGTCGTTGTTGTCGTTGTGGGTGAGGGTCATGTACCGGACCCCGAGCGCGGCCAGCGACCGCAGGGTGCCCAGCGAGTTGTCGATCGAGTGCCCGCCCTCGGCGCCCATCAGGGACGCGATGCGGCCCTGCGCCCGTGCCGCCTCCATGTCGTCCGCGGTCAGGGCGGGCGCCAGGTCGGCCGGATAGCGCTCAAGGAGTCGGCGTACGACGTCGATCTGCTCCAGCGTCGCGGTCACCGCGCCGTCGCCGGCCAGGTCGGAGGGGACGTACACCGACCAGAACTGCGCCCCGACGCCGCCCGCGCGCAGCCGGGGGATGTCGGTGTGCAGCCGGCCGGTCAGATCGGTGGCGACGTCGAGCCGGTCCAGGTCGTAGCGCACGTTGGCGCGCAGCGCCCAGGGGAGGTCGTTGTGGCCGTCGACGACGGGGTGGGCGGCGAGGATCTCCCGCGCCCTGGCCAGCCGGTCGTCCCGGCCCTGTCCGTCGTCCGTGGTGGAGGAATGTTCCATGACTGCTCACTTCCCCCGGGAGTTACTTGCCGAAGCCGAACGCGGGCGAGCCTTCGACCTTGGCCCGCAGGCGCTTGCCCTTCTCGGTGGCCTGGTCGTTCAGCTCGGCCTGGAAGTCGCGCATCCGGGCGAGCAGTTCGGGGTCGTGGGCGCCGAGGATGCGGGCGGCCAGCAGCCCGGCGTTGCGGGCGCCGGCGACGGAGACGGTGGCCACCGGCACGCCGGCGGGCATCTGGACGATGGACAGCAGCGAGTCCATTCCGTCGAGGTACTTCAGCGGCACGGGGACCCCGATGACCGGCAGCGGGGTGACGGAGGCCAGCATGCCCGGCAGGTGGGCGGCGCCGCCGGCGCCCGCGACGATCACCTTCAGCCCCCGGGAGTCGGCGTTCTCGCCGTACGCGATCATCTCGTGCGGCATCCGGTGCGCGGAGACCACGTCGACCTCGTACGGCACCTCGAACTCGGCGAGGGCCTGGGCCGCGGCCTCCATCACCGGCCAGTCCGAGTCGGAGCCCATCACAATGCCAACAAGCGGGGTGGTGCTGCTCATTCGGTGATCGTTCCTCTGAGGTAGTCGGCGGCGTGGCGGGCCCGTTCGAGGGCGTCCGGGAGGTCGTCCCCGTAGGTGTTGACGTGCCCCACCTTCCGGCCGGGCTTCACGTCCTTGCCGTACATGTGGATCTTGAGCTGCGGGTCGCGGGCCATGCAGTGCAGGTACGCCGCGTACATGTCCGGGTAGTCGCCGCCCAGCACATTGCACATCACGGTCCACGGCGCGCGGGGGCGGGGATCGCCAAGGGGGAGGTCGAGCACGGCCCGCACGTGGTTGGCGAACTGGGAGGTGACCGCGCCGTCCTGGGTCCAGTGGCCGGAGTTGTGGGGGCGCATGGCGAGTTCGTTGACGAGGATGCGGCCGTCGGCGGTCTCGAACAGCTCGACCGCGAGGTGGCCCACCACGCCCAGTTCGGCGGCGATCCGCAGGGCGAGCCGCTGCGCCTCGCCGGCGAGCGCCTCGGCCAGGTCGGGCGCGGGCGCGATCACCGTGTCGCAGACGCCGTCGACCTGGCGGGACTCCACGACGGGGTAGGCGACGGCCTGGCCGTGCGGGGAGCGCACCACGTTCGCCGCCAGCTCGCGGGTGAAGTCCACCTTCTCCTCGGCGAGTACGGGGACGCCGGCGCGGAACGGCTCCGCGGCCTCCTGCGTCGAGCGCACCACCCACACGCCCTTGCCGTCGTAACCGCCGCGCACGGTCTTGAGGACGACGGGGAAGCCGTCGCCCTCCGCGGCGAACGCGGCGACATCGGCCGGGTCGGCGACGATGCGGTTGCGGGGGCAGGGCACGCCCAGTTCGTTCAGCCGGGCGCGCATCACGCCCTTGTCCTGGGCGTGCACCAGCGCGTCGGGCCCGGGGCGGACGGGGATGCCGTCCGCCTCCAGGGCGCGCAGGTGCTCGACCGGGACGTGCTCGTGATCGAAGGTGATCACGTCGCAGCCGCGGGCGAACTCGCGCAGGGTGGCCAGATCGCGGTGGTCGCCGACGACGACGTCACCGACCACCTGGGCCGCGGAGTCCTGCGGGGTGTCACTGAGGAGCTTGAAACGGATGCCGAGGGGGATGCCCGCCTCGTGGGTCATACGGGCGAGCTGACCGCCACCGACCATGCCGACTACCGGGAACGTCACCCTCACAGGGTATCCGTCGCAACCCCGGGCGCCGGAGGTGCGTCCAGCGGGGTGCGCACGGACCGCGCTCCGGAGCGTGATCGATATTCTTAGCCGCCTTGTCGTCTCTTTCCGTTCCTTCCGCACATGCGCGGCCCACGGCCCGGCTACGTTGTCGGCGGTGCCCCCGGGCGAGCGGGGCGGGCGCTGGTTAGCATGATTGAAATGACGCTGTCAACGAGACGGGACTGAACTCTCACTATGAGTGAACGAGGCGCAGCGTTGCGCGGACAGCTCAAACAGCTCATGCACGAAGTCGCGAAGTACGGGGCGGTCGGGGGCGCGGGGGTCCTCGTCAACCTCGGGGTCTTCAACCTCGTCCGGGCGACGACCGAGATCCCGGTGGTCCGGGCGTCCATCATCGCGACGATCGTGGCCACCGGGTTCAACTACCTGGGGTTCCGGTACTTCACGTACCGTGACCGCGACAAGGGCGGGCGCACGAAGGAGCTCTCGCTCTTCCTGTTCTTCAGCGTCATCGGCCTGGTCATCGAGAACGGCGTCCTGTACACCGCGACGTACGGCTTCGACTGGGACAGTCCGCTCCAGAGCAACTTCTTCAAGTTCGCCGGCATCGGCGTCGCGACGCTGTTCCGGTTCTGGTCGTTCCGCACCTGGGTCTTCCGGCACGTGAGCGATCCCGGGGGCTCCCCCGCTCCCGAGCCCGAGCCGCCGGCGCCGGCGGCTCCTTCGTCGTCAGCGCCGTCGTCCGCGCCCGCCTCCCCCGCGGCGGCGTCCGTGGCGCGGGAGCCCGTGCGGCCGGTCGCCGAGTCGCTGTTGGACCCGGTCCGCCCGCCCGCGGACCACGAACTGGCCCCGCGCCACTAGGGCCTGCTCAGCGGACGGTGGGCGGCTCGTCCTTGCGCTTGTGCGCCACCCGGCTCAGGAAGAGCGCGAAGACCGGCGGGTGCAGTTGGAGCAGTTCCAGGCGCCCGCCGTCCGCCTCCGCGAGGTCACGGGCGACCGCGAGGCCGATCCCGGTGGAGTTCCGCCCGCTGATCGCCCGCTCGAAGATCCGGGCGCCGAGGTCCGCGGGGACGCCCGGGCCCTCGTCCGTCACCTCTATCACCGCCTGGTTGCCGACCACCCGGGTCCGGATGGCGACCGTGCCGCCGCCGTGCATCAGCGAGTTCTCGATCAGGGCGGCCAGCACCTGCGCGACCGCGCCCGGCGTGCCGACCGCGCACATCCCCTGCTTGCCGGAGCGGACCACGGCGCGGCCCGCGCTGCGGTAGGCCGGGCGCCACTCCTCGATCTGCTGCTTCACCACCTCGTCGAGGTCGAAGACGATGGCGGAGCCGGTCCGGGGGTCCCGGGCGTTGGTGAGCAGCCGTTGCACCACGTCCGTCAACCGCTCCACCTGCGTGAGCGCGATGTTCGCCTCCTCCTTCACCGTCTCCGGGTCGTCGGTGGCGGAGATCTCCTCCAGCCGCATCGACAGCGCGGTCAGCGGGGTGCGGAGCTGGTGCGAGGCGTCCGCGGCGAGCCGTCGCTCGGCCGTGAGCATCCGGGCGATCCGCTCGGCGCTGGCGTCCAGCACGTCCGCGACCCGGTCCAGCTCCGGCACCCCGTACCGCTTGTGCCGCGGCCTGGGGTCGCCGGAGCCCAGTCGCTCCGCGGTCTCGGCGAGGTCGGTGAGGGGGGAGGCCAGCCGGTTGGCCTGCCGTACGGCGAGCACGACCGCGGCGATGACGGCGAGCAGCGCGACGCCCCCGGTGATCGCGAGCGTGCGGCCGACCTCCCGGTACACCTCGAAGTACGACTCCTCGACGGTGACGACCTCGCCGCGCTCGCCGACCTCCGTCTTGCTGATCACCCGCCCCGACGGCTTCTTCCCCACCTCGAACGGCGGCTGGCCCGGGACCTGGACCGACGCGTACCGCTGCGTCCCGATCTGCTCCTCGACCACCTCGGCGGTCACCGGCTGGTCCGCGATCAGCTTGCCGTCGAGGTAGCTGACGAGCTGGACGGCCTCGGCGTCCACGGACTGCTGGGCGGTCTCGGCGATGGTCCGGGTCTCGACGAGGACGAGGGAGACCCCGAAGACGGCGATGACGACGAGGACGACCGCCAGGGTCGAGTTGATCAGTCGCCGACGCATGGGGCCTCCGGGCCGTTCCGGCTTCGCATGGACGTGCGTCCGGGCTCACGCGGGTGCGCGCTGGCGTTCGCGCGTTCGCACGGATGCACACCCGACCCTATGCGTCGGGAGCGGCGCCTCAGTTCTTCTCGAAGCGGAAGCCGACGCCGCGGACCGTGGCGATGTAGCGCGGGTTCGCCGCGTCGTCGCCGAGCTTCTTGCGCAGCCAGGAGATGTGCATGTCGAGGGTCTTCGTGGAGGACCACCAGGTGGTGTCCCAGACCTCGCGCATGAGCTGGTCGCGGGTGACCACCCGGCCGGCGTCCCGCACCAGCACCCGGAGCAGGTCGAACTCCTTCGCCGTGAGCTGGAGCTCCTCCTCCCCCATCCACGCGCGGTGGGACTCCACGTCGATCCGCACGCCGTGCGTCGCGGGCGCGGCCGACGGCTCGGTGGCGCCGCGCCGCAGCAGCGCCCGGACCCGGGCCAGCAGCTCGGCGAGGCGGAAGGGCTTGGTGACGTAGTCGTCGGCGCCGGCGTCGAGGCCGACGACGGTGTCGACCTCGTCGGCGCGCGCGGTCAGCACCAGGACGGGCACGGTGTGGCCCTCGGCCCGGAGTCGACGGGCGACCTCCAGGCCGTCCATGCCGGGCAGGCCGAGGTCGAGCACGACCAGGTCCACGCCGCCCGCGAGCCCCGCGTCCAGCGCGGCCGGACCGTCCTCGCGCACCTCGACCTCGTACCCCTCCCGGCGCAGCGCGCGGGCCAGGGGCTCAGAGATGGATGCGTCGTCCTCTGCGAGCAGTACACGCGTCATGGGCTGATGGTAGTCCGCAAGAGGTACGGAAAGGGGCGGCCTGCACAGCACCTGTGGGTCATAGGTGCGATCCTGGCTCCAGCCTTCGAATCAGGGATCATGTTCCACTTCCTCCTGTGATCCATGTCTCAAATCCTTCCTAATGACAAGGTGTCGTGTCGTATGGTGGCGTGTACGCCTGTAGCACCATTCGGAGACCTCTGGCCTGCGGAGCAGCATCAGCAGCCCACGGGTCTCCTTGCGTGTGAGGACCGGTGACACCGGTCCGACGACAGTGAATGACCTGTGGACCGGGCCCCGAGCGCAATGAAGCGCCCTGGGTGTGGATCCCGGTGAGGGCACGTCCCCCGCTTCGGCCCCCACGCCGGAGCGAAGCCCCCCAGGCGTGGGGTGGGTCGCGTCCCCGCCGGTGCCGGTCACCCCCCACCGGGCGCAGCAGCCGCACACGAAGCGGTGCGTCCCGAACGCAAGGAACGACCATGGCGTCAAGCCTGACGAAGGCCCCCGCCGGCCCCGCCGGCGGCGAGAAGACCTTCCTCGGCCACCCCCGCGGCCTGGCCTATCTGTTCATGACCGAGATGTGGGAGCGGTACAGCTTCTACGGAATGCGGGCCCTGCTCGTGCTCTACCTGGCCACGAACGTGGCCGACGGTGGACTCGGCATGAAGGACGCGACCGCGGTCGCGATCTACTCCGTCTACAACGCCATGGTGTACCTGCTCGCCCTGCCGGGCGGCTGGCTCGGCGACCGGGTCTGGGGCGCGCGCAAGTCCGTCGCCATCGCCGGCGCCGTGATCATGACCGGTCACTTCCTGCTGGCGGTGCCCGCGGAGTTCTCGTTCTTCATCGGCCTCGCGTTCATCGCGGCCGGTTCCGGTGTGCTGAAGGCCAACATCTCCACGATGGTCGGCCAGCTCTACCCGGACAAGAACGACCCGCGGCGCGACGGCGGCTTCACGATCTTCTACATGGGCATCAACCTGGGTGCCTTCCTCGCTCCGCTGTCGATCGGCGCGGTGGGCCAGAAGGTCAACTGGCACCTCGGCTTCGCCATGGCCGGCGTCGGCATGGCGATCGGCCTGGTCTGCTTCTACTTCGGCTACCGCCACCTGAGCCCCGAGTCCTCCAAGATCCCGAACCCGCTGCCGGCGGACGAGCGGTCTTCGCTGGTCAAGAAGGGCCTCATCTGGCTGGGCGTCGCGGCGGCCGGTTACGCGGTCGTGGGCCTGGCCGGCGCGTTCAGCATCGACTGGGTGCTGTGGCCGCTGACGATCCTGGGCCTGGTGCTGCCGGCGTGGTACCTGTTCCGCATCAAGCGCGACAAGGACCTGTCTCCGCTGGAGCAGACCCGGATGTCCGGCTACATCTGGTTCTTCGTCGCCGCGGCCGTCTTCTGGGGCATCTACGACCAGACCGGCTCGGTCCTCTCCCTCTTCGCGAAGGACAACACCGAGTCGACGCTCTTCGGCTTCGACTTCCCCGAGAGCTGGTTCCAGTCCCTGAACCCGCTGTTCGTGATGGCGCTGGCGCCGCTGTTCGCCATCCTGTGGGTCGCGCTGTTCAAGCGGAACAAGGAGCCCAGCACGCTGACGAAGTTCTCGGGCGCGCTGGTGCTCGTGGGCGTCTCCTTCGGCGTGATGATGGTCGCCCAGGGCATGGCCGCGGGCGACGCGAAGGTCTCGCCGATGTGGCTGGTCTCGGTGTACTTCATCCAGACGGTCGGCGAGCTGTGCCTCTCCCCCGTGGGCCTGTCGCTGACGACGAAGCTGGCGCCGCAGAAGTACGCGGCGCAGATGATGGGCGTGTGGTTCCTCGCGGTCACCGCGGGCGACTCGGTCATCGCCCTGCTCCAGCTGATCGGCGCGCCGACGGACACGCAAGGGTGGTTCGCGAGCCAGGGCGCGGTGGCGGCGCTGGCTGGTGTGGCCATCTTCATGTACCGCCGCAAGGTGAAGGCGATGATGGGCGGCGTGCACTAGCGCGACGCGTTCGTTCGCCTGAAGGGGCGCTCCGTTTTCACGGGGCGCCCCTTCCCCGTGCGGGGGGCTTGGGGGGCTGCGGGCTGCTGGGTGCCCCCGGTGTCCCTGACGTACCCGCCGTGGCCCTGCGGGCGCGTCCCGTGGTGAGTTGCTCGCGCAGTTCCACCCCCTTTAACAGCCCCACCCGCCGTAGCCCTGCGGGAACGCTGTTGTCTGCGGGTAGAACGTGGCTGGTCGCGCAGTTCCGCCCCCTACGCCCAGGGGGCGTGGGGGGGGACCCCCAGCGCCCCTAAACACCTCTGCCTGCACCCGCAGATGAGTGACGGGGGCAGCGAATCAGGGGCGCTTGGGGTACCACCACGCCCTTCGGGCGTAGGGGGCGGAACTGCGCGAGCAGCCCGCCACCGGGTCGCAGGGGGCAGCGGTCCCGGAGGGAAGCCGTGGGGGGTCAGGCGCGGTCCCGCAGGCGGGACCAGGGGGTGAGGGCGAAGACCGCCGCGCCCAGGAGGAGCGTCGTGCCGGCCGCCAAGGCCAGCGCGGGCAGGGAGCCCGAATCGTCCGCGCCGGTGTCCGCGAGGCCGCCGTTCGTAGCGCCGGTGGACGCGCCGCCCGAGGACGCGCCACCGCCCGACGAACCGCCCGCCGACCCGCCGGACGCACCGCCCGGTTGCGCCTCCGTCGTCAGCTCCAGGGACACCCCCGCCGCGCCCTTCACCTCGCACGGGATCACGATCTTCTGACCGCCGAGGTTGACGTCGATCGTCAGCTTGCCGGGGCTGAGCGTGGACTTGCCCGTCGCGCCGGGCTTGTACGTGCCCTTCAGCTCGCCGATGCCGACGGGCTTGCCCGCCTCGATGGGGTCCTTGTTCGGTTGGCCGACGACGGACACCGCGCCCTTGTCCGCGCCGCCGACGGCGATGCTCATGGAGCCCTTCATCGCGCCGGCCGGCAGCGGCGCCGGACTGTTCATCACCGAGTCGCCGGTCTTGACCGTGAGGGCGTAGTTGCCTCCGTCCTTCTTCGCGTTGATCGTGATGGGCGCCTTGATGCTGGCCGGACCGGGGGACGTACAGGCGTACGTCGTCTCCACGGTCTTGCCCGGGAAGTCGGTCTGCCCGCCGTTGCCGCCCGAACTGCCACCGGCCGCCGTGCCACCGGTCGAGCCGGCCGTCGTGCCGCCACTCGTCGTACCGCCGCCCGCCGTCACCTTGATCTTCGCCGCCACCTGCACCGCCTCCTTCGGCGCGCACTTGGTGTCCGTCGAGATCGGCTTGGAGACGTTGATCGCGTACTTGTCCGGCGTCAGCGTGATCTCGCCCGCCTTCTCCAGCTTCAGCTTGCCCTTCATGTCCGAGAGCAGCATCGGGCTGTTCTTCGGGATCGCCGGGTTCTGCCGGGGGCCCTCCACCGTCAGCGTGCCGGTGGCCGCGCCGCCGAGCTTGACGGTGCCGGTGGGTTTGACGGTGTCCTCGGCCAGGTCGAGCACGTCCGGGTTCTTCGACGCGGCCTGGACCGTCTTCCAGACGACCTCGACCTCGTCGCCGACCTTCGCCTCGGCGGGCGCGGTGATCAGCGCCTTGGTGGTGCCCTGCACGGGCGGCAGCCCGGAGATCGACGGCGGGATGCACTCCGTCGCGTACGCCACCTCCGCGGCCTGCGCGGACCCGGCTGCGAGCCAGGTCCCCGCACCGCCGAGCAGCAGCGCGACCCCGGCCGCGCCCAGCCTCCGTTGCGTCCTCACGGTGGTCCCTTCGTCGTGGGTCGGTTCTTGGCCGGTGCGGAGTCGGGGGTGAACCACGGCAGCGTCGCCGTGGCGGCGATCTCGGACGGGGCCTCGGGCGGGGCCTCGGACACGGCCTCGGGCGGGGCCTTGGAAGGGGCCGCTGACGCGCGGGCCGGTCGGGACGGCCGCACCCGGTCCACCACCGCCATGCCGATGCGGAACAGCGCCGCCGGGACGACGACGGCGAGCAGCACCCAGAAGACGGTGACGCCCCACGGCCGGCCCACGCCCCACGGCTGGGAGGCGATGACCTTCCCGCCGTACTTGACGGAGACCTCGTAGTCCCCGTGGGCGCCCGCGGAGAGCTCGACGGGCAGCGTCACCTTCGCCTTCTGGCCCGGCGCGATGGTGCCGCGCCACTGCCGCTCGTCCCACTGCGGCGCGTACACGCCGTGCGCGGTGCCGACCTGGAAGACGGGGTCCTTGACGGGGGTCGTACCGAGGTTGCCCACGGTGAAGACGAGCCGGCGGGCGGGCGCGGCGCCGAAGAAGACGAGGACGCCGGAGTCCCCTTCGAGGCGGGTGGTGGCGAGGACGGCCAGCTTGCCCGTGCCGGTGGGGGCGGGCAGCGGCGCGGTGGGGTGGCCGGCGACGGCGAACGGGGCGTCCGCGGCGGTCGGCCCGCCCGTCACCGTCGCGACGTGCACCACGCAGGGGCACGGCTTCGGCGGCGCGACCACGGGCAGTTCCTTGCGGAAGCCGCCCCGGTCGTCGGTGGTGACCGCGCGGCCGTCGGCGTTGGCGCAGGAGTTCGTGCCGCCGAGCATGTTCTCGCCGCAGAGCAGCAGCATGAGCAGGGTGCGGGCCGGCCAGCCGTCGCCGCTGACGGTGACCTTCCCGCCCTTGGCCGCCTGTTGTTGGTCCAGCTTGACCTTCGGCCCGTCCTCGGCCGCGGCTGCCGCGGAGGGAGGAAGCAGACCGAGAAGGAAGGCGAGGAAGGCGAGGAGGAGTACGGAGTACGTCCGCGGGGGCGCCGCGCTGCGGCTCGTCCGTGCGCCGGGCTGGTGCGTCGTCATGTGCCTGTCCTCGTCGGGTGCCGTTCGGTGCCGGGGTGCGGTGCGGACGGGACGGGTCCGGCGCGGCCCCGCCGGTGGCGGACCGCGCGGCGGGCGAGGAGGGCGAGCGCCGCGGCGAGGAGCACCGCGATCGCGAGCCGGCCCCAGGGCACGAAGGTCACGGTGACGGCGGCTGCGGCGCGCGCGTCCCCCGCGGCCGTGGCGCTGACCCGCAGGTCGACCCGGTCCAGCGCCGGCGCACCGCGCCAGGTCTCGCTGACGGCGACGCGCTGACCGGGCCGCAACTCGGCGGGCACGCCCCGCGCGGCGCGCCGGAAGGCGGTGCCGAGCAGGCCGTCCGCGGTGAGGTGGACCCGTGGTTCCAGGACCGTGTTGCCGCGGTTGACCAGGGTGTAGCGGAGGGTGGCGCCCTCGGCGGCGAGGCCCTCGACGGCGAGCGCGGCGAGCGCGGGCCCGGTGACGCGGAGTCGGATCCGTAGGGCCGTCGTCTGCGCGGGGTGCTCCTCGGCGTCGTCCACGACCGTCGCCAGGACCGCGGCCGGGTGGTCGCCGGGGGCGGCGTCGGCGGGCACGGTGAGGGTGTACGGGACGTCGGCACGGGTGCGGGGCGGGACGGTCACGGCGGTCGCGGCGAGCGCGATCCACCGGCCGACGCCCTTCGCGGCGCCCCGCGCCGGGTTCGGCTCGGGTTCGTCCGCGGGCCGCAGTCGTACGGTCAGCGGCGCGGTGCCCGGGTTGGTCACCGTGAGCCGGTCTTCCAGTACGGCTCCGGGCGCGCCCTCGGCGTACGCGTACGGCCGGCTGCCGTCCCCCGGCGCGGGCCGCACGGTCCACCCGGGGCGCTGCTCGCCGGGTGCTGCGGGGGCCGTGGCGGCGGAGGGCGCGGCGGCGACGACGGTGGCTGCGGTGGTGAGCAGCGCCACCAGGCCCACCAGGGCGGTGCGCAGGCGGGCCGGCACGTCTCAGCTCGCGGTGCGTCGGGCGCCGCGGCGGGTGAGCCAGAGGACTCCGGCGGCTCCGGTGAGCACGACGGTGCCGCCGAGGGTGGCGAGGGCGACGACGGAGTCGAGGGGGCCGGTCTTGGGGAGTTCGGCGCCGCCGTCGGGGGCGCTGCCGCCGGTGGAGCCGCCGCCGGAGCCCGTGGCGCTGCCGGTGGCGCCCCCGTCGGTGCCGCCGCCGGAGCCGCCCGCGCCCGTGACGTCCAGCTCCAGGGAGGGCTTGGGGCTGTTGGAGGGGGTGCACGTGGTGGTCGTGCCGAGCGCCTTGATGGTCAGCACCCCGGCCGTGAAGGTGACCTTGCCGCTCTTCTTCGGGGCGTACTTGCCCGTGAGCTTGCCGATCTTGATCGGGGTGTTGGCGGGCACGGCCGCGTCGTTCGGCTTGCCCACGACCGCGAGCTCGCCGGAGTCGGCGCCGCCCAGCTTGATCTTCGCGCTGGGGTTCATGGCGCCCTTGCCGAGTTCGATGGGGCTGGACGAGACGCCCTTCTCGAAGGACATCGTCACGTCGTAGCCGCCACCGCTCTTGACGGCCTTGATGTCGACGGGCGAGACGGCGCCCTTGGGGCCGATGGGCGTTTGACACTGGTAGTTGACGTCGACGACGGCGGCGTGGGCGAGGGGGGCGGTGAGCAGGGCCACCGGGGTCGCCACCGCCACCGTCGTCGCTGCCGCGAGTGCGAGAGCTGTCCGCTTCTGGTAGGTCACCTCAAGGCTCCCCTCACCTTTTACTGACGGCACATCAGATCGGCGGCCAAGGTACGCCGGGGCCCTTGGGGAAGGAAGACAATGCGCACGCCTTCTTGACCGCGAGCGAGTTGGCGGGGCCCGCCTGCGCCTCGGGACGCGCCCCCTGGCGCCCTGGGGGCGCATCCGCCGTTCCCCTGCGGGTGCGATGGCCTCTGCGGCCCGGTGGTGGGCTTGTCGCGCAGTTCCGCCCCCTACGCCCAGAGGGCGTGGGGGGGACCCCAGCACCCCTAAAAACCTCCGCCGCACCCCTGCGGGAGCGATGACCTCCGCGGCCCGGTGGTGGGCTTGTCGCGCAGTTCCCCGCGCCCCTGATTTGCTTCCCCCGTCATATGTCTGCGGGGTGGAGGACGGGTTTTCAGGGGCGCTGGGCCCCCCACGCCCTCTGGGCGTAGGGGGCGGAACTGCGCGAACGGCCCACCACCGGCCGGTGGACAACAGCGTTCCCGCAGAGCAACGGCGGGATGCTCAGCCGCACCCCGCACCCCGCACCCCGCGCGGAGCGCGACCCGCGCCGAGGGGTGGCTAGGACGGCGCGGCCAGTTCCGCCCAGACCGTTTTGCCCGGAGCACCCGGCACCCGCTGGACGCCCCAATCCAGGCACAGGCGCTGGACGATGAACATGCCGTGGCCGCCGGGGCGGCCCGCGCGGTGCGGGGTGCGGGGGGCCGGTTGGCCCGCGCCGCGGTCCGTGACCTCCAGGCGCAGCACCTTGCCGTCGCAGCCGACGCGGAGTTCGTCCGGGCCCTCCGCGTGCAGGCAGGCGTTCGTCACCAGTTCGGAGACGACCAGCAGGACGTCCTCCGCGGCGGCCCGGCGGTCCGCCGTCGCGGCCGGGAGCCAGCCCCAGTCGTACAGCGCCTGCCGGGTGAAGTCCCTGGCGAGCGGGACGATGCCGCTCGCGTTGGCCAGCGCGAGGGAGCGCACCGGCGACCGTGGGCCCTCGGGGGCATCGGCGGTGCGCGGCACGGCAAAGGTGCCGTTGCCACGGGCGTCGCTCGGCTCACGACCGAGGTCGCCCGGCTGTCGCCGGGTGGTGCTCATCAGCGCTTCACCTCACCGAATCACCAGATCGCCTGTGCGTGACATATGTGCCCCGCATATATGGAGTCCTGCTCACGCAGTCGCTTTTCACACGTCCGGATCTGCTCGGGCTCGCCCGCCGGTCCGTACTCAGAGTGCCCGACGCCCGACGCTGCGCGCGGGACCTGTGGAAACTCTCCTGCCCCATGCGGCAGTGACAACACTCACCCTCGCCGCAAGCGGAAAGCGCTGCGGATCCGCCGCGGGGGTGCTGGGCCGTCGGCTCAGCCGTCGAGGGCCGCGTGCACCGTCTCGTGCACGGTGAAGACGGCGCCCGCCCCGGTGATCTCCAGGACCCGGGCCACCACGGGCTGCATCTCCGCCAGGTGGACGCCGCCGCCGGCGGCCTCGGCCTTCAGCCGGGCGGTGAGCAGCACGTTGAGGCCCGTGGAGTCGCAGAAGTCCAGTTGGGAGCAGTCGATGACGAGCCGCGAGCGGCCGTCGGCGAGGGCTGCGTCGAGGGGCGTCTCCAGCAGGCCGGCCGTGTGGTGATCGAGCTCACCCGCCGGTTTCAGCACTGCACTGGGGCCCTCGGTCCTGACGTCGACCCGAAGGCGGCCCTGGTTCACGCTGCCTGCGGCGGTACCGCCGTCCATGCACGTCCCTTCGCGCCGTGGTTTGCCTCGAACATTACGCCCTTTCCCCGCTCCCGGGCCATGCGGCCACCCCCCAACAAGCGCAACAAAAAGGACATATATCGTAATTGGCATTTGCATTCGATCGCGAGAAGCGGGTAGGGCTTGTAGCAACCGCAACGGGACCGTCCCACGACCGGCTTGGAGGCGCCGCTCACCCCCAGAGCTCATGTATGGGCATCGGCAGCCATATGCCGAGAACGACGGAGGAGATCCATGTCACCCCGGCTCGACGAATCGCGCACCCCCACCACCGCGCCGTCGGCACAGGCACTGCAGGCACCCCCCCAGACCCACCTCGGGACCGAACCCGAGACGCACGACCCCCTCGCGGACCTCGACCTTCCCGAGATCCCCTTCGACGAGGTGGCGCCGCTGGACGCGCGCGCCCTGTCGAAGACCCTCTTCGCCCGGCTCCAGGAGCTGGAGGAGGGCACGCACGAGTACGCGTACGTACGCAACACCCTCGTCGAGCTCAACCTCGCCCTGGTCAAGTTCGCCGCCTCCCGCTTCCGCTCCCGCAGCGAGCCGATGGAGGACATCATCCAGGTCGGCACCATCGGCCTGATCAAGGCGATCGACCGGTTCGAACTCAGCCGCGGCGTCGAGTTCCCGACCTTCGCCATGCCGACGATCATCGGCGAGATCAAGCGCTTCTTCCGCGACACCAGTTGGTCCGTGCGCGTGCCGCGCCGCCTCCAGGAGCTGCGGCTCGACCTCGCGAAGGCCGGTGACGAACTCGCCCAACGCCTGGACCGCTCCCCCACGGTCGGCGAGTTGGCGGAGCACCTCGGCCTCTCCCGCGAGGAGGTCGTCGAGGGCATGGCCGCGAGCAACGCGTACACCGCGAGTTCGCTGGACGCCCAGCACGAGGAGGACGACAGCGAGGGTGCGCTCGCCGACCGCCTCGGTTACGAGGACCACGGCCTCGAAGGAATCGAGTACGTGGAGTCCCTGAAGCCGCTGATCGCCGGCCTCCAGCCCAGGGACCGCAAGATCCTCTCCCTCCGTTTCGTCGCCAACATGACCCAGTCGGAGATCGGCGAGGAGCTGGGCATCTCCCAGATGCACGTCTCCCGGCTGCTCTCCCGCACCCTCGTCAGGCTGCGAAAAGGGCTGACGCTGGAGGAGTGAGACCGGCGTCCCGATGACTCCGCACAGGGCCCACCCCCTCAGGGGGTGGGCCCTGTGCCGTGATTGACGACGGAGTCCGCTTAGGTCCACATTTGGGGGCGGGGGTTTTCTGGGGGGACTCAATGGGCCTTGGGGAAGGCCGGTCGACGTCCGCGTACGCAGCGATCGAAGGGCTGATGCGCGAACGGCTGGGCCGGGACTGTCTGTACGTGCCGTCGTGTCGGCTCGCGATGTACCTGGCGCTGCGGCACTGGTGCCGTCCGGGCGGCCGGGTGCTGATGTCGCCGGTCAACGACGACGTCATCTTCTTCGTCGTGCTCGCGGCCGGGCTGCGCCCGGTGCAGGCGCCGCTGCGCCCCGAGGACGGCTCCATCGACGTCGCCGCCGTCCCCGAGTCCGTGTGGCACGGCCTGTCCGCCGTCCTGACGGTCAATCTGTACGGGAACCCCGACCCCGCCCCCGAACTGCGCTCCCGCTGCCACCTGCTGGGCATCCCGCTGATCGAGGACGTGGCGCACGCACTCGGCAGCGAGATCGAGGGGCGGCTCGTCGGCACCTTCGGCGAGGCGTCCGTCTTCAGCCTCTCCAAGCTTCCCGGCGCCGGGACGGGCGGCGTCCTCGCGATCGCCGACCCCGCGCTGCGCCCCGGCTTCGAACGGGCCAGGGACGAACTGCTCACGGCCGGAAGTCTGCCGTCAGAACTGGCGTACGGCGTCCGCCCTTATGCTGAGGCCGGCGTTCGGGGGCTGCGGCTGACCGCGGCGGCGCGCGCCGCGGTGCGCCTGCTGGGGCTCGTGGACCGGACCGACATCCGCCAGTCGCTGCGGATCGACGAGTTGCGGCGGGCGATGCCGGCCGCGGGCTTCCCGCGCGCCCTCGCCGACTTCGACTCCTGGATCCGGGTGGACATGCACGACTACCGGATGCGGCCCGGCGGCCTGCGGCTGCGGCGGACCGAGCGCATGGTCGCCCGGCTCGACGACCGCCTCGCCGCGCACCGCGCCGGCACCGCGAAGCTGCTGGCGTCGCGGTGGGCGGTGCGCCGCCCCGGCCCCGCACCGGACCGGCCGCAGCCGCTGTTCCGGGTGCCGTTGCTGGTGGCCGACCGGAACGCGGCGATCGCGCTGCTCGCCGAGCACCGGATAGCCACCGGCTACCTCTACGACCCGCCGCTGGACGACTACGCCGGCGAGTGGCTCACCGACGCCTCCCCCTCGCCGGACGCCGCCCGCTACTTCGCCCGGCACGCGCTGCCCGTCGACCCGCTGAAGGCGGAGCGCGTCCTCGCCGTGCTGGAGCGGAGCGGGGTGGCGCCGGCGCCGCCGTTCACGACCGGGAGACCGGCCGGGCGGCGTACGGGCACGCCGGGCGCAGCCGCGGTCGACGAGACCGTGCAACTGCGGGCGTACCCCCACGGCGAGCCCCGTGTCTGACGTCGACACCACCCGACTGCGCGCCCTGCCGGAGTCCGCCGCCCGGCGCCCCGAACCGGAGCCGGCCGGCGACGAGGACGACCGCGACGGCCAGGAGGGCGCGGGCTCCGACTCCGGGGACTCGCTCTTCCGCAACGCGTACGCGCTGATGCTCTCCACGGGCGTCTCCGCCGCACTCGGCCTCGGCTATTGGCTGGTGGCCGCCCGCTACTACACCCAGGAGGCGGTCGGCGAGGGCTCGGCCGCGATCGCCGCGATGCGGCTGCTGGCCTCCGTCACCGCGACGACGATGACGGGCGCCGTGGTGCGGTACGTGCCGCGGGCCGGCCGCCGCACCGGGCCGCTGGTGTGGCGCACGTACCTCACCAGCTCGGTGGTGGTCACGGTCGTCTCGGTCGGCTTCCTGTTCACCCTGCCGCTGTGGGGCGAGTCGTACGAACCGCTCGCCGGCTTCTGGCCCGGGGTGTGCTTCGTGACCGCCTGCGTCAGTTGGGCGCTGCTCACCCTCCAGGACGGGGTGCTGACCGGGCTGCGGCGGGCGTTCTGGGTGCCCGTGGGCAACGCGGTCTTCTCGATCGCCAAGCTGTTGCTGCTCGCCGCGTTCGCCACGGCGCTGCCGGTGCTGGGCGTCTTCGTGTCCTGGGCGGCGGCGATCGCGCTGTCCGTGCTGCCGCTCGGCTGGCTCGTCTTCCGTCGGCTGATCCCCCAACAGGCCGCCGCCGACCGGGACCGGGAGCCGCCGCGGCTGCGGGAGATCGTGCGGTTCCTCGCCGGTGACTCGGTGGGCTCGCTGTTCACGCTGGCGATGGTCAACCTGTTGCCGGTGATGGTCGCCGTCCGCTTCGACGCCGCCGACAACGGCTACTTCTACATCGCGTACACCGTCGGCGCGACGATGGAGGTCATGGCCATCAACATGGCCGCCTCGCTGACCGCGCACGCCTCCCACAGCCCGGAGACCCTGGCGGCCGGGGTGCGCGGGGCGCTGCGGCGGATGACGCTGCTGCTGGTGCCGGTGGTGCTGGTGCTGGTGCTGTTCGCGCCGCTGATCCTCGCGCCGTTCGGCGCCGCGTACGCGGAGAACGGCACCACCGTGCTGCGGCTGCTGGCCGCCGCCGCGCTGCCGCGCGTCGCGGTGGAGCTGTACCTCGCCGTGCTGCGGGTGCAGGGGCGCACGGGTGCGCTCGCCGTGGTGCAGAGCGCCATGTGCGCCCTGGTGTTGGGCAGCGCCGCGCTGTTGCTGGGGCCGACCGGGATCTCCGGCGCGGGCTGGGCGATGGTGCTGTCGATGACGGTGATGGCGCTGGCGTCCGCGCCGGGGCTGCGGGCCGCGCTCGCCGGCCGGGACCCGAAGCCGTCGAAGCTGTGGGCACGGCTGACGGCCCGGCGCTCGAAGCAGGAGACCGCCCGGGACGCGGACCGGGCCCGCCGGGCGGCGGAGCGGCGGGAGCGGCTGGCCCGGCACGAGCAGGAGTACACCAGCCCCGCGCCGGCGTACGTGTGGAGCGGGCACGACACGGCGACGCCGGCGTACGGCATCCCCGTCTTCGTACCGCCGCAGCAGCAGCCGGAGCCGCAGGTCGGCGCGGCGGGCGCGGGTGCGGGCACGGTCAACGGGGTGGAGCGGCGGATCGCGCTCGCGCTGTGGGGGCTGCTGGGGCTGGCGGTCGTGCTGTTCTGGGGTCCGCTGCTGTCCGCGCCGGACCTCGCGCTGGACGCGCTGTCCGGCAAGGAGCTGCTGAAGGCGCTGCCGCCGGTGACGGTGACGGCGGTGGTGCTGCTGATCGTGGTGCAGAGCGCGGCGCTGTCGCTGCTGCGGCCGCGCACCGGGCTGCTCGCGGCCGGGATGCTGGTCACGTTCGCCGCGCTGCACACGGCGCCGGCCGTGCTCGGCTGGGAGCCGGAGCCGGTGACGGGCGCCTGGTACGAGACGCTGGCCCGGTTCCTCGCGGCGGCGGCCGGGTGGGAGGACGCGGACGGGCTGCTGCGCTGGCTGCCGACCGCGTGCCAACTGCTGGCGCTGCTGGCCGTGCTGGCGATCGGCCGGACGCTGGGGCTGCCGGCGCCGGCGCAGTGGGGGGCGGTGTGGGTGCTCGCGGTCCTGGGCTGGGCCCTGCAACGGCCGTTGGCGCCCGTCGCGCTGCCGCTCCAGCTCGTCCTGACGGCCGTGGCGCTGGGGCTCGTGCTGTTCCAGCGCCGCCCGGCGCGCGGGTCACGGGCGAAGCCCCGGACGAAAGCGTCGAAGCCCCACTAGCGGACCCGCCGAACGCAAGAGAGCGACCCGAGCGGCCGACCCGAACCGGCTGGTCCGAACCGGTCGGCCCGAACCGGTCGGCCCGAACGAACAGCACGACCCGAAGCACTCGAAGCACTCGAAGCACTCGAAGCACTCGAAACAACTCATAGCAATTCACGGCAACTTGAACGACCCGACTGACCCCGACTGACCCGAGCGATCCGAACGTCCTGAGCCACCCGAGGTGATCCGTGCGACGACCAGCCACCGATTCCGGCAGACCCGTGCCGCCGCCCGGTCGGCCCGACCGGGACCCGGCGGCCACCGGCGTGGACCGGCCGACGATGGGCCTCGACGTCTCGGGGCTGCGCGCCGGCGCCCCCGCGCCCGACGACGGGGGCGGGCCCGGGCCGCGCGCCGCCCGTCGCGCGGCCGGCCGCGGCCGCGGCGCCGCACCGGCCGGACCCGACCGGCGCACCCTCGTCGCGCTGGTCGCCCCGCTGGCGCTCGCGCTGGTGCTGTGGGCGATCGCCGTCGCCACCACCGACGTCTCCGACCTCACGGACTTCGGCCTCACCGCCGAGTTGCCGGTGGTCTTCTGGCTCGGCCTCGCCGTGCTGACGGCCGGTTTCTGGCACTGCGCCCGCGATCCGCGGCGCAGCCACTGGTGGCCGCTGGCGTACACCGTCGGCCTGTTGGTGATGGAGCGCGCCACCCAGGCCGTCGTCTATCCGACCCCGCTGTACGCCTGGGCGTGGAAGCACGACGCGGTCATCGAGCACCTGATCGACGCCGGTCGGCTCCAGCGCGGCGCCGAGTTGGGCGACATGGCCGTGTACGACCAGTGGCCCGGGTTCTTCGCCGTGCAGGCGGCGGTGGTGGAGCTGACCGGGGCGGAGCACGCGCTGGCGTTCATGGCCTGGTGGCCGTTGTTCTCCAGCCTGCTGCTGCTCCTTCCGCTGCTGCTGCTCTTCCGCACCTTCACCCAGGACCGCCGGCTGATCTGGACCGCGGTGTGGATCTTCTGCGCCGCGAACTGGGTCGGCCAGGACTACTTCTCGCCGCAGTCGACGGCGTTCGTGCTGTACCTGGGCGTGCTCGCGGTGGCGCTGCGGCGCGCCGAGGCGCCGACGCCGGGCCGCCGGGCGCGGCAGGTGGTGTGGACGGCGCTGCTGATACCGCTGATCGCCGCGATCGTCGTCACGCACCAACTGACGCCCGTGATGCTGGTGGTGAGTCTGGCCGCACTGTGCCTGATGGGGCGCTACCGGGACTGGACGCTGCCGATCGTCCTCGTGCTGGTCTTCGCCGCCTGGAACCTGACGGCTTCGCTGCCGTACCTCAGGGAAGCGGTGCCGGACATGATCAAGACCTTCGGCGACCTGGGGAGCAACCTGGAGCGGGGCTACGGCGCGGTGCCCACCGGTACGGGCGCGCTGTTCGCGTCCTGGTCGGCGCGGCTGCTGTCGGCGCTGGTGGTGCTGCTCGCCGCGGTCGGGTTGGTGCGCGGCGGGAAGGCGCTGCGGCTGCGGGCCCGGCCGCTGCTGCTGCTCGCCGCGGTGCCGCCGCTGCTGGCGGTGGCCAACGGCTACGGCAGCGAAATGGTGTTCCGGGTGCTGATGTTCATGCTGCCGTTCCTGAGCTTCTTCGCCGCGGCGGCGCTGCTCCCCAAGGCCACGGCACCAGCCGCAGCACCGGCACCGGCCGCGGCCGACCGTTGGCCGCGGCTCGCGACCGGCTTCCGCTACGGCGTCGCGCCCGCCGTCGCCCTGACCGTCCTCACCGTCCTGTTCGTCCCCAGCTACTCGGGCAAGGACCGGCTCAGCTACTTCCGGCCCGACGAGGTGGAGCTGGTCAAGGACCTGTTGAGCACCGCGCCCGAGGGCTCCCTGGTCGTCGCGCCGCACCGCAACTACCCGGCCGCGTACGACCGATACTGGGACGTGGACCACTACTGGTTCCTGGACGACTCGAAGGTGCACGTCGACGAGATCGTGGCGGCCCCGGCGAAGACCCTCGCCAGCGACATGTCGGCGGTGGAGCCGCCGGGCGAGGCGTACTTCCTCTACACCCGCGGTCAGGTGGCGAACTCGGAGATGAACGGGCTGCTCACGGGAGAGCAGATGGCCGACATCGAGAAGGACGTGGCGGCGTCGCCGCTGTTCGAGAAGGTGGCGAGCAATGACGCGGGCGTCGTCTACCGGTTGAAGAGCTCCGCGGGGAGGACGTCATGAGTTCCGAGCAGCAGCCCCCGTCGCACTGGCCGGCGACACCGGCCCGACAGCCCCAGCCGCAAGCCCAGCCGCAACCGCAGTCGCAACCGCAACCGCAACCGCAGGTCGACCGGCTGCGGTCCGCCGTCCGTGCCGCCAAGGCCGAGCAGTCCCGCTCCCGCGCGGCCCTCGCCCTGCGCTGGGCCCCGCCCGCCGCGGGCGCCTTCGCGCTCCTCGTGACCCTCCTGCCCGACGGGAATCCGCTGCGCTGGCTGCCCGTCGTGCTCTTCCTGCTCGTCGGACCCGGCGCGGCCGTGCTGCGGGTCTGTGCCCCGCGCCTGGGCCGGCACCCCGCGGTCGGCCCGGTCGAGGACTGGGACCCGCACTTCGGCCGGGACTCCGACCGGCTGGAGGCGGCGATGCTCGCGGTCTTCCTCAGCGTCAGCCTCGCCGTCCTCGGCGCGACCGCGCTGATCGCCGTCAAGTCGCTGACCGGTACGGGCCTGTTGGTACTCCTCACGGGGGTGACCGCGGCCGCCGCGTGCTGTCCCCAGCTCCCCGCGGGGAAGCATCGCTACGAGAACCCCGCCGCACCACCACCCCGCCAGGGGTGACCGAAGGAGGCTGAACCTCCGTGCCCTCCGGCCCCGCCGAGACGTCCGCACACCGCACGCCCCCCGCCGAGCGCCCGCAGCCGAGATCCCGTACGAGACGGCGGGCCCTCGGGGCCGCGGTCCTCGCCGGCGCCCTGCTCCTGGGCGCCGTGGCGCTCGGCCGGGAAGCCGCCCCCTCCGACGGCGCCCGGCCGCCCGCCGACTCCCCCGAGTGCCGGGTGACGGAGCTCCTGGTGCCGCCGTGCGGCGCCTGGTTCGGCGCCTACGTGCGGCACGAGAAGCCGGAGCTGGTGGAGAAGGTCGCCGCGTACGAGCGGCGGATCGGCCGCAAGCTGGACATCGTCTACGCGTACCACGACATGTCCACGGACGGGTTGGAGGGTCAACTCGTCACCGAGCAGGAGCGCGCGGTCGGCCAGGAGCGGATGCTGCTGCTGTCGTGGGAGAGCAAGTGGTGGGGCGGCACGGCGGCCCAGCAGCCGCGCTGGACGCAGATCTCCGCCGGCGCGCTGGACGCGACCGTGATCGACGTCCAGGCGCGGCGGATCAAGGAGTACGGCAGGCCGCTGTTCCTCTCCTTCGACCTGGAGATGGACACCCGGGTGCCCGACGAGGGCACGCCGGAGCAGTTCGTCGCCGCCTGGCGCCACATCCACGACCGGTTCCGGAAGCTGGGCGTCACCAACGTGGTGTGGACGTGGACGATCACCGGCTACCCGGGCAACAACGAGCTGTTCCCGAAGCTGTACCCGGGGGACGCGTACGTCGACTGGATCGCGTACGACCGCTACAACTACTACCGCTGCCACGACACCGAGTGGGAGAGCTTCGCCGAGACGCAGGAGGTCGTGCACCGCTGGATCCGGCAGCACCTGTCCGCCGACAAGCCGCTGATGCTCGCCGAGTTCGGCACCGCGGACGATCCCGACCGGCCGCAGCGGCAGGCCGAGTGGTACGAGGAAGTGCCGCGGGTGGTGAAGAAGATGGACGGGGTGCACGCCGCCCTCCAGTGGAACTGGCGCGACCCCGGCCCGCACTGCGACCTCTCGCTCGCCCGGGAGTCGTCGTGGCGGGCCCTGCGCAAGGCGGTGGCGGACCCGTTCTTCCACCAGGTGCGCCCTTGGTGACCGCGGTCCGCGGCCCGGGCGGGCCGCGTGATGGCATCGCGGCATGGAGAGCACGGAGAAGACCCGGCGGATGCTCGTCGTCGCCTACGACGGCGCCCAGATCCTCGACATCGCCTGCCCCAGCGGGGCGTTGGACATCGCCAACCGGTACGGGGCCGATCCCCCGTACTCCATCGAGCTGGGCACCCTGGGGCGGCGGGCCGTCCGCAGCTCCACCGGGATCGTGCTCGGCGCGGGCCGGCGGCTGGAGGGGGTGACGGGCCGGCTCGACACGCTGATGGTGGTCGGCGGGGCGGGCTCCGAGGAGGCCGCGGCCGACGCGCGGCTGCTGGCCCAGGTGGTGCGGCTGGCGGAGCGCAGCCGCCGGGTGGCGTCCGTCTGCACCGGGGCGTCCGTCCTCGCCGCGGCCGGTCTGCTGGACGGCCGTCGGGCGACCACGCACTGGGGGTACGGCGAGGGGCTGGCCGCCCGGCACCCCGAAGTCGCCGTCGACGTGGCGCCGCTGTACATCAGGGACGGGAACGTCTACACGTCCGCGGGCGTCACCAGCGCCCTGGACCTCACGCTCTCGCTGATCGAGGAGGACCACGGGGCCTCGCTGGCGCGGGCGGTGGCCCGGGAGTTGGTGACCCATCTGCACCGCCCCGCCGACCAGGCGCAGATCAGCGTGTACCTGTCGGCGCCGCCGTCGGGCGGCCGGGCGGTCGGCGACCTGATGGCGTACGTGGCCGGCCACCTCACCGCGGACCTGAGCCCGGGCGCGCTGGCGGCCCGCGCCGGGGTGAGCACCCGCCATCTGAGCCGGCTGTTCGCGGCGCACGCGGGGACGACGCCGGCGCGGGCGGTGCGGGCGGCGCGGACGGAGGCCGCGGCGCACCTGGTGCGCACCTCGCGGCTCTCCCTCGCCGCGGTCGCCCGGCGCTGCGGGTTCCGCTCGGCGCAGACGCTGCGGCAGGCGTTCGTGGACCGGTACGGCACGAGCGGGGACACGATCCGCAGGATGCCGGACATGCCGGCGGTGCGGACGGCGTCCGGTCGTGAGACTCCGGAGGCATGACGACTCCACCTGCACCAGAGCCGGTTCCCCCTGCCGCGGCCTCGCGCCGGGCCCTGATCCGTACGACCGTGGGCGCGGGGGCCGCGCTGGCGGCCGGTGCCGCGGTCGGGCCGCAGGCGTGGGCCGCGGAGCGCCCCGGGCCGCGGCGGGCCGGCGGCCCCCGCGTGGGCATCGTGCTCTACGACGGCTACAGCCTGCTGGACCCGACGGGCCCGGCCGAGGTCCTGTCCCGCCTCCCCGGCGCCGAGGTGACGATGGTCGCCGCGCGCCGGGGCCCGGTCCGCACCGACACCGGCGACGTCCGCGTGATGGCGGAACGGGCCCTGTCCGAAGTCGACCGCCTGGACGTGCTGGTGGTCCCCGGCGCGGGCAACCGGGGCACGGTCGCCGCGATGAACGACCGCGCCCTGCTCGACTGGATCCGCCGCATCCACCGCACCAGCCGCTTCACGACCTCCGTCTGCACCGGCAGCCTGGTCCTGGCGGCGGCCGGGCTGCTCGACGGCCGGGACGCCACGACGTACTGGGCGTCCGCGCCGTACCTGGAGGCCACGTTCGACGTGACGTACCTCCCCGAGCGCTACGTGCGCTCCGGCCGGATCATCACCGCCGCGGGGGTCTCCGCCGGGCTCGACATGTCCCTCTACCTGGCGTCCCTCCTCGCCGACGACGTGACGGCCGAGGCGATCCAACTCGCCCTGGAGTACGACCCCCGGCCCCCCTTCGACGCCGGCAACGCGGCGGAGGCCGACGCCCAGCGCAAGGCGCTGGCGCTCCGCCTCCTGGAGGAGTCCCAGACGCCCCCGAACCGCGGCTGGGAGCCGGGCATCGTGAGTCCGCGCCCCGTCCCGTCGCCGTAGGCCACGCGGCCATGCGCCTCCGGGCGAAGCCGCGGTTTCCCTGCGGGAGCGTTGGCTTGTGCGGCCCGGTGGTGGGCTGTTCGCGCAGTTCCGCCCCCTATGAGGGCATGGAGGGACCCCCAGCGCCCCCGAATTACCCGCCGCTTCCCTGCGGG
>NZ_JBIRGU010000002.1:323325-785979 GCF_044328175.1 Streptomyces sp. NPDC017979 | reverse complement strand
GAGCATTGATCTCCGCGGCCCGTGAGTGGTTCTCGCGCAGTTCCCCGCGCCCCTGACAAACCCGCCGCTTCCCTACGGGAGCATTGATCTCCGCGGCCCGTGAGTGGTTCTCGCGCAGTTCCCCGCGCCCCTGACAAACCCGCCGCTTCCCTACGGGAGCATTGATCTCCGCGGCCCGTGAGTGGTTCTCGCGCAGTTCCGCCCCCTATGCCCAGAGGGCATGGGGGCCCCAGCGCCCCTGATTCGCTGCCCCCGTCATGTGCCTGCGGCGCGGAGGACGGGGTTTTAGGGGCGCGGGGAACTGCGCGACAAGCCACAGACGGGCCGCACAAGCCAACGCTCCCGCAGGGAATCGGCGAGAGGCTCTTGGGGCGCGGGGCACCCGCTCCCGCACCCGCACCCGCACCCGCACCCGCACCCGCACCCGCAGGACACGCGCCGCGCGGGGCGTCAGCCTGCGAACGTCGGGCCCTTCAGTGCCGCGCGGGCACGGCGGTAGGCGCGCCAGCCGAGGGTGGGGAGGGAGTCGGGGAAGGGCGCCGTGCGGGCGCCCCGGCCCGCCATCCACTGGGTCACGTCCGCCGCCGTGTGGCCGCGGCGCACGATCAGCCGGGCGATGCGGTACGACTCGTCCCGCTCGGAGCTGAGCGCGTGCCGCACCGCGGCGGCGGAGGCGTACCCCGCCCGCAGCGCCGCCCGCCGCACCCGTCCGCTGTTGTAGCCGTGCGGATAGGCGAGGTGGGCGACCTCGTGGCCGAGCAGGTCCTCCAGCACGTCCTTGGGTTCGCGCAGTTCCTGTTCCAGGGCGCGTGCGCCCAGGGTGTCCAACTGGGCGTGGGTGATGGTGTGGGTGCCGATCTCCATGCCGCGCTGCTCCAGCTCCGGCACCTGGGCGAGCGTCATCATCGGCGCGGGCGGCAGCAGGCTGCGCCGGCCCGGGGTGATGGCGCCGGTGGTCAGGTACGCGGTCGCCGGCAGTGCACGTGCGGCGAGCGCGTCGGCGGTCGGGCCCGGCAGGTCCGCGAAGCCGTCGTCGAAGGTGATCACCACCGGTCGCGGCGGCAGCGGCGCACCGTGCGCGAGGTGGGCGACGAGCGTGCTGATCGGCACCGCGGTGCGCCCGCTGGCCACGATCGCGTCGAGGTGCGCGGCGAAGTCCTTCGGGGTGACGCTGAACTCGGCGATCCAGGCGGGCGGGTCGTCCGTGACGCAGTGGTACAGCAGCACGGGGACGTGCACACCGGGGCTCTGACGGTTCGTCATGACGACTGCTCCTCACGCGCCGTGCGCCGTGCCGGTTCCCAGGGCGGGCGCACTCCCCGCACCTTGCGGCGCGCCCTGACGTATCCGATGGGCCCGGCGAGCATGCCGCGCCGCTCCAGCCGGGACAGCCGGCGCGGCCACGGGTAGTCCTGCGCGCCGTGCGCTCCGGGCACGGCCGCGCCCGCCGAGTCCCGGTGCGCGGTGATGGTGCGGGCGTGGGCGAGGCCGCGCGGCAGCTTCCGCAGCAGCGCGGGGAGCATCGCGGGCCGCCGCACCAGCAGTGCGGTGAGGTACGCGGTGAGCCCGGCGCCGTATCCGTACGCCTGGTTCTCCAGGTCCCGCCAGGTCTCCCGGTGGTGGTGCCACACCAGGGCGTCGGGGCTGTAGCGCAGCCGGTGGCCGGCGACCAGCACGCTCACGAAGGCGTACAGGTCGTCGCCGCCGCGGGCGGGCGTGCCGGTGCCGGTCGCCGGGTCGAAGCCGCCGGCGGCGCGCAGGGCCGCGGCGCGGAAGGCCATGTTCGCGCCGGAACCGAAGCTGCCCGCGGTGAAGGGGAACAGCGGCTCGTCGGCGGGCGGGTCGTTCGGGTCGTACGTGGTGGGCTCGAAGCCCTTCGCGAAGCCGCCGTGGCTCTCCAGCAGGATCTGCGCGGGCGTGCCGAGCCGGGCGGGCAGGATCAGCCCGGTGGTGCAGCCGAGGCCGGGGTCGGCGGCGAAGGGCCGGGTGAGCGCGGTGAGCCAGTGCGGGTCGGCGACGACGTCGTCGTCGGTGAACGCGACGACCTCGCCGTCGGCTTCGGCGACGCCCCGGTTGTGGGCGACGGCGAGCCCGGGCACGGGCTCGTGCACGTAGCGCACGCCCCGCTCCGCGTAGCCGCCGGCGATCAGGTCCCGGGTGGCGCTGGTGACGGGCGCGTTGTCGACCACGACGACCTCGAAGTCCGGGTGGTCCTGGGCGAGCAGGGAGTCCAGCGCGCGGGCGAGTTGGTCGGCGCGCTCGCGGGTGGCGACGACGACGCTGGTGCGCGGCGGGGCGCCGGCGTCCACGGCGTCCGCGGCGGGCACGCCGTTGCGGGCCAGCAGCGCGCGGGCCTCCGTCGCGACCGCGTCCGCCGCGGACTTGCCCGGCGGCACGCGGCAGACGACGGTGGCGACCGGGCGGCCCCGCAGCCGTACCAGCGCGTAGACGTCACCGCCGTCGACGGGCGGCGCGGGCGGGAGCGCGGGGCCGAAGGAGAGGACTTCGCCGTCGGGCCCTGCCAGGTCGAGTTGGGCGACCCGCAGCGGCGCGGGTGCCCGGCCGGGCCCCGCGGGGGCGTTGGACTGCTGCGTACTCATGGATCCGTCTTCCTCGGTGCGTGCGGGTGCCGCGCTGCGGTTCGGGTGGGGTCGGGCCCGCTCGTGGCCTCGTTCGGTGGCCGCGGTCGACGGCCGCGTCCGCTGGCCGCCGTCGCCGGCCGCTGCGTTCAGTGGCCGCGGAGTTTCGCCACCCGGACCAGCGTCCGTTGGGCGAACCCGGCGAGCCGGGGCCTGGCCCGTACGTACCCGTGCGCCAGGCGCGAGGGCTCGCGGCTCAGCCAGGACACCACCGCTCCCGGCCCGGGACGCGTCGCCGCCCCCGCGAAGACCCGCAACTCGCCGGTCTTGAACGCGTCCTTGTACACCGCGGGCCCCTGCCCCAGGTCGAAGGTGGTGACCCCGGCCGCGGCCGCCGCCTCGGCCATCCGCAGATGGAGCACGAGCCCGGGCGAGTAGCGGGCGAACCGGGTGTCGTACGCCGGGAACCAGCAGGCGAGCACGGTCCGCGAGCGCAGGCCGAAGTGCGCGGAGACGGGCTGCCCGCCCGCGTACAGCACGGACAGCACCCCCGAGCAGTCGGCGTCGCGGCCCGCGTGGAGGTCGTGCACCAGTCCGGCGATCCAGTCGGTGGCGAACCGGTCGCCCCGGTGGGTGCGCCGGTACTGCGCGGACTTCCACTCCATCAGCGTGCGCAGCATCGCGGGGTCGCGCTCGTCGAAGACGAACCGCAGGTCGCCCACGCGCCGGGACAGCCGGCGCTCCTTGGCGCGGGTGGACTTCAAGAACTTCGGCGACCGCTTCAGCAGTCGTTCCTCGTACGCGGCGAATCCGTCGGCGAGGTCCATCACCGGGGAATCGAACTCTTCGGTGACGGAGGCGGCGAAAAGGGTTTGCCCGTCTTCGAGGTTGTCGAATTCCCAGGTCGACAACGCACATGCGGACAACAACTCGCGCGCGGTGATCTCCGCTTCGACGCCGGGCGCGAGAATCGCGCCCTGGCAGTCGGAGACGCCGAGGCCGATGGCCCGGCCGCGGCCGAGGGGGCCGCGTTCGAAGGGGAAGAAGCCGACCGCTTCGCCGTCCCTCCACAGAACCGCCACTCTTGCCGCGGGCCGCGCCCGCCCGGTGGCGAGGGTGAACTCGGGCGCCATGAAGGGACTGGCCGTCCCGCCGGCCGCGGCGTGCGCCGCGCGCAGTGCGCGCCATCGCTCGACCTCGGAACGCCCCAGTTCGGCGGGGGCCACCAGCTGGACGCGCACCCCGCGGACGGCGGTCCCGCCGCTCGGCGCCCCGCCACTGCGTACCAGGCTCATCGCAGACCCCCCGGTCCTCCCCGTGAATTCCCGGGACAGGACGGTACCGGGCCATATGCCGACAGGATAGGCACTCCCCACCCGACTGTGTCGATGCTGTGGAGACTTGGGGGAACACGTTACTCGCGCCGCGGACCGGACCCCCGCCCAAGCCGACGAGTCGGCGCGGATCCGGCTTCGCCAACTCATATTCGAACACGGTCAGTTGATCGTAGGATTACGGTGCGCTCCCGTCCCCCTGCGGGAGTCCGACGTGTCCGGGAAGGACTCTGTCTTCAGTGATCGTCGTTTCGAAAGTCGTGGTCGTCCCCGACGACCCGATCACCCTCCGCCGATTCCCACACGACCTCACGTCCCATCCGTCTCTTTCACTTCGCGCGCCCCACTCGTCTCGGGCTTCACATTCGCCCTGGGTTTCGCATTCGCCCCGGGCATCCCGATCACCGCGCGCGTCACATTCGTTCCCCCTTCCGCCCCTGCCGGCGGGACCGCGCCGTAGGGACCCGGGGCCGCGCCCCGGAGCGGACCACAGATGGTGAGCCGAGCCGCCGCGCGGGCCGGCGCACCGCCCGCCGCCCAGGTCAGAACCCCCCTGTGGTGGCCGCTCGCCACCCTCACCGCGGTGGCCGCCGCAGGCGCCTTCACCGCCCTCCACACCCCTGCCGCGCAGTGGCGGATAGCCGCCGGCGGCGGTGCCGCCGTCGCCGTCCTGACGTTCTCCTGGGCTCTGCTGCTCGCCCGGCTGCTGCGCCTGCAACGGAAGGCTTTCGCCGCCCGGTTACGCACCGGCGAGGTGCGCGCGGCCGAGGTGACCCACCTCGCGACCGTCCGTCTCCCGGCGATAGTCGAGCGCAAACGCGCCGGCCAGAGCGTCGCCGACGTCCCCGGACCCCTCTCACCGGCCGCCGACACCGGTGAGGAGTTCGCGAGGGAGTTGGCCGAGGTCGTCGCCGCGCTCGGCTCCGACGAGGGCGCCCGCCGCGAGCGGGCCCTGCGCGACTCGGTGGAGGCCGCCTTCGAGTCCGTGGCCCGGCACATGCACGCGATGGCCACGGTGCAGCAACAGGTGCTCGACGACGTCGAGCAGTCCATCGAGGACCCCCAGCTGATGGCGGGCGTCATGCAGGCCGACCACGCCGCGGCGCAGCTCACCCGCAAGGCGCAGACGCTGCTGGTGATGTGCGGGAGTTGGCCGGCGCGCCGGGAGACCCGGCCCGTGTCGCTGTACGACTGCGTGCGCGGCGCCCAGTCGCGGATCGTCGAGTTCGGCCGGGTGGAGATCCACGGCGGTCAGACGCTGTACGTGGTGCCGTCCGCCGTCGAGGGCCTGATGCACACGGTCGCGGAGCTGTTGGAGAACGCGACCGTGTTCTCCCCCTCCCGCACCCGGGTCGTGGTCACCGTCCGCGAGGTGGGCGCCGGGGCCGTCGTCGAAATCGACGACGCGGGCCTCGGCATGGCGCCGGACGTGCTGGAGCTGGCGACGGCCCGGCTGCGGGACGGCCTGGACCTGACGAACCTGGGCGCGGTGCCCCGGCTGGGGCTGGCGTGCGCGGGCCGGTGGATGCGGGAGCTGGGCTTCGGCGTGGAGCTGTCGACGGCTTCGGCGTACGGCGGCACGCGCGCCGTGGCCTTCCTGCCGTACCGGCTGCTGACGGAGCCGTACGCGCACTTCGCGTCGGCGGGCGAGGCGGTGTTGCCGCAGGCCAGGCCGAACGGGTACGGCGTCGAGACGAGCGCGGGCGTCACAGCCGGCGTCGGTGTCGGAGGCGTCGGTGCCGGGGTCGTCGGCGTCGAGGTCAGTGGCGGCGTCGGTGCGGGTGCCCGGTACGAGCAGTGGGAGTACGGGGAACGTACGTACGAGGAACGGGCCTACGGGGAGCGGGCGCACGGCGCGCACGCCCAAGTACCGGATGCGTACGCGTCGGAGGCGTACGGCACCCGGCCGGAGCAGGGCGTCCCGCACCCCGCGGGCGGCCCGCCCGCCGCTCCCCGGGAGGCGCTGCCGCGGCGGCGCAGCAGGCGGGGCGCGGCGGTGGAGGCAGCGGCGCAGCAGGCGTTGCAGCCCCCGCCGGCACCGGAGCCGCCGGCCCGGGCGGCCGGGTGGACACCGGAGGCCGCGCGGGCGTCCGTCGCCAACGTGGTCTCCGGCTCGCGCCGGGGCCGGGAGAGCGTCGCGGACGGACAGGCCCGGTCCCGTACCCCCGCACACACCCAGGCAGGGACACAGGCACAGATCCGGGCCCGGGCCCAAGCAGCACAGGCTGACGCCGAGGTCCAGGTGCCGGCCCAGGCGCGGGGCCGGACGGCCCGCGCGCAGGCTCCGGCGTGGGCCCAGCACCGCGAACGGGTCCCGGGCTCCGCCCCGGGCCCCCTGACCGAAGCACACCCCAACGATCCCGAAGCATTCCGTGGAGGCAGACCGTGACCGGGACCCTTTCGACCCTTCCGGATCTCGGCTGGCTGCTCAGGCCGTTGATCGAGATCTCCGGCGTGCGGCACGCCGTCGTCGTCTCCGAGGACGGCCTGCGGCTCGGGCACGCCTCCGCGAAGAACCTGTCGGGCCCGGTGCCGGTGTTGAGCGTCGGCGAGGCGGAGGCGCTCTCGGCGGCCTGCGCGGCGATGAACATGACCAGCCGGTCCACCACGTCCCTGCTGTTCGGCGCGGGCGCCGGGGTGCGTCAGTTGATGCTGGAGTCCGAGCACGGCTTCGTGCTGTTCACCCACGCCGGGGTCGGCGCGCACCTGGGCGTGGCGACCGGCACGGACGCGGACGTCGGCCTGGTGGCCCAGCAGATGCAGCTGCTGGTGGTGAAAATCGGCGCACACCTGAGCAGTCAGCCCAGAGATCCCGTGCCCAACCCGTCATGACGGACCGTCCGCAGGAGCGGACGCACCGGGCGGTGCGGCCGTACGTGATCACCGGGGGTCGGGCGGGTGCCGGCGGCGAGCCGCTGCCCTGGGAGGCCCTGGTGGTGGCCACGGACGCCGCCTTCCCCTCGTACCTCCAGCCGGAACACCACACGATCCTGCGGCAGTGCCAGGGCCTGCTGTCGGTGGCCGAGGTGGCCGCGCACCTCGGCCAGCCGCCGTCGGTGGTGCAGGTGCTGCTCTCGGACCTGGTGCAGTGGGGCCTGGTGGCGGTGCGTCCCCCCATCCCGCCGGCCGACCGCACCGACGTGACCATGCTGAGAAAGGTCCTCGATGGGCTCGAACGCCGTCTTTGACGCCGGCCACCGGGAGACCCCCGGCGACCGGGCGCGGCGACAACCCGGGCCGCCCGACCCGCCGGGCACCCCCGACCCCACGCACTCCCCGTACTCCTCGAAGTACTTGGCCCCCACCGTCACCGGCTCGGCCAAGATCTTGGTCGTCGGCCCGTTCGGGGTGGGCAAGACGACGCTGATCGGCACGGTCTCCGAGATCAAGCCGCTGTCCACGGAGGAGGAGGTGACGGAGGCGGGCGCGGCGGTCGACGGAGCGGCGCTCCCGGCCGGCGCGGTGGGCGACGCGTCGGGCGGCGGCTCGAAGTCGACGACGACCGTAGGTCTGGACTTCGGCCGGATCACGATCAACGGCGTGCTCGCGCTCTATCTCTTCGGCACCCCCGGGCAACAGCGCTTCCTGCCGACCTGGCGCGATCTCGCGAAGGGTTCGCTGGGTGCGCTGGCACTGGTCGACGCGCGGGACCCGGAGTCCTCCTTCGAGGCGCTCGACAACTTGGAGGACCTGGGCCTGCCGTTCGCGGTGGCGGTCAACCACTTCCCCGGCAGCCCCCACTACCCGGACGCGGAGCTGCGGGAGGCGCTGGACCTGCTGCCGGGGACGCCGCTGGTGAGCTGTGACGCGCGCGATCCGAGGTCTTCGGTACGGGCGCTGATCGCGCTGCTGCGGCACTTGATCGACGATCGTCAGGCGGCAGAGGCGGCGGCCGGTCCGGCGGCGGACGACTCTGCCGCGGACGGCCCGGCGGCGGGCGGTCCGGCGTGAGCCACCCGCCGCACGCCCACCCCTCGTCGCGAACCGAAGCGTCGCGAACCGAAGCGCCCCGGGCCGGTGCGTCCCGAACCGGTGGTGCGCGCCGCGCCGTCCCACCCACGCTGTACGGCCCCGAGCTGGACGGCGACGCCCTGCCCGCGTTCTACGAGGAGCTACGGCGCTCCCACGGACCGGTGGCGCCGGTGACGATCGCGCCGGGGATCGCCGCGTGGCTCGTGCTGGGCCATCGCGAACTGCTCCGACTCACCCGCGACGAACAGGACTTCTCGCACGACCCGCGCCGCTGGACCCCGCTGCGCGAGGGCCGGGTGCCGCCCGAGTCCCCGATCATGCCCACGGTCGGCTGGCGCCCGGCGCTGCTGTACGCGGACGGGCAACTGCACCGCCGGCTGCGCTCCGCGGTCTCCGCCGCGCTCGCCCGCGTCGACGGCCACCAACTCAGGCGTGACGTCCGGGCCACGGCGGAGGCCCTCATCGCCTCCTTCGCGTCCCGCGGCGAGGCGGACCTGGTGGCGCACTACGCCCGCCGGCTGCCGTCCCGGGTGATCATCCAGCTCCTGGGCCTGGACGAGTGCACCGGCCAGCAGTTGGTGCACGCGATCACGGGCGTGGTCGCCGCGAACGCGGACTCGGTGAACGCGAGCAAGCGGATGAACGCCGTCCTGCTCGCCCTCATCGCCGAGAAGCGCCGCACCCCGGGCGACGACCTCACCTCGGCGCTGCTGCACCACCCGGTGGGCCTCTCCGCCGACGAGGTGCTGCACAACCTGGTCGTCATGTTCACCCTGGGCAACGGCACCACGGTCGACTGGATCGCCACCACCCTGCGCGTGCTGCTGTGCGACCCCGCCTTCCGCTCCTCCCTGACGGGCGGCCACCTCACCGTCGACGACGCCCTCGACCTGGTCCTGTGGCGCCACCCCCCGACCCAGAACGTCCCGGCCCGCTACGCCACCCGCGACCTCACCCTCGGCGGACGCCGCATCAACGCCGGCGACATGCTCCTCCTCGGCATCGCCGCCGCCAACCAGGACCCGGAAGCCCTCCCGACGACCGGCTCCCCCGTCACCGGCAACCGCGCCCACCTCGCCTTCGGCGCGGGCCCCCACACCTGCCCGGCCCAGGACCCGGCCCGCCTGATCGCCCGCACCGCGGTCGACACCGTCCTCCACCGCCTCCCGGACCTGGAACTGTCCGTCCCGGAGTCGTCACTGACGTGGATCAAGTCCCCGTGGACGAAGAGCCTGGCGGCGCTACCGGTACGTTTCCGGCCACGGTGACCCCGTCTTCAGCGACCGCTGCCGGGCGCCGGCGGCGTCACTGACGGCTCGATCACGGACCGCACGTAAACCCGTACCGCGCCGGTCCCCAAGTCGTGCGCGAACAGGTCGACGCAGCGCTGCAGATACCGCCCCTCCGGCGAATCCAACTCATCCGGGCACAGCGTGGTCCGCCGCACCCCTTCAGCGAAGGTCTCCGGCTCGGGCAGCCCCAAGCGGCCGAACGCGGCCGCGGGGCGATAGTCCTTCCCCTTGGGCTCGATGTTGCCCACCATGCGGGTGCCCTCCCGCACGAGCCGCCCCAGGTACCCCTCCGCATCGTCGCGAGGAAGGACGAAGGTCAACAGACCGGTGTCGTAACGCTGTCCGGTCTTGTACCCCGCCCGCCGGTCCGACGCACCCTCAGGAATCCGGATGCCCACCTGCCCGCTCAGCCACTCCGGGGTGGCCCCCTCCGCCCAACAGCAGTTCTTCTCCCGCTCCGCTTGCTCGGAAGAGGCATCGTCGACACCTCGGGCGACGAGGGCGAGTGCGGCACCGACACAGAGCAGGGCGATCAGCGCGATGACAACGGGAAGTCGTCGCCGGCGAGCCCGGCCGGCCTTTTCGCCGACGGTCTTCTCATGCGAATCGTTCATCGGAGATCCACTATCGGCCTTCTTGCTGCTCACGCCCCGGGTCCGTGCGATCACCCGCACGCCCTGGCTGCTCCGGCGCCGGCAGCGGGCCGTCATTCGAAGCGGCCCCGCCCAGATCGTAGTGCTTGACCGAGCTGCTGCCCGCCATGTCGAACTCCTGCGCCACACCCGTGGTGTGAAGGCGGGCCATCTGACCGTCGGGAATGTTCAGCTCGGCTTTTCCCGGCAGGCCGATGGTCACTCCCTTGTCCTTGTCCCAGTTGTAGCGGTCCCAAGCGTTGACCTGGTAGTCGAGAGCCACCTCGGGCTTGCCGCTTTGGTCGGGTACGACGGTGACCACTCCGGTCACGTTGGATCTGGTTGATCCAACGGCGAAGAACCAGTTCTCGTTGGCGTCCTGTGTGAAGGAGAAGTCTCGGTTCTTCGTTTCCACGGGAATGGCGACGGGTTGTCCACCATTCCTCTCGAACTCCGCGAGCGCCGTCCTGCGCCACTGGTCCTGCTCCTCGCGGATGGACGCCTCTATGTGGGTGCGGAAGTCGGGGACGTCGCTCATCATCTTGTCCACAGGGAGCTCCATGTCGCTGCCGCTGTTCCCCAGGTAGTGCGCCATGTGCCTGGACGCGTCGTTGTCGCCCTTCCAGTCGGCGGCCTCGGCGATCAGGTTCATCTTTTCCCTGGTACGGCGTTCGGCCGCGCCGGGCTCTTCGACACCGTACGGGCCGGAGCCACCATCGGGGGCGATCCGTTTGACAGTAGGGGCAAGCAGGCCCGCAGCGAGCAGTTCACTTCGATGCTCGGCCCATAGCTCCGCACGGGCTCGGGGGCTCAGTGACGACCACAGGCGCCGCAGTTCGGCACGCTGCCCGGCGTTCGCCTCGTCCCCCAACGAAGCCAGCTTCATGGCCCGCGGCAGCTGGTCCTCGTCGAGGGAGGTGAATACGGCGTGACCGGCATTGTGCGGATCGCCTCCGTGCGCCCGCCTCAAGGCTCGTTCCAGGGCTGCATCGATCTCCGCCGCGTGGGCCACCAGATTGCTGAGGGTGTCGGCGTACCACTTCAACCGGTCCTTCGTCCGCTGTGAGGTGCCATTCACGTCGCAGTAGGCTTCCGTCACTCGCACCGTCCCATTGGGGCCGTCCGCGACGACGAGCCCGGGATCTGGCCCTGCCGCCCTAGTCGGATCCCCCTGCCGAGCCTCTGCCGTGAGATCTCGGAGCCTCTTTTGGATCGCCGTGAGTTCGCGGGCGGCGTCATCCAGGACAGCAGCGACGCTCGTCGCTTCCTCGCACAGATCAGAGACTTCCTTGGCGGTCTTGCGGACGAAGTCCTTGGTCACGGAAGAGTTGACACCGGTCCATCGAGCTCCGTCGGACTTTTGCAGAAGGCTGCCGTAGACGTCGCCCCTCAGCTCTTCCAGTTCCGCAGCAGCCCTCTTCCAATCGGCAGCGGCCTGACTGACCTTGCCCAGGTCCACTTCCATGAGGTTCGTGTAACTGAAGACCCCCATTGCTCCCCCAAGAACTCGCTACGTCACGTACTTCGAGATCTCCGACACCGGCACCGCGGACCCGTCCCTGCGCCGCAGCGAGGCAGCGACGTGCGCGTCGTCGTCAGCGTGCGACTTCTTGGAGAAGTCGAGATGGTTGGAGATGTGGGCACACATCTGCAGGACCGTCTTGACCTGCGACGTCCAGACTTCAAGCGTGGTGTGCAACTCTCCACCAGAGGCGAGGTTGTGCCCCTGTAGTTCCCTAGCAGCGCGGGCCGTCGTTCCCGCACCGCTCTTGTCTGCTCCAGCACCCGCGAGATCGGAGTGCCTTCGCAACTCGCCGTGTATGCGGAAGGCTTCGTGGCCCACCGCGCCGAGGTCGTCCTGGTGAACCACGAGATCAGTGCCGTTCACCGAGGTCCCGTGCTGTTCCGTGCCGTCGTTGCCCCTCATCGCTGTTCCCCCGCAGCCATTCGATCGAAGAGTCATGCTAAGGCAGTCACTGGCGCACCGTCAGGGATAAACCTGCCACTTCCAGGACCTCTCTGCGCAAGCCCCCCGGGCTCCCTCCGGGTGGCGCGCGGTGCAGACGGCCCAGCGGATATGTTCAGGTCTGTGAGCACGAGACGGGCGGAGGGCTCCGAGCCATGCTGAGCAAGGACGAGGCCCTGGAGGCGGCTAAGCGCTTCCTCGACGAGGCGTACGCCCACAACCAGGATGGCTGGGTCATGGTCGTCGTCGCGGAGAAGTCATACCCGTACTGCGCTGGTTGGATCGTCTTCTTCGACACTCAGGAGGCCATCGACAGCGGAAACCCCTGGGCCGGCCCGATCAGCAAGGTCCTCGTCGTACCCGGCGACGGCTCCCTCCCGTACTTCCCGCCGACGCACGCCACGGCGGACGAGTTCAAGCAGTTCCGCGACACGGGCGTCTGGCCGCCCCGCGTCAGGATGTCGCAGTGAACGCCACCCCCGTGGACGTCGTTCGCCACTGGCTCCAGCACACCTACCACGGGCTCGTCGAGCTCGCCGTCCCCCAGCCCGTGGCGCAGGACGCGCACACCTGGCTCTTCTCCTGCCGGGCCGTCGCCGCGCCCGGGTATCCGCAGACGCCGATGCTGGCCGCGTCCGTGGTCGTGCCCAAGGACGGGAGTCCGCCCTTCCACCCCGCCGCGGACGACCCGTTCGGCGACGCCTCCGCGTACCCCCGTACGCCCCTGGAGCAACGCACTCCGCAGGCCCGTGCGCGGCGGCTGAACGCCCGTGGGTGCGTCGTCACGTCGGCCGCGCAGATCGCCGGCGGGGCGGCGTCCTCTCCGCTGCCGTGGCAGCCGGCGCATGAGGCGCCCGGGTGGTGGGAGCTGCTGCTCCGCCGCTACTTCCCGACCGCGGAGCAACTGCACTGCAGCACCTGGGACGAGGTCATCAGACACGTCAAGGAGACCGGCCCCGGTACGCACGGCGTGGTGTGGGTGCGCCGTGCCGTCGGCGGTGCGGAAGCCAGCGGACACCTGATGAACGTCCTCAACGACGGCGGTGACGCGGTGTTCCTGGACGGCATGAAGGGCGGCCTCGGCCGTCTGGACACGACCGGCGTGGTCGAACTCGTCCTCGCCCGGGTCAGCGGCTCCGCGCCGGCGACTGCCGAGGACCTCGACGCGGCGCGCCACAAGGCGGAGGCATGGCTCCGCGGGGCGTATCAGGAGCCCGTGGAGCTGGTCGCGCCGAACCCGGGTGACGAGACCGCCCGCGGCTGGTTGTTCGCCATCCAGACGGTCGCGCATCGACACGGGGGCGACTGGCAGGACGCGATGGTCGACGCGTCCCTCGTCGTCCCGAAGGACGCCGAGCCGCCTTTCCTCCTCCCTAACTCGGATCCATGGGCCCGCTTCGCCGCGTGGGACCGCGGCGAGCCCGTCGGCCCCACGCCCGCGCCGGGTCCGGCGGCCTGGTTCGCCCCCACGATGCAGCAGCTCGGCCAGGTGCTGTCCGTCACCGCCCACACGACGCTCAGCCAGGCGGTGGGCGCGCTGCATGCGCTTCCGCCCGGTGCGCGGGCGTTGGTGTGGGTGCTTCGCGCGGACGGTCAGGGTCGTTCGGCGACCGGACTCCTGCTCACCGGATTCCACTCGCCGCAGGGCGTCGTGGGTCTCGTCGACGGCTCGGCGCGGGAGTTCACCGGGGTCGACGGGCTGCGGGAGTGCGGGGTCCGGGTCATCCGCTACCGGTGAGCGGGCCGCGTATCGATTGACCGGTCGCTCCACCGCCGCCCGCGCGGTCCCTCGAAGTGATCTGCGCGCACGACGCGGACAAGCTCGAATGCCTGCTCCAGGCCATCGAGTACCGCGAGCAGGGCTGTTCGAACGTGCAGCCGTGGATCGACAGCAGCGTCGCGAAGCTCAAGACGTCCTCCGCCCAGTCCCTCGCCGATGCGGCGCTCACCATGACCTCGATCGACTGGCAGCAGACGTACCTGCGCTGATCAGTCCCCCGACGAGACGGCCCCCAGCGCCGCCAACACCCTCCCCTTCAGGACCTCGTACTCCTCGTGCCGGCGCGGCAAGCGGCCCGGCGGGCGTTGGACCGCGCGGCCGGGGGTGATTATTTGGCCCTGGCGGAACTGTTCTCGGGTCAGGTCGATCTCGGTGCCGTCGGGGAGTCGGTTCCACCAGTGGTAGCCGTGGTCCGCGCCGTCGAGGGTGACTTCGCCGAGGAGGAGGTGTCCGCCGAGGAGGTCGTGGACGACGAGGGCGGTGATGTCGCATTGGCCGCGCGCCGGGTTGTCGGGGGTCCACGGGGCCCGCGCGATGTCGTCGGGTGAGCAGATGTCGGCGGCCCAACTGGCGTGCAGGGCACGGGCAATGGCGCTGTGTGGACGGGCTGTCATGGGGCCACCGTCGCAGACGGCACTGACAGTGCGGCCCCGGCGCCTGGCCCTAGGCTGCGACGATGCAGCCCGCAGAGGAGACGAACGACTACGACGGCTTCGCGGCCGCATATTCCGCGGAGAACGAGAACGGCCTCGTCAACGCGTACTACGAGCGGCCCGCGATGCTCGGGCTCGTCGGGGACGTGGCCGGGCGGCGGGTGCTGGACGCCGGTTGTGGGGCGGGGCCGCTGACCGCGGCGTTGCGGGAGCGGGGGGCGGTCGTCACCGGGATCGACGCCAGTGCCGGGATGGTGGCGCTGGCCAGGAGGCGGCTGGGGGACGGCGCCCGGCTGCACGTGGGCGATCTGGGCGATCCGCTGCCGTTCGGCGACGACGCGTTCGACGACGTGGTGGCGTCGCTCGTACTGCACTACTTGGAGGACTGGGGGCCGACGCTGGGCGAGTTGGGACGGGTGATCCGGCCCGGTGGGCGACTGATCGCGTCGGTGGGCCATCCGTTCACGGCGTACGCGCACCGGGACCCGCGGCCCGACTACCACGCGACGACCAGTTACACCTTCGACTGGTCGCTGAACGGGCGGTCCGTGCCGATGCGGCTCTGGCGCCGGCCGTTGCACGCGATGACGGACGCCTTCGCAGCGGCCGGGTTCAGGATCGCCGGCATCAGCGAGCCGCTGCCCGATCCGGCGGCCCGGGAGCTGTTCCCGGAGGGGTTCCGGGAGCTTTCGACGCGGCCCAACTTCCTGTTCTTCGTGCTCGAACGGCCGGACGATCGCGGTTCGTCCGGCCGCCCGTAAAGTGGGTTCGCATGACCGAATCCGAGATCGAGATCACCGAAGACCTGATCCGCGACCTGCTCAAGGAACAGCACCCGGACCTCGCAGGACTCGCCGTGCGCGAAGTGGTGGGCGGGTGGGGCAACCAGATGTGGCGCCTCGGGGACGACCTGGCCGTGCGCGTTCCGCGTGCGGAAGGCGCCCCGGAGCTCCTGCTCAAGGAGCGCCGGTGGCTGCCCGAGCTGGCAGCGCGGCTGCCGCTGCCCGTCCCCGAGCCCGTGCGGATCGGCGAGCCGTCCGCGCGCTTCCCGAAGCCGTGGACGGTCATGACGTGGGTCCCGGGCGAGCCGCTGGACCGCAGCGCCATCAGCCGCGGTGACCACGCGGCCGACGTGCTGGCCGGCTTCCTCACGGCGCTCCACGTGGCGGCGCCCGAGGACGCGCCGGTCGGTGCGGACCGCGGGGACCACCCCGCGAAGTACGCGGACGGCTTCGACCAGTTCCTCCGGGCCGTGGACGACCTCGGCGACGTCGAGAAGGACGTCCGGGCCGTCTGGGACGACGCCGTCGCGGCGCCCGGGTGGGCGGGCCCGCCGGTGTGGGTGCACGGCGACCTCCACCCGGCGAACGTCGTCGTCGCGGACGGGACGCTCGCCGGTGTCGTCGACTTCGGCGACCTGCTCGCCGGGGACCCGGCGTGGGACCTCGCCGCCGCGTGGGTGCTCCTCCCGGAGGGCGCCGCCGCGCGCTTCTTCGAGGCGTACGGGGGTACGGGTACGGGCTCGGGCACGGGTGCGGACGGGGCTACGGTCCGCCGCGCCCGCGGGCTGGCCGCGCTGAAGTGCCTGTTCCTGATGTTGATGGGGCAGAACGGGGACCGGGGCCTGCCCGGCGGCAAGCCGGCGTGGGGGCCCGCGGGCCGGGCGGCGCTCGGTCGCGTACTGCGGTACCGGGCCGAAGGCGCATGACGTAGCGCTCAGGACATGGCTGACGAGGTGTCTACCGGGCGGCGCCGAGCTTGCCCCGCTTCAGTTGCAGCACCTCGTCCGACGCGTCCGCCACCTCGCGCGAGTGCGTCACCACCACCACGCACTTGCCCTCGTCGTGGGCGAGCTTCTGGAAGACGGCGACGATGCCGGCCGCCGTTTCGTGGTCGAGGCTGCCGGTGGGTTCGTCGGCGAAGAGGACGTCGACCTCGCAGGCCAGCGCGCGGGCGATGGCGACGCGTTGCTGCTGGCCGCCGGAGAGTTGCAGGGTGCGGCGGCGGTGGTCGACGGCCTCGACCCCGAGGAGGTCCAGGAGTTCGGCGGCGCGCTGCGCCTTCTTGCCGCCCCGCACCCCGGTGATCTCCATGGCAGAGGTGATGTTCTGGACCGCCGTCATGTACGTGAGCAGGTTCAGCGACTGGAAGACGGTGGCGACGTGGCGGTTGCGGTAGCGGCCGAGGCCCAGTTCCGCGACGTCCCGGCCGCGGAAGCGGACGCTGCCGGAGCTGGGTGAGTCCAGGCCGCTGGCGAGCGAGAGCAGGGTCGTCTTGCCGCTGCCGGACGGGCCGATCACGGCGTACATGCGGCCCGGTTCGAAGGCGTAGCTGACGCCTTTGAGCACGGTGCGCTTGCGGTTGCCGCTCTGGTAGGAGCGGGTGACGTCGACGAGTTCGAGCACGGGTGCCTGCGTGGGGGAGGTCATCATCAGGAGCCCTTCGTGAGGATGTCGCGCGGGTGGAGGCGCAGCACGCGCGCACCGGGGACGAGCGTGGCGAGGGCGGCGATGCCGAGGCCGGTGGCGCCGACCTTGGCGATGTCGGCGGCGCCGAGTCGTACGTCGAGCGAGTCGATGGGCTCGGCCTCCGGGTCGTTCTCGGCGGGGACGGGGACTGGGCCTCCGGCGCCGATGGTGGTGCTGCTGTTGTTGCCGGCGGCGTCGTCCTCGTTCGCGGCGGACTCCTTGGCGGATGACACCTCGCTGGACAGCAGCCGGTCGCCGACGGCCTGGGACAGGAACTGGCTGCCCGCCGCGGCGAGGCCCACCGCGATCAGCGCGCAGGCGACGACCTCCACCAGGTGCTGGCCGAGCAGCTTGGGCTTCTTCTCGCCGAGGGAGAGCAGGACGCCCAGCTCCATGCGGCGTTCGCGCAGCGAGGAGGCGACGATCAGGGCGAGGATGACGGTGCCGGCGAGGGCGACGAGCCAGACCGTGACGGTCGCGAAGTCCGCGGTCTTGTTGATGGGGCCGACGAGTTGCTTGTACTGCTTGTCGTTGACGGTCATCGGGAAGACCTTCAGGTCGGCGCCGGCGGCCTTCGCGTCCTCCTTCAGCCGGGCGACGTCCGCGGGGTCGGCGAGGGTGAAGGTGGCCTGCCTGAGCGCTCCCCCGTCGGGGCCCGTCTTCTTGCCGAGGAGCCGGCTGGCACCGTCCGGGGTGACGTAGAGCTGGTTCGCCGGTTCCATCATGGCGGGCACGTACTGGCGGGATTCCGGGGTGCCGCTGGAGTAGATGCCGACGACCGTGAACGTGAACTCGGTCTCGTTCCTCTTCTTGCTGATGTCCGGCAGTTCGCCGAACTTCAGCTTGATTTTGTCGCCGACCTTCCAGCCGTTGTGCTTGGCCAGGCGCTGCTCGACCACGACCTCCTCGATGGTGCTCTTCGAGTTGATTCCCCGCCCGGCGACGATCTCCGCCTCGCCGTTGCGGAACGAGGCCACCGACTGCTGGTCGCGTATCCCGTCGGCCCGGAAGATGTCGAGGCCGTCCGGTTGGGTGCCGGCCGGTCGCGGCACCGCCCGGTACAGCTTCGATCCTGCGGTGGGCGCGGCCATGGATTCCGTCGCGTAATTGCACCGCTTGACCACGGACGACTCGCAGATCTTGTCGACCACGCCGCGCGGCAGGTCACCCTCCGGGCCTATCACGCCGGGCATGGTGCCGTTGTTCTCGGCGCCCCCTCCCGATTCGATCAGGGCGTTCACGTCCAACTGCATGGTGGCGACGGCGCCGACGCGCCCCTTCGCGTCGTCGGCCGCCCGCGCCGCCGCGGACTGGATGAGGAATCCGGAGAGCACCAGGGTGCAGATGACGAAGAAGAGACCGACCAGCATCAGGGTCTTTCCTAGGTGGCTGGTCAGCCGCCACCACGCCCGTTTGAAGAGGTTCATTGCGTACGAAGACTCCTTGCCCGGCGAATTCGGTGAAATCGCAAGTCAACGTAGTCAGGGCGTGATGTGTGCGGCATTTGTCGAGCGGGCGGTCCGGCCGGGCGCTCATACACAGTTCACATACCGCGTCTGATAGGTGTGGGGAGGGCTGGTGACCGGGGTGTCGAATGCGCCGGTGAATTCACAGGAAACGGTTGCGGGAAAAGAGGGGGCGGGTCGTGCGCGTGCTGGTGGTGGAGGACGAGCTGTACATGGCGCGGGTCCTGGAGATCGGGCTGCGCCGCGAGGCCATCGCCGTGGACATCGTGCACGACGGGGAGGCCGCCTTGGAGAAGCTGGCGGTGTACGACTACGACGCCGTGGTCCTCGATCGCGACCTGCCCGGCGTCCACGGCGACGAGGTCTGCCGGCGCGTCGTCGCGATGCGTCTGGAGTGCCGCGTGCTGATGCTCACGGCCGCGGGGCGGCTGGGCGACAAGGTCGAGGGGCTCGGCCTCGGTGCGGACGACTATCTGGCGAAGCCGTTCGACTTCCCGGAACTCGTGGCCCGCCTGCGGGCGTTGTACCGGCGCAGCCCCATGGTCCACTCCCCCGTCCTCACCTTCGCCGACCTGGCCTTCGACACCCATCGCCGCCGCGTGCTGCGCGCGGGGCGCGAGGTGCGGCTGACGCCGAAGGAGCTGGCGGTGTTGGAGTTGCTGATGCGCGCCGAAGGCGGCGTACTGAGCGCCGAGTACCTGTTGGACAAGGCGTGGGACGCGCACGCGGATCCGCTGACCAATGCGGTGCGCCTGGTCGTGCACACGTTGCGGCGCAAGCTCGGTGAGCCCCGGTTGGTGCACACGGCGATCAGCGCGGGCTACTACCTGGGCGTGAAGTGAAGCGCCCGCCCTGGCGGCCGGGCCCGAGGCGGCCCGGGCGGACCCGCAGCATCCACGCCCGGCTCTTCCTCGGCTTCGCGGGCGCGCTCGTCGCCTGCGCCGTGCTGATGGTCGCCGTGATCTACACCGGCATGCGGTTCGTCCCGACGTACGACTTCCGGGACACCGTCGTCGTCTCGGACGCCGACGTGCGGCGCCCGGTGCCCTACGTCGGGGAGCCGTTCCCCGAGACGAGCGTTCCGCCGGGGCTCCTGCCCGGCCCCAGGGTGGACGGGTCGATCAGCAGCAAGGAGGACGTGTGGAACGCGGTGCTGTGGCTGTCCGTCTGCGGCCTGCTGCTGGTGACGGCGATCGGCCTGGCCGTGGGCTGGCGGCTGTCGAAGCGGCTGCTCGCGCCCCTCGGGGACATCAGCCGGGCCGCCGCGCAGGCCGCCGACGGCCAGTTGCAGTACCGCATCGCCGCGGACGGCCCCGCCGACGAACTCAAGCAGCTCGCCGACACCTTCGACACGATGCTCGCCCGCCTGGAGGAGTCCTTCGCCGCGCATCAGCGCTTCGCGGCCAACGCCTCGCACGAACTGCTCACCCCGCTGGCCACCACCCGCGCCGTCCTCCAGATCGCCGCCGCCGACCCCAGCGGCGAGGAGTTCGCCGAGCTCGCCCCGATGCTCGTCGAGACGAACGAACGCAACATCACCGTCGTCCAAGCGCTCCTCGCCCTCGCGTCGGCCGACCACGCCCCCTTCGACCCCGAGCCCGTCGACCTCACGGCCCTCGCCGCGGACGCGACCGCCGAACGCGCCGCGCAGGCCACCACGGCTGACCTGCGCTTGACCGCCGACGTCGAGCCCGGCTGCACCGTCCCCGGCAACGCGACGCTGCTCCGCCAACTCCTGCTGAACCTCGTCGACAACGCCCTGACGTACAACGAGCCCGGCGGCTCGGTGCACCTCGCGGTGCTGCGCGACGACGAAGCCGTCGTCATCGACGTGGAGAACACCGGCCCCCTCGTCGACGACGTCGTGGCCGGCCGCCTCTTCGAGCCCTTCTACCGCGAGCAGTCCCGCGTCACCAGCGACCGCTCCGGCCACGGCCTGGGCCTCGCCCTCGTCCGCTCGATCGCCCGCGCCCACCACGGCACGGCAACGGCCCGCGCGAACCCCGACGGGGGGTTGACGGTACGGGCGAGGCTGCCGCGGATTGAAGGGAACGGTCATGGTCGACCGCCTCACCATCACCGGCGCCAGGGGCCATCCGGCGCCCGATCGGCAAATGAGTAGCGCGTCGTAACGGGTCTCGGAACACTGCCTTGGTGACCCGTACCGCACCGTCTCAACTGCTGCGCCCTCGCGCCCTGGAGCCCGGAGACCTCGTCGTCGTTGCGGCGCTGTCCGGGCCGCTCCACGCGCGATACGCCCCCGACCTCCAACGGGCCGTGGCCGAGCTCGAAAACATGGGATTCCGGGTGCGCCTCGCGCCGCTCCTCGAAGCCGGGCGGCACCGCTGGTGGAGCGCGGCGCGGCCAGCCGAGATAGCCGAGGAGTTCAACGGACTGCTGCGCGATCCCGAGGTGCGCGCGATCGTCGCGCACGACGGTGGCCATACGGTCTTCGGCTACCTCGACCTGATCGACTTCGACGCGATCACGGCTGACCCCAAGCCGATCCTCGGCTACCGCGACATCTCACTGCGGCACAGCGGCATTCTCGATCGGATCTCCGGCATGGTCGTGGGCGTTCCGGAGGCGATCGAGGACTCGACTCGCCCGACGGCACTCCGACCCTGGCCGACATCGTCCTCGACGTCCTCGGTGACCGCGACATCCCGGTCCTCGGCAACGTCGAGGTCGGGCACGCCGGCCCGAATCTGCCGATGCCGGTCGGCGTCCGTGCCGCCCTCGATGCGGAGAAGGGGACGTTGTCGCTGCTCGAACCGGCAGTACGGAGGCCGCCCCCGCGCCCGCCCGCGGACAGGGATTCGCGGGAGGGCGTGGGCGCGGGGGCGGCCGGTTCAGGGGGGATGGGGCGTGGGTCTCAGAAGAGGGCCGGTTGGTAGGTGACGGAGGGGTGTTCCTCGGGGGTCGGGCCCGGGGTGAGCAGGGGGACGCACTCCGGGCACGCGTAGTGGATCGTGCCGTCCACGCAGCCGTACGGGACCGGCGCGTACGTCAGCCGGCAGCACAACGCGCAGGCCGCGGTGAGCAGTTCCGGCAGCGGTCCCGTCAGCCCGTCCACGGTCACGGTCCGGGGGCGAAGGGCTCGGGGGCCGGTGGCCGGTCCGGTACGGACAGCTCCGCCCACACGTATTTGCCCGGGCCCAGCCGGTTGGCCACGCCCCACTCGTCCGCGAGCGCCTCCACCAGCCACAGCCCGCGCCCGCCGACGGCGTCAGGGCCCGGCTTGTCCAGGTGCGGCCGGCCGTCGCCCGCGTCGTGGACCTCGATCCGGAGCGTTCCACTGCCGAGGGCGACCGAGCAGCGCGTCTCGATCTGACGGCCCGGGGAGGTGGACGCGTGCCGTACGGCGTTCGTCAGCAGCTCCGAGAGCACGATCAACGCGGCCGCCTCGATCGCCGCTAATCCCCAACCCGCGAGCTCTTTGCGGAACTCCGCCCGCGCCCTGCCGACGGACCGGGGGTGGCGACTCCACCGCGACACCCAAGTTCCCCCGTGACAGGGCCCGTTCATGGCTTGCCTCACTTCCTCAGAACTCCTCGAATGGCCCGCTCCGGATGCAAATAAAACAGCTTTTAATAACCGGAATCATCTGATCCTTAATCAGATCAGGTGAAAAGCGATGGGCCTGGTGATTCAAGGATGCCGGCTCGGAGTTAGCTTCGACAGGTCAAAAGCGTGTCAGCGAGGGACTGTCACAAGGAGACGGCCATGGGGCGACGCAACGACATCGACCACAACCACGACGACGAGCAAGCCAGCGCGGCGACTTCGGCGACGCTCTTCGGCATGCTGCTACGGGATCACCGCACCAAGGCGGGCCTGTCACAGGAGGAGCTCGCCGGCAAGATCCCCTGCGATCGGTCGCTGGTCGCGAAGGTGGAGGCAGGGGTAAGGGTTCCCCAACTGCCGTTCGTCATGCGGTGTGACGAGGTACTGGGAACGGGCGGGCTGATGACGCGCCTGTGGCCCAAGGTGAACTGGTACCAGCGGGTCGACCATCCGGACTGGTTCCAACGGAGGGCGGACATGGATGCGGAGGCGACCGCTCTGCGCATTTACCAGAGCCAGTTCATGCCGGGCCTGCTCCAATCCGACGAGTACGCCCACGCCCTGCTCACTCCGAATCTGGGCGGGGATCTCGGTCAAGGCTGGGCAGCGGCGCGACTCAGCCGGCAACAGCGCTTCCTAGATGCGGATGGTCCGCTGCTCATGGTGGTGCTGGACGAGAGCGCCTTGCGGAACGTGGTCGGTGGTCCATCGATCATGCGGAATCAGTGCGCACACTTGCTCGCGACGGCCCAGTATCCGAACATCCGGATCCAAGTCGCTCCGGCACGTCTCGCCCTCGACCTCCCGGCAACGTCGGTGTCTCTGATCACGCTGCCCGACGGGCACCAATGGGTCTACTCGGAGTCTCTCGACCGGGGGCACTTCTGCGACGATCCGATCGTCTACGCTCGCCATGCACGAACCTATGATGTGCTCAGGGCCGATGCCCTGTCCGTGTCCGAGTCTGCCTCTCTGATCAGCGACTTCATGGAAGGGTACTCAGGGGATGGAACACAGCGCCGTATCGACGGTCTGGGTCAAGAGCAGCCACAGCGGCCCCAACGGCGGCGACTGCCTCGAAGTCGCGTGCCTGACGACGGACTGGGCCAAGAGCAGCCACAGCGGAGCCAACGGCGGCGACTGCCTCGAAGTCGCCCTCGCATCTACATGCGGCACCACTATCGGCGTGCGCGATAGCAAGAACCCCACCGGGCCCGTCCTCCACCTCACCCCGAACGCCTTCGGCGGGCTCGTCTCCTACGCCAAGAACTCCGTCGTCTGACCTGCCGTCGTGGCGGCGGAGGACGGCACGCCCGGGACGGAACGGGGAACGTCACCTTTCGTCGCCGTCTCGACGGACGGGGTCCCCCCGGAAGAGCGGTTCGCCTGGTGGGCCGAGATGGTCGGGCACGAGGTGATGCCCGTCGCCATCGACAGCCCGCACGCACTCACGTTCCGCGGGTCCGCCGTGGGCATCGACTTCGAGGACGGGGTCCAACTCGCCGGGTTCGCGTTCTCGCCCATGGTCGCCACCCGGCAGCGCCGGCACATCCGGCGCTCCGACCCGGAACACCACTACCTCATGATGGTCCACGGGTCGCCGATCGGGCTGGCCCAGGGGCGGTCCAACGCCCTGATCGGCACCGGGGACTTCTCGCTCTTCGACACCTCGCACCCGCTGGAGAGCGAGTTCGTCGACGACGGCCGGCTCTCCCGCCTCACCCTGTTGCGGCTGCCGCGCGCCTCGCTCCCGTTCTCCCAGGACGACGTGGACGGCCTCCTCGCCCGACGCCTCACGCCCGGAGCCGGAATCGGCACCGGTGCGCTGCTCGCGCACTTCATGGCGGCGCTGCGGCAGCAGCCCTCCGGGCCCGGCACCCGCTCCGGGCCCGGAGAACTGCGGAGGCTCGGGCGGATCGGTACCGACCTCGCCCACGCCTTCCTCGCCGAGCAGCTCGACGCGCGGCACGCGCTGCCCGTCGAGTCCCGGCAGCACGTCCTGCGCGTGCGAGTGGACGCGTTCATCGAACGGCACCTGCACGAGGCCGCGTTGACGCCGCCCGTCATCGCGGCCGCGCACCACATCTCCGTACGCACCCTCCACCTGCTCTTCCGGGACCAGCCGGAGACCGTCGCGGCCACGGTCCGCCGGCGGCGGCTGGAGCGCGCGCGGGCCGAACTCGAAGACCCGCGCGCCCGGCACCGCACGATCGCGGACGTCGCGGCCCGGTGGGGCTACCGCAGCGCCGCCGACTTCAGCCGGGCCTTCCGGGCCGCGTACGGGACGACGCCCACCGAAGCACGGGGCACGGTCGGCGTTGCGCTGGATGCCAAGCGAATGCGCGCCGAACGCTAAGGACGGCGGCCCGCGGCCCGCCCCATCCTGGTCGGGCACGCAGCGCTCAAGGCGTGCCCCGCGCCGCACCACGGCGCATCTCTTCATGGGAGGGGAACACGTGAAGGCATTCGTGAAGGCATCGCTCATGACGGCGGCCCTCGCCGTCGCCTCGATGGTGATGAGCACCACGCCCGCATCGGCGGCCATCGTCCCGGCCTGGGGCGACCTGACCAAGAACCGGTGGACCACCTACTCGTGGCAGCACTACGCCAACGGGCAGGTGAGGATCCGTAAGGACGACGGGCCCGCGATGTCCGCCCGCATGGTCTATTGCAACAGCGGCGGGCAGATCGGGGTCATAGCCAACCTCCGCAATGAAGACCCGACCGGCTGGTACAACCTCGGCAACTTCCAAGGGCAGTTCTGCCTCTCGGTGATGGGCAGGGGGAACAACACGCTCGACACGTGGGGCGGCTACCTGGAGTACTGACCCCTCCCCCAACGGCCGGGTGTCACCGCACGGGGGCGGTGACACCCGGCGCCGCGCGCCTCCGGCCCGCCCGGATGACGTGCCCGGGGAACGGTGCTCCGCCACGAAGCGCTGAAGGAGTTCCTGACGAGATGCCGGTCCGGATCGGCTCAACGTCCGACGGGCGCCCTGGTGCCTTTTTGACTGGGAAAGAAGACGGGCCATTCATCGGCAACCATGCGATGGTGAAGGTCAGTTCAACCATGGGACGACCGACCGCAACGGGGGTGGCGGATCGTGGGTTACACGATTCCTGAGGGCGTCGACACGATGTTGGACGTCGTGGGCGTGGGCTGGCCGAACGTCGACGAGGACGCGTACCGCGACATGGCGGACGCGTTGCGGGAGTTCGCGGACGACGCGGACGACGACGCCGGCACCGCACACGGCCACATCCAACGACTGCTGTCGACCGGGCAGAGCGAGTCCCTGACCGCCCTCGACAAACACTGGAAGAAAGTCCAGGGCAAGAACAAGGACCTCGCCGGCGCGGCCCGCATCATCGCCGGCGCACTCGACCGCGTCGCCGACATCATCGTGGCGCGGAAGATCGCGGCCGTCGGGGAGTTGGCGGACCTGTGTGCCACCGTCGGCATCGCCCTGGCGGCGGCCCCCTTCACCATGGGGCTCACCACGCTTCTCGCCGGCGGGAAGATCGTCGCGACGCGGATCGCGTTCAAGAAGATCCTGAAGGAGATGGCGGAGGCCGCGGTCGCCGAGATCACCGCCACGCTGACCCAGCCCGCCGTCGCCGCGTTGGAGAGCATCGTCACGGATCTGGCGATCCAGACCGCGATGGACGTCACCGGCGCCGACGACAGCACCCAACTCAACTCCGCCGGCAGCGGCGGTAGCGGGGGCGCGGGCGGCACCCTGGGCATCGACCACGACGCCCACGGCAACACCGGCGGAAAGCTCGCGAACGTCCAGATCTCGATGAACGGCCGCGCCAAAGGCAAGATCGACAAGGCCAAGGGACACCACGGCCGCGCCAAGGGCAAGGACTCCCTCACCGCCGTCCTCGACGGCACCATCGAAGGCGTCGTCGAGAAACTGATCAAGGGCCACAACCACCTCGGCAACCACGTCGGCAAGAAACTCCCCGACGCCCTCGGCCAAAGCTCCAAGACCCACCGCAACACCGACAAAGACATCGACGACCGCCTCAAGAAGATCACCGGCAGCGGCAAACGCGACGACGACGACCTCACCCGCAAACGCACCAACCCCAGCGACCCCGCCCGCAAACACCCCGACGACACCCGCACCAAACCCAACTCCCTCGACGGGGTCAAGAAGAACCCCCGGTCGAACGTCATCGCGATGGAGAAGCGCACCTGCGCCAACGACCCGGTCGACGTCGCGACCGGACAACTGCTGATGCCGCAGACCGACCTGGAACTCCCGGGCGTCCTCCCCCTGGAACTCACCCGTACACACCTGTCCGCGTACCGCTACGGGCACTGGTTCGGCCGCAGTTGGGCCTCCACCCTGGACGAGCGCATCGAACTCGACCCCCGCGGCCAAGGCGCCCTGTGGGCGCGCGAGGACGGCACCGTACTCGTCTACCCGCGGCTACCGGCCCCCGGTGACCCCGACGGCGTACTGCCCCTGGACGGCCCGCGGCTGCCGCTGGTCCACGACGGCGAGACCAACGCCGTGGTCAGCTATCTCGTACGGGACGCGTCCTCGGGCACCACCCGGGTCTTCACCGGCGGCCCGTACCGCACCTCGCCGGCGTACTGGCTCACCGGGATCGAGGACCGCAACGGCAACGGGGTCACCTTCCAGCGCCGCCCCGACGGCGCCCCCACCGGGATCGTCCACGACGGCGGCTACCACGTCGCCACCACCGTGCACGACGGCCGCATCACCGAACTCTCCCTACGCACCCCCGACGGCCCCGTCACCGTCCTCACCTACGGCTACGACCACGACGGCAACCTCGACGCCGTCACCAACTCCTCCGGCCTGCCGCTCAGGTTCGGCTACGACGCCGACGCCCGCATCACGTCCTGGACCGACCGAAACGACTCCACGTTCCAGTACGGATACGACGACCAGGGTCGGGTGGTGCGCACGATCGGACCCGACGGGTTCCTCTCCTCCACCTTCGCGTACGAGACCGACCCCGACACCGGTGACCGCATCACCCGCTACACCGACTCGCTGGGGGCCCGGACCCTCTACCGATTGAACGCCCTCCTCCAGGTCACCGCCGTCACCAACCCGTTGGGCGGCACCACCCACCAGGGCTGGGACCGGCACGACCGGCTGGTGAGCCGTACGGACGTGCACGGCCGGACCGTGGAATGGACCTGGGACGACCTCGGGAACCTCCTCGCCGTCCGACAGCCGAGCGGTGCCGTCACCACGGCCACCTACAACGACCTCGCGCTGCCCGAGACCATGACCGCGTCCAACGGGGCCCGCTGGTCCCGCACGTACGACGACCGCGGCAACCAACTCGCCCTCACGGATCCCGAAGGCGCCGTCACCGCCTTCAGCTACGACGGCCGCGGCGCGCTGCTCTCCGTCACCGGGCCCGACGGAGACGCGGAGTCGTACACCGTCGACGCCGCCGGGCTCGCGACGTCGCAGACCGACTCCGCGGGCAACACCCTCACGATCTCCCGCGACGCCTTCGGCCGACCCGTGTCCGTCGACGCGGCCGGCGCGGTGACCACCATGGACTGGACGGTCGAGGGCCGGCCGCTGCGGAGGGTCGCACCGGACGGGAACACTCACACGTGGCAGTACGACGCGGAGGGCAACTGCACCGCGGAGACGGACCACGTAGGGGGCACCACCCGGCACGAGTACACCCACTTCGACCGTCCGTCGGCCCGCGTGACCCCGGACGGGGCCCGCCACGAGTTCCGCTACGACACCGAACTCAGACTCGTCGAAGTGCACAACCCGCTCGGTCAGGTCTGGCGCTTCGACTACGACGCCGCCGGACAGCTCGCCTCCCAGACCGACTTCGACGGGCGCACCACCCGGTACGGCTACGACTGGGCCGCGCGCGCCCGCTGGCGCACCAACCCGCTGGGCCAGACGGTGACCGACGTCTTCGACGACGACGGCCGACTCGTCTCCCGGGACTCCGACGGTCACGTCACCCGCCTCGCCTACGACCGAATCGGCCGGCTCCTGGAAGCCGTGTCCGACCGGTCCGCGCTCACGCTCCAGCGCGACGCCCGGGGGCGGGTCACCGCCGAGACGGTCGACGGGCGCACCACGCGGTACGACTTCGACCGGTGGGGGCGCCGCGTCGGACGGACCACACCGAGCGGGGTGCCGACCGCGCTCGCCCACGACCGGGCCGGGAACCGCTCGGAGCTGACCTTGGCGGGCCGGCGCATGACCTTCGCCCACGACGCGCTCGGCCGCGAGACGAGCCGGTCGCTCGACTCCGCCGCCGGCATCGTGCTGGACACCGAGTGGGACGGCGAAGGCCGGGTGACGCGGCGCGACCTCACCGCGGGGGGCCGCCCGCTGCGCGCCCGTGGTTACTCCTACCGCGGTGACGACCGGCTGACCGCCGTCACCGATCTGCTGGAGCAGCGGACCCGCACCTTCGAACTCGACCCCGTGGGCCGCCCGCTCGGCTCCCGCGCGCCGGGGCGACGGGAGACGTACTCCTACGACCCCGTCGGCAACCTGACGCAGGCCCGGTGGCCGGACGACGCGCCCCACCCGACGTCGCGGGGCGCCCGGGTCCACGACGGCGGGAACCTCCGCAGCGCGGGAGCGCTGTCGTACACCTTCGACGCGGCGGGCCGGGTCGTCGAGCGGCGCCGCACGCGGCTCTCGCGCAAGCCGGACGTCTGGCGCTACACCTGGGACGCGGAGGACCGGCTCACGGCGTGCGTGACGCCGGACGGGGTCACCTGGTCGTACGCGTACGACGTCTTCGGCCGCAGAACGGCCAAGCGCCGCCATGCGCCGGACGGTTCCGTCGTGGCGGAAACCCTCTTCGCCTGGGACGACGGTCGGCTGATCGAGGAGGTCGACTCCGCCACCGGCACCTGCATCACCTGGGAGTACGAGGGCCACCACCCGATCGCCCAGGCAGAGCACCGTCCCCGTCCCCGTCCGCACCCCGATCCCGATCCCCATCCCCGTCCTCGGACTCCGGCCGCGGGCGTCGACCCGCAGACGGGCGTCGACCCGCAGACGGACGTGGACTCGCGGTTCTTCGCGATGGTCACCGACCTGATCGGCACCCCCACGGAGCTGGTCGACGAAACCGGCGCCGTCGCCTGGCAGGGCCGCGCCCTCCAGTGGGGCGCCACCGCGTGGAACCGGGACGCCACCGCGTACACCCCGATCCGCTTCCCCGGCCAGTACGCCGACCCGGAGACCGGTCTCCACTACAACGTCCACCGGCACTACGACCCGGAGACCGCGCGCTACGTCAGCCAGGACCCCCTGGGCCTCGACCCCGCGCCCAACCCCGCGGGCTACGTCAACGACCCGTTGACGGAGGCGGACCCCCTGGGGCTGACCCCGTGCCTCCAGACCCTGGAGAACCTGGCGCAGCAGGTCCACAACGTGCTGCCGGTGGACCGGCGCCAGTACCAGACCGTCTCCGTCATCCAGGCGATCACGCCCCAGGGTCCGCGCCTCTTCGTGGCGGGCACGAGCAGGGTTCCGCTCAACGCCAAGCAACTCGCCCTGGCGAAGCAACTGAACCTGATCCCGATCCCGTCGTCGGAGTACCTGCCGAAGCCTCCGAAGGGCGAGCGCGGCGGCCACGCGGAACAGAACATCCTGCACTTCCTCAACCGCAGGAACCAGGCGAACGGCAACGAGAGCTGGCTGCCGACGCACGGCGCCGCGTCCCGCCCCGTCTGCCCGGACATCTGTCTGCCGGTGCTGAGGGCGACGGCGGGGGACGGCAGACTGTTCACGTTCCTCGACCCCAAGGGGGACGTCAGGCAATTCTCCTGGCCGGACAACTACCTCAAGAAGAAGTAAGGAAGCATGACGCACGCGACGACCGGAGCGGCGCTCCGCTCCCGGGCCGACCTGGCGGGGCTGACGGCCGCGTCCGGGAACCTCGACCTCTTCCAGGTGCGCGACGGCGGCCACTGGCTGGTGGCCGTCGACGGCCACGACGTCCACGCGGCGAGGATCAGCCCGGACCCCGGTGCGGTCTTCACGCACCGGCACCAATGGCAACTCCCCTATCAGGGACGGGTGTACGTCACCCCGCTCGCCGGCGACCGGATCGCCGTCAGCAGCGGCGACGGCGTCGCGCTCCACGCCGCCGACGGCGCCCCGGTGTGGACGGTGTCCCACGAGCCCTGGCCCGACGAGGCCACCGGCGGCGCCTGCGCCGTCGATCCGCGGGGCGGACGGCTGCTCGCGGTCACCCACGGCGGCGCCACCGGCCAGGAGCGGAAGGAGGAGCTGGTCTCCCTGGACCTGGCGACCGGAGCGGTGCTCTCCCGGACCGCGCTGCCGTCCTGGTGCGGTTCGTACGCGTTCCAACACGTCCTCCCCGGCGCCGACGCCGTGCTCCTCAACGCGGCCCAGGGGCAGGACGAGGCGTACTCCCTGGTCGCCGTCCCCAAGGGCGACGCGTGGGAGCTGATCACCGTCGGCACGGACGACCCCTTCACCGGCAGCAGCACCGGCCCGGGGGACTTCCTCACCATGGAAGTCGACGGGGAGTCCCTGACCCGCCACTCCGCCGGCGCCCGACCCGTCGAGGCCACCGCCGCCCGAGTGCTGCCGGACGACCTCGTCTTCGTCGGCCGGCCCGGGTTCCTGGACGGCACGCGGATCCTCGCGGCGGCCGGCGAGGACCTCTGGGCCGAAGAGGCCCGGCACTTCGTCCTGGACGCCGCTTCCTTGGAGCCGATCGCCGAACTCGACTACGCGGGAGCTGGCGACCCTGCGCCGCTCCCCCTCGGGGACGGCACCTGGCTCACCGCGGAAGGGGACTCGGTCCGCCGCTGGAGCACCGGCTGACGGGACGGCCCTCGGCCGCCGCGTCGCCCACGAACCGATGGGTCGAACACCCGCCCGGGTGGGCGGCGGGCGGGAGTTAGGATCCGTCCACGGTTCATCCGAGGTGTTCATCCGAGGTCGGGGGGCGACCAGTGGCGGATTTGATCAAGGGGGCCAATTCCTTCGTGCCGACCGTGGCACTGCGGGTCGGGGTGCAGCGGGGGCTGGACGCCACGGCACTGCTGCTGGCCGCGGGCGGGCGCGTGCGGGGCGACGCGGACATGGTCTTCCACGGGCAGCAGGTGCATCCGTCGGGCGCCGTGCACCACCTCGGTCCGCACACCGGCACCGACTGGCTCCACGTCGACTTGCCGCAGGTCGAGGAGGCCGTCGAGCGGGTCGTCATCGTCGCGTCCGCCGACGGGGGCACGATCGGGGACGTGCCGGAGCCGGCCGTGGAGGCGTACGCGTCGGACGGCACGGTCGTGGTGCGGTACGTCGTCACGGACGCCAGCACCGAGACCGCTTTCGTCTTCGGGGAGTTCTACCGACGTTCGGGCGGCTGGAAGTTCCGTGCAGTGGGGCAGGGGTACGCCGACGGGCTCGCCGGGCTCGCGACGGACTTCGGCATCGACGTGGCGGACGACGGGACGTCCGCGGCGACGAAGGCTCCGCCGCCGCCCTTCAAGGTGCCGGAGCAGCCGGCGCGGCCCGAGACGCCACCGGAGTTCCGGGTCCCGGCGCCTCCGCCGGCGCCGTTGTCGGCCCGGCCTCAGCCCTACCGACCGATGCCGCCTCCGCCGCCACCCGCGTTCCCCGTGCAGCCGGTGCCGCTGGCGGTTCCGGCACCGGCACCGACGCAGGCGCCCGCGCCGGCGCCCGGGCCCGCCGCGCCGGACTGGACCTTCGGCCCCGTCTTCGAGCCGTTCGTCCACGAAGGCCGCGGCGACCAGGTCGTCTCGGCGCCCCGCACCATCCCGACGGGACCGGTCGTCGTTGAGTTCGACCTCTCCCGCTGCCGGGACGGGTCCGCGTACGCCTACTCCCTCGACAAGTGGAACAAGGACGACGACCTGCTGCTGAACACCGACCTGGACGGCAGCTGCCACCGGGCCCTCGCGCAGGTGCCGAAGGTCCGCCGACTGCGGGTGAACGTGCACGCCCGCGGTGCCTGGACCCTGCGCGTGCTCCCGTTGGTCGCCGCCCGCCGGCTCCAGGGGACGTTGGAGGGCCGCGGCGACGAGGTCGTGCTCTACACCGGCCCCATCGCCGACCTCCGCTTCACGTCGCGGGGCGATGGCCGGGTCTACATGTATGGCTATGAGGTCGACGGCCGCACCGAAGTGCCCGAGGACGACAGCCTCCTCCTGGTCAACGACAGTGGCAACGTCAGGATGAGCACGCCGCTGCCCGCGGGGCCGCTGCTGCTGAAGCTGGTGGCGGAGGGCTCCTGGACGATGTGCGCCGAGCCCGTCGACTGAGCGTCCGCCGAGCTGACGGGCCTGTCCGCCGAGTTGGCGGAGCGGTGCGCTGAGCGGTCGGCTGAGCTGTCGGCGAACGGCCCTGGATCTCTTCGAACCCCGCTGGTTGCATGACGGGATGGAGATCCTCGTACTGGGTGGAACGGCATGGTTGGGCCGCGAGACGTCGCGGCAGGCGGTCGAGCGGGGCCACGAGGTCACGTGTCTGGCCCGCGGGTCGAGCGGGGCCGTCGCCGACGGCGCCCGGCTGGTCGCCGCCGACCGGCGCGGGGCCGACGCGTACGAACAGGTGCGGGACCGCGACTGGGACGCCGTCGTGGAGGTGTCGTGGCAACCGGGCTTCGTGCGCGGGGCGCTCGCCGCGCTGCACGACCGGGCCGGGCACTGGACGTACGTCTCCAGCGTCAGCGCGTACGCCTCCCACGGCGTCGTCGGCGCCGACGAGTCCACACCGCTGCTGCCGCCGCTCCCCGCCGACGAGGACGAGGCCGAGCGGGGCGACGCGTACGGCCGGGCGAAGGTCACGTGCGAGCAGGCGTCGAGCGACGCCGTGGGCGACCGGCTGCTGATCGCGCGCGCCGGGCTCATCGGCGGCCCCGGCGACGGCAGCGGGCGGTCCGGCTACTGGGTGGCCCGCGCCGCGCGCGACCCCCGCGGGCCGCTGCTGGTGCCCGACGCTCCCGGCCTCCCGACGCAGACGGTCGACGCGAGGGACCTGGCCGCCTGGATGCTGGACTGCGCCGAGGCCGGGCGCACCGGCACGTACGACGCGGTCGGCCCGGTGGTGCCGTTCGCCGAGTGGGTCGCGCTGTCCCGCGCCGTCGGCGGCCACACGGGCGAGGTGGTGTCCGCCGAATCGGCGTGGCTGCTGGAGCGGGGCGTGGCCGAGTTCATGGGCGCCGACTCGTTGCCGATGTGGCTGGTCGAGCCGGGCTGGGAGGGCTTCTCGGCCCGTACGGGCGCGGCGGCGTCGGCGGCCGGCCTGCGGCACCGTTCGCGCGAGGAGTTGCTGACGGACCTGCTGCGGTGGGAGCGGCAGGAGGGGTTGGACCGGGAGCGCCGGGCGGGGCTGGGTGCGGACCGCGAACGCGAGTTGCTGGCCGCGCTCGACCGCACGGCGTAACGCCGGGCCTCAGGGGCTGTCTGCGCGGCTCCGCAGGTGGGGGGCGCCAGGGGAACCATGCGGCGTACTCGTACGTGTATTCCAGGCGGGGTCGACACGTGCCGCGGACCATCGGCACGCCCCGGGGGACTGAACCACTGGACGCACGAGGGGGAGCTGACGCGCCGTGAACATCGGGGACTTCGTTCCGGACGTCATCGAGGACAAGGTCGAGGACGGCGTGGAGGCCGTCGGCAACGCCGTCGAGGAGGTCGGCGACTGGACGGCCGACCGCCTGGACGACGTCGGCTGGGAGTCCGGCGCGGACTGGGTGCGGGACAAGTCCCGTTCGATGGCGAACCGCATGGGCGCCGAGGTCGACGAGTTGGACCTCGGGCAGACCGAGGACAAGACGAAGCTGGTGTACGGCTCCCCGTCGAAGATCCGCAGCACGGCGAAGAACCTGAAGGACTTCCAGGAGGCGTTCGACGGGGTCGGGCGCGGCATCGCCGGGCTGGACTCCTCGGCGCTCAAGGGCGAGGCGGCGGACGCCTTCCGGGCGAAGGTGAAGCAGGAGCCGCCGCGCTGGTACAAGGCCGCGGACGCCTTCGAGAAGGCGGCGGGCGCGCTGGACGCCTTCGCCGGGACGGTGGAGTGGGCGCAGGGCCGGGCGCAGTCGGCGATCGAGAAGTGGAAGGAGGGCGTGAAGGCGTCGCAGGACGCCGCGGACGCGCACAAGGCGAAGGTCGACGCGTACAACGAAGCCGCCGACGAGTACAACGCGAAGCCGGCGGACCGGCGCGACCCCTCCTCGCTGCCGCCGAAGCCGGGCGCGTTCTCCGACCCGGGCAAGGCGAAGATGGAGGAGGCGCAGTCGATCCTCGTCGAGGCCCGCAAGCAGCGGAACACGGCGGCGGAGACCGCGCGTTCGGCGGTGCGGGCGGCGCGGGACGCGGCTCCGCCGAAGCCGTCGTACGGGGAGCAGTTCAAGGACGGCCTGGAGGAGCTGCCGCAGATCCAGATGCGGGTGCTGGGCGGCGTCGTCAAGGGGACGGCGGGCATCGTCAGCTTCGTCCGCAGCGTGAACCCGCTCGACTCGTACAACCTGACGCACCCCGCGGACTACCTGCTCCAGATGAACAACCTGGGCGCGGGCCTGGTGCTGGCGGCGAACGACCCGATCGGCACCGGCAAGCAGATCGTCACGAACTTCATGAAGGACCCGGCGGAGGGCTTCGGTCGGCTGGCGCCGGACGTCCTGCTGACGGTGGCGACCGGAGGCGGCGGCGCGGCCGTGAAGGGCGTCCGGGTCGCGAAGGAGGGCGCGGACGCGGCGCTGGACGCGAACCGCGCGCGCCGCGCCTTCGACGACGAGGACGGCCCGGACGGGAAGGGCGGCCCGGAGAAGGACCCCGACGGTCCCAACCAGGACAAGGACGAGGACAAGACGGACGACGAGACCGACCCGATCGACCTCGCGACGGGCCGGATGTACCTGCCGCAGACGGACGTGGTGCTGCCGGGCGAGCTGCCGTTGGAGTTCACCCGGCGCGTGGAGTCCGGCTACCGCTACGGGCGGTTCTTCGGTCCGTCGTGGTCGTCCACGGTCGACGAGCGGTTGGAGGTCGACGCGGAGGGCGTCGTCCACGTGCTGGCGGACGGCCGGCTGCGGACGTACCCGCACCCGGTGCCCGGGGTGCCGACGCTGCCGACGGTCGGCACGGAGCTGACGGAGTTGGCGCGCACCGGGTCCGGCGACTACGTGCTGACCGACCCCGTCAGCGGTCTGGTGCGCCACTTCGCGGCGCCCGCGGAGGCGGTGGAGCCCGGCGCGGACGGCGACGCCTGGCTGGTCCAGGTGTCCGACCGCAACGGCAACGCGGTGCTGGTGGACCGGGCCGACGACGGCACCCCGCTGGGCCTGGCGCACTCCGGGGGCTACCGGCTGGCGCTGACCGCGGCCGACGGGCGGGTCACCGCGCTGGACCTGACGGACGCTTCGGGCTCGTCGCAGCGAATACGCACGTACGGCTACGAGGACGGCAATCTGACCGCCGTCACCAAGCCGTCGGGCGCAGTGCTGGCCTTCGGCTACGACGAGCGGCGCCGGGTGACGTCCTGGACCGACTCCAACGGCCGCCGCTACGACTACGCGTACGACGACCGGGACCGCTGCGTCGCCGAGGGCGGCGAGGCGGGCCACGTCGCGCTGGCCCTGGCGTACGGCGAGCGGGACCCGCGGACCGGGCACCGCACGACGACGCTGACGACCGCGGACGGGGCGGTGACCCGCCATCTCATCGGCCGCGGCAACAAGATCCTGGCGACCACGGACCCGTTGGGGAACACCACCCGCCACACGTACGACGTGCGCGGCAACCGGCTGACGACGACGGACCCGCTGGGTCGGACGACGGCGTACATCTACGACGGGCAGGGCCGGCTGGAGGTCGGCATCCGGCCCGACGGCACCGAGGTGCGGTTCGTCCGGGACGACGCCGGGCTGCCGGTGGAGGTCGTCCGCCCGGACGGGACGCGGCTGCGCGGGGAGTACGACGAGCGGGGCAACCGGACCGCCGTGACGGACGGCGCCGGCCACACCACGCGGTACGGCTACGACGACCGGGGCCGGCTGACGTCCGTCACGGACCCGGCGGGTGCGGTGACGGCGGTGCGGTGCGATGCGGCGGGCCTGCCGGTGGAGGTGCGCGACCCCCTCGGCGGCACGACCCGTTACGAGCGGGACGCCTTCGGCCGCCCGGTGCGCGTCGTGGACCCGCTCGGCGGGGTCGAGTCCTTCGCGTGGACGGTCGACGGGCTCCTGGCGCGGCGCACGGCGCCGGACGGTGCGAGCGAGTCGTGGACGTACGACGGCGAGGGCAACTGCACCTCCCACACGGACGCGCTGGGCGCGGTGTCCCGTTTCGAGTACACCCACTTCGACCTGCTCGCGGCACGCACCGACCCGGACGGCACGCGGTACGCCTTCGAGCACGACGCCTCGCTGCGGCTGACCCGGGTGACCAACCCGGCCGGGCTGACGTGGACTTACACCTACGACGGGGCGGGCCGCCTGGCGTCCGAGACGGACTTCGACGGCCGCACCCTCACGTACGCGCGGGACGCGGCGGGCCAGGTGGTTTCGCGGACGAACGCGCTGGACCAGACGGTGGCGTACGAGCACGACCGGCTGGGCCGGGTGGTCCGCAAGGACGCGGCGGGCGCGGTGACGACGTACGCGTACGACCGCGCGGGCCGCCTCGCGCAGGCCGCGGGCCCGGACGCGGAGCTGGTGCACCAGTACGACCGGCGCGGGCTGCTGAAGACGGAGCTGGTGGACGGCCGGGTCACGACGTACGCGTATGACTCGCTCGGCCGCCGTACGCGCCGGGTGACGCCCACCGGCCGCCGCACGACGTACGACTACGACGCGGCCGGCCGCCGCACCGGGCTGACCAGCGGCGGCCACCGGATCGACTTCGCCCACGACGAGTTGGGCCGCGAGGTCGAGCGCTCCGTCGGCGACGCCCTGCGGATCACGTCCACGTGGGACGCGGCGGGCCGCCTGTCGACGCAGCACCTGACCGGCCGCGCCGGCGCCATCAACCACCGCGCCTACACCTACCGCGCGGACGGCCACCTGACCGCCCTGGACGACGGGCTGCGCGGCCCGATGCGCTTCGGCCTGGACGGCGCGGGCCGGGTCACCTCCGTCACCGCGCGGAACTGGACGGAGTCGTACGCCTACGACTCCACCGGCAACCAGACCGACGCGTCCTGGCCCGACCGCCACGCGGGCCACGAGGCGACCGGCCCCCGCGCCTACTCGGGCACCACGATCACCCGCGCGGGCGCGGTCCGCTACGAACACGACGCCCTCGGCCGGATCACGCTGCGCCAAAAGCCCCGCCTCTCCCGCAAGCCGGACACCTGGCGCTACGCGTGGGACGCGGAAGACCGCCTGGTGGGCGTGGTCACCCCGGACGGCGCCCACTGGCGCTACCGCTACGACCCGCTGGGCCGCCGCATCGCCAAACAGCGCCTCTCGCCGGACGGCGCCACGGTCCTGGAAGAAACCCGCTTCACCTGGGACGCCTCCACCCTCTGCGAACAGGTCACCCACTCCCCCGACCTCCCCCACCCGGTCGCCCTGACCTGGGACCACCAGGGCCTGCGCCCGCTGTCCCAGTCCGAACGCATCCTCGACGCCTCGACCGCCTCCCAACAGGACATCGACGAACGCTTCTTCGCCATCGCCACCGACCTCGTCGGCACCCCGACGGAGTTGGTCGACGAATCCGGCTCCGTCGCCTGGCGCACCCGCACCACCCTCTGGGGCACGACGACCTGGGCCCGCACGAGCACGGGCTACACCCCGTTGCGGTTTCCCGGGCAGTACTTCGACCCGGAGACGGGTCTGCACTACAACTACTTCCGGCACTACGACCCGGAGACGGCGCGGTACTTGACGCCGGATCCGTTGGGGTTGGCGCCGGCGCCGAATCCGGCGACGTATGTGCACAATCCGCATACGTGGTCCGATCCGCTGGGCCTGGCTCCTTGTCCAAAGCGCGGCTGGGAAGAGAAGGCCGATTTCTCCAGCCAGAAAGTCATGAGCAAGAAGTTCGACGCCCATGCGGAAGACTTCCTGGATCAGCCCGGCAATCGAAACAAAGCGAACATGCAGAGGTTCGAGGACAGCATGCGAGCCCACATGTTGGCCGAGGACACAAAGATCTACAGGTTCGACTACCGAGGCCAAGGGCCGGCGATTGGGTTCATCGACCCCAACACGCAGAAGATGGTGATGCTCCACGCGGACGGCAAGTTCTGGTCCGCCTGGAGACTGGGGGACCAACAGTTCAGCGGCATCGTCGACAGGGGACACTTGAGGTGAGGTACGAAGGATCTTCGGAACCCGAGGACGTTCCGGCGGAGAGCAGCATCCTGTCCCACAACGGGGGATTCAGCGACCGATGGCTGTCTGACGGCCCCAAGTCCGTCGTCCCGGTACCCACCGGCACCGTTGCGGATCGGGCGCTCCTACAGCGCTTGGCCGCAGGGTGTCGAGCCGTCGGCTCGCGTTCGGTACTGCTTCTTCCCACCTCTGCCGAGTCATCCGACCGGGTCCGCTCCACAGTCCCCGTGGACGAGGTCATGGCCCAACTGGCCGACTTCGCGCCTCCCGGCCTGCTCGCTACCTCAGATCTCAATGGTGCCGTCCTCTTCCTCAGCCAGGGGTACGCACTGGTGGCCGGCACACCACTCTTCCTGCGCAGTGCGGTGCCGGAAGGTGTGGACGGCGGGCGGGCACGCTTCGCTCGCTATGCACATCGAGTAAAGGAGCGGTGGCCCGAATTGTCGGCAGTGACGCAAGCCCTGCCGCCTCGGCACACTGCCTGGTCGCACGTCCAGGACATCCCTCCCGGCACGGGCACCGCGCGCCAGGTGGAATTGATGCGTGGACTCGTGGGCGGTGAGTGCTCGGCAGCGGACTTCGCGCGTGGCTGGTTGGACGCCCGCCGTGTTTCACTCAGCAACGGTGAGCGGCTTCAACGGTCTCTCAGTCTGGTCCTCGACGAAGTCTTCGCCCTACTGGAGAACTATGCGATCGACCCCAGCCTCAAGGAACCCGGCGACCTCTCGGACGATGAACTCAAACGAGAGGTGCGCCGCCTCATGCAGCGGGCCACAGGGTGGCTGGAGTAATCCTGCCCGGAAATGAGATCGGGCTCATTACGCGACCTCCAATCGATGTTTCGGGGCCCGAGCCTCATAAACCAAAAGAAGAAAAGGCGACGCATGGACCAAAAACGTCGCCCCTGGAATGGGCGCCGTTCATGTGCTCATCTGCCGTGAACACGTAAGGCAGTGGCGAACGTGACCTACTTTGCAGATCTCAGCCCCTATGAGTACTCGGAGAGCCAGAGCTCCATACTCAACGTCGGCTGGCTTGAACGAGAGCATGACTATCCGACAGGCCCTACCCCAGAAGACCTGGTAAACAATTTGGCGGAATTGGCGAAGAACTCTGTCAATGTACACCGAGGGATGCACTTCTGCCGCCTCTGCCCCGATTTCAATACCGCCCGAGAGAACACTTCACACAATGATGTTTTCCTGGGGAGTGGAGAGATTCGAGTTACTGGCCCCGGAGTTACTTACGCCTCACCAGTCATGATCGTCCATTATGTGGAAGCGCATTTCTATCTCCCCCCAAAGGCGTTCTGCGAGGCCGTTCGGACGGCGGCGAAACTTTAGGGAATTCACCAGATATCCTATCAGGCAGGATTGCGTTCGCCATGGAGCCTTAAGAAGTGGAATGCCGTCGATGCCTACACGTCAAGGAGCCCACTTCCGCGATCGCCTCGATACGTCACGGACGGCTTCGCCGACCCCGACCCGGCCCCGCCGTCCCCCGACACGAGGCACCGGCTCGCGGAATGCCTCGCGTTGATCTCCGAACCTCTCATTGAGGACGTGATGGACCGAGAGCCCCACGCTTGGCGGAGCCTGAAGAAGACGGAACGGGCCCTGCGGGAACAACACGAGGACGTGCAACGCGCCCGCGTGCTCCATGAGGTCGTCAGCCGCCTGATCGAGGAATACGGGCCTTGACAGGACCCGGGAGACCTGGCGCCCAAGTCCAAAACCCAAAGGAGCGAACCGTGTTCGTGGGCGCACGCACTGGCGGCTCTGTTGCCGTGAGCGAGCGACGTCCCCCTTCGGCGCGGAGCTATCGGTACGTGGGGCCGATCGGCCTCAAGGTCGGGGTCCGGCCCGGCGGTGGCGGGCGCCGGATCGGGTCGGCCGTCGACTTCGCAGGCTGGGTCGCCGAGCAGTCGGCTGCGGAACTCGTGGAGCCGTTCACCTTCGTGGTCGGGACGGACTGCGTGCTCCGGCTGGCGCCGCGGCGGAGCGAGCACGTGGCCTGTGCCGGTGGGGAACCGGTCCTGGGCGCGGGTGAGATCGGGTTCGTCCGTGAGGCGGGGAGATGGGTCGTGGGGTTCGTCAGTAACCAGTCGACCGGGTACTGCCCCGACGTCAGCTCCTGGTCCGCGGTCGCCCGTGCGTTGGATCGTGCGGGGCTCGGGCGGCCTGTCGGATTCAGCCATGAGGTGGTGTTCCGGCGCTGTCCTGGCTGCGGGGAGCACAACGTCGTGCGCGAGGAACACTTCGTCTGCGTCTTCTGCGACGGCGATCTGCCCGCGGAGTGGAACGTGGACGCCGCTACGTAGTGGACGGCTCCTCGTCCGTCGGCGTCGCACGGGCCGAGAGGCGTTCGTAGCGTTGGCGGGCGGCCTGGGGGGTGCCCAGGCCGAGGCCGAAGGCGATGTCCTGCCAGGTCATGCCGCGGCCGCGGGCCATCTGCAACAAGCCCGTTTCCAACTCGTCCAGTTCGCCTCGGACCAGGGGGAGGAGGCTGAGGGCCGCGGTGATGTCGGCCTGGTCGACTTCCGGTTCGTTCTCGTCGAGTTGGGCCGCGCCGCTGAGGAGGAAGGCCACGAGGCGGACCGCCTCGTGCGGGGCGAGCAGCATGGGGTTGGTTTGGCGGTGGCGTTGGTCCGGGGTGGTGGCGTGGCGTTCGGCGATGCGGAAGAGGGAGGCGTAGACGCGGTGGGCGCGGGCCTCGTCGGGGTGGGGCGGGGTGAAGGGGTCGTCGGACATGCAACGAGGATGACGCCGCACACGCATTGATGTCAACGGAAAATTTTAAACGGGACGTTTAAGTGCAGTTTCCCAGCTCGCGGTCGATCGCGCCGCGCAGCAGTTCCCGGACGCGCTCCAGGGGTGCGATGCCGGTCAGCCAGCGTTCGCTCAGGGCCTCCGTGAGGGCCGTCAGGCGTTCCGCGGCGGGCTCCGGCTCGACGTCGGGGGCCGCGAGGCCGGACTCCTTGGCGCGGCGGATCAGGTGGGCCACGTCGTCCGACCAGTCCCGGGTGGCCGCGGCGAGCTGTTCGCCGAGGTCAGGGGCGAAGACCGCGCTGGCCCGGAGTTCGCCCCAGGCCGCGCTGTTCTCCCGCACCTCGGGGGTGTCCTGGAACTCCAGCAGCAGCATCTCGGTGAGCCGGGTGCGCGGGTCCGTCGTGGTGTCGAGGGCGGCGTCGGTGTAGCGGACGGCGCGCTTGTTGATGAACTCCAGGGTGTGGCGGAGCAGCCCCGACCGGTTCTTGAAGTGGTAGTAGATGAGCGCGGTCGAGACCCCCGCCTCCGCGGCGACCTCCTCGACGCGCAGCCCGCGCACCCCGCTGCGGGCGATCAGCCGGGCGGCGGCTCGCAGGATCTGGGTGCCCCTGTCCGGCATCGGCAACTCCTGGTTCGACTGGCAGCAGAGAAGCGTTCGGTTCACGATGATGCCTTAACCTTGGACTGACTAAATTTTCAGTCAGGAGGAATGGGATGCCGATGTCCAGGCGTCAGACACTGAAGACAGCGCTGGTCACCGCGGTCGGGGCGGCCCTCACGGCGTGCAGTCGACCGCCGACACCGGCCACGGCGTCCACCTCGCCGCCGGCCGGCCGCTGGCGCATGCCCGACGAGACCCATCCCCACGAGCTGACCTACATGGCCTGGCCGACCCGGCGCATCTGGGGCGCCGACGCCTCCGGCGTGCGCGACGACATCGCCGGCATCGCCCGCGCCGTCGCCCGCTTCGAACCGGTGGTGCTGCTCGCCGACGAGCGGGACGTCAAGGCCGCCGCGAAGGCGTGCGGCTCCGGGGTGGAGGTGCTGCCGATCCCTGTGGACGACCTGTGGATGCGGGACACCGGGCCGAGCTTCGTCCTCGGGCCGGACGGGATCGCGGGCGTCGACCTCAACTTCAACGGGTGGGGCGACAAGCAGGCCCACGCGCACGACGCACGGGTCGCCCGGGAGGTCCTCGCCGACGAGGACATCCGCCGGATCAAGGCGCCGATCGTCGGCGAGGGCGGGTCGATCGAGGTCGACGGGCAGGGCACGCTCATGGCGACCGAGAGCTCGTGGGTCAACGACAACCGCAACCCCGGCAAGTCCCGGAACGACATCGAGCGGGCGCTGAAGGACCTCTTCGGCGCCACCGCCGTGATCTGGGTCAAGGGCGTCAAGGGCCAGGACATCACGGACTACCACATCGACGCCCTCGCGCGGTTCTCCGAACCCGGGGTCGTGGTCATGAGCACCCCGGACCCCGAAGCGCCCCGGGACGTCTGGACGGCCGCGTACGACCAGGCCCGCGGGGTCCTGGACCGGGCCGTCGACGCGCGGGGCGAGCGGCTGGAGATCGTGGAGCTGCCCGAGCCCGTCGACGTCGGCCGGCGCGGCGCGGACTTCCTCGCCAGTTACGTGAACTACTACGTGGTGAACGGCGGAGTCGTCCTGCCGCGCTTCGGCGACGCACGGGCCGACCGGGACGCCGTCGCCGTCGTGCGCGACCTGTACCCGGGGCGGCAGGTCGTGCAGGTGTCGGTCGACACCCTCGGCGAGGGCGGCGGCGGCGTCCACTGCGCCACCCAGCAGCTCCCCAAGGAGCGGTGACCGCCGCCGTGGTCGACACTGGGCCGTGTCCGTGCCCGTCGTCGTACGAGTCGTCAGACCCCTGAAGGCTCAGACCGCCAAGAGGAGAGTCAGCGCATGGAATCCGTCATCGCCGTCACCGGCGCCACCGGCCGGCTCGGTGGGCGCGTCGCGCGGCGGCTCGCCGCACGCGGGGTGAGGACCCGGCTGGTGGGGCGGGACCCGGGCCGGCTGCCGCAGCTCGACGGCGGGGAGCCCGCGCAGGTCGCGGCGTACGGGGACGACGACGCGATGCGGCGGGCCTGCACCGGGGTCGGGACGCTGTTCCTGGTGTCCGGGCACGAGGACCCGGGGCGGGTGCGGGAGCACCAGATCGCCGTCGACTCCGCGGTCGCCGCCGGCGTCGAGCGGGTGGTGTACGTGTCGTTCCTCGGCGCCTCGCCCGACGCGACGTTCACCTTCGCCCGGGACCACTGGCACACGGAGGAGTACATCCGCGCCTCCTCGCTGCGCTACACCTTCCTGCGCGACAGCTTCTACCTCGGCGCGCTCGCCGCGATGGCCGGGGACGACGGGGTGCTCCGCGGGCCGGCCGGGCAGGGGCGGGTCTCCGCGGTGGCGCACGACGACGTCGCCGACGCGGCCGTGGGGGTGCTGCTGGGCGAGGGGCACGACAGCGCGACGTACGACGTCACCGGGCCCGCGGCGATCACGCTCACCGAGGCCGCGGAGGAGCTGTCGCGGTTCGCCGGGCGGGCCGTCACCTACGTGGCGGAGAGCGAGGCGGAGGCGTACGAGTCCCGCGCCTCCCTCGGGGCGCCCGAGTGGGAGGTGGCGGGGTGGGTCACCTCGTACCGGGCGATCGCGGCGGGCGAGCTGGCCACCGTCTCGGACGCGGTGGCGCGCCTCGCCGGCCGGCCGGCGCAGAGCTTCGCCGAGTACTTGCGGGAGCATCCCGAGGCGTACGCCCACCTGGCCCGCTGAGCCCGCCGGGTCCGCTCGGTCCGCTGGGCCCGCCGGGTCCGCTGGGCCCGCCGGGTCCGCTCGGTCCGCTGAGCCCGCCGGGTCCGCTGCCGGCACAGCGCGCCCGGCCTCACTCGTACCGGTACTTCAACGAGTCCGCCTCCCGCTGCTCGACCTCGGCGATCGTCAGCTCCGGCATCCGTAGCTGGGCCAGCGTCACCTCGGCAGAGGTCGGCTGGGCGTCCGCCGGCAACCACTGCTCCGGCTTCCAGGCCCCGCTGCGCAGCAGCGACTTGGGGCAGTGCGGGTAGACCTCCTCGATCTCCACCACCAGCGCGCTGGCCGGCGGCTTGCCCACGGGGGTGAGCTGCGACAGCAGATCGGGGCGGGTGGAGACGAGGGCCCGGCCGTTCACCCTGAGCGTGGTGGTGCGGCCGGGGACGACGAACAGCAGACCGGCCCGGCCGGTGGCGACGACGTTCTCCAGGGTGTCCAGGCGCTTGTTGCCGGTCGCGTCCGGTATCGCCACCGTCCGTGCGTCCAGGACGGCGACGAAGCCGGCGGGGCCGCCGCGCGGGGAGACGTCGCAGTTGCCTTCGGCGTCCGCGCTGGCGACCAGGACCAGCGACGAACAGGCGATCAGCCGCCGGGTCTGCTCGGTGAGTTCGGTCATCTGCTTGCGCACGGCCGCCACGCCGGGGAGCTCGTAGACCTGACGCAGCGCGTCCTGGTCGGGCACGGCGTCGGCGCGGAGGGCTTCGAAGGCGGTGTGGGCTGGGAGCGGGGTCATGGCTCGACCCTACGGGCCCGCTCTGCGAGGGGGCGCGGACGGCGCGTGCGGGTTCTCTGTGCCGTTGGACAAAGCCGCCGTTTCCCTGCGGGAGCGTTGGCCTCCGCGGCCCGGTGGTTGGTTTGTCGCGCAGTTCCGCCCCCTATGCCCAGAGGGCATGGAGGGACCCCCAGCGCCCCTGATGTGCTTCCCCCATCGGCCGCCTGCGGGCCGGGCACTTGGTATGCCCCTACGCCCGCCGGGCGTGGGCAATGAGGGGCGCGGGGAGTGCGCGGCAAGCCCGCCACCGGGCCCGTGGAGACCAACGCTCCCGCAGAGATGCCGCGGGTACGCCCAGAGGTGCACGGACACGCACTGGGCCTCCCGACACGGCCTAGACGGGCAGCCGCACCCCGTGGCGCCAGACCTCCCGCACCAGGGGGACCCCGGGGCGGTAGGCCAGGTGGACGTGGCTGGGGGCGTCCAGGAGGGCGAGGTCCGCGCGGGCGCCGGGGGCCACGCGGCCCACGTCGCTGCGGCGCAGCGCCGCCGCCCCGCCCGCCGTCGCGGACCACACCGCCTCGTCCGGCGTCATGCCCATGTCGCGGACCGCGAGCGCGATGCAGAACGGCATGGAGGAGGTGAACGACGACCCCGGGTTGCAGTCCGTCGACAGTGCGACCGTCGCCCCCGCGTCCAGCAGCCGACGGGCGTTCGGCCAGGTCGCGCGGGTGGAGAACTCCGCACCCGGCAGCAGGGTGGCGACCGTGGTGCCCGCCGCGTCCGCCAGCGCGGCCACGTCGCCGTCCGTGAGGTGGGTGCAGTGGTCGGCGCTCGCGGCGCCCAGTTCGACCGCGATCTGCACGCCGGGGCCGTGGCCCAGTTGGTTGGCGTGGACGCGCGGCACCAGGCCCTTCGCGATGCCCGCGGCGAGGACCGCGCGCGCCTGGTCGCCGTCGAAGGCGCCCTTCTCGCAGAAGACGTCGACCCAGCGGGCGTGCGGGGCGCAGGCGTCGAGCATCTCGCCGGTGACGAGGGCGACGTAGCCGGCGGGGTCGTCCGCGTACTCGGGGGCGACGATGTGGGCGCCGAGGTAGGTCACCTCGTCGGTGTGGCGCGCCGCGATGCGCAGGGCGCGGGCTTCGTCCCCGGTGGTCAGGCCGTAGCCGGACTTGGTTTCGAAGGTCGTGGTGCCCTGGCGCAGGGCCTCGGCGAGGTAGCGGGTGAGGTTCGCCTCCAGGGCCTCGTCGCTGGCGGCCCGGGTCGCGGCGACGGTGGTGCGGATGCCGCCGGCGCGGTAGGGGCGGCCGGACATCCGGGCGTTGAACTCCTGGGTGCGGTCGCCGGCGAAGACGAGGTGGGAGTGGGAGTCGACGAAGCCGGGCAGCACGGCACGGCCTTCGGCGTCGTGGCGCTCGTCGGCGGCGGGGGCTTCGGCCGCGGGGCCGACCCAGGCGACCTTGCCGCCGGCGATGACGACGGCGGCTTCGGTCAGCAGGCCGAGCGGGGAGTCGTCCCCGAGGCCCGGGACGTTGGTGACCAGGGTGCCGATGTTGGTGATGAGGGTGGTGGTGGTCACCGTGCTGCTGCTCCTTGCGTTCCCGGTCCGGCCGGACCTGCTGCTACGGCGTGGGGGCTCCGGTGCGTCACGGCCGCACCGCGGCGATCGCCGCCGCCAACTCGGCCGCCACGTCCGGCAACCGTAGGTGCGTGCCGTCGCGGACGACGGGCCGACCCGCCACGACGACGTCCCGTACGTCCGCCGCCGTCCCGGCGAACACCACCGCCTCCGCCGCCAGCCGCGGCACGGGGCCCGCGGTGCGCACGGTGTCCAGGGCGACAGTGGCGAAGTCGGCGGGGGCGCCGGGCGCAAGGCGGCCCGCGTCCGACCAGCCGAGCGCCGCGTGTCCGTCGGCGGTCGCGGCGCGCAGCAGCGAAGCGGCGGTGAAGTGGCCGCGGGTACGGGTGCGCAGCCGCTCGTCCAACTCCACGGCCCGGGCCTCTTCGAGCAGGTCGATCACGGCGTGGCTGTCGCTGCCCAGGCTCAGCGGGGTGCCGGCGCGCTGGAGGTCGGCGGCGCGGCCGATGCCGTCGGCGAGGTCGCGTTCGGTGGTGGGGCACATGCACACGCCGGCGCCGGCCGCGCCCAGGGTGCGGACGTCGTCGTCGGTGAGGTGGGTGGCGTGCACGGCGGTGGTGGTGGGCTTCCAGAAGCCGTGCCGGGCGAGGAGGCCGGTGGGGGTGGTGCCGTGGACGGCGAGGCACGCCTCGTTCTCGGCGGGCTGTTCGGAGAGGTGGACGTGGACGGGGGCGCCGTCGGTGCGGGCGGCGAATTCGGCGTAGCCGTCGTCCTCGGCGAAGGCGCGTACGGAGTGCAGCGCGGCGCCGATCCGTACCCGGTCGTCGCGCTCGCGCGCCCGCAGCCGGGTCCAGCGCTCGTACCAGGCGTCCGCCGAGCCGTCGCCGAAGCGGAGTTGGGGGCCTTCGAGGGGGTGGTGGCCGGCTGCGGTGAGGCCGCCGTGCAGATAGGCGGTGTCGAGGAGGGCGATGCGGACGCCGGCGTCGTCGGCGGCGGCGATCAGGGCTTCGCCCATGGCGTTGGGGTCGGCGTAGGGGGTGCCGCCGGGGCCGTGGTGGAGGTAGTGGAACTCCCCGACGGCGGTGATGCCGGCGAGCGCCATCTCGGCGTACGCGGCGCGGGCGAGGGCGTGGTACGTGTCGGGGGTGAGCCGGGACGCGACGCCGTACATCACTTCGCGCCAGGTCCAGAAGGTGCCGGAGCCGACTTGGACGGTGCCGCGCAGGGCCCGGTGGAAGGCGTGCGAGTGGGCGTTCGCGAGGCCGGGGACCGTCAGGCCGGGCAGCCGTACGGCGCCGGGCGGCGGGGCGTCGAGGTCGGTGCGCACGGCGGAGATCCGGCCGTCGGCTCCGACGTCGAGCGCGACGCCGGGGGCGACGTGCGGGTCGAGCCAGGCGTGTTCGGCCCAGTACGTGGTGGGCTTCAGCGGCTCCGGCATGCCAGGCCCTCCAGGACGTCGGCGAGTGCGTGGACCCCGGCGACGCAGTCGTCCTCGGCGGCGTGCTCGGCCGGGGAGTGCGAGACGCCGGTGGGGTTGCGGACGAAGAGCATCGCGGTGGGGACGGCGGCGGAGAGGATGCCGGCGTCGTGGCCGGCGCCGGTGCCGAGGACGGGCACGGAACCGGAACCAGAGCCGGAGCCGGAGCCGGAGCCGGAGCCGGAGCCGCCGAGGATGCGGGCGAGTTCGTCGCGCAGGGCGTGCGGGAAGTCGACGACGGGGGTGAACGACTCGCGGACGACGGTGAGTTCGACGCGGTCGCGGCGGGCCCGCTCGCGGGCCGCGGCCTCCACCGCGGTGACGACGGCGTCGAGGGTGTCCTGGTCGACGGCGCGGGAGTCCAGCCAGCCGCGGACGAGGGACGGGATCGCGTTCACGCCGTTGGGTTCGACGGCGACCTTGCCGAAGGTGGCGACGGCGCCCGCGTCCTCGGCGGCGCGGCGGGCGGCGAGCACGGTCTCGGCGTACGTCAGCATCGGGTCGCGGCGGTCGACGAGGCGGGTGGTGCCGGCGTGGTTGGCCTCGCCGGCGAAGTCGAACCGCCAGCGGCCGTGCGGCCAGATCGCGGAGGCGATGCCGACGGGGTGTTCGGTGAGGTCGAGGGCGCGGCCCTGCTCGATGTGGAGTTCGACGAACGCGCCGACGCGGGCGAGGCGTTCGGGGTCCGGCCCGATGGCGTCGGGGTCGAACCCGGCGCGCTCCATGGCCTGGGGAAGGGTCACCCCGTCGGCGTCGACGAGCGCGTGCGCCTGGACCTTGGTGAGCTGGCCCGCGGCGAGGCGGGAACCGACGCAGGCGAGCCCGAAGCGGGCGCCCTCCTCATCGCCGAAGTTGGCGATGGCCAGCGGCCGGGCGAACTCCGCTCCCCTGCTGCGGAGTTCGTCGAGCGCGGCGAAGGAGGACACGACGCCCAGGGGCCCGTCGAACGCGCCGCCGTCGGGCACGGAGTCCAGGTGCGACCCGGTGACGACGGCGTCCCCGGCGTCGGGGTCACCGAGCCAGGCCCACTGGTTCCCGTTGCGGTCGACCTCGTAGCGCAGACCGCGCCCGACGGCCTGCGCCCGGAACCACGCCCGGCAGTCGGCGTCGGCCCCGGTCCAGGCGTACCGGCGGTACCCACGGCTGCCGGGGTCGCGCCCGACGGGGGCGAGTTCGCGCCACATCTCGTGGAAGGACGAGCCGCCGCGTGCTGCGCCCCCCACCGGCCGGCCGTCGGCGGCGAGCCCGCCGCCGTCCGTACGGCCAGGGCCGTCGCCCGCCCCACCGGATCCCCGGGCGTCCCCTGCCGCCGGCGCCACGGGCGCGTCCCCGCCGCCGGCCGTCGCCGGCGGGAGCGGCGAAGGGCCCTGCGGACGGGCGTCGCGGTGGGTGCTCACGCTTCCTCCCGCATCGGGACGCGGACGCCCTGCTCCGCGGCGACCGACTCCGCCGCGTCGTAGCCGGCGTCCACGTGGCGGATCACGCCCATGCCCGGGTCGTTGGTGAGGACCCGGCGGACCTTCTCCGCCGCGAGGGGGGTGCCGTCGGCGACGGTGACCTGGCCGGCGTGGATCGAGCGGCCCATGCCGACGCCGCCGCCGTGGTGGATGGAGACCCAGGACGCGCCGGAGGCGACGTTCACCATCGCGTTCAGCAGCGGCCAGTCGGCGATCGCGTCGGAGCCGTCGAGCATCGCCTCGGTCTCGCGGTACGGGGAGGCGACCGAGCCGCAGTCCAGGTGGTCGCGGCCGATCGCCAGCGGCGCGGCCAACTCTCCGCTGGCGACCATGTCGTTGAAGCGTTCGCCGGCGCGGTCGCGCTCGCCGTAGCCGAGCCAGCAGATGCGGGCCGGCAGGCCCTGGAAGTGGACGCGTTCGCCGGCGAGGCGGATCCAGCGGGCCAGGGACTCGTTCTCGGGGAAGAGGTCGAGGATCGCCCGGTCCGTCTTGGCGATGTCCGCGGGGTCGCCGGAGAGCGCGGCCCAGCGGAAGGGACCCTTGCCCTCGCAGAAGAGGGGGCGGATGTACGCGGGGACGAAACCGGGGAAGTCGAAGGCACGGTCGTAGCCGGCGAGCTTCGCCTCGCCGCGGATGGAGTTGCCGTAGTCGAAGACCTCGGCGCCGGCGTCCTGGAAGCCGACCATCGCCTCGACGTGGCGGGCCATCGACTCGCGGGCGCGGGTGGTGAAGCCGGCGGGGTCCTTCGCCGCGTACGTCGCCATGTCGGCGAAGTCGACGCCGACCGGGAGGTACGCGAGCGGGTCGTGCGCGGAGGTCTGGTCGGTGACGACGTCGATCGGTGCGCCCTCGGCGAGCAGCCGCGGCAGCAGCTCGGCCGCGTTGCCCAGCAGGCCGACGGAGAGCGGGCGGCGGGCGTCGCGCGCCTCGGTCGCCAGTCGCAGCGCCTCTTCGACGGATTCGGCGCGCACGTCCAGGTAGCGGTGCTCGATGCGGCGTTCGATGGCGCGCGGGTCGCAGTCGATGCAGATCGCGACGCCGTCGTTCATGGTGACGGCCAGCGGCTGGGCGCCGCCCATGCCGCCGAGTCCGGCGGTGAGGGTGATCGTGCCGGCGAGGGTGCCGCCGAACTTCTTCGCGGCGACCGCGGCGAACGTCTCGTACGTGCCCTGGAGGATGCCCTGGGTGCCGATGTAGATCCAGGAACCGGCCGTCATCTGGCCGTACATGGTGAGCCCGAGGGCCTCCAGGCGGCGGAACTCCTCCCAGTTGGCCCAGTCACCGACCAGGTTGGAGTTGGCGATCAGGACGCGCGGGGCCCACTCGTGGGTCTGCATGACGCCGACGGGCCGGCCGGACTGGACGAGCATGGTCTCGTCGGCCTTCAGGGTCTTCAGGGTGCGCACCATCGCGTCGAAGGAGCGCCAGTCGCGGGCGGCCTTTCCGGTGCCGCCGTAGACGACGAGACGGTCGGGGTGTTCGGCGACTTCGGGGTCCAGGTTGTTCTGGAGCATGCGCAGGGCTGCTTCCTGCTGCCATCCCAGGGCGCTCAGTTCCGTACCGCGCGGTGCCCGTACGGGGCGGGGTCCTGACATGGCGGCGCCTCCTCGCGACTCGACTTATTCACATCCTGATCCTATGAATAGGTCTAGTCAACAGGTCGCGCCGGAGCAGGGCCGGGTGGTTGGCTGGCACACATGGCCTTCGAACACGTCGAACACGCTGGACACATTGAAGAAGCCGTCGTACGCCGTCGTGACGCGGCCGTGCGCGCCGCGGTCGAGCAGGGGCTGCTCAGCGAGGCGCACCCGGTCGTCGCGCTGCTGGACACCGCCGGGATCCGCGCCTCCGCGGCCCGGCTGCACGACGCGTTCGCCGCCGTCACCGACGCCCCCGTGCTGCACGCCTTCGCCGTGAAGGCGGCGCCCCTGGTGCCCGTACTGGCGCTGCTGAACTCCGCAGGCATCGGCGCCGAGGTGGCGAGCCCCGGCGAGTTGGCGCTCGCCCGCGCCGCCGGCGTGCCGGCCGGGCGGACCGTGCTCGACTCCCCCGCGAAGACCGCCGGCGAACTGCGCGAGGCCCTGGACGCGGGGATCGCGCTGAACGCCGACAACCCGCAGGAAGTGGCGCGGCTGGACGAACTGGTCGCCGGGCGCGACGCGCTGCCGCCGCTGGGGGTGCGGGTGAACCCGCAGATCGGCGCGGGTTCGATCGGCGCGCTGTCCACCGCGACCGCGACCTCCAAGTTCGGGGTGGCGCTGCGCGACGCGGGCGCGCGGGAGGCGGTCGTACGGATGTATCTGGACCGGCCGTGGCTGACCCGGCTGCACACCCACTCCGGCTCGCAGGGCGTCCCGCTGGCCCGCATGGTGGAGGGCGTGCGGGAGGCGTACGCGCTGGCCGAGGAGATCAACGCGGCGGCCGGCCGCCAGCAGGTGGACACCGTCGACATCGGCGGCGGGCTGCCGGTGAACTTCGCCTCCGACGAGGAGGTGCCGACGTACGCCGAGTACGCCCGGCTGCTGAAGGACGCGGTGCCTGGACTGTTGGACGGACGGTACGGCCTGGTCACCGAGTTCGGCCGGTCCCTCATCGCCAAGCACGGCACGCTGCTGGCCCGGGTCGAGTACGCGAAGGCGTCCGGCGGGCGCCCCATCGCGGTCACCCACGCGGGCGTCCAGGTGGCGACCCGTACGGTCTACGCGCCCGCGTCCTGGCCGCTGCGGATCGCGGCGTACGACGGCGGGGGGCGGCCGAAGACGGGCGCGCCCGTGGTGCAGGACGTCGCCGGGCCCGCCTGCTTCGCGGGCGACCTGCTGGCCGAGTCGCGGGCGCTGCCGCCGCTGGAGCAGGGGGACGTGGTCGCGGCGCTGGACACCGGCGCGTACTACTTCTCGAACCACTACGGCTACAACAGCCTGCCGCGTCCGGCGGTGTACGGCTACGGGGGCGGCTCGTTCGCGCTCGTACGGGCGGCGCAGAGCACCGCGGAAATCGTGGCGGAGTCGGGCGGTGCGCAGGTGGACGCGCTGTTGTAGCCGGGTCGCGGGCCCGGGAGCCTGGTGCGGGCGGCACCGCGCAGGCGCGAACTGTACCGGGCCCGGGGCATGTTCCGATGGAAAATGCCACAACTCTCGGCCAGGGCAGCGACGTTGCGTAACCTCCTGGACACCCCCACGGAGGAGAGGGTCGATGCCGACCGAGGAGGACGTGCTCACCGAACTGCAGGGGCTGAGGCTGCGCCTGCCGCAGCTCACCGGTGCGCTCGCGGCGAGCACGGACGGGCTGGTGCTCGGCTCGGACGTCGGGGACCCGGAGTGCGCCGCCGCGCTGGCGGTCGTCGCGCTCGGCGTCTGCGCACGGCTGAGCGAGGCCACCGGGCTCGGCCGGTTCCAGGACGTGCTGGTGCGCGGCGAGCGGGGTTACGTCGCCACGTACGCGGTGGGTCCTTCGGCCGCGCTCGCTCTGACGGCGGGCCCGCGCGTGGACGTCGACCGGCTGCACCGGGAGGCCCGCGCCTCCTGTGTCCGGCTGGCGAAGCTGGTCGACGGCGCCGGTCCGCGGCCCGACCCGGTCAGCGGCGGCGGGCTCCGCCGGGCGCGGCGTCCCCGGCCGCGACACCCGTGGTCCTGAACCCCTTGACCGCCTTGCCGACCGCGCCGCCGGACAGCCAGTCGGTCCGCAGCCACAGCAGGTGCTCGCCGTCCCGCTCCAGCCGTCCGAGCCAGAGCGCCTTCAGCCACAGGCCGGCGCCGACGCCGGCGAAGAGCAGGCCGACCGTGCCGGGCAGGGCGAAGGAGCTGCCGACGGCGACGACGAAGACGGCCGCGAACCACCAGCGCAGCGCGCGCCGCCGGATCCGCAGGGTGACCCGGCGGTCCTGGAGGATGTCGGAGCGGCCGGCCCGGGTCGCCGCCTGCGCGAAGTGGGCGTAGCGCCGTCGGCGGGCGACGGCGGTCACGGCCAGCGCGACGATGAACGCCGCGGCGCCGGCGAGCAGCCCGATCCGACGGCCCGTGAGCCCCGGCACCAGCGCGCCGATCGCGGCGCCGAAGAGCCCGAGCCACCACAGGGGCGCGGCCCCCGCCCGTACGACCACCGCCACCCTCGCCAACGACTGCGCCCCGCGCCCCACGTCCGTACCCCTTCCTCGCAGAGATGTCCGTCCGGCGGAGGTTAGCGACGTTTTCTGAGGGCCGCCTGAGAAATCGGCCGACCGACGTCACTCGGCCGACGGGCATCGCCGGATCACTCGACGAAGAGGCCGCGCGCCGCCGCCTTGGCGTCGAACTCCTCCAGGCGCGCCTGTGCTTCCGGGATGTCGTCGCACATGGCCTCCAGCAGCACCCGCCCCAGCAGCATCGGCGCGCAGGCCGTGTCGAAGGAGAGCCCGGTGCCCACGGCGGCCGGGAGCAGCAGGTCGCTGTGGCCGGCGACGGGGGCGAACGCGGAGTCCGCGACGGTGACGACGGTCAGCCCGGCGTCCTGCGCGTACGCGAGGGCGGCCACCACCTCGCGGGGGTGGCGCGGCAGCGCGAAGCAGAGCAGGGCGGTGGCGCCGGCGCGCCGGGCGTCGTCGATGCGGTCGGCGAGCAGGGTGCCGCCCTCGTCCAGCAGCCGGACGTCGGGGTGGACCTTGCCTGCGAAGTACGCGAAGCCGCGGGCCTGTGCGGCGGCGGCGCGCAGCCCGAGGACGGGCAGCGGGCGGGAGGCGGCGAGCAGGGCGCCGGCGCGGAGCACCGACGCCGGGTCGGCGAGCAGGTCGGAGAGGTGGCGCAGGTTGTCGATCTCGGCCCGGACGGCCTGCTGGTACTCGTTGAGGGCGTCCTCGACGGGCACCGAGCCGGGGGGCACGACCTCCCGCAGGTGCTTGCGGAGCGCGGGGTAGCCGTCGAAGCCGAGGGCGACGGCGAAGCGGGTGACGGAGGGCTGGCTGACGCCGGCGACCTCGGCCAGCTCGACGCTGGACAGGAACGGCACGTCGGCGGCGCGGCGCACCATGCTGTGGGCGATGCGCCGCTGGGTGGGGGTGAGCCGGTGCCCCTCGAAGAGCTGTTGCAGCCGCGCGGCGGGGCTGTCTGTCATGCCGTAGGTCACCTGTTCTCGTCGTTCCGGTCGGGTTCGGCCTCGGGGCCGGTGGGCGGCTGCGCCACGGGTCCGACGAACCCCGCGAGGTCGTCGAGCAGCGTGGCCGCCGCTGCCACATCATCGGTCAGCGGGCGGTCCGCCGGGTCCTCCGCCTTCGCGCCGACCGCCGGCGTGAAGGCCCGTCCGGCCGGCAGCCCGGGGTCGGGACGCAGGTCGCGCGGGCGCAGCGCCCGGACCGCGGGGACCGGCTCGCAGCCGACGACGTCGGATGTGCCGCAGGCGGCGGAAGGGTGCGCCGGAGTGGGTGCGGACGGCGCGGGATTGGGTACGGGAGCTGCCGGGTCGGGTGCTTGGGGTGCGGGAGTCGCGGGCTCCGTCGTGCCGTCTGCACGACGCGAGCTGTCCGTCATTCGAGACGACATCACTGCGAAATCCTCCCCGTCCAGACAGCAGATCCCGCCGTTCGGGCATCCATCGCGAGGCGATCGACACCGGGACATTGACAAGTTATTCAGCCACTCAGAACTCTGCATGACCATATGCAGCCGGGCAAGGGACGACTGATGATCGAATTCCGAGCAGTGCACAAACGCTTCCCCAACGGCACCACGGCGGTTCACGACCTCACGATGGACGTGCCGGACGGCGCCATCACGGTCCTGGTCGGCACCTCCGGATGCGGCAAGACCACCACGCTGCGCATGGTCAACCGGATGGTCGAGCCCACCTCCGGCACGATCCGCGTCGCCGGCAAGGATGTCCTCGCCCAGGACGCGGCCCTGCTGCGGCGCTCCATCGGCTACGTCATCCAACAGTCCGGCCTCTTCCCCCACCGCACCGTCCTCGACAACGTCGCGACCGTGCCGCTGCTGCTCGGCTGGGGCCGGCGCAAGGCGCGGGCGCGCGCCGCCGAACTCCTTCAGATCGTGGGCCTGGCGCCGGAGGCGGCCAAGCGCTATCCGCACCAGCTCTCCGGCGGTCAGCAACAGCGCGTCGGCGTCGCCCGGGCGCTGGCCGCGGACCCGCCCGTGCTCCTGATGGACGAGCCGTTCGGCGCGGTCGACCCCGTGGTGCGCACCCAACTCCAGGACGAGCTGCTGAGGCTTCAGAAGGAGTTGGCCAAGACGATCGTCTTCGTCACCCACGACATCGACGAGGCCGTACGGCTGGGCGACCGGATCGCCGTCTTCCGCACCGGGGGCGAGCTGGTGCAGTACGCGTCCCCGGCGCAGCTCCTGGCCCGCCCTGCGGACCCGTTCGTCGCCGACTTCCTCGGCGCGGAGCGCGGCCTCAAGCTGCTGTCGCTGATCGCGCTGGCGGACGTGGCGAGCGGGCCGGTGCCCGAGGGCGGGCGCTGGGAGTTGGTGCTCGGCCCCGGGCGCACGCCGGTGGGCTGGCGGGACCGGGACGCGCCCGACGGCACCGCGCTGCGTCCCGTACGGCCGCTGCGGGACGCCGACTCGCTGCTGTCCGCGCTGAACGAGTCCGTCTCGTCGCCGTGCGGGCTGGTCGCCCGGGTGGACGCGGCCGGTGCGCTGACCGGGGTCACCTCGCGCGAGGAGATCCACGAACGGGCGGGCGCGGCCCACACCACAGCGGCGCACACCACCGCGGCGCGCGCCCCGGACCCGGCAGCCCCCACCGCCATAGCGGACGCACGGACTGACCCGTACGACAGCAGCGACGGCGGGACGGCGGCCGGCGAGCCCGCGGCCCCCCGGGGCGGCACCCCGTGACCATCGACTGGGGCTGGATCGGCGACCACGCCGCCGAGCTGACCGAACTGAGCGTGGACCACCTCCGAACGGCGCTGACCGCCGTCGCCCTGGGCCTGCTGATCTCCCTGCCGCTCGCCGTCCTCGCCCACCGCGTACGACTGCTGCGCGGCGTCCTGCTGGGCCTCGCGAACGTCCTCTTCACGATCCCCTCGATCGCGATCTTCGTACTGCTGCTGCCGGTGTCGGGGCTGACCCGCACCACCACCGTCATCGGCCTGACCGTCTACACGCTGGTCGTCCTGTTGCGGAACACGGTCGAGGGCCTGGACGCCGTGCCCCCGAAGGTGAAGGAGGCGGCGCGCGCCATGGGCACCGGACCGCTGCGGACCCTGCTCACCGTCGAACTGCCGCTCGCCCTAACGGTGATCACGGCCGGGGTGCGGATCGCCACCGTCATGTCGATCTCACTGGTCAGCGTCGCCACGTACATCGGCGACGGCGGCCTCGGACAGCTCTTCACCGACGGCTTCCAACGCGACTTCCCGACGCCCGTGGTCGCCGGGGTCGCCCTGACCCTGCTGCTCGCACTGGTCGCGGACGCGCTGTTGGTGGCCGTGCAGTACGTGCTCACCCCCTGGAACCGGAAGGGCGGGAGGGCCTGAGATGGGTGAACTCCTCAAGGACCTGGGCTCCTGGCTGACCAGCGGCGACCAGTGGTCCGGCGTCGACGGCATCGCGAACCGGCTGGCCGAGCACCTGGAGTACTCGCTGATCGCCACCGTCGTCGCGGCGGTGATCGGGCTGCCGATCGGGCTGCTGATCGGCCACACCGGCCGCGGCGCGTTCCTCGCGATCAACCTCTCCTCCTTCGGCCGGGCGCTGCCGACCGTCGGGCTGATCGTGCTGGTGTTCCTCGCCAGCGGGCTGTCCATGACCCCGGTGTACGTCTCGCTGGTCGCGCTCGCCGTCCCGTCTATCGTCACCAACACCTACGCCGGGATGCGCGCGGTCGACCCGGAGGTCCGCGACGCCGCCCGTGGCCAGGGCATGCGCGCCCACCAGGTGCTGCTGCGGGTGGAGGTCCCGCTCGCGGCGCCGCTGATCATGACCGGGCTGCGGCTGGCGCTCATCCAGGTGGTGGCGACCGCCACCATCGCCGCTTACGTCAGCTTCGGCGGGCTCGGCCGGTACGTCTTCGACGGGCTCGCCCAGCGCGACCTGGTGCAGGTGCTCGGCGGCGCGGTGCTCGTCGCGGCCGTCGCCCTGGTCCTCGACCTCGCCCTCGCCGGCGTCCAACGCGCCCTCTTCGGCAACCGTAGCCATCAAGGACGGACCACATCACCATGACCGTGCATCAGCCCCCGTACCCCGACGTCCGTCGGCGCGCCCTGCTGGGCGGGCTGCTCGCCGTCGCTTCCGTGCCCGCGCTCGCCGCGTGCGGCGGCGGCATCACCTCCCTCGAAGGCGAGGGCGGCGACGTCTCCGGCGGCGGGTCCAGCAAGGACGGGATCACCATCGGCACCGCCAACTTCACCGAGAACCAGATCCTGGGCCATCTGTACGCCGCCGTGCTGAAGGAGGCGGGGGTGAAGGTGCGGGTCCGTCCGAACATCGGCAGCCGCGAGATCCTCTTCCCCGCGTTGCGCGGCGGCGACATCGACCTGCTGCCCGAGTACCAGGGCGCCCTGCTGCACCACCTGGACAAGAAGTCCCGGGCGACGGAGGAGGGCGAGATGCAGAACCGGATCGCCATGGCGCTGCCGGCCGGGCTCCAAGTGCTGCCGTACGGCCTCGCGGAGAACTCGGACGCCTTCGCCGTCACCCGCGAGACGGCACGGGAGTACGGCCTCTCCTCCCTCGCCGACCTCGCGAAGCACAACGGCGAGCTGACGATCGGGGCGCTGCCCGAGGTCAAGACCCGGGTCGTCGGGGTGGTCGGGCTGAAAGAGGTGTACGGGGTGGAATTCAAGGAGTTCAAGTCGCTGGACTCCTCCGGCCCGCTGGTGAAGAGCGCGCTGAAGAAGGGCGACGTGGACGTGGCGAACCTCTTCACCACGGACGTCGACATCAAGGCGGAGGGGTGGGTGGTGCTCAGCGACCCGAAGGGCCTCGTCCCGGGCCAGCGCGTCGTCCCGCTGATCGCCGACCGCAAGGCGGACTCACGAGTGCGCAAGGCACTGGCCGGGCTGGGCGCGGCCCTGACGACGGACGCTCTGACGGAGCTGAACCGCCAGGTCGACAAGGACAAGAAGGACGCGGAGGACGCAGCGGCCGACTGGGCGCGGAAGGCGGGCCTCGCCAAGTAGCCCCGGCCACGGCCCGTACGACGCCGTACGCCGTACTCACGTGGCGGGCGCGTGGGTACGGCGTACGGCATCGGGCATCGGGCATCGGGCATCGGGCTACGGGCTACGGGCTACGGGCTACGGGCGGCGCTTGTCCGCGAACACCCACCGGTTGCCCGCCAGCGCGTCGTTCGGCTCCGGCAGCGGACCGCGGCCGTGGCGCAGAGTGAATTCGAACGGGGTGCGCACGGACGTGGACCAGCCCTTGTCCGCCAGGTCCCCGGCGGAGTCGGGCCGCGGCTCACGGACGAAGAGGGAGAGCAGGTCGATGCCGATCTGCCGGGCCGTCTCGGTGTAGAGCGGGCTGTCGCGGTGCTTCCACAGGTCCTCGTCGAGCTTGACCTCGTACGCCAGCGCGCTGCCCGGCGCGGTCAGCCCGTGCACGGCGTCGAGGAGCCGGGTCTCGGCGGCGGCGGACAGGTGGAAGAGCAGCCCTTCGGCGAGCCAGACGCTGGGCGCGGCGGGGTCGGAGCCCGCGTCGGCCAGGGCCCGGGTCCAGTCGGCGCGGAGGTCGGTCGGCACGGGGACCCGCGTCGCCCGGGGAGCGGCGCCCAACCCGTCGAGCACCCCGTGCTTGAACGCCAGCACGCCCGGCCGGTCGACTTCGAAGACCACCCGGTCCCCGGGCCGGTCGAGCCGGAACGCCCGGGTGTCCAGGCCCGCTCCGAGCAGCACCGCCTGTCGTACGTCAGCCGCGTGCGCGGCGCGGAGCAGGAAGTCGTCGAGGACCCGGGTCCGCAGGCCGAAGTAGCGGGCGAACCGGCCCCAGAGCGGTCGGTCGCGCCGCGCGGGACGTGCCGGGGGCGGACCGGCCAGTGGGCGGACGCGGGGGCGGCGCGCACGAAGTGCTCCGCGTAGACGTCCCGGGCCAGGGAGTCGGGGCGGTGGGTCTCGATGGCGCGCGCCGCCCGTGTCCCGTGTCCCGTAGGGGAAAGACGGGGGGTAGCCCCACTGACGGGCGGAGACGGGGGCCGTAGCGTTGAGGACTATGGAAGCCCGCGATCCTGAGCTCAGGAAAGAACTCAACGCCACGCTCAACGCCCGTCGCGACCTCGGCGAGGAGTACGAGTCGGCGCTGGTCGACTCGTTCCTGGAGAAGGTCGAGCAGCGCGTGGACGGCGCGGTGGACCGCCGGGTGCGCCGGCAGATGGCCGAGCAGCAGATGGTGGTGGCCCGGGGCGCGAAGGCGCCGCAGTTGCCGGTGGACGCGAGCTTCGGCGAGCGGTTCGGCTTCGGGATCATATCGATCATCCTCGCCGTGCCCCTGACCGCGATAGGCGTGGTCAATGCCGGGCTCAAGGGCCTGATCGTGACCTGGCTGGGCATCGTCGGCGTCAACGCGGTGCACGCCGCCCGCGGCTGGCCGTGGCTGGGCCGGGAGCGCAATCGCGAAGAGAAGTCCGACTGGACGGACTGACCGGGAGGGCCGAGGGGCAGTCAGGCCCGCGCCACGGGACGATCACTCGGGGAGATGACGCGGGGGCCGCCGCACACCTTCGGCCGCCGGCCGGAGGTCGGGACGACGACGGTCCCCGCGTGGGACGCGGCCGCGGCCCGGTGAGGGCCGGGCACCGCCGCGTCCAGGCGCCGTCGGGACCGGGAGCCGCTCCGAAGCCCGTGACGCCGGTGTGGTGCCGGTCGAGGCGCCCGCTACGCGAGGCGCCCCGCCGACATCCACCACTGTTCCCGCTCCGTGTTAAGCCCGTGCTGCGGCCGTGTGAAAACTGCCGGTCGGCCGGACCACCACGACGGCCCGACAGACCGCCGACCCGCCAGCCGCCAGCCGCCGACCGGGCAGCCCGGCGGCCCGGCAACCCGTCGCGCTACTTCGCGTTGCCCGCGAGGAACGACAGCAGGTCCTGCCGGCTGACGACCCCCGTCGGCTTCCCCTCCACCAGCACGATCGCCGCGTCCGCAGCGCTCTGCGCCGCACCGAGCACCGCCATCAGCTCGGACACCGGCTCCCCCGAGCCGACCTGCGGCAGCGGCGGGCTCATGTGCTTCTCCAGCGGGTCGGCGAGCACCGCGGCCCCGGCGTAGAGGGCACCCAGCAACTCCTTCTCCACCACCGAGCCGATGACCTCCGCGGCCATCACGTCCGGGTGCCCGGCGCCCGGCTTGACGATCGGCATCTGCGACACCCCGTACTCCCGCAGTACGTCGATCGCCTCGCCGACGGTCTCCTCCGGGTGCATGTGCACCAGGCTGGGGAGCGCGCCGCCCTCCTTGTGGCGCAGCACGTCACCGACGGAAGCCGACGGGCCGGCCTCCTCCAGGAAGCCGTAGTCCGCCATCCACTCGTCGTTGAAGATCTTCGAAAGGTAGCCGCGTCCGCTGTCCGGCAGCAGCACGACGACCACGTCCTCCGGTCCGAGCCGCTCCGCGACGCGCAGCGCGGCGACGACCGCCATGCCGCAGGAGCCGCCGACGAGCAGCCCCTCCTCCTTCGCGAGGCGCCGGGTCATCTGGAAGGAGTCCTTGTCGGAGACGGCGACGATCTCGTCCGTCACCGTCCGGTCGTACGCGGTGGGCCAGAAGTCCTCGCCGACGCCCTCGACCAGGTACGGGCGGCCGGAGCCGCCGCTGTAGACCGAGCCCTCGGGGTCCGCACCGACGATCTCGACCCGGCCGTCGCTGACCTCCTTGAGGTAGCGCCCGGTGCCGGAGATGGTGCCGCCGGTGCCCACGCCGGCGACGAAGTGGGTGATCTTCCCCGCCGTCTGCTCCCACAGCTCGGGACCGGTGGTCTCGTAGTGCGAACGGGGGTTGTTCGGGTTCGAGTACTGGTCCGGCTTCCAAGCGCCCGGCGTCTCCCGCACCAGCCGGTCGGAGACGTTGTAGTAGGAGTCCGGGTGCTCGGGGTCGACGGCGGTGGGGCAGACGACGACCTCGGCGCCGTACGCCCGCAGCACGTTGATCTTGTCCGTGGACACCTTGTCCGGGCAGACGAAGATGCACTTGTAGCCCTTTTGCTGGGCCACGATCGCCAGCCCGACGCCGGTGTTTCCGCTGGTCGGCTCGACGATGGTGCCGCCGGGCTGGAGGGCGCCGCTCTCCTCCGCCGCCTCGATCATGCGCAGGGCGATGCGGTCCTTGACCGAGCCGCCCGGGTTGAAGTACTCCACCTTGGCCAGGACGGTCGCCTGGATGCCCGCCGTCACGCTGTTCAGCTTCACCAGCGGCGTGTTGCCGACAAGACTGATCATCGAGTTGTGGAAGCGCACAATTGTTCTCCGGGATCTGGCGTTGGACCGATTGCGTTGAACCGATTGAGGGTGCGCTCCAGCGTATGCGGAGGTGACCGTGATTGGGCGACGGCGGTTACCGGGCAGTTAGCTCTTGACGACAGGAGGTGGCGGGTGTCGGGAGCGAGAGTGGCGCGACGCATCGCTGCGGGCGCGGCCTACGGAGGCGGCGGCATCGGCCTGGTCGGAGTGGCTGCCGTGGGGCTGCTGCTCGCCGAGGTCCAGCTCGCGAAGAGATCGGTGGGCGGCGGCCTCGCGCCGTTGCCCCCGCGGGGCGACGGGCTGTACGGGCTGGCGTTCGGCCGCGCCCAGCCGCTGTTCCTCGGGGTGCTCGGCGATTCGACGGCCGCCGGCCAAGGGGTGCGGCGCGCGGGCCAGACGCCGGCGGCGCTGCTGGCGTCCGGCCTGGCCGCGGTGGCCGAGCGCCCGGTCGACGTGGTGAACGTGGCGCTGCCGGGCGCCCGCTCGGACGACCTGGAGCGGCAGGTGACGCTGCTGCTGTCGGACACGTCCCGGCTGCCGGACGTGTGCGTGGTCATGATCGGTGCGAACGACGTGACGCACCGGATGCCGCCGACGGAGTCGGTGCGGCACCTGTCGTCGGCGGTGCGCCGGCTGCGTACGGCCGGGGCGGAGGTCGTCGTCGGCACCTGCCCCGACCTGGGCACGATCGAGCCGGTGTACCAGCCGCTGCGGTGGCTGGCCCGACGGGTGTCCCGACAGCTCGCCGCGGCCCAGACGATCGTCACCGTGGAGCAGGGCGGGCGCACGGTCTCGCTGGGCGACCTGCTGGGCCCCGAGTTCGCGGCGAACCCGCGCGAGATGTTCTCGGTGGACAACTACCACCCCTCGGCGGAGGGGTACGCGACCGCGTCCATGGCGCTCTTGCCCACGCTGTGCGCGGCGCTCGGCCTGTGGCCGGAGGCGGACCGGCTGGAGGCCGCGCGGGACGAGGACGTGCTCCCGGTGGCCCAGGCGGCGGCCACGGCGGTACGGGAAGCGGGCACCGAGGTCACGGCGGCGCGCGCCCCGTGGGCCCTGCTCAAGCACCGGCGCCGGCGCCGCATCCGCCCCGAGCACCTGGGAGAACACCCGCCCCAGGGCACGGAACCGGCCGTTCCCGAACTCCCCTGACCTGCCCGCCCCGGGGGCGTGACGAGCCCGCCACCGGGCCGCAGACACCAGCACCGCCGCACCCCGGGGCGCCACCACTCCCGCCGCGGCGACCACCGCCCTCCTGCGCAAAGCTGAGCGCGCGCTTAGAATTGAGGTGACCATCACACCCCCTCGCCCGTGACCCCGCACCTACCTGGCGGTAGCTTCCATCCAGTCCTCCCCCTCTCCCCTGGAGCCGTGATGCCCGAAGCCGTCATCGTTTCCACCGCCCGCAGCCCCATCGGCCGGGCCTTCAAGGGCTCCCTGAAGGGCCTGCGCGCCGACGACCTCACCGCGACGATCGTCGGGGCCGCGCTGGCGAAGGTGCCGGAGCTGGACCCGCGCGGCATCGACGACCTGATGCTGGGATGCGGACTGCCCGGCGGCGAGCAGGGGCACAACCTGGGGCGGATCGTCGCGGTCCAGATGGGGATGGACCACCTCCCCGGCTGCACCATCACGCGCTACTGCTCATCGTCGCTCCAGACCTCCCGGATGGCGCTGCACGCGATCAAGGCCGGTGAGGGCGACGTCTTCGTCTCGGCCGGCGTCGAGATGGTCTCCCGCTTCGAGAAGGGCTCCTCCGACGGGTTGCCCGACACCAAGAACCCGCTCTTCGACGAGGCGCAGGCGCGCACGGCGAAGACCGCGGAGGGCGGTGTCGACGACTGGCACGACCCGCGCGAGGACGGCCGGGTGCCCGACGCGTACATCGCGATGGGCCAGACCGCGGAGAACCTGGCCCGGCTCAAGGGCGTCACGCGCCGGGACATGGACGAGTTCGGCGTACGGTCCCAGAACCTCGCCGAGGCGGCCATCGCCAACGGCTTCTGGGAGCGCGAGATCACCCCGGTGACCACCCCGGACGGCACCGTCGTCAGCAAGGACGACGGCCCGCGCGCGGGCGTGACGCTGGAGGGCGTCGAGGGGCTGAAGCCGGTGTTCCGCCCGGACGGCCTGGTCACCGCGGGCAACTGCTGCCCGCTGAACGACGGCGCCGCCGCGCTGGTGATCATGAGCGACACCAAGGCGCGGGAGCTGGGCCTGACCCCGCTGGCCCGGATCGTGTCCACCGGCGTCTCGGCGCTCTCCCCCGAGATCATGGGGTACGGCCCGGTGGAGGCGTCGCGGCAGGCGCTGTCCCGCGCGGGGCTGACGATCGACGACATCGACCTGGTGGAGATCAACGAGGCGTTCGCCGCGCAGGTCATCCCCTCCTACCGGGACCTCGGCATCGACCTCGACAAGCTGAACGTGAACGGCGGGGCGATCGCGGTGGGCCACCCGTACGGCATGACCGGCGCCCGGATCACGGGCACGCTGATCAACGGCCTCCAGTTCCACGACAAGCAGTTCGGCCTGGAGACGATGTGCGTGGGCGGCGGCCAGGGCATGGCGATGGTGATCGAGCGGCTCAGTTAGCCTCCGGAAGGTGCGGTCCGGGTCCCCGGAGAAAAAGGGGGCCCGGATTCGAAGAATCGTTTCCGCAGGTCAGCGGCCCACCCGGGTCAGCCCTAGGCCAAAAGTCCTGTCCACTTCGTGACGTAATGCACTGACAGCAGGGGCAGCCTCATCGCAAGCTGAGGTAGGAATTCGGGGTGTCGATGAAACAGGGAGTACGTCAGTGAGCGCCATGTCTCTTGCCCTGCTGCTGACCTGCGGCGCAGCCACGGTCGTGGGCGCCGCCGCCCTGCACGCCGCCCACGGGCTCCGCCGGCAGGTCACCGCCCTCCGGGCGGAGCTCGCCGAACACGCCGCCCACGCCGCCGTGCAGCCGGCCGCCGCCTCCGTGCCGCAGGCGCGACCCACGCCCGCCGCCGAGATACGCGCGGCCGTCGCCGAAGCCCTCGCCGAGGAGCGCGAGCGGGAGCTCGCCGAGGCGCGCGCCTTCTGGGCCGCGCAGGAGGCCCGGGACGCCGCCGATGCGCCCGCGCCGCTGGTCGGCGGGGCGTCCGCGCCCGGCTCCACCGGCGCCCCCGGCGATGAGCTGCCCTTCTACGTGCCGCGCCAGGCCGACTTCGTCGGTCTTGAGGCCGTCGACTACGACATGACGGAGGCGCTGGAGGACATGGCCGACCTCCCGGAGGCGCCGGAGTTCGCCGAGGACTCCCCCGAACTGGCCGCCGCCCGCCGCCGGCACCCCTCGCACCCGGACTTCGTGCCCGTGCAGACGCCCGTGGTCACCGACCAGGAGCGCACGGTGGCGCGGCTGGAGGAACTGGCGCAGGCCCGCACCGAACTCGCCGACGTACGGCCCGGCCCCCTCGGCACGCTCGACGTGTACGTCTTCGTGGACGGGACGACGCTGTGCCTGACCCCCGGCCACCGCGAGACCGCCGAACGCCTGGCGCAGGCGCTGCGCGACGGCGACACCCCGGTGCTGCTGGGCGGTTCCGGCGTCTCCGGCGCGTACGCCCTGACGTTCGTCTGCGGCGGGGAGACGGTCTACATACTCGCGGACCGCGTGATCGCCTCCCTCTGACCCCCGCCGCCCCCCGCCGCCCCCTGCTGGACCCCGGTCGAACTTCTGGCGGGAACCGAACGGTCGGTTCCCGCCCGCTGGCATGCTGTCCCCCCGGTCGAGCCGGTGCCAACCGGCCCTCAAGGAGGCGTGTCCATGGCAGACGAGAAGACGGCTGGCGCGAAGACGGCTGACGAGTTGGCGGCCGGGCGGCGCAGCGCGGCGCTGGTCGTGGCGCAGGCGGTGGGGTTCCTGTACCCGGCGGCGCTGCGTGCGGCGGCGGACGCCGGGGTGGCGGACCACCTGGCCGACGGCCCGCGGACGCCCGCGGAGTTGGCGGCGGCGACCGGGAAGGACGCCGGGGCGCTGCACCGGGTGCTGCGGCTGCTCTCGACGCGGGGGCTGTTCGCGGAGGACGACCGCGGGCGGTTCCGACTGACGCCGGCCGGGGACGCGTTGCGCAGCGACGCCCCGGTTTCGGCGCGTTCCGCGGTGCTGATGCTGACGGACCCCACGATGTGGCGGCCGGCCGGGGAGATGAGCCGCTGCCTGGCGGACGGCGGTTCGGCCTTCGACGCGATCTTCGGCATGCCGTTCTTCGACCACTTCGCCCGGGACGGGGCGACGGCGGCCGTCTTCCACGCAGGCATGGCCTCCATGTCGGACGCCGAGAACGCGCCGATCGCCGCGGCCTACGACTTCCCCGACGGCGCGCGGGTCGTCGACGTCGGCGGCGGTTACGGCGGGCTGCTCGGCGAGGTGTTGGCGGCCGGTCCCACGCTGCACGGCGTGCTGTACGACCGCGCCCACGTGCTCGCCGGCCACCGCCTGGCCGCTCCCCCGCCGCACGGCGCGGACCCCCAGGGCCGGTGGGAGACGGTCGAGGGCGACTTCTTCGCGGCCGTGCCGACCGGTGACGTGCTGATGCTCAAGCGGATCCTGCACGACTGGGACGACGAGCAGTGCGTGACGGTCCTGCGGCACTGTCGGGCCGCGCTGTCCCCGGGCGGCCGGGTGCTGGTGATCGACGCCGTGATCCCGCCGGGCAACGAGCCCCACCAGGGCAAGGACCTGGACCTGATGATGATGGCGTCGCTGACCGGCCGCGAGCGCACGGAAGCGGACTTCGCAGCGCTCCTCGCCCGCGCGGGCCTCCACCTCCACCGGGTCCACCCGACCCCCACGGTCCTCTCCATCGTGGAGTCCCGCGCGACACCGACGCCTTGACGGTGCTCAGCGGGCGAACTCCGCGGCGTGCTGCGCCAGCCACTCGGGGAGCGACTGGAGCGCTGGGTTGAGCGCCCGGACGGCGGCCAGGTCGCGGTCGCCGGTGAAGGCGTCGGCGGCCCGCACGTAGTACGCGAACATGTTCGCCACCTCGTCCGCAGCGAAGGGCGCGGCCGCCCGGTACCCGTCGAGGCTCATCGGCCGGTAGGCGACCTCCTCGCCCAGCGCCGTCGTGAACAGTTCGGCGAGCTCCGTCCCCGTGTGGTGCGCGCCGGCGATGCTCACCGTCCCGCCGGCCAACTCCGGGCGGCGGAAGACGCCGAGCGCGGTCCGGCCGATGTCGTCGGAGGCGATCGCGGCGAGGGGCGCGCCGCCCAGGGGCAGGGTGATCGCGAGCGTGCCGTCCTCGCCCCGCACCGGTCCGTTGCCCCGTAGGAACGCCTCGTAGAAGAAGGCGGTGCGCAGGAAGGTGGTGGGGACGCCCGCCGCGGTGAACAGCCCGTCCGCCTCGGCCTTGGCGTCGAAGTGGGGCACCGTGTAGTCGCCTTCGAGCAGCGGCATCCGGTCGGCGCCGCTGCCCAGCACCGGGCGGGTGTCCTCCAGGGTGGACCAGATCACGTGCCGGAGCCCGGCGGCCCGCGCGGCGCGGGCCGCGTTCCCCGCCTGCTCCAGTTCCATCTGCGCCGCCGTGCGGCGGCGCACGTCCTCCTCGGGGCGCGGGGCCCAGAAGTTCGTGACGACGAACGCGCCGTACGCACCGTCGAAGGCGGCGCGCACCGACGCCTCGTCGTCGAGGTCGGCGGCCACCACGTCGGCGCCGCCCTCGGCGAGGCGGCGGGCGGCGGGCGAGCCGGCGTCGCGGGTCAGGGCGCGCAGGGCGAACGGCCCGTCGGGGTCGGCCAGGATCGCCCTGGCGAGCCCGCCGCCCTGCGAACCGGTCGCCCCCACCACGGCAATGGTCTTCTTCGCTGCGGACATCGTTCTCCCCTGCCCCTAGGTTGATGTATCAACTCCCGCGACCGCAACACTACGACCGCTAGGTTGACACGTCAACGGGAGGTTAGGATCGTGGCCATGTCCGACGAGCCCTGGCTGACCGAGGCCGAGCAGCGCGCGTGGCGGTCCTACCTCCACATGCAGCGCATGCTGACCGCCCACCTCGCCTCCCGCCTGCAACACGACTTCGACCTATCGGCGGCCGACTACGAGATCCTGGTGAACCTCTCGGAGTCCGCCGACGGGCGCATGTGCCCGAGCGACCTGGCCGCGGCGACCCAGTGGGAGAAGAGCCGGCTGTCCCACCACATCACCCGGATGGAGCGCCGCGGCATGGTCTCCCGCGAGCCCTCCCGCACCGGCCGCTACCCCGACGTCCAACTCACCGAAGCGGGCCGCGCCGCGATCCGCCGCGCCGCCCCCGAACACGCCGCGGACGTCCGCGCACTCTTCGTGGACGTCCTCGGCCCGGAGCGCCTCGAACGCTTCGCGGAGGACTGCCGCACGGTCACGGACGCACTGGACCGCGAGGAGAAGGCGCCCCGTTACCCGAAAGTATGATGCTTTGCATCAGGACGTGGACCGTCGAACAGGCCCCAGACGCCCGAGGAAGAGGCAGTGAACTCCGACCGCAGCGACGCCGGACGCCCCCGATTCGTCGAGATAACGACCAACCTCCGCCTCTTCGAGGACGACGGAGCCGGTCAGCGGATCGTCGGCGGACCACCGCGCTACCAGTACCGGACGGACCGCCCGGTGCGGTACGTGGCGGTGGCGAACACGGAGAACGCCCTCGTCGGCTACCTGTGGTTCAACGACGAGGACGACGCCGCCGGTTGGCTCCCCCTCAGGTCCACGGGGACGCTCGGCGGCGAGTGGCGGGAAAGGCTCCACGCGGGCAAGGCCCGCGGCTACGCCCCCTCCCAGACGGTGACCGAGCTGATCCAGCTCTGGCCCTCGTCGACGTACACCCACATCGTCCAGGGCTCCCTCGCCGAGGCCCGGACCCAGCGGGCGCTGCGGGAGTCCGCCGGCTACTTCAACACGGACCGCGTCCGGAGGGCGGCCGACGGCTCCCTCTTCGGCCTCGCCATCGGCGACGCCATGGGCTATCCGACCGAGTTCCTCGACATGCGGCAGATCGCGGCGGAGTTCGGCCCCTGGGAGGAGATGGGGCTCCCGCTGTCCGCCGGCGACGTCGTCCGGGTGACCGACGACACGCAGATGGCGCTGTCGGTCGGCGAGGCGCTCGCGGAGCTCGGCGCGGGCGCCACCGGGCCGCGCGAAGCCGCCGCCGCCCTCACTCCGTACGGCGTGGAAGCAGCCCTGCGCAAGCACTTCGTCGGCTGGCTGCACGACCCCGACAACAACCGCGCCCCCGGTCAGACCTGTCTGCGGGCCTGCGCCAACCTCGAACGCGGCATGCGCTGGCAGGACGCCACCGTCATCAACTCCAAGGGCTGCGGCGCCAACATGCGCGTCACGCCCGTGGCACTGGTCCCGGCCCTGAGCGCCGACCAGCGCGCGGGCATCGCCCAGCTACAGGCCGCGCTCACCCACGGCCACCCCACCGCGCTCGCGGCCAGCGACCTGACGTGCCACGCCACCTGGCTCCTCGCGCACCGCTGCCCGCTCGACGAGCTCCTCCCCGAACTGCGCGCGTACGCCCGGAAGTCCCGCAACACCTACCACGGGGACTGGCTCGGCGACCTGGCCGCGAAGGCGGGCGCACCGGACCCGGCGTCGTTCATCGCCTTCGGCTGGGACGAGTGCCTGCGCGCCCTGGACACCGCGGCCGAGGCGCTGCGGGTCAAGGACCTGGAGCGGGACCCCTGTGAGGCGGTCGGGGCGAGTTGGGTGGCCGAGGAGGCGCTGGCCACGGCGGTGTACTGCCTCCTGGTCGTCAAGCACGACGGCTACCCGCGCTCCGTCGTCCAGCGCGCCTCCCACTCCTCCGGCGACTCCGACTCCGTCGCCGCCCTCGCCGGCGCCTTCGCCGGCGCCCACCGCGGCTACACGTCCTGGCCCCCGGAGTGGCGGGCCGCGCTGGAGTACGGCACCCGCATCACCGCGCTCTCCACGCTCTGGGACGCGGTCGACTAACGCGCCCGCAGGAACTTGCCCGCCCCGGCGCGCCCCCTCTGGACGCATCCGCCGTACCCCTGCGGGCGCGTCGCCATCTGCGGCCCGGTGGGTGGCTGATCGCGCAGTTCCGCCCCCCGTGCCCTGCGGGCACGGGGGGCGGAACTGCGCGACAAGCCCACCACCAGGCCGCAGGGACCAACGCTCCCGCAGCACAACGGCGCGCGCGTTCACCCCGCCCCGCCCCCCGCTAGGGAAACGCCCTTCGGTGGGCCGCCTTGATCAAGGAGACCGCCTCCGTCACGGCCTCCCCCTCCGCGTCGGGGCGCGTCCGCAGCGCCTCGGCCAGGTCGCGGCCCGCGACCTGGACCTGGTCGGCGACGACGAAGACGCCCGCGTCGGGCATCGTCCGCGGCTCGCGCCCCGGGGTCTCGACGTGCTGGGCGCGCCGCGCCAACTCCCTGGCCAGGGCCAGCCCCTCGGCCGCCGCGCCCCGCTGGAGTCGGCTCTGCGGTGCCGCGCGCAGGGCGGCGGCGAAGTGGTCGGCGGCGTCGAGCAGGGGGGTCGTATCAAGCACACCGCACCCTATGCACACCCCACGGAGTGTTGCCAACGGCCGGCGCCTCAGGCACGGTGGCGACAAGGAGCACACGCGCTGGGGCCTGTCTTGTGAATCAGGCTGGATCAGCGAGCGGGGTCTGGCGCGTGGGATCGCAAGGCGGAGGAGGGAGTCGACGCGGCGCGTCGGCGACCGACGACAACGCGGCGAGCGTGCGTGCCAGGGCACGCGAGCCCAGCAAGATTCATAAGACAGGCCCTGAGCGTCCGGAGGCGCCGATGTCCCATGTCTTCTCCGAAGAGACCCACCGCAATCTCCTCTCCCGCATCCCCCAATGCACCGGTCGTGAGATCTCCGACTGGTTGCACACCGTCGAGGAAGGCCCCTCTCTCTTCCGTTTCGAGGAGAAGGTGAGCTGGCTCCGGAGTGAGCACGACCTCTCGTACGGCCACGCCAAGGCGATCATCCACGAGTACGACCTGCGGCGGGCCGCGCGGCGGCTGCTCTGAAGGGCGGACCGGAAGACGGCGGAGGGCCCGCAGGCGGGATGCCTGCGGGCCCTCCTGTACGCCGGGCGCTCGCGCGCCGGGCGTCGGGGTCAGTCGTTGCCCTGGATGATCGACAGCACCCGCAGCATCTCCAGGTAGATCCACACCAGGGTCATGGTGAGGCCGAAGGCCGCGAACCACGCCTCTCGCTGCGGCGCACCGTAGGTGATGCCGTCCTCGACCTGCTTGAAGTCCAGGGCGAGGAAGCACGCGCCGAGCACGATGCCGAGGACGCCGAAGAGGATGCCGAGGCCGCCGCTGCGGAAGCCCAGGCCGTCACCGCCGCCGAAGACGGCGAAGAGGAGGTTCACCGCCATCAGCAGCATGAAGCCGATCGCGGCGGCCATCACGAAGCCGTAGAAGCGGCGCGTGACCCGGATCCAGCGCATCTTGTACGCGATCAGGACACCGGCGAAGACCGCCATCGTGCCGAGGACGGCCTGTGCGACCACCCCGGGGCTGATGTAGGTGCTGACGGCGCTGGAGATCACGCCGAGGAAGACGCCTTCGAAGGCCGCGTACGCCAGGATCAGCGCGGGAACCGGCTTGGCCTTGAAGGACTGCACCATCGCGAGGACGAAGGCCACGAGGGCCGCGCCGATCGCGATGCCGTAGGACTTGCCCAGCGCGCTCTCGTCGACGGGCAGCGTGACCCAGGCGAGGACTGCGGTGAGCACGACGGTGCCGAGCGTCATCGCGGTGCGCGAGACGACGTCGTCGATGGTCATCACGCCGGCGCCGGCGGGCGCCTGCGGACCGCCACCGGCGACCTGCGGGTCGGTCGGGGCGTACGGGTTGGTCGCGTACGGGTTGCCCGTGCCCTGGGCGTAAGGGTTGGTGGCTACGGCGGCGCCCCCGGCCTGCGGCTGCGCGTTGAAGCCCGCCATGCCGTTGTCGCGGCTGAACCCCCGTCGCGAGAAGACCGGGTTACTGCTCCTCATCTCACTCCTCCATGGCCGCCGGGCGCGGCCTTGCGACAAGAGTAATGGGAGCGCAAAGCCTCTGCCCTAGTGCCAACGGAGGATCTTTCCGGATCGTGACCGGGCTCTCACGCCGCCGGCGGGGTTCTTCGGGCGGCTCGCGGCGGCCGGCGGGAGGGGGCGGAAGTGGATGGTGGACTCACCCATCCGATGTTTCTACCTTCAACGACTTTTGACCGTTCCCCCGGGCCCCCTGCGGTGCCCGGAGCCGGACTCGAACCGGCACGCCCGCGAAGGGCAGCGAGGTTTAAGCTCGCCGTGTCTACGTTCCACCATCCGGGCCTGATCCACCGCTCGCAACGAGGAACGAGCCTATCCGGGCTGATCCTTCTCAATGGCGGCCGATGGCCCGATGTTGTCTTATTTTATTGCCGCCTGATTGGGCATCAGTGCTGGTGAACGGCGCGTGGGCACATATGTCCCGACACGTGGTCACTCTCGCGACTTCACGCGATTGACGGAAACTCGTCGCCTCGGCCCGGGCCGGGCGCGGGCCCCCGGCCCGGCCCGTCGCGGACCCACGGTACTTGCCTCGTACACATGCCGCGCACGCCTGCCGACCGTCACTGATCCGACCTTCCGGTCTCGGGGTCGCCGTCATACCAAAGGAGGAGGAACCGAGGAGCCGGTGCGACCAAAGAGGGCCATCGGAACGGGCACGAGGGCTGACGTTCGGCCGTACGGCGGCGGCCACGATGGAGTCGTCCCCGATCGTCACGCCGACAGGAGCGCCCACTCGTGACCACCATGTCCCTCACCCACCGGCCCACCGCCGTGGCCGCCCGCGCCACGGACCTGTCCAAGGTGTACGGACAGGGCGAGACCCAGGTGGTCGCCCTCGACCGGGTCACCGTCGACTTCAACCAGGCCGAGTTCACCGCGATCATGGGCCCCTCCGGCTCCGGCAAGTCCACGCTGATGCACTGCGTGGCCGGCCTGGACACCTTCAGCTCCGGCTCCGTGCGGATCGGGGAGACCGAGCTGGGCTCCCTCAAGGACAAGCAGCTCACCCAGTTGCGGCGGGACAAGATCGGCTTCATCTTCCAGGCGTTCAACCTGCTGCCGACGCTCACCGCGCTGGAGAACATCACGCTGCCGATGGACATCGCCGGCCGCAAGCCCGACAAGCAGTGGCTGGACAACGTGATCGACATGGTCGGGCTCTCCGGCCGGCTCAGCCACCGCCCGACCCAGCTCTCCGGCGGCCAGCAGCAGCGCGTCGCCGTGGCCCGCGCCCTCGCCTCCCAGCCGGAGATCATCTTCGGTGACGAGCCGACCGGAAACCTCGACTCGCGCTCCGGCGCCGAGGTCCTCGGCTTCCTGCGCAACTCGGTGCGCGAGCTCGGCCAGACCGTCGTCATGGTCACCCACGACCCGGTGGCCGCCTCCTACGCGGACCGGGTGATCTTCCTCGCCGACGGCCGGATCGTCGACGAGATGCACAACCCCAGCGCCGACGGCGTCCTCGACCGGATGAAGGCGTTCGACGCCAAGGGCCGGACCAGCTGACCCGCCCGCCAGCACCGCTGCCCCGGCTCCCACCACAGGATTGACTGACATGCTCCGTACCGCTCTGCGCAACGTGCTCGCGCACAAGGCCCGGCTGATGATGACCGTGCTCGCCGTGATGCTCGGCGTGGCGTTCGTCGCCGGCACCCTCGTCTTCACCGACACCCTCGGCAACGCCTTCAAGAACCAGTCGGCCAAGGGCTACGACAAGATCGCCGTGGTCGTCGAGAGCCCGCCCGAGGACAACCTGTCCGACGAGACGCTGAAGAAGATCCAAGGCGCCCCCCAGGTCGACCGGGCCACTGGTCGGGTCGAGGGCTTCGCCGGCGTCGCCGACCAGGACGGCAAGCTGATCGGCAACGGCTGGGCCAACGCCGGCGGCAACTTCGCCCCCGGCAAGGACGGCAAGGACGCCGACTACGACTTCACCCAGGGCAACGGCCCGGCGAAGGCCGACGAGATAGCGCTCGACAAGGAGACCGCCAAGAAGGGCGAGTACCAGGTCGGCGACACCGTCCGGGTCGCCACCAACGGCCCGGTGAAGGAGTACACCCTCACCGGCGTCTTCACCACCGAGGACGGCGCGGTGAACGCCGGCGGCAGCTTGGTCCTCTTCGACACCGCCGTCGCGCAGCAGCTGTACCTCAAGCCCGGCCAGTTCGAGACGATCAAGGTGACCGCCAAGGACGGGGCCTCCGACTCCGCCGTCCTGTCGGCCGTGCAGCCGCTGCTGCCCAAGGACTCGATCGCCGAGACCGGCACGCAGCTGGCCGACGAGGAAGCCGACATGATCAAGCGCGAGATGAACGGCATGAGCATGATGCTGCTCAGCTTCGCCGGCATCGCGCTCTTCGTGGGCATCTTCCTGATCGCCAACACCTTCACCATGCTGGTCGCCCAGCGCACCCGCGAGCTGGCCCTGATGCGCGCCGTCGGCGCCTCGCGCCGGCAGGTCAAGCGCTCGGTGATCCTTGAGGCGCTGCTCGTCGGCGTGATCGCCTCGGCCGTCGGCTTCGTCCTCGGCCTCGGGCTCGCGGTCGGGCTGCGCTCGCTGGTCGGCTCCTTCGGCGCCAAGATCCCCAACGGTCCGCTGGTGATCTCGCCGGCCGCGATCCTGGCCGCCCTCGCCGTCGGCGTCGTCGTCACCGTGCTCGCCGCCTGGCTGCCCGCCCGGCGCGCCGCGAAGATCCCGCCGGTCGCCGCGATGAGCAGCGTGCACGCGGTCGCGTCCGCCAAGTCCCTGCTGGTGCGGAACGTCATCGGCGCCCTGCTGACCGCCGGCGGCGCCGGGCTGATCGCCGCTGGTGCCGGCACCAGCGACGGCACCACCGGTCGCTACATGATCGCCAGCGGCGCCTTCCTGGCCCTCATCGGCGTGATCGTGCTGATCCCGCAGCTCTCCCGGCCGCTGATCGCCCTGGTGCGCCCGCTGCTGCACGGAGTCTTCGGCGTCGCCGGCAAGCTCGCCGGCCAGAACGCGGTCCGCAACCCGCGCCGCACCGGCGCCACCGCGTCCGCGCTGGCCATCGGGCTGACCCTGGTCACCGGACTGACCGTGATCGGCGTGACCGTCGGCCAGGCCATCGACAAGTCGACCACGGACAACATCCGCGCCGACTACCTCGTCACCATGGCCAACGGCGAGCCCCTGGACGCCTCCGCGGTCACCGCCCTGCGCAAGGCGAAGGGCCTGGAGGCCATCTCGCCCAGGCAGAACGCGTCCTTCGAACTCAAGGGCTCGCACACGTCGGTCTCCGGGATCGACCCGAAGGGCGTCCAGGAGGTCTTCAAGCTCAAGACCGTCTCCGGTTCGCTGAACACCCTCGCCGACGGCCAGCTCGCGATCACCGACAAGGTGGCGGAGAAGAAGGACCTCAAGGCCGGCGACCGGATTCCCGTCACCTTCGAGCACGACGGGAAGAAGACCGAGCAGACCCTCACGGTCGGTGCGGTGTTCGCGGAGAACGAGATGGTGGCGTCCTACCTCCTGGACGCCAAGGTCATCGCCCCCTTCGAGGAGAAGCCCACCATCCCCGAGGTGTGGGTGAAGATGGCCGGCGGGGAGACGAAGGCCAACGAGCAGGCGTTGGTGGACGCCCTCGGTGACAACCCGGCGATGTCCGTCATGGACAAGCAGGACATCCGCAACCTGTTCGGCGGCATGATCAACACGATGCTGAACATCATGTACGGCCTGCTGGCGATGGCCCTGATCATCGCGGTCCTCGGGGTCGTCAACACCCTCGCGATGTCCGTCTTCGAGCGTCAGCAGGAGATCGGCATGCTGCGGGCGATCGGTCTGGACCGTCGCCGGGTCAAGCGGATGATCCGCCTGGAGGCCGTGGTGATCTCGCTCTTCGGCGCGGTGATCGGCATCGCCCTCGGCGCCTTCCTCGGCTGGGCGATCGGCGAGACGTTCCGGGAGTCCATCCCGGGGTACGAGCTGGTCCTCCCGTGGGCGCGGATCGGGATCTTCCTGCTGCTGGCCGGCGTGGTCGGCGTGCTGGCCGCGATGTGGCCCGCCCGCAGCGCCGCGCGGCTGAACATGCTGACCGCCATCAAGACGGAGTAGCCGCGGCGGGAGCGGCACGCACGCGGAGGGCCCCGGGAGTTCCCGGGGCCCTCCGTCGTACGTGCGGACGGACGGGCGTCAGGTCCAGGTGCGGGTGCGCAGCGGCAGGCCGGACGCGCCGTCCGCGCCGGTGTTCACGGCGAGGACCTGGTTCACCCCGATCCGGTTGCGCTCGAAGGAGAGCGCGGACGCGGCCATGTAGAGCCGCCACACCCGGGCCCGGCCGGGCGAGGTGAGCGCGACGCCCTGCTCCCAGCCGTCCTCCAGGTTGGCCACCCAGCGGCGCAGGGTCAGGGCGTAGTGCTCGCGGATGGACTCCACGTCCCGCACCTCGAAGCCGGCGTTCTCCAGGCCCGCGACGGTGGCGCCGAGCGGGGAGAGCTCCCCGTCGGGGAAGACGTAGCGGTCGATGAACTCGTCGACCTCGTACGTCGCCTCGTCGGTCTGCGGGCGGCGGGCGATCTGGTGGTTCAGCAGCCGGCCGCCGGTCCTGAGGAGGGCGTGGAGCTGGGCCGCGTACTCCTGGTAGCGGCCCGAGCCGACGTGTTCGGCCATGCCGATGGAGGAAATCGCGTCGTACGGGCCGTCCGTGACGTCCCGGTAGTCCTGGACGCGGATCTCGACCCGGTCGGTCAGCCCGGCCTCGGCGACCCGTTTGCGGGCGTACGCGGCCTGCTCGCGGGAGAGCGTGACGCCGGTGACCCGGGCCCCGTACTCGCGGGCGGCGTGGATGGCCATCGAGCCCCAGCCGGAGCCGACGTCCAGCAGCCGGTCGCCCTCCTTGAGGGCGAGCTTGCGGGCGACGAGGTCGAGCTTGGCGCGCTGGGCGTCCTCCAGGGTCAGCGCGCCGTCGCCCCAGTAGGCGCAGGAGTACACCATGGAGGGGCCGAGGACGAGTTCGTAGAAGTCGTTGCCGACGTCGTAGTGGTGGCTGATGGCCTGGCGGTCGCGGCGCTTGGTGTGCGAGGAGCCGGCGCGGTGGCCGACCTCCTCGGGGGGCGGCGGCGGGGGCGGCAGGACGCCGCCGAGCGCCAACAGGCCGCGGGCGGCGGTGCGCAGCCGCGGGTCGCGCAGTCGCCGCAGCCGGCTGTCGGGGTCGCGATGGGCGTCGGCGCGCTCCCAGACGACGCCGGTGAGGCGGTCCAGGACGGTGTAGAGGTCGCCGTCGACGTCGATGTCCCCGGCGACCCAGGCGCGGGCGAGGCCCAGCTCACCGGGGCGCCACAACAGCCGCCGCAGGGCGCGGCGGTGCCGCACCACCAGCACGGGCCCGTCGGGCGGCCCCGCCTCCGATCCGTCCCAGGCCCGCAGGCGGACCGGGAAGGGCTTGCCCAACAAGTCTTCGGCGAGGGCGGTCAGCCGCACTGCGGCTTCGGCCATGGCGCACACCTCCGTGAGGTTCCGGCGATCCTGCTGCGGATTGCGGGTTGCCGTCACGACAACAACCCGACCCCTGAGGGTGCTTCCCGCCCGGCGCCCGCACTGACCGTGAAACGCCCGTATCACGCCCCGAACCGCTCACATGGTCGTGCCGCGGGCACGGCAAAGGGGCCGCCCGCACCACGGATGGCGGACGGCCCCTCGTTCGGGTGCCTAGGCCGTGTCTTCGCAAGACACGGCTCTGCGGACCGGGAAGGCCGGAGTCAGGAAGCCTTGGCCTTCTCGGGGGTGGCGGTGACCGGCGCGGGCGTCGGCTTGGCCGCCTCGTAGAACTCCTCGCGCGGCGACTGGATCGCCCCGAGCGAGACGACCTCGCGCTTGAGGAACATGCCGAGCGTCCAGTCGGCGAAGACGCGGATCTTGCGGTTCCACGTCGGCATCGCGAGACCGTGGTAGCCACGGTGCATGTACCAGGCCAGCCGACCGCGGAGCTTGATCTTCATCTTGCCCATGACGATCATGGCGACGCCCTTGTGGAGGCCGAGGCCGGCCACGGCGCCCTTGTTGGCGTGGCTGTACTCCTTCTGCGGGAAGCCCCGCATGCCGGAGATCACGTTGTCGCCGAGGACCTTGGCCTGGCGCAGGGCGTGCTGCGCGTTCGGCGGGCACCAGGCGTTCTCCACGCCGGCCTTGCGGGCGGCGGCGTCCGGGACCTGGGCGTTGTCGCCGGCGGCCCAGATGTAGTCCGTGCCCTGGACCTGGAGGGTGGTGGCGGTGTCCACGTGGCCGCGGGGGCCGAGCGGGAGGCCGTAGCGGGCGAGCGCCGGGTTCGGCTTGACGCCGGCGGTCCACACGATGGTGTCGGAGTCGACCTCAAGGCCGTTCTTCAGCACCACGTGGCCGTCGACGCAGGAGTCCATCGACGTCTGGAGGTAGATCTCGACGCCGCGGGACTCCAGGTGCTCCTTGCCGTAGGCGCCGAGCTTGGGCCCGACCTCCGGCAGGATCTTGTCGGCCGCGTCGACGAGGATGAACCGCATGTCCTCGCGCTTGACGTTGGTGTAGTACTTGGCGGCGTCGCGCGCCATGTCCTCGACCTCGCCGATGGTCTCGGCTCCGGCGAAGCCGCCGCCGACGAACACGAAGGTCAGCGCCCGGCGGCGGACCTCCTCGTCGGTGGTGGAGTCGGCCTTGTCGAGCTGCTCCAGGACGTGGTTGCGCAGGCCGATGGCCTCTTCGATGCCCTTCATGCCGATGCCCTGCTCGGCGAGTCCGGGGATCGGGAAGGTGCGGGAGACCGCGCCCAGGGCGACGACCAGGTAGTCGAAGGGCAACTCGTACGCCTCGCCGACGAGCGGGGCGACGGTGGCGACCTTGCGGTCCTGGTCGATCGTGGTGACCCGGCCGGTGAGCACCTCGGCCTTCGGCAGCACGCGTCGCAGCGGGACGACGACGTGCCGGGGCGAGATGCTGCCGGCGGCGGCTTCGGGGAGGAAGGGCTGGTACGTCATGTACGACCGCGGGTCGACGACCGTGACGGTCGCCTCGCCGTAGCGCATCTTCTTCAGAATGCGCCGTGCCGCGTACAAGCCAACGTACCCACCGCCTACTACGAGGATCCTGGGACGCTCCGTGGTGCTCATGCCATCGAGTATCCACCCCCCTGGTGGGGGGTGCTCGTGAGCCCCTTCACAAGGTCCCGACAAGGCTCTGCTACACTGCGCGGCCCGCGTGACCGAGGTCATGGTCCAGATGGGGAACCCGACGGGTGGTCCAGTCGTTGGGCACCCGCCGTGAGCTGGCCCCTTGAGGGCGCTCCGGGGGTTCGCCGGCCCGGTGGTTCACCTTCCCGAATCGCCCCGAAGTCCCTTTCGCCCGCACTCCGTCGGGCCCAATGGCCCTGCGGTACGAGCCTTTCGGCCCCGCACGGCCCCCATCAGGCCCCTTTTCCTTGTGAAGAACTTCACGAAGTTGCTCATCGACTTCTCATCCGGGCCGCGCGGCGGCGACTTTTATGCGGCTTTTATGCGCCCGGACGACCCCGGCGCGGAGCTCCGCGCCGGGGCGGGTCAGGCGATGGACGCCGCGATCCCGTCGAGGATGTCGTGCTCGCTGACGACCACCTCGTCCGCCCCGATCCGCTCCATGATCGCGAGCAGGACGAGCGCGCCGGGCACGATCACGTCCACCCGTCCCGGGTGCATCACCGGGATCGCGGCCCGCTCGTCGTGCGTCGCGGCGGCCAGCTCGCGCACGATCCCGGCGACCGTGGCGCGGGAGATCCGGGAGTGGTGGATCGCCTTGGAGTCGTACGCGTCCAGGCCCAGCGCGATGCCGGCGACCGTGGCGACGGAGCCGGCGAGCCCCACCAGCGTGCGGGCGCCGCGCAGCGGCACGGTCTCCTCGGCGAGGTCCAGCGCGGCTTCGACGTCCGCGCGGACCGCGGCCAGCTCGGCGGCCGACGGCGGGTCGCTGCGCACGTGGCGCTCGGTGAGCCGGACGCAGCCGATGTCGACGGAGCGCGCGGCCTCCACCCGGTCGCGCCCGATGACGAACTCGGTGGAGCCGCCGCCGATGTCGACGACCAACCGCTCCTCGTGGCCGGGGAGCTGCCCGGTGGCGCCGGTGAAGGAGAGCTCGGCCTCCTGGTCCCCGGTGATCACCTCGGGCTCGACGCCCAGGATGTCGACGACGCCGCGGACGAAGTCGGCGCGGTTCTCGGCGTCGCGGGTGGCGGAGGTGGCGACGAAGCGGACGCGTTCGACGCCGTGCTCCGCGATGACCGCGGCGTACTCGCGGCAGGCCGCGAAGGTCCGCTCCAACGCCTCGGGGGCGAGCCGGCCGGTGCGGTCGACGCCCTGCCCCAGCCGCACGATGATCATCCGCCGGTCCAGCTCGACCAGTTCGCCGCTGGTCGGATCGGCCTCGGCGACGAGCAGCCGGATGGAGTTGGTGCCGCAGTCGACGGCGGCGACGCGGGTCACTCGGCGGCCTCGGACGCGGGCGCTCCGGGGGTGCACGGGGTGACGCAGGGGCCCTTGCGCCACCACTCGGGCAGCATCGCGATGGCCTCGTCGCCCAGCGGGTTGACGCCGGGGCCAGCGGCCAGCGAGTGCCCGACCAGGACGTGCAGGCACTTCACCCGGTCCGGCATGCCGCCGGCGCTGGGGAAGCCCGTGAGCTCCTCGATCTCGTCGCGGCGCGCGATGTAGTCCTCGTGCGCGGCCCGGTAGGCGGCGGCCAGTTCGGGGTCCGTCGCCAGCCGCTCCGACATCTCCTTCATCACGCCGTTGGCCTCCAGCGTGCCGATCGCGGAGGCGGCGCGCGGGCAGGTCAGGTAGTAGAGCGTGGGGAAGGGAGTGCCGTCGGGCAGCCGGGGCGCGGTCTCGACGACGTCCGGCAGTCCGCAGGGGCAGCGGTGGGCGATGGCGCGCAGACCGCGCGGCGGACGCCCGAGCTGGAGTTGGAAGGCCGCGATGTCGTCGTCCGTGGGGGCGGTGTGCTCGGTGGTGGGTGGAGGGGTTTCCATGCCTGCCTTGGATCCGTCGTTCTACGTTGCTGCGTCGTCGTGCGTCGTACTGCGCTGTTGCTGCGTCGTCGTGCGTACTGAAGTACTGCCTGCTGCGAGCTGCGTCGTTCGGGGCGCGGTCAGTCGCGGTCCGCGTCGTCGACGCCTTCCCAGACGTTCGAGAACCAGGGCCGGTCGGCCGAGCCCTCGTCGTTGCGGCGCTGCTCGGCCGCCTCCGGGTCGATCATGATGTAGCCGGTCTCCCCCGGCAGTACGTAATGCAGGTGCTCACGGGCGAGGCGACGGACGTACATGTCGTCCTGGAGCCGCGCCTTCTCGTCCCGCAACCGCTCCACCTGCTGCTCCGCGTCGGCCATCCGCTCGCGCTGTTCGGCGATGTCGCCGCGCTGCGAGACGTACTGCCGCATCGGATACGCCAGCGCCACGACGAGGGAGCAGACGACGAGCGCGAGGAAGGCCGCCCGGCCCGTCAGCCGGGAGCGGCGCGCCTGGCGCTTGGTCTGGGAGCGGTAGACGCGCGCGGCGGTCTGCTCGCCGAGCAGCCGCAGCCTGGTCGCGGTGGAGAACCGCCCGTCGCCGGTCCCGGAGTTCCTTCGGGCCATCTCTGCCGCCTCCCCTGCGCCGGCTGCTCCGTCGGTGCCGTCTGGTCGGTGCCATCGGGGCGCGTACGTGCGTACGTCCCCGGACACGGTACGGGACCGCGGCCGGGGACGTACCGCACGACTGGCTGCCGGGGCGGATCAGCCCTTGAAGCGGGGGAACGCGCTGCGGCCCGCGTACACGGCCGCGTCGTCCAGGATCTCCTCGATGCGCAGGAGCTGGTTGTACTTGGCGACGCGCTCGGAGCGGGCCGGGGCGCCGGTCTTGATCTGGCCGCAGTTGGTGGCGACGGCCAGGTCCGCGATGGTGACGTCCTCGGTCTCGCCGGAGCGGTGGGACATCATGCACTTGAAGCCGTTGCGCTGGGCCAGCTCGACGGCGTCCAGGGTCTCGGTCAGCGAACCGATCTGGTTGACCTTGACGAGCAGGGCGTTCGCGGAGCCCTCCTCGATGCCGCGGGCCAGTCGCTCCGGGTTGGTGACGAAGAGGTCGTCGCCGACGATCTGGACCTTGGTGCCCAGCTTGTCGGTGAGCACCTTCCAGCCGGCCCAGTCGTCCTCGAAGAGCGGGTCCTCGATGGAGACCAGCGGGTAGGCCGCGACCAGCTCCTCGTAGTACTCGGTCAGCTCGGCGGCGGAGAGGGACTTGCCCTCGAACTCGTACGAGCCGTCCTTGTAGAACTCGGAGGCGGCGACGTCGAGCGCGAGCGCGATGTCCTTGCCGGGGGCGTAGCCGGCTTCCTTGATCGCCTCGATGATCAGGTCCAGCGCGGCGCGGTTGGAGTCGAGGTTCGGCGCGAAGCCGCCCTCGTCGCCGAGGCCGGTGGACAGGCCCTTCTGCTTCAGCACCTTCTTGAGGGTGTGGTACACCTCGGTGCCCCAGCGCAGGGCCTCGGAGAAGGACTCCGCGCCGATCGGGGCGATCATGAACTCCTGGATGTCCACGTTGGAGTCGGCGTGCGAGCCGCCGTTCAGGATGTTCATCATCGGAACGGGCAGCAGGTGCGCGTTCGGGCCGCCGAGGTAGCGGAAGAGCGGCAGGTCGGACGCCTCGGAGGCGGCGTGCGCCACGGCGAGGGAGACGCCGAGGATGGCGTTGGCGCCCAGCGACGACTTGTCCGGGGTGGCGTCCAGGTCGAACATCGCCTGGTCGATCAGGCGCTGCTCGGTGGCGTCGTAGCCGACGAGCTCCGGGCCGATCTGCTCGATGACGGCGAGGACGGCCTTCTCGACGCCCTTGCCCTGGTAGCGGTTGGGGTCCCCGTCGCGGAGCTCCAGTGCCTCGAAGGCACCGGTGGAGGCGCCGGAGGGCACCGCGGCGCGGCCGGTGCTCCCGTCGTCGAGGCCGACCTCGACCTCGACCGTGGGGTTGCCTCGGGAGTCCAGGATTTCCCGGGCTACGACGACGTCGATGGACGGCACGAGCATCTCCTTCTGGGATGTGACGCGTGGGTGCGGGCTCAGCGGCCCGACGGCAAGAGCCTAACCGGCCGGGGGGCGCCGACCGGCCGCTGCCCGCCCCCTGGGACGAAAAAGAGTGCGAAGAACTTCACCCCGGCCAAAAGGCGCGCAACTACCGCCGGGTAACGCCTCTCAACTGCGCGGATGCCTGCTCAGACGCGGGCCGGCGGCGGACGGCGCGGGCTCCCTGCGGACGGTGCGGGCTGCCCGCGCACCCGTGACACACAGAGCCCCGGGCCGGCGCGTACGGGGGAAGCGCGTCGGCCCGGGGTCGTGGGTGGCGAACCCGTGGGGGGTCGGGTCGGGGTGACGGCCCGTGGGTTCGCGGCGGGTCAGCTCAGGTGGAGCTGCTGACCCGGGTAGATGACGTCGGCGTCGTCGACGACGTCCTTGTTCAGCTCGAACAGCTTCTGCCAGCCGCCCTCGACCTGCTCGGTCTCGGCGATCTTGCTCAGGGTGTCGCCGGACTGGACCTCGTACTCGCCGTCGCCCTTCTCGAAGCCGCCGGCCTTCGGCGCGGACTTGGCCGGGGCGGACGGGCGCTCGGAGCGGGTGGTCGGGGCCTCGGCGCGCTCCTGCGAGGGCTGCGCCTGCTGCTTCGGCTGCTCCTGCTTGGGCTTGGGCTGCGGCTTCGGCTGCTCCTGCTTCGGGGCGGGGGCCTGCTCGGCGCCGCCGCCGTTGTACGCGGCCTTGGAGAGGCCGACGCCGCAGCTCGGCCAGGCGCCCTTGCCCTGGCCCGCGAGGACCTTCTCGGCGATCTCTATCTGCTGCGACTTGGAGGCGAGGTGCGCGTTGGACGCGTACTTGGTGCCGCCGAAGGCCGCCCAGGTGGACGGGGAGAACTGCAGGCCGCCGTAGTAGCCGTTGCCGGTGTTGATGGACCAGTTGCCGCCGGACTCGCACTGGGCGACCTTGTCCCACTCGGCGGCGGTGGCGGCGGAGGCGGAGGTGGCGCCCACCAGCGGGGCGGCGATCGCGGCGGTGGTGATGCCGGCGAAGGCGGCGAACTTGGCGGCCTTGGAGGGGCGACGGTGCTTGCCCTTGCTGGAAAACAGCATGGTGGATCTCCTCACCGACGCCTACGAGGTGAGCTGTCGGGTTCGGGCCAAGTGAGTTGCCCGGCCGCGCTCGGCGCGGCTTCACCCCTAGCCGGTGTCCGTGCCCCGGGTCTCCCCGGGGTGGACGGGACCGGCACGTACGTGGGTCCCCCGCTCCTGCCTTCGGCGCTCTCGCGACGACTGTTCCCCCCGACCGACGGCAGGATTCGGCGTGACGGTCAGTGGTGCCCGCTTTGGCGAGCGGTCAGACCGTAAACACAGCCCTCCCCGATGTTCAAAGAAGGAACATCGGGGAGAAAACGCCCATCACGGCCTTCCGGAAACCCCCGTTTCCGCAGGTGGGGCACGGAATGCGCCGTTCCGCTCGATGCCGGAAGCCCGTTCGAGCAGAGAGACACATGTCTCACTTACGCGGAAACGGACAAAAGCCAGCAAAACCCTGCCTCAACGCGCCCCGGAGTGCGGCTACTTCACCCTGAGGTCAAGGTTCTGACCAGGCAGGATCAAGTCGGGGTCGGCTCCGACGGCGTCGCGGTTCGCCTCGTAGAGCGCCGGCCAGCCCCCGGGGAGGTCCTGCGCGTCCGCGATGGCCCAGAGGTTGTCACCGGGGCGGACGGTGTACGTGCCGGGCGACGCGGTCGCGCCGTCGGTGTTCTCGGCGGCCTCGCCCTTGTCCTTCTGGACGCCAGCGGGGGCGCCCGAGTTGCCCGTGCCGGCGCTGCCCTTGCCGTTGGAGGTGCCGGCGCCGGTGGACCCGTCGCCCCGCTGTCCCTTCGCCGGTGCGCCGGCCGCCTTGCCCGGGTCGCCGGGCTGGACGGAGTCGCCGCGGCCGGGGGTGTCGCTGCGCGAGGCCCGGGTGTCGTCGGCCGTGCGCTGCTCGCCCGTGTCCTTGCCCGCACCCGTGCTCGCGCTCGTACCCGAGGGGTCCGGGGTCGCCGGGGTCGCCGGGGTCTCGGTGGCGGCCGGGCCGCGGTGCTTGCCGCCGGCCTTCTTGCCCTCGTCCGCACCCGCCCGCGCGGCGTCGCCGTTGCCGACGCCCTGGGTCGACGCGGGGGACGGCACGGCCGGCGCGGTGGGCGTCGGCAGCGCGCCCGGGTCGACCTTCGGCGCCTCGACGCCCGACAGCCCCGCGTTCGCCCCGCAGGACGACCACGCCAGCGGCCCCTGGGCGGCGAGCACCTTCTCCGCCACCGCGATCTGCTGCGAGCGGCTGGCGAGGTCGGCGCGCTCCGCGTACTGCGCACCGCCGAAGGCTTCCCAGGTCTCCTGCGAGAACTGGAGCCCGCCGAAGTAGCCGTTGCCGGTGTTGGCGCTCCACTGCCCGGCGCTCTCGCACTCCGCCACCCGGTCCCAGACGGCGGTGTCCGCGGCGGACGCCGACCCCGCGCCCAGGAGCGGGATCGCGATCGCGGACCCCGTCACCCCCGCGGCGACGACGAGGGCCGGGGCCTGGCGAGGACGGCGATGTCGACCATTCCCGGAGAGCATGCGGTTGCCTTTCGCTGACGGCTGAGACGGGGGTGAACGTAGCCGGACTCCAACGTCAGTCACAAGTCAATGCAGCCCGGATCACACGAACATCACAGAGTTGATGCTCCGTCAGTAAGTTGGGGTCCCGAACTCCACCGGAAGCGTGCGCAGTCCACGCATGATCAGACCGCCGCGCCACCGCAAATCGGTCGGATCCACGGCCAGTTGCAGGTCAGGGAGGCGCCGTAGCAGGGTCGCGAGCGCCGTCTGGGCTTCGATGCGGGCGAGGGGCGCGCCGAGGCAGTAGTGGATGCCGTGCCCGTACCCGAGGTGCTGATTGTCACGTCGGGACAGATCGAGGACGTCGGGCCCGTCGAAGCGCTCGGGGTCGCGGTCGGCGGCGGCGAGCACCACGAGGACGGGGTCGCCCTCGCCGACTTGCTGCCCGCCGATCGTCAGCGACTCGGTGGCGAACCGCCAGGTCGCGAGCTCCACCGGTCCGTCGTAGCGCAGCAGTTCCTCCACCCCCGTCTCCAACAGGTCCGTCCGCCCTGCCGCCAGGGACTCCTGGAGCAGGGTGCGCTGCTCGGGGTTGCGCAGCAGGGAATAGGTGCCATTACCAATCAAATTAACGGTGGTCTCAAATCCGGCAAACAGCAGGATGAAGGCCATCGCGGCGGCCTCGTTCTCGGTGAGGTGCTCGCCGTGGTCGCTGGCCCGGATCAGCCCGGAGATCAGGTCGTCGTCGGCGCTCTCGGCACCGAGGGTCTCCCGCTTGCGGTGGATCAACTCGGCGAGGTAGCCGCGCATCTTCTTCACGGAGCGGGCCACGCCGCCGCGGGGGCCGCCGCCGTGGCGGATCATCATCCCCGCCCAGTCCCGGAAGTCGTCCTGGTCCTCGGCGGGCACGCCCAGCAGGTCGCAGATCGCGTAGATGGGGAGCGGGAACGCGAACTCGTGGATCAGGTCCGCGCTGCCGCGGTCCGCGAAGCCGTCGATCAGCCGGTCCGTCAGCTCCTGCACGCGCGGCGCGAAGGCGGCGACGCGGCGGGGCGTGAACGCCTTGGAGACGAGCCGGCGCAGCCGGGTGTGGTCCGGCGGGTCGATGTTCAGCAGGTGCGTCATCAACTCCGCCTTGCGCTCCCCCGGGATCCCGGTCTTGCCCTTGGCGTGGGCGGGCTCGTCGTGGTGCGCCGGGTTCTTCGACAGCCGCGGGTCGGCGAGGGCCTGCCGGGCGTCGACGTACCGGGTGACGAGCCACGCCTCGACCCCGCTGGGGAGGGTGGTGCGATGCACGGGCGAGTGGGTGCGGAGCCAGGCGTAGGTGGGGTAGGGGTCGGTGGCGAACTCCCAGGTGAAGAGTGGTGGTGTGGGCTGGCCGGGAGTCGCGTGCATACGCCGACGCTATCCCGTACGTGCGCTTGCGCTGGCGGGGCGCCCTGACGCGCTGTCCCCTGCGGGTGCGTTGGCCCCCGGGGCCGACCAGACGAACCCGCCGTTTCCCTTGCGGATGCGTTGGTCTCCGCGGGCTGGTGGTGGGCTGGTCGCGCAGTTCCCCGCGCCCCTAAAAACCCTCGTCCCGCAGGCAGGCGACAGGGGAAGCAAGACAGGGGCGCGGGGAACTGCGCGACCAGCCCACCACTCGGCCGCAGAGACGAACGCACCTTTGCCAGCCACGGCGATGTTGTCCAGGGGCGCTGGGGGTCCCCCCAGCCTCTGGGTGTAGGGGGCGGAACTGCGCGACAAGCCCACCAACGGGGCGCGGGGGCCGGGCAGCCCGCAGGGACGACGGGGCGGCGCGGGGCTAGCGGGAGGATTCCGTTGCGCGGATGGACGCGTGGTACGCGCGGGTCGCCGCGCGGAGGGCGGATTCGGGGTCCACGCCGGACGCGTCCGCCGCCGCGGCGAGCGCGAGCAGTTCGTAACCCACGCCCTCCCCCGCGGGGAGCGGCACGTCGAGCCCCGCAGTACGGACGCGGGACGCCAACTTCGCCGCGAGGGCGAGCGCCGGCTGACCGAGGGGGACGCCGTCCGTCACCGAGTCGCGCTGCTTCTCCGTCGCCTTCGTGCGCAGCCAGATGTCCCGCACGTCCTGCGGCGTCCGCGCCGTCTCGTCGCCGAAGACGTGCGGATGGCGGTTGATCAGCTTGTCCACGATCGTCCCGGCGACGTCGTCGACCGAGAACGGCTCCTCGGGGTCTTCCTGCGCGATGCGCGCGTGGAAGACGACCTGGAGGAGGACGTCGCCCAGTTCCTCCCGCAACTCGTCGCGGTCGCCCAGCTCGATCGCCTCGACGAGTTCGTACGCCTCCTCGATCGCGTACTTCGCGAGGTCCTTGTGCGTGGGGACCGACGACCACGGGCACTCGACCCGGATGCGGTCCATGACCTGGACGAGGTCGAGGAGCCGGGCGCCGGGGAGGTCGTACGAGCCGGGCAGGAGTTCCAGTGCGGGCATCGCGACCCGGCCGGAGCCGGCGAGGCGGGCGAGGCCGTCGGTCAGGGCGCGGTCGCCCTCGCCGGTCACCAGGACGACCACGGTCGCGCCCCCGGCGCAGGCGTCCACCAGGCCCTGGGCGTCCGGCACCGGCGCGGTCGCCTCGACCCCGGCCTCCCGCAGGTGCGGGAGCTGGGGGTGGGCGGGGTCGGCGCAGAGCACCAGGTCCGCGGTGCGCAGGGTCTGCCACGCGGGCCAGGACAGCAGCCCGGGTGCCACCCGGTGGCTCGTGGTGAGCAGGACGATGCGGCCGGTCGGCCCGGTCCCGGTGGACGCGGCGGAGGTGTTCGTGGTCACCCCACGAACCTACCTCCGCCGGCCCGGCGCCCCGGAGCGCCTTTTACGCCGTCGCCGGCACCGCCGGCTGCGGCTGCTCGCTGACCTGGGAGATCCACGCCGCCTTGTAGTCGCCCAGCTCCAGCTTCTGGTCGTCCCAGGTGCCGAAACGCGGGTTCACGTCGATGTCGAGGGACTTCGCCGCGGCGGTGAAGGCCGCGTTCAGCTTCTGCTGGCCCACTGCGGGGTCGTTGGTGCCCATGGAGCGGGCGAGCTTGTTGATCAGGATGTCGCGTTCCACGACGGCGTCGAGCTGGTCGGGGGCGACCCCCCGCTCCTGGAGGTACGCCGTGGCGAGGCCCTCCTCGCCGCCGAAGCGCTGGGCGAGCGCCTCCCGGCCCTGCTGGAGCTCCTTGCGGGTGACGGTGACGCCCGCGTCGTCGGCGGCCTTGTGCACCACCTCGTTGACGATGAAGTCGTAGAGCTTGGCCCGGCTGAGCTGGCCGGTCTCCCGGACGAGCTGTTCGCCCTGGGGGGTCTTCTCCTGGGCGGTGCGCACGTCCTTGACCGCGGCCTGGACCGTGGACACCTCGATCCGCTCGCCGCCGACGATGGCGGCGGCGCCCGGGTGCGCGTCATTGCCGCAGGCGGTGAGGAGGGGTGCGGCGGACAGGAGCGCGGCGGAGACGATGATCGCGGTGCGACGACGACGGCGGGGCAAGGGAGCCTCCTGACGAGGTTTGTGCGACGAGTCACAAAGTCCTGCGGTGATCGATGGTAGGCAGTCAGCGGTGCCCGGGCCACCACTTCGCCGCCACTGTTTCGAACCAACGACCCCGGCGCCGCCGAGGATGCGCCCCGCGCCGCGGCTCAGCGGCGGTCGGCCGACCCCACCGGCTGGCGCTCGCCGCCCGCGTCGCCCGGCTCCGGCCTGAGCATGATCGTCCGGGAGACGACGAAGGTGATCGGGATCGCCGCGGCCGCCGCGATCAGCGGTGCGTACCGGCTGCCCAGGTCGAAGACGTCCACCAGCAGGTAGACGCCGGTGGTGGTGACGACGAAGTTCGCCGCGTTCGTCAGGGGGAAGAGGAGGAACTTCCGCCAGGTGGGACGGGTGCGGTAGGTGAAGTACGAGGTGAGGAAGAAGGAGCCGATCATGCTGAGCACGAAGGCGATGACGTGCGAGGCGACGTACGGCAGCCGGGTCAGCAGGATCAGGTACAGCCCGTAGTAAGTACCGGTGTTGACCGCGCCCACCAGGGCGAATCGCAAGAGCTGGCCCCGGACCGTCATCTTCTCGCCAGCTCCCCGCGGATGTGCCGTACGTGCGCCTGTGGCCAGGGCAGCGTACGCCATGGCGGGGGCGGGGAGTGGGCGGGTCCCGCGCCCGGCGGTGGGCTGCCCCGCAGTTCCGCCCCCCGGTGCCTGCGGGCTCGGGCCCCGCGCCCCCGCGCCCCTGCGAGTGCGGGCCCTCGCGCCCCCTGACGCACCCGCCGTGGACCCTCGAGTGCGTCGGTCTCTGCGGCCCGGTGGTGAGTTGGTCGCGCAGTTCCCCGCGCCCCTGTTTTGCTCCCCTCGTCGCTTACCTGCGGGACGGATGGTTTTAGGGGCGCTGGGGTCCCCCCAGGCCCTCTGGGGCCGAAGGGGCGGAACTGCGCGAGAACCCGCCACCGGGGCGCGGGGAGCCGGCCGGCCGCAGGGAGCCGGGTCCAGAAGCTAGGGGCGGAACTGGCGTTGGCGGTCCAGGGCTCGGCGGAGTTCCGCCGGGAGTTGGTGGTAGGGGCCGAAGGTGCGCTCCGCGTCGTACAGCAGCGCCTGGAGGTGGTGGTGCGCCCCGGTGTGGTCGCCGACCGCGAGCAGCAGGTTCCCGATGCGCTGGCGGAGGTCGAAGGCGCGGGCGCTGTCGCCGGCGTTCTCGTAGTACGGCAGCAGGGCGCGGTACTCGGCGGTGGCCGCCGCGGCTTCGCCGAGTTGCTCCAGGCACTGGGCCGCGTCGTAGCGGAACTGGAGCGTCTGCGGGTCGGCCGGGCCCGCTTCGGCGGCGCGGTCGTCGGCGAGCTTGCGCAGCTCGGGCAGGGCCCGCCGGTACTGACCGTCGTCCATCAGCGTCGTCGCGTACTGCTTGCGCAGGATGCGGACGACCGGGGAGCGTTCGCCGTGCTCGGCCGCGGCGGCCGGGAGGATGTTGCCGAGGACGTCGACGGCCCGGGTGATGCTGCCCTCGCCGAGCAGACGCTTGACCTCGTCGACGGCGGCGGCCACGTCGGGCTTGGACGGGGCGGGCACCACCGGCGGCGGGGTGACGGCCGCCTCGGGGCGGTCGGGCCAGGGGGCGTGCGGTCGCAGGAAGGGGCGGGTGGGGTCGAGGGGGCCGCTGGGTGCGCCGCGCTGGGGCAGCAGCGGGGCCAGCGCCTCGTACACCTCCTGCGCTCCGGACGGCCGGTGCTGCGGGTCCTTGGCGAGCAGCCGCAGCACCAGGGCCTCCAGCGGCTCGGGGACCTCCGGGCGGATGCGGCGCACCGGCAGCGGCGACTCGTACAGATGGCGGTGGAGGACGCCGAGCGCGGTGGAGCCGGCGAAGGGCACGTTGCCGCTGAGGAGTTCGTGCATCAGCACCCCGAGCGCGTACAGGTCGGTGTACGGGCCGATGGCGCCGCCCATGGCCTGTTCGGGCGCCATGTAGGCGGGGCTGCCGATGGGCGAGCCGGTGTGGGTGAGGCGGGTGGTGTCGGTGTCGATGACGGAGGCGACGCCGAGGTCGAGGACGGTGACGGCGCCGTCCGGTTTGACGACCACGTTCCGCGGCTTGAGGTCGCGGTGCACGATCGGCACGGCGTGCACGGCGGCGAGCACGGCGCAGAGTTGGGCGGCGACGGCGACGGTCCACTGCCAGGGGTAGGGCTCGTGCTCGGCGAAGTGGTCGGCGAGGTCGGCGCCTTCGACGAACTGCATGACGAGGTAGAGCTCGTCGCCGTCGCTGCCGGCGTCGTGGACGGTGACCAGGCCGGGGTGGGTGACCTGGGCGGTGACGCGGCACTCCCGCACGAAGCGGCGGCGCATTTCGGCGGCGGCGGTGCCGTGGGCCATGTGGTCGGGGCGCAGCAGTTTGACGGCGACGCGGCGGTCGAGCCGTCGGTCGTAGGCGGTCCAGACCTGGCCCATGCCGCCCTGGCCGATGACGGAGGAGAGCTCGTAGCGGTCCGCGATGACGCGTCCGTTCACCGACCCTGCTCCTTGCGGAGGTAGTCACTGAGCTCGTCGAGTTCGGCGCGGACCTGGTCGATGCGGGGCTTGTCCGGCGCCCCCGGCTGCTGCTGCAACGACTGCTGTTGCGAAGGCGGTTGCTGCGAAGGCGGTTGCGGTGGTTGCTGCGGCTGGGAGAGCTGGGTCGGCAGGTGCGTCTGGGTGGCCTGGAGGTGGTGGGCCACGTGCGGGGCCGGGTGCGGAACGTGCGGCGGCTGCGGGTACGCGGGCGGCGGGGTGTGTACGGGCGGATAGCCGTACCCGGGGGCCGGGGACGGACCGGCGCCCGGTGCCGAATGCACAGGTGGGTAGCCGTATCCCGGCGTGACGGACGGTGTGGCGGGCGGCGGGCCGTAGCCGCCGGGCCCGCTCACCGCCGGCCCCGACCCCGACCCCGGCGCGTACCCCGTTCCCCGCCGCTGGTCGTAGTGCCGGATGTCGACGATCAGGTAGTGGACGGCGGCGCCGACGCCCAGGCAGAGCAGCGCGGCGACCGTCACGAGGTCGACGGCGTTCGACGGCTCCGTCTCGCCGTTGGCGTCCGGCTCCGTGTCCGAGCCCCAGGCCCCGATCGCCACCACCAGGAAGACGGCGAGGGCGATGCTGGCGACGAAGAGGATCCAGTCGACCGGTCGGCGGCGCAGTTGCGCGACCCGCAGCATGGCGGCCCAGGCCCCGAGGCCGCAGGACAGCACGGACACGGCCAGGAACAGCACGCGCACGAGCACGATCACAGCGGCCGGTGGCGGACCATGGCGCGGTGGGGCGTAGCCGGGGCCGTGCATTCCTGCTCCTGGTGAACCTGGGGCCTGCAGAGTACGGATGAGCGTATACACCGACAAGCGGTCCAGCTCAGGGGTTGGCCGGACCCGCCGTACGGTACGTCACCGATTCCGTGCGGGGCACGGATCACCGGGCCCGCGCCCCGGGGAGCGCCTGTCCACGATCAGTCCGGTCTGACGGTCCCCTCCGTGAGGCCGTCGTACAGCCCCTGCACCAACTGCTCGCCCAACCGGCCGGCCAGCCGCAGCGCTTCCTCGAAGGCGGCCAGCGCGTGGAACCGGGCGCCGTAGCGGCGCTGGTCGGCGAGGGGCAGTCGGGGCAGTTGGAGGCGGCGGACGTCGAGTCGGGTTGCGGTGGACGCGTAGCTGCTGGCCTGGCGGGTGTTGGCGGTGCCGCGCAGGAAGCCGGCGAGGAACCAGGGGTCGAGCGCCTGCGGATCGGGGCGCAGCAGTTGGAGGTTGCGGCCGAGGGCCGCGCCGGCGTCGCGCTCGTCGACGACCCGGACCACGGAGCCGCCGCCGAGCACGGGCACGACGACGTCGCCGGCTTCGAGGCGTACGGACTCGTCGTCCGGTGCGTCGGGCAGGGCGCCGGTCGGCGGGGCGCCGGCCAGGACGTCCTGCTCGGTGAGGACGGCGTCCCGGGGCGAGGGCCGGGCGGGCGCGGGAGCCGCGGGGGCCGGCACGGCGGCGGTGGTGCCGGCGCGCAGCGACAGGGCGTGGGCGCGGGCGAGTTCGCCGACGGTGGTGGTGGGCCACACGGCGCGTTCGGCGGTGCCGGCGGTGGGTGCGGGGGCGAGTTCGCCGGTGAGCCGCAGGGTTTCGGTGAGCTTGGCCCGTGCGCGTTCCAACTCGGCCACGTCGCCGCCGGCCGCGGCGGGCGGGACGTGGCGGGCGGGGGCGAGGTCCACGTCGTCGTCGAGGAGTTCGATGACGGGGACGGCGCGGCTGACGCCGGTGCGCCCGGGCTGCGGGGCGCCGGCGGCCGGGGCGGCGGGGGGCGTGGCGGGGGGCTTGGCGGGGGCCGTGGCGCCGGGGTCGTCGGTGCCGCTGAAGGCGAGCCAGGCGTCGAGGACCGCGTTCTGCACCGTCTGCCAGTCGAGCCGGTCGCGTCCGCCGCCGGCGCCGCTGAGGTCCGCGGTGTCGACGAAGAGCACCTCGGGCGGGGGCAGTTGACCGGCCGCCGGCTTGCGCAGCACCCACAGGTGCAGCGGGATGCCGTACGGCGGGGCGGCGCCGGCCGGCAGGGAGACGACGGCCCGCAGCGCGCCGCGGCGCAGCAGGCCGGCGCGGATGCGGCGGCCGGAGCGGCGGGACGCGGCGGCGGGCGGCATCAGCAGGACGGCGGTGCCGCCGGGGCGCAGCCGGGCGAGCGCGTGCTGCACCCAGGCCAGTTCGGACTCGGTGCGGGCCGGCAGGCCGTACTCCCAGCGCGGGTCGTAGCTCAGCTCGTCGTGGCCCCAGTTGCGTTCGTTGAACGGGGGGTGGCAGAGCACGGCGTCGACGGTGACGTCGGGGAAGGCGTCGGCGCGCAGGGTGTCGCCGGAGCGGGCGCGTACGCAGACGGCGCCGGCGGCGCTGACGGCGTCGGCGTGCAGGGCGAGGCGGAGCGCGGTGAGCGCGGTGAGGTCGGGGTCGGCCTCCTGCGCGTAGAGGGCGGCGGGGCGCTCCACGGCGCGCAGCAGGGTGCCGGCGCCGGCGGCCGGGTCGAGCACGGTGGCGGCGGATGCCTGCGGGGGCGCGGCGAGCGCGGCCATCAGGGCGGCGGGCCCGGGCGGGGTGGGCGTGTACTGGCGGATGTTGGCGTCGAGGAAGCGGCCGAGCAGGAACTCGTACGTCTGGCGGGGGCCGAGTTCGTCGGCGAGTTCCCCGACCGAGCGCAGGAAGGGGATCGCCTGGCGGGGGAACTCCAGACAGGCCCTGGCGAGCAGGGCGTGCCGGTCGTCGCCGAAGCGGACGCTGGCGACCTGTTCCACGGCGGTCGGCAGCAGTTCGGCCATGCGTTCGTCGGGGCGGGCCGTCAGCTCCTGCCAGGTGCTGGGCCGCTCGCGCAGCAGCAGGAGGGCGAAGCCGGCGCGGGTGAGGGTGGCGGCCGCGGTGGCGGGGCTGTCGGCGAGTTGCTGCCAGACCCGTTCGCGCAGCGGGACTTCGGCGAGCTTGCCCTGTTCGCGCAGCCAGCGCTCGACGTCGCTGAGGGCGAAGGCGGGGCTGGTCTCGGTGCCGCCGACGGGTTTGGGGAAGTCGGCGTGGCGGCGGCGCCAGTTGCTGACCGCGGCTCGCCCCACTCCCGCGAGCCGGGCGATCCCTGCCGCGGTGACCTCGCTAGCGCTCTCTGGCACTGACCGCCTCCTGGTGTGTGAACCGCTGCTCCCGGGCGCCGCCGATGCCCCGCACGTCCCGTTCCGCAGCCGGTCGCCTGTGTCACCGATGATACCGGCCGACACCGAAGAGACCCATTCACAGTGCACGTAACCGTTCACGGCGTGATTGATGTTGACTCGGTTCACAGCCTCTGTTCTTATTGTCGAGGCTCTTCACGGAGCGGGTGTCCCGCACCGACCACAACACGTTTGCAGAGAACGCGACGTCACATCGGAAGAGCCGCCTCGACCAGGCGTCGCATGACCCTCATGTCCGGGAGGACAGCTCCATGTCCCACTCATCGCAGCCCCCGTACGGCAACTCGCCCCAGTACGGCGACGGCAACCCGCCCCAGCAGTACGGGACCGGCGGTGACGCGCAGCACGGCGCCGCGCCCTACGGCGACCAGCAGGCCGCAGCCGTCACCAGCCAGCCGCACTGGGAGCCGGGCGCGGGCGGCACTCCCCCCGGAGCCGGCGGCCACGGGGGCCACGGCGGACCCGCAGGTCCGGCCGGCCCCGGCGGCGGTCACCGGGTACCGCTGCGCAACGGCCTCGGCACCGCGGCCCTGATCCTCGGGATCATCGGCCTTATCACCGGCCCAATACCCTTCGTCTTCTGGCTTGGGGGTACTCTCGGGCTTCTCGCCCTCATCCTCGGCCTGGTCGGACGCGGTCGCGCCAAGCGCGGCGAGGCGTCCAACCGCCGTTCCGCCACTGCCGGTTCGATCATCGGCGGCGTGGCCATGGCCCTCGGTGTCGTCGGCGCCATCCTCACGGTCCAGATCACCAACGACGCCGTGGACGAACTCGACAAGTCGCTCGACGAGGCCACCGCCGTGCAGGAGCCCGGACTCGACGACAAGGACGGCAAGGGCGGAAAGGACAAGGGCAAGAAGGGCAAGGGGAAGAAGGGGAAGGGGGGCGGCGACGGTGACGGATCCGGCGCGGGCGGGGCGTACGCGCCCGGCGACACCGCCTCCTACGACGACGGCCTCAAGGTCACCGTGACGGCGGCGAAGAAGTTCACCCCCGGCGAGTACGCGGCCGGCCACGCCTCGGGCAACAAGGCGTACAAGGTCACCGTCTCCCTGGAGAACACCGGGACCAAGAACTTCGACACCGTCCTGACGATCGTGGACGCCCGCGCGGGAGCCGACGGCGTCACCGCGGAGAAGATCTACGACGACGCGGTCGGCATGGGATTCGACGGCAACGTCGCCCCCGGCAAGAAGGCCACCGTCACCTTCGGCTTCTCCTCGCCCGCCGAGGCCAAGAACCTCACCGTCGAGGTCACGCCCGGATTCGACTACGGCCCGGTGCAGTGGGAGCTGCCCGTCTGACGCTCCCGTCACCTCATCAGCAGCACACCCGGAGTAACGCATGTCAGTGATCACCCGTCTCCGCCCGCGCCGCCGCCAGGCCGCGGCCGTGGCCCTGCTCTCCGCGCTCGCGCTGACCGCGACGGCCTGTAGCGAGGACAAGGCCGGCGGCGCGAAGGCAGCAGCCGAAGCCGCACAGGCCGACGGCGCCGGCAAGGGCGCCAAGGGGGCGAAGGACGCCGGCGACCAGGGCGGTTCGACGGCCCCCGCGGAGAAGTCGTCGGGCGGGGCCGACGACCCCTTCGGCGGCAAGTCCGACGACGAGGTCGTGGCGGAGGCGCTACAGGTCACCACCGACGTCTCGTCCGTGACCATCGGGTTCGACGGCATGATGGACGACCCCGACCTCAAGGGGCGCATGACGGGTGAGATGTCGATCCACGACACGGGCCAGTGCGTGGGGGTGTTCACCTTCGAGGACAAGGGGAAGATGGACCTCGCCGTCATAGGCAAGGACGTCTACCTCCGGCCCGACGACAAGATGCTCCGCACCCAGATGGTGCCGCCCGGCACCCCGAAGGCCGAGGCGGACCCCGTCCTCAAGCTCTTCCGCGGCAAGTGGATGAAGGGCTCGTCCACCGACCCGGACATGAAGGACATGGCCGAGTTCTGCGACCTGGACAAGATGTTCAAGGAGTTGCGCGAGGACAGCTCGGACACGGGCTCCGGCTCCGGCGGCTCGATGCGCCGGGGCGAGGAGACCGTGGTCAACGGGCAGAAGGCCGTCCCGTTCGTGGACTCCAGCGGGGACACCGGCTACATCGCGAGCGAGGGCAAGCCGTACATCCTCAAGATGACGGACCCCAGCGAGGACGCCGAGATGGAGACGGTCACCCTGTCCAACTTCGGCTCCGCGCCGCTGCCCACGGTGCCCTCGCCGGACAAGGTGCTGGACCTGGAGAAGCTGGAGGAGGGCGCCCGCAAGAGCGTCTGAGGCGTACGGGCACTTGAGGCCCGCCGAAGGAACCCGCGACGGCGCGGGGTGGGACCGCCACAGGGGAGCGGTCGCGCCCCGCGCCGTCGCGCGTTCTACACTTCTGCGTCTTCCTGCGCTGCTGTGTTCCCAGTGCTGTGACCGCGTCAGCGCTCGGGGCTGGCCAGCAGCCGGTCGCCGAGGGCGCTGCGCCGGTACAGCACCGACCGCCCGTCGCGCGCCCGGTTCAACAGCCCCGAGCCGTGCAGCACCCGCAGGTGTTGGGAGACCGCGCTCGGGGTCACCCGCAGTCGGCGGGCGAGTTCCGCCGTCGGCAACGGCTCCTCCAGCAGCGCCAGCAGCCGCGCCCGGGGCGGGCCGATCAGCGCCACCAGCGCATCGGACGGCGCGGCGCCGGGCGGCCCGCCGTCCGCCGCGGTCCACAACGTCCCCGCCCCACGGCTCGGGTAGAAGAGCAGCGGCGGCTCGTCGGACCCCACCGGGGGCGCCGGCTTGTGCGCGAAGACCGAGGGCACCAGCAGCAGCCCGCGGCCCGCCGCCGCAGCGTGGTACTCGCCCAGCACCCGGCTGACGTACAGCACCCCGTCGTGCCAGCGCAGGTTCGGATGCACGTCGGCGAAGAGGAGCCGCGCGCCGCCCTTGGCCAACTGCCGGGCCCGGTACGTCATGTCGGCCTCCAGCAGCAGCCGCATCCGCGGCCAGTGCGGCGCGAGGGCCACGTCCCAGTACTGCCGCAGCAGGTCGCAGACGGCGTCCCGGAGCCGGGCAACTGCCGGGCCGCGCTCGCCTTCGCCCGCGGCGATGACCCGCAGCGGCTCGGGCAGCGGGTCCGGGGCGTGCGCCGCCACCAGGTCGCGCAACACGACGTCGGGCGGGGTCGCCCGCACCCGGGCCAGCTCGTCGTCGAAGGCCGGGGCGAAGCTCTCCGGCCGCTGGGTGAGGAAGTCCGGCAGCGTGCGGCGCTGCGCGACCAGCGACATCAACAAGTCGACGTCCAATGCCCGCGACCGCTCCCGTACCCGCAGCTGCGCCAGCACCTCCCGCCGCCACGGCAGGTGCAGCGCCGTCAGGCCCGGGTCCTGGAGCACCCGCAGGCTCAGCATCGCCTCGCTGAGCGGCGAGAGCGCGAACCGGGTGTCCGCGAGGTCGTCGACGCCGAGCTCAAAGCTGATCATTAAGCAATACGCTACATCGATTGGCCGACCGCTCCCGCTGGCGTCCACTGCTGTCCATGACTCCTGCTCCGGACCGGTCGGGCGCGCCCGCCGGACTCAGTCGCCGCACCCTCCTCCTGCTGGCGCTGACCTGCGCCGTGGCCGTCGGGAACGTGTACTTCCCGCAGGCGCTCGTGCCGCTGGTCGCGGCGGACCTGGCCACGTCGGCGGACGCGGCGTCCATGGTGGTGACCGCCACCCAACTCGGCTACGCAGCAGGAATCCTGCTGGTGGTGCCGCTCGGCGACCGGTTCGCCCACCGCCCGCTGCTCGTCGCCCTGCTCGCGACCACCGCCGTCGGACTGCTCGCCGCCGGCAGCGCCCCCGCCCTGCCCGTCCTCGTCGCCGCGTGTGCGCTGGTGGGCCTGACCACCGTGGCCGCGCAGGTCATCGGGCCGATGGCGGCCGGGCTCGTGCCCGCGAACCGGGTCGGCGCGGTGATGGGCACCCTGCTCAGCGGGTCGATCGGCGGGATGCTGCTGGCGCGCGCCTTCGGGGGTGCGCTCGGCGAGGCGGCGGGGTGGCGGGCGCCGTACCTCGTCGCGGCGGGGCTGGTGGCGCTGCTCGCCGCGGTCCTCTTCCGTACGGCCCCGGCGACCGCGGCGGCGACGCGGCGGGCCTACCCGGCGCTGGTGGCGGAGGCGCTGCGGCTGCTGCGCACCGAGCGCGACCTCCGTCGCTCCTGCGGCTACCAAGCGGCCGTCTTCGGCGCGTTCTCGGCGGTGTGGACGTGTGCGGCGCTGTTGCTGACCGGGCCGGCGTACGGTCTGGGGGCCCCGGCCGTCGGGGTGTTGGCGCTGGTCGGCGCCGTGACGATGTGCGTCGCGCCGCTCGCGGGCCGGCTGGTGGACCGGCACGGCCCGGACGCGGTGACCCGCGGCGCCCTGCTCGCCACCACCGCCTCCGCCGCCCTGCTCGTCCCCGGCGGCGCGGGCGGCACGACGGGCCTGGCCGCGCTCGTCGCCGGCACGCTCCTGCTGGACCTGGCGCTCCAGGCGGGCACGATCGCCAACCAGGCCCGGGTCTACGCCCTGCGCCCCGACGCGCGCGCCCGGCTGAACACCGCGTACATGACCCTCGCTTACCTCGGCGGCGCAGCGGGCTCCTGGCTGGGAGTACGGGCGTACGGCGCGGGCGGCTGGCGCGCGGTGTGCGCCTTGGTCGCGGTGCTGGGGGCGGCCGGGTTGGCGGGGGCGCGCAGGCGACGGTCCGCAGGGGCGCGTTCCACCTTGTGAAACGGTCGGTCCCTACGTGTTCGGGGTGTCAGCGGGGCGTGCCACCATCGGGGTGGGAGACACCTCGGGAGGGACAGCAATGGGGACCTGGGACACCGGACCGTTCGACAACGACTCCGCCGCGGACTTCGCCGGGCGGTTGGACGACGCCGCGCCCGGCGAGCGGGAGGCGATCGTGCGGTCCACCTTGATACGCGCGTTGGAGGTCGCCGCCCCCGACTTCCTCGACAGCCACGAGGGGGACCAGGCCGTGGCCGCCGCCGCGCTCGTCGCAGCACAGTGCCCCGACGGCGAGACCGTCAATCCGAACTACGGCCCCAAGCAGCCCCTGCCGGTCTTCGGCCCCGGCCTGCGACCGCTCGCCGTCCGCGCCCTGGACCGGGTCGTCGAGGAGGGCTCGGAACTGGTGGAGTTGTGGGAGGGCGAGGACGCGGTGGAGTGGCGCAAGGGCGTCCACCGGCTGCGCTGCGTGCTCACCGCGCGGCCCGGGGCGTACGAGGAGGTGCCGCGGGGCGCGTAGCCTCCGGCCGCTGAGCGTGTGCCCTGTTGTCCCAGGCCCGAGCAGACGCGGCTTCGCCATGCGGCGAGCCGCGGTATCGCGCCTGCGACCCGGTGGTGTGCTGGTCGCGCAGTTCCTCCCCCTGTGCCCTGCGGGCACGGGGGGGGGACCCCAGCGCCCCAGACCTGCCCGCCGTAACGCCTACACGCGGCTCAGTCTCCGAGGCCCGGTGGAAACCAACCGAGCCCGCAGAGCAACGGCGAGGTCTTGAGGGCGCTGGGGGTCCCCAGGGGCGGAAGCGGCAAGCCGCAGACGGGCCGCAGACGCGACAACACAGCTCGCCGCACGGCGAAACCGCGGGCCGGGGACGCGCGGGCCTCAGTCGGACAGGATCGTGGTGAGGAACTCGCCCGTCCAGGAGAGCAACTCGCGGCCCACGACCGGCTTGCCGCCGATCTGGCCGCTGGTCGGGCGGGGCACCAGCACCTGGTTGACCGCGGGCTTGATGACCGTCCGCGGATACAGCCGCTTCAGCCGCAGCTCCTGGGACTCCCGCAACTCCACCGGCGCGAACCGGATGTTGTTGCCCTGTAGGACGATCTCGGAGACCCCGCAGGCGCGCGCCAGCATCCGCAGACCGGCCACCAGGAGCAGGTTCTCCACCGGCTCCGGCAGCTTGCCGTAGCGGTCGGTCAGCTCCTCGCGCACCGCCTTGATGTCGTCCTCCGTGTTGACGGAGGCGATGGCGCGGTACGCCTGGAGCCGCAGCCGCTCGCCGGGCGCGTAGTCGTGCGGCACGTGCGCGTCGACCGGCAGCTCGATCTTGACCTCCAGCGGCGGCTCCTCCTCCACGCCGCCCTCCAGCGAGGCCCGGTAGTCCGCGACCGCCTCGCCGACCATCCGGACGTACAGGTCGAAGCCGACGCCCGCGATGTGGCCGGACTGCTCGCCGCCGAGGAGGTTGCCCGCGCCGCGGATCTCCAGGTCCTTCATGGCGACGTACATGCCCGCGCCCATCTCGGTGTGCTGGGCGATGGTGGCCAGCCGCTCGTGCGCGGTCTCGGTGAGCGGCTTCTCCGGCGGGTAGAGGAAGTACGCGTACCCCCGCTCCCGGCCGCGGCCGACCCGGCCGCGGAGCTGGTGCAGCTGCGACAGGCCGAAGTTGTCGCCGCGCTCCACGATCAGCGTGTTCGCGTTGGAGATGTCGATGCCGGACTCCACGATCGTGGTGGAGACCAGCACGTCGAACTTCTTCTCCCAGAAGTCGACGACGACCTGCTCCAGGGCGCTCTCCGACATCTGGCCGTGGGCGGTGGCGATCCGCGCCTCGGGCACGATGTCGCGCAGCCGGGCCGCCGCCCGGTCGATGGACTCCACCCGGTTGTGGATGTAGAAGACCTGGCCCTCGCGGAGCAGTTCGCGGCGGATCGCGGCGCCGATCTGCTTCTCCTCGTACGGGCCGACGAAGGTCAGGACGGGGTGCCGCTCCTCGGGCGGGGTGGTGATGGTGGACATCTCGCGGATGCCGGTGACCGCCATCTCCAGGGTGCGCGGGATGGGGGTCGCGGACATGGTGAGCACGTCCACGTTGGCCCGCAGCTTCTTCAGCTGCTCCTTGTGCTCGACGCCGAAGCGCTGTTCCTCGTCGACGATCACCAGGCCCAGGTCCTTGAACTTGGTCTCGGACGCGAACAGCCGGTGGGTGCCGATGACGATGTCGACCGAGCCCTCCTTCAGCCCCTCCAGGGTCGCCTTCGACTCGGTGTCGGACTGGAAGCGGGAGAGCGCGCGGACGTTCACCGGGAACTGCGAGTAGCGCTCGGAGAAGGTGCCGAAGTGCTGTTGCACGAGGAGGGTGGTGGGGACGAGGACGGCGACCTGCTTGCCGTCCTGGACGGCCTTGAAGGCGGCCCGCACCGCGATCTCCGTCTTGCCGTAGCCGACGTCGCCGCAGACCAGCCGGTCCATCGGGATCGCCTTCTCCATGTCCTCCTTGACCTCGGCGATCGTGGAGAGCTGGTCGGGGGTCTCGGCGTACGGGAAGGCGTCCTCCAGCTCGCGCTGCCAGGGCGTGTCGGCGCCGAAGGCGTGGCCGGGGGCGGCCATCCGGGCCGAGTACAGCTTGATCAGGTCGGCGGCGATCTCCTTGACGGCCTTCTTCGCCCGCGCCTTGGTCTTCGTCCAGTCCGCGCCGCCGAGCCGGTGCAGGGTCGGGGCCTCGCCGCCGACGTACTTGGTGATCTGCTCCAACTGGTCGGTGGGGATGTACAGCCGGTCCCCGGGCTGGCCGCGCTTGGCGGGCGCGTACTCGACGACCAGGTACTCGCGGGTGGCGCCCTGCACGGTGCGCTGCACCATCTCGATGTAGCGGCCGACGCCGTGCTGTTCGTGGACGATGTAGTCGCCGGTCTCCAGGGTCAGCGGGTCGATCGTCTTGCGGCGGCGGGTGGGCATCCGCCGGCCGTCCTTGCCGGCGGCCTTCTGACCGGAGAGGTCGGTCTCGGTGAGGACGGCGAGCTTGAGGCCGGGGTCGACGAAGCCGTAGTCGATGGAGCCGCAGGCGACGTGGACGACGGCCGGGGAGATCTCGGCGAGGTCGGCGTCGAGGCGGGCGGGGACGCCCTCGCCGCCGAGCACCTCGACGGTGCGGGCGGCCGGTCCGTGGGCCTCGGTGACGAAGACGGTGCGCCAGCCGTCGGCGAGCCAGCCCTTGGTGTCGGCGAGGGCGCGGGCGGTGTCGCCGCGGTACGCCTCGGGGGCGTGCATGCCGAGTTTGAGGGTGTCGTCGGAGAGCTCTTCGTCGGCGGCGAAGGGGGCCACCGACCACCACATCACGTCCAGCTCGCGGGCCCGGTCGCGGACGTCGGCGATGCCCCACAGCGATGCGGCGTCGAGGTCGATGGGGGCCTTGCCCCCGCCCGCGGTCGCCGCCCACGACGCCTGGAGGAACTCCTGCGAGGTGGCGACGAGGTCCGCGGCGCGGGTCCGCACCCGCTCGGGGTCGCACACCAGCGCCATGGCGCCTTCGGGGAGCACGTCGAGGAGGAGTTCCATGTCGTCGACGAGGGCGGGCGCGAGGGACTCCATGCCCTCGACGGCGATGCCCTCGGCGATCTTGTCGAGCATTTCGCCCAGCTCGGGGTGGGCCTCGGCGAGCGCCGCGGCCCGCTCCCGCACCTCGGGCGTGAGCAGCAGCTCCCGGCAGGGCGGCGCCCACAGCCCGTGCTCGGCGACCTCCAGCGAGCGCTGGTCGGCGACCTTGAAGTAGCGGATCTCCTCGACGTCGTCGCCCCAGAACTCCACCCGCAGCGGGTGTTCCTCGGTGGGCGGGAAGACGTCGAGGATGCCGCCGCGCACCGCGAACTCGCCGCGCTTCTCCACCAGCTCGACCCGGGAGTACGCGGCGGCCGCGAGCGCGTCGACGATCTCGTTCAGATCGGCCTGCTCACCGGTGCGCACGGCCACCGGCACCAGCTCGCCGAGCCCCTTGACCTGCGGCTGGAGCACGGACCTGATCGGCGCGACGACGACGGACACGGGCCCGGCCGCCGGGTCGTCGGTGGACGGGTGCGCGAGGCGGCGCAGCACCGCGAGGCGTCGTCCGACGGTGTCGGAGCGGGGCGAGAGCCGCTCGTGCGGCAGGGTCTCCCAGGCCGGGTACTCGGCGACGGAGTCCTCGGGCAGCAGCGACCTGAGGGCGGCGGCCAGGTCCTCGGCCTCCCGCCCGGTGGCGGTGACCGCGAGCACGGTGCGCCCGCTGTCCCGGGCGAGCCCGGCCACGACGAACGGCCGCGCGGCGGCCGGCCCGACCAGGTCGACGTGGCGGCGTGCCGCACCCCGGGCGGCCTGCACGGCCTCGGTGAGCGCGGGGTCACGTACGACGGCGTCCAGCAGACCGTGCAGACTCATGAGAGGCGTTCCATCCCGGTGAAGCGAAGCGGGTGCGGGCAACACGAACGGCCCGGCACGTCGTGCGGGCCGGGGATCCCCCCAGCGTACGCCCGCGCCCCTGGACCCCGCGCGCCCGACGACGGGGATCGGCCACGGTCCGTGCAGGCGTCCTCACGGAACGCGGGAAGGCGGGAACGCGCGAAGGCGGGAACGGTCGCGGGCCCGTTCCCGGAAGCTCGTCGCTTCCGGGACCGGGCCCGCCCCCCGATTCCCCCGTTGGTCCTCCGGTCCCTCCCCCGCGGGTCCGTCAGTCGGTCGCGATGGCGTTCAGGACGTTCATCCTCCCCGCGCGGAACGCGGGGACCAGCGCCGCGAAGAGCCCCACGAAGGCCGAGCCGACGAAGACCGTGGCGATGGTGGGCCAGGGGACGTCCAGGACGCCCATGCCCTCCAGGGCCAGCAGCCGGTGCGCCGTGGTGCCCCAGCCCAGGCCCAGCCCGAGGCCGAGGAGGGCGCCGAAGAGGGCTATGACGACGGATTCCAGTCGGATCATCCGGCGCAGTTGGCGGCGGGAGAGGCCGATGGCGCGCATCAGCCCGATCTCGCGGGTCCGCTCGACCACGGAGAGGGCGAGGGTGTTCACCACGCCGAGGATCGCGACGATGATCGCGAGGGCGAGCAGGCCGTAGACGATGTTCAGCAGTTGGCCGATCTGGTCGCGCAGGTCGTCCTTGAAGTCGGCCTGGTTCATGACCTGGTACTGCGGATAGGCGTCCAGGACCTTCTTCAGGGCCGCGTACACCTGCTCCACCTGGCCCTCCTGCGCCGAGGCGAAGAGCATGCCGACCTGCGGCAGCTTGTCGGCGGGCAGGTGGGCCCGCGCGGTGGCCGTGCCGACGAACATCGAGTCCTGTTCCAGCGTCGACTCGTCGGCGGTGACGGCGCGGACGGTGAGCTCCGTGGTGGCGCCGCCGCCGAAGGCGACCGTGAGCCGGTCGCCCAGCTTGACGCCGTGCTTCTGCGCGTACGCCTTCCCGACGGACATCGCGCCCGCGGCGTAGGCGTCGGACAGCTCGCCGGCCGTGGTGTTGATCCGCAGGTCCTTCGCGTACGTGGGGTCGGCGGCGGTGAGCATCTTGCGGCTGGAGCTGCCGTCGGGGGCGGTGACCTTCGCGGAGACCGTCCGGTACTCCGTGACGTGCTCGACGCCGTCCGTCTTGCGCATGGCCTGCGCCACCTGGGGCACGATGGGCTGCCCGGAGGACTGGACGATGAAGTCGGCGCCGACGGACTTGTCGACCTCTTCGGTCGCGGAGGCGACCATGGAGGAGCCGACGACGGAGAGGCAGGCCACCAGGGCGAGCCCGATCATCAGGGCGGCGCCGGTGGCGCCGGTGCGGCGCGGATTGCGCAGGGCGTTGCGCTCGGCCATCCGCCCGACGGGGCCGAAGGCCCGCAGCACCAGGGTGCTCAGGACGCGGACGACCACGGACGCCAGCAGCGGTCCGACGACGATGAAGCCGAGCAGGGAGAGCAGGACTCCGAGGCCGAGGAACATGGAGCCCTCACTGGCCTTGTCGGCCTGGCCGGCGACGACCAGGGCGCCCGCGCCGGCCGCGGTGAGCAGCAGGCCGACCGCGGCCCGGACCCGGCCGGACCTGCCGTCCGCGGGCATGCCGCTCTCGCGCAGCGCCGCCATCGGCGAGATCTTCGAGGCGCGGCGGGCCGGCACGTACGCGGCGACGACGGTGACGATCACGCCGAGGACCAGTCCGACGGTCGGGGTGGTCCACTTCACCGTGAGGTCGTCGGTGGAGAGGTTCATCCCCATGGAGCCCATCAGCTCCATCAGGCCGACCGCGAGGCCGACGCCGGCGGCGACGCCCGCGAGGGAGCCGACGACGCCGAGGAGCAGCGCCTCCACCAGCACGGAGCGGTTGACCTGGCGGCGGCTGGAGCCGATGGCCCGCATCAGCCCGATCTCCCGGGTGCGCTGGGCGACCAGCATCGAGAAGGTGTTGACGATCAGGAAGATGCCGACGAGGAGGGCGATCCCGGCGAAGCCGAGCATCGCGTACTTCATCACGTTCAGGAAGGAGCCCAGCTCTTCGCGGTCGGCGTCGGCGGCCTCCTTGGCGGTCTCCAGCTTGTACGGGGCGCCGAGTGCGCTGGCGACGTTCTCCTTGAGCTGCCGGTCCGCGACGCCTTCGGCACCGGTCACCGCGATCGAGGTGAACAGGCCCTCCTCGCCGAGCAGTTGGCGCTGCGCGGTGGCGGTGTCGAAGAAGACGACCGCCGCACCGGGGTTGGTGACCTTGAAGGAGGCGAAGCCGCTGATCTTGGCGGTGAAGTCGCCGCCGACGGTGATGGTGCGCAGTTCGTCGCCGAGCTTGAGGTCGTGCTTGTCGGCGGTGTCCTTGTCGACCATCACGTCCGTGGGACCGCGCGGCGTGTTGCCGGAGGTCACCTTGAACATCTTGAGGTCGCTCTCGGACCAGTTGCTCGCGATGGTGGGTGCGCCGGAGGTGGCGCCGACGTTGTCGTTGTCGGCGTTGACGACGGTGACGCTGGTGCTGGTCACCCCGCCGGCGACGGAGGCGACGCCGTCCGCCGAGCGGATCTGCTCGACCGTCGACGCCGGCATGGTCGGGGGCCGGCCGGTGGCCCCGTCGTCCTCCACGTCGTCCGCCGAGTCCTTGGGCTGCACGGTGACGTCGGGGGTGGTGGAGGCGAAGAGCTTGGTGAAGGTGGTGTTCATGGTGTCGGTGAACACCAGGGTGCCGCAGACGAAGGCGACCGAGAGCAGGACCGCGATCGCGGAGAGCGCCATGCGCCCCTTGTGGGCGAGGAAGTTGCGCAGGGAGGTGCGGAAGACGGTCACGACGTACGCCCCCGGGCGTCGAAGTCCTTCATGCGGTCGAGCACGGCCTCGGCGGTCGGCCGGTACATCTCGTCGACGATGCGGCCGTCCGCGAGGTACAGGACCCGGTCCGAGTACCCGGCGGCGACCGGGTCGTGGGTGACGATGACGATCGTCTGCCCCAACTCGTCCACGGAGCGCCGCAGGAAGCCGAGGACTTCGGCGCCGGCTCTGGAGTCCAGGTTTCCGGTGGGCTCGTCGCCGAAGATGATCGCGGGCTGCGCGGCCAGCGCGCGGGCCACGGCGACGCGCTGCTGCTGGCCGCCGGAGAGCTGGGTGGGGCGGTGCTTGAGCCGGCCGGCGAGACCGACGGTCTCCACCACCCGGTTCAGCCAGGCGCCGTCGGGCTTGCGGCCCGCGATGTCCATCGGCAGCGTGATGTTCTCCAGGGCGTTGAGCGTGGGGAGCAGGTTGAACGCCTGGAAGATGAAACCGATGCGGTCCCGGCGGAGTTGAGTGAGCTTCTTGTCCTTGAGTCCGGTTATCTCGGTGTCGTCGAGGTAGATCTGACCGGAGGTCACCGTGTCGAGCCCGGCGAGGCAGTGCATCAAGGTGGACTTGCCGGAGCCGGAGGGGCCCATGATGGCGGTGAACTGCCCGCGGGCGATGTCCACGTCGACGTGGTCGAGGGCGACGACGCGCGTCTCCCCCGAGCCGTACGCCTTGACGATCTGCCGACCGCGCGCGGCGACGGCCGTGTGCCCTCCGGTGGCCCCGTGGGGCGGAATGGTCGTAGCCGTTGTCACGGTGGGTCTCCTCAGTCGATCTCGTCTGTCGCGCTCGAAGGCGGGGCGGGGCGGGGCCGCTCACGCATCCGTGAAAAGTCTGTCTGCGGGACCCCGGTCGGCGCGCTGGTGCGGGTCACCGTCTTGAGGCGGGGGTTTACCCCACCCCCCGGTGGGGCCCGCCCCCGTGCTCCCCGACTCCGGTCCCCCGTTCCGGAGTCGGGGAGCACGCCCGCCGGACGTACGCGTACGGGCACAACCGCCCCGTAACTGCGCGCTCCTGAGCTGCGGACTCCTGCGAACTCCTGCGGGCCGCCCCCGCGAGAAACACCGTAGGGAATCGGCCCCCGCCGGCTCGTCGTCCCTCGGGACGAACGTCTCCCGGGCAGTTCTAGGGAGATGCCCCTAGGGGACTCCACCCCCGGGTGGAGACCCGTCTCGGGGTTCGCGCGTCCACCCTCGGCCCGAGAGGTGGGTTCGGGCCGCACCTCGCCCCGTCGGCGGGCCGCGACCCCCGCGACCCACCACCTAAGGGGAGGGCCCCGACCGCGACGCATGAGGAGCAGCGCCTCTAGACGTAGCCGCCGTTTCCCCGCGGGATCGTTGGTCTCCGCGGCCCGGGGTGGGCTGTTCCCCGCGCCCCTAAAAACCTCCGCCCCAGCCCGCAGACAAATGACGGGGAGGGAGCACATCAGGGGCGCTGAGGGTCCCCCCACGCCCTCTGGGCGTAGGTGGGGGTGCCCCCGTGCCCGCAGGGCACAGGGGGCAGAACTGCGCGAGCAGCCCACCACCGGGCCGCAGGCGCCAGCACCGTGCGTGTACTACGGCGCCACTGCGCAGGCAGGCGGGAAGGGCCTGCGGGGCTCAGGGACGCGCGCTACGGCGTGTGCGCATCGTGCTCGACGGGCTCGGGGGTCTGGGCCTCGGGCGCGGCGGGCGCGGCGGATTCCGTGGGGGCGGCCTGGACGGTCGCGGCCACCGGCTCGGCAGGCGCAACAGCGGCAGGCGAAGCCCCAGCCGGCACCGGCGGCGCCGGGTCGGCCGGGATGCGGCCCGCCGTCAGCGCCACCAGGCTGTTCCGTACGTGGGCCATGTGGTCCCGCACCTCCTCCCGCGCCGCCTCGTGCTCGCGCACCACCCGCTCCGTCTCGCGCTCCGTGCGCTCCTCCTCCGCCCGCGCCGCCGAGAGCGCCTCGGCCGCCCGGGTCTCGGCGTCGTCCTGGAGGTGGCGGGCGTACTTCTCCGCGTCCGCCGACTCGCGTTCGGCGTCGGAGAGCAGGGCTTCCGCGCGCGCGGCGGCGTCCGCGCTCCGGGCGTCCAGGGCCGCCAGCCGCTCCGCGGCGGCGAGTTCGGCGGACTGCCAGCGGTCGGACTGCTCGGCCTCAAGGCCGGCGAGCATGTCCTCGGCGCGGTGGCGGGTCTCCTGCCATGCGGCGAGCGCTTCGGCGCGCCGGTCGCTGGCCTCGCGGCGCGCCTCCATCAGGGCCGCGCCGCCGCGTTCCCGTGCGTCGGTCAGCAGCCGCTGGGCGTACGCGTCGGCGGCCGCCCGGTCCGCTTCGGCCTGCTCGCGGGCGGCGTCGCGCAGGCGCTGCCCGTCCGCGTCGGCCGCGTCGGCCTGCGCCTGCGCGTCCTCGCGGGCGGCCGTGCGCACGTGGTCGGCCTCCTCCCAGGAGAGCGCCAGCAGTTCGCGGGCCCGTCCGCCCAGCGTCTCGAACGTCTGGGGGCCGAGCCCGGCGACGACCTCGCGCAGCCGGGCCGCCTCCGCCTCCATCTGCCGCGCGAGGACGGTGAGGCGCGCGGCGCGCTCCCAGGCGGCGTCCCGGTCGTCCGAGAGCGCCGCGACGTACGCGTCGGCCTCCTCCGGGCGGTATCCACGGCGTGCGACGTCGAACCCATCAAGGCCGCTGCGGCCGGCGCGGCCGTGGGGCGACGACGGTGCGGAGACGGTACTCATCCTGCGAACCCCTTCGGCTCCCGATAACACATGACGCGATAGTGCGCATATCATCCAGGATCCAAACGAAGTGGTCACAAAACGACACTCGGCAGGAGAACCCGAAAGAGTACGAAGGGGTTCGGTGACGAAGGCAAACGGAGGAGGGGCGCCCGGTCACCAGACCGAGGTCTAGGGCGTGTTTCGAAAGTAGCGCCGTCTGCCCGAAGGGCGGGGCCGACGGCGTCTGGTGCCGTGCATCGCAAGGCGGAGGATCGTCCTCGTACTGGACGTACTTGGCCGACTCCGACAACGCGGGGTGGGGGTCCCTCCCGCGCGTAGCCGCGGGGGAGTGCGGTGCCAGGCGTCGTCGGCCAGGCGGGACTTTCGAAACACGCCCTAGTGCGGTGACCGAACGCCCCTTTGGGCATCTCGTGCGCGGACGCTACCCGCGCGCTACAGCAATCCGTCCCACATCTGCTCCAGCAGCACCGACCACCAGCTCTCCGGGGACGCGAGCGCCGCCGGGTCGAGCGCGGCCAGGTACGCCTGGAAGTCGACCGTCCACCGGCCCGCCTGCTCCGGGTTGAGCCCGTACCGCAGGCGCCACATGTGCCCCAGCAGCGCCATGCAGCGCACGAACTCGGGCAGCCCCGAATTCACGAACTGCGGCGTCACGGGCCGGCCGTCCGCCGGCGCCTCCACCGGCACGGCCACGATGTTCGCCGTGCCGTACTGGACGCAGATCGCCCGGCCGAAGTCGTTGCCGACGACCAGGTACGAGGAGGCGTCCGCGGCCGGCTGCACCTGCCGCTGGAGCGCCAGTTCGGCCAGCGTCGGGATGACCGGCTGGGCCGGCTGCGCCCAGAAGAACGGGTTGAAGTCGATCGGCACGCCCGCGTACACGAGGGTGGTGGCCACCACCTCCGGCACGCCCTGGCGGGAGACCGCCCGCTGGTCGAACCGGCTGACGCCGGTCGGACCGAAGGCGTTCGCCAACTCCTGTGCGAGCCCCTGCGGCGGCACCGGGGGCGCCGGCTGCACCTGCGGCAGCGGTGCGCGCACCGGCGCCGGGCGCGCCGGCCCGTCCGCGACCTGGTGCAGCTCGCCCTGGTGGGTGATGAGCTGCTGCATGCCCTGCTGCCGACCGGCGTGGTCCGTGCCGTACGGGGCGATGTTGGTGATCCGCGCCTGCGGCCAGGTCTCGCGGATCATCCGGGCGCAGTAACCGCCGGGCAGCTCGCAGGACTCCAGCTCCGTGTGCAGCTCCAGCACCTGCGACGGGGGCACGTTCAGCGCCCGCAGCTCGTGCAGGATCTGCCACTCGGGGTGCGGGGTGCCGGGCGCGCTGCGCCGGATGAGCTGGGCCTCCGAGCCGTCGGGCGCGCGGTAGCGCAGCACGGCCTGGTAGCCGGGGCCGACCGTGGGCCGGGTCGGCTGCTGCGGATAGCCGTACGCACCGGGAGCACCGGGAGCACCAGGAGCACCAGGAGCGCCGGGCGGCCCGGGTACGGCCGGGGGCGGGCCGGGCGGCGGGCCGGGCGGCGGGGTGGCACCGGGCGCGGGGGGCGGCCCCGGAGGGCCCACCGGCCCGGGACGTCCGGGCGGGCCGGGCGGGCCGGGCGGCGGCGGCGCGCCGGGGCCCAACGGGTTGGGGCCGGCGAGCATCGTCGCCGCGTGGTGCACTCCCCCGCCGGCCGACGGGTGGGACGGCGGCGGCGTGGGCGCACCGGGCGGCCCAGCGGGGCCGGGCGGTGCGGGCGGCGGGGTGTCCGGGCCGATCTGGGAGACCAGTTGGGTCGGCAGGTAGCCGGCCGCGGGCGCGCCGGGCGCCCCCGGCCCCGTCGCAGCGGGCACCGCGGGAGGCGGCGGCGGGGTGGCACCGACGGGCGGCGGGGGCGTCGGCACGGACGGCGGCGGCGTGGGCGCGGCGGGCGGCGGAGTGGCCCCCACCGGCGCACCGGCGCCAACCGACGTACCGGCGCCACCCGACGTACCGGAGGACACGTCCTGCCCCGGCTGCAACGGGCGCTCGACCGCCGTCGGCGGCAGTTGGCTGCCGCCCGACATGTACGCGGTGGGCAGGTCCGCGCCCGTCTCGTCGGCGTTCGCTCCGGGCAGCGGCTGCTCGAACACGGTCGCCGGCAGCGGTACGGACCCGTCGTCCGCGCCCGCGGCGGGGGCGCCGTGGCTCGGCGTGGGCCAGGAGCCGCCCTGGGACGCGCCGCCCGACGTGCCGCCGCCCGACGTGCCGACCGGCGCGAAGGGGTCGTCCCGCTCGCTCCCGCCGGAAGGCCGAGACGCCCCGGACGAAGGAGACGACGAAGAAGAGGGCGACGCCGCAGACGACGAAGCTGACGGCGGGGCGAACGGGTCGCGGCCGCCCGACGTACCGCCGGTGCCGGAGCCGGCGGACCCGGCACCGGCACCGGCACCCGAGCCGGACGTCGCGTCGTCGCGGCGCTCCGGCACGCCCATGCGGTCCGCCGCCTCCTGGAGCCACTCCGGTGGCGTGATCAGGAAGGACGTCTGGTTCAGGTCGATGCGCTGGGGCCGTTCGGGCGCAGCGGGCGCCGGTGCGTCCGCGGCCGTCCCGTACTCCTCCTCGTACCGCCTGATCACCTCGCCCACCGGCAGCGCCGGCCACAGCGTGGCCTCCCCGCTGTCGCGGGCGATGACGAGCCGCTGCCCGCCGTCGTCGGAGCGGACGCCGCCCTCGCGGTCCTCCGCCCAGACGACGAAGCCGAGGTCGAACTCGCGCACCCGCACCTCGCGGTGCTGGTACGCCGGCACGTCGCCGTTGACCCACTCTTCCGCGCGCTCCTGCGCCTGCGCGAAGGTCACCATCGGAACGTCACTCCCCATCCGGTCCGTCGTACGCACCCGCCGCGCCGGCCACGGGCACGGCCCGCGCGAAACCGCCGTCCACCATGAGCCCGGCCACCGTCTCCAACTCGGGCGGGCTGCCCGCCAGCCGCTTGAGGAACGCGTCGAAGTCGTCGCCGCAGGGCAGCAACAGCCGCTCCGCCCGCTCCTGGACGTGCCAGCCGTCCCGGTCGCGCACGTCGTCGTACGGGCAGAACCAGACGGAGCCGACGGCCTCGCCCCTGACCTTGACGGCGAGCAGGCCGCCCTGGAGGAAGGCGACGCCGAGGTAGTCCTTGGTGAGGTGGTCGCGCAGGCACTTGTTGGCGTACACCAGGTCGTTGACCGCGGCCTCGTCGCGGACCGTGAAGAACGGCTGGTCGACGAGGAGGCCGAGCGCCGGGTCGAGCGCCGCGCCGACCGGGGCGCAGCCGCCGGCGGCCTTGAGGAAGGTGCGGTACGCGCCGGGCAGGCGGTAGCCCAGGTCCTCTTCCACGCCCAGCAGTTGCTGCTCGCTGACGGCGACGCCGCGGCGCGGCAGGCCGAAGTGCGCGGGCCGGGTCTCCTGGAGGGGGCGGGTGCCGCGCTTGCCCTGGTCGACGGCGGCGGTGGCGAGTCCGCCGTGGTGCCGCAGCAGCGCCTTGACCTCGGCGGGGACGAGTTCGAGGCGGCGGGTCCCGGGGACGTGGTGCCAGGTCCAGCCGTGCGGGGTGGCGACGGCGGGGAGGGTGTCCCACAGCTCGTGGCCGTCGGCGTGCAGCGCGGCGTTCGCGGACACGTAGTCGGTGAGGCGCAGTTCGTCGATGCCGAAGCCCTCGGGCGGGTCGGCGATCTCCGCGGCGGCACGGGCGTACGGCGAGAAGTCCGGGTAACCGTCGGCGTCCACGCGCACCCCGCGGGGGTGGCGGGCGGCCCGTACCGGGTCCGGGAAGTTCACGACCTGACCGGCGTACGCCGCGTTCGGCGGCGCTTCGGGCACCGCGGCGGGTTCCTGGGCCCCGGGGCCGGGAGGCTCGGCTCCCGGTCCTGGCCGACCTGTCGTCATGGGTTATGCCCCCTGCTGGCTTCCGAATGTTCGGGACAGCCTATGCGGGTGGGCGCACGGGCGTCGCGCGTGCGCCGGGGGCCGCCGTTGACCGTCACCGCGCGTCACATCCGGGTGACCGAACAGGCATCGGAGAACACGTTTCATCGCCCCAGCTTCCCCCTGGCGCACGGCGTTTGGCAGGCTGTTCGTTGCTCGGGGGGAGCGGACGGGAGGGGCCACCGCGCCATGCACACAGCGCAACCGAATACCAAGAGCGACACGGGTGATCCTCGTCTCAGCTGGAGCAGCGACGAGGGGACGCGTGCGCCCGCCCTGCTCCACCGCCGCGACGGCATCCTGCCGACGGTCGCCGCGGCGCTCTCCGTGCGCGGGCAGACGCTGACGTCGACGGCGGCGAAGGGCGACCGGGCGCCCGTGCTCCACCCGCTCGTCCAGGACTTCCTGGACACCCTCACCAGCGCGCAGCGCGAACGGTTCACCGGGCGCTGCCCGGAGGCGATCCTGCTGTCGCGGCAACTGTCGGCGGCAGACGGCAAGCGCTCCAAGCGGGCGCAGCGCAAGCCGCTGACGTACAGCGAGGCCAAACGCGCGCTCAAGCAGGCGAAGGTGACGGCGCGCCGGATCCGGGAGGACGGCGACCCGCTGCACGGCACCTACGCGCCGCCGTGCCGCTCCTGCACGGCGATGCTCGACCACTTCGGCGTGAGAGCCGTGGACCCCACCGCACCCGAGAACGGCTGACCCGCCCACCATGTCCGACGACCGCAACCACCACCACGCGAACCACAGCACCACCCGCTTCCCGGTCGGCGTCGACGCGGCGCTGCGGGAGGCGGGCTGGCAGCCCGGGCGCTGGGACATCAAGCTCGCCGAGCACTGGGCGGACGCCCTGCGCGCGTACGCCTCCCCGGCCGGTCACCGGCACGTCGTCTTCCCGGCGGCGGTGGAGGCGTGGGCGGAGTTCGGCGGCCTGCGGATCGCGGCGCTCGGCCCGGGCCGGCAGACGGCGCCGCCGCCGGAGATACGCGTGGACCCGCTGTACGGGCTGCACCTCGCCCGCACCCTGTCGGACCTGGGCCGTGCGCTGGACACGGAGATCGCGCCGCTGGGGGTGGAGGGGGAGGACCGGGCGGTGCTGGCGATCGACGCGGCGGGGCGGGTGTACAGCGTGGACCACACGGGCGACTGGTACCTGGGCGCGGACGTCGACGCCGCGCTTGCGCTGCTCCTGCTGGGCCACCAGCCCCAGCGCCTCGCGCTACCGAGCTAGCACCCGCCTCTGCGCCCCTTGCGCCGAGCTGCCCACGCCCTCGGGCATGCTCGCCGTTGCTCCGCGAGTGCGTTGGCCTCCGTGCCCCGGTGGCGGGTTGCTCGTGCAGTTCCGCCCCCCTACGCCCCGAGGGCGTGGGGGACCTCAGCGCCCCTGGGCAAGCTCGCCGTAACTCCGAAGGTTGATCGGCCTCTGCGGACCGTGCGTGGTTCTCGCGCAGTTCCCCGCGCCCCCAGACACCTCCGCCGTAACCCTGCACGAAAGATCAGTCACCGCGGACCGTGCGTGGTTCTCGCGCAGTTCCGCCCCCCTACGCCCAGAGGGCGTGGGGGGACACCTCCAGCGCCCCTGTTTCGCCGCCCCCTCACATTCACCTACTGGCCGGAGAACAGGGTTTTAGGGGCGCGGGGAACTGCGCGACAAGCCGCAGACGGTCTGTAGAGGCCGTCCAAACCTGCGGAGCAACGGCGAGCGCGCCCGGAGGGCATAGGTGGGGGTGCCCGCGTGCCCCCTTGCCCCCGTGCCCGCAGGGCACGGCGGGAGCAACTGCGCGAGCAACCCGCCACCGGGCCGCAGAGGCCAACGCACTCGCGGAGCAACGGCGAGGTTGCCAAGGTGTGCCGACGGGGCACCAGGTCGGCGAGGGCAAGGCCGCACGGGGCAGGGCACCCGCCACCTCGCGAGCTGGCCGCAGTCGGCGGGGCTTCCCGCCGGGGGGCTACTTCGTGGGGAGGACCGCCGAGACGCGGAAGCCGCCCGCGTCCGTCGGGCCCGACACGAACACGCCGCCCAGCGCCAGCACCCGTTCCCGCATGCCCACCAGGCCGTTGCCGCCGCTCGGCAGGTCCGGGCCGGGTGCGCCGCCGTCCGCCGCGTCCGGGGCGCCGTTCTCGACCTGCATCGCGACCTCCTCGTCGCGGTGCGCCAGCCGCACCCTGACCTTCGCCCCCGCCGCGTGCTTGTGCACGTTCGTCAGCGCCTCCTGGACGACGCGGAACGCGGTCTGCTCGACCTCCGCCGGATACGCCCGCACCTCGCCCTGGACGGCGAACTCGACGACCATCCCCGCCTGCCGGGACTGTCCGACGAGCACCTCCACGTCGGCGATGCTCGCGCTCCCCACACCGTCCCCGGCCCCGGCCGCCGCGGCGGCGGCGGCCGCTGCCGCCGCGCCCACCGCGGCCAGCGGCACCGCCGGCTTGCGCTCCTCCTCCGCGCCCGCGCGCAGCACGCCGAGCATCTCGCGCAGTTCGGTGAGCGCCTGGCGGCCCATGTCGCCGACGAGCGCCGCGTTCTTCACGGCCTTCTGGGGGTCCTTGAGCGCGACCGCCTGGAGGGCCGCCGCGTGCACCACCATCAAGCTGACGCGGTGCGCCACCACGTCGTGCATCTCGCGGGCGATCCGGGTGCGCTCCTCGGTGCGCGCCCACTCGGCCCGCTCCTCCGCCCGGTCCGCGAGGAGGGACAACTCCTGCTCCAGGCTGTCGGCGCGCTCCCGCAGGCTCTCCATGAGGCGGCGCCGCGCGCCGATGTAGAGGCCGAAGAGGATCGGCGGCAGCGTCATCGCGATCGCGACGAAGACCGACATCGTGGGGATGAACCAGGCGCCGGGGTCGACGTACTCCTCCCGGGGCACGTCCCGTATGTCGTTCTCCATCTCCACGTAGACCACGACGAGCGTGGCCACCAGAGACATGCCGCTGAGGGTGCCGATGATCCGCCTCGGCACGTCGGACGCGGCGAGCGTGTAGAGGCCGACGACGGTCAGCAGGTACCCCATCTGCGCGGGCGTGACCGCCACGGCGACCAGGACGACCGCGATCGGCCAGCGGCGCCGCACGGTCAGCACGGAGCCGACGAGGAGTCCGAAGACCACCGCGAGGGCGGTCGGGGTGCCGCTGCGCTCCGCGAAGTACGCCCCTTCGACGGCGCACTCGACGGCGGAGGCGATGCCGATCCCCACGTCCAGCGCGATGCTCCGCCGCCGTCCCCACCACAGCCAGGTACGGGTGGTGTCGCCCGTGGCGTCCTGGTGTGCCCCCGTTGTGGTCATGTCCTCCAGCCTACGGGCGGCCCGTACCGAAATTCCCAGCAGTTTCGTCGGTGATTCGCGCCTCTGTACGGGCTCCGGGGACAACACCGTCGCGGCGGGGGCGGGCGGTACGGCATAGTAGGGGCTGCTCCGGTGATTCGCGGTCGTGAGATCCGTGTCACCACGAGTGGCCTTCCCAGGTCGTCTAATGGCAGGACAAATGGTTTTGGTCCATTGAATGAGGGTTCGATTCCTTCCCTGGGAGCACCGCGAGGGCGGGTCCTGACCAGCAACGGTCCGGACCCGCCCTCATTTCGTCGGTAGGTGCCCTGGGTATCCTTCGGATGTCCACCACTCGAAGCCGAAGGGCATTCCCGTGAGCGCCAACCGCCCGGCAGCCGTCGTCGTCCTCGCAGCGGGTGAGGGCACCCGCATGAAGTCGAAGACCCCCAAGGTCCTGCATGAAGTCTGCGGGCGATCCCTCGTCGGACACGTCGTCAGCGCGGCGCGCGAGCTGGACCCGGAGCACCTGGTCGTGGTCGTGGGCCACGCCGCCGACCAGGTCGGGGCGCACCTGACGGATCGATACGCCGGCACCCGCACCGCCTTCCAGGCCGAGCAGAACGGCACCGGGCACGCGGTGCGCATCGCGCTGGAGGAGCTGGGGCAGAGCGTGTCGGGCACGGTCGTCGTGGTCTGCGGCGACACCCCTCTGCTGTCCGGCGCCACGCTGACCGCCCTCGCGGCGACCCACGCCGCCGACGGCAACGCGGTGACGGTGCTGACGGCCGAGGTCCCGGACGCCACCGGCTACGGGCGGATCGTGCGCGACGCGGCCACGGGCGCGGTGACCGCGATCGTGGAGCACAAGGACGCGACGGCGGAGCAGCGGGCGGTCCGGGAGATCAACTCCGGGGTGTTCGCCTTCGACGGGCAGCTCCTCGCGGACGCGCTGGGCAAGGTGCGCACGGACAACAGCCAGGGCGAGGAATACCTCACCGACGTCCTGGGCATCCTGCGCGAGGCGGGGCACCGCGTGGGCGCCTCGGTGGCGGACGACCACCGCGAGATCCTCGGCATCAACAACCGGGTCCAGCTCGCCGAGGCCCGCCGGCTGCTGAACCAGCGCCTGCTGGAGCAGGCGATGTTGGCCGGCGTCACCGTGGTGGACCCGTCGTCCGTACTCGTCGACGTCACCGTAAGTTTCGAGCCAGACGCAGTGGTCCACCCCGGCACCCAGCTGCTGGGCGTCACCCATCTCGGGGAGGGTTCGGAAGTGGGTCCCAACACCCGCCTGAGGGACACCTCCGTGGGCGCCGGCGCCCGGGTGGACAACACGGTCGCGGACCGCGCGGAGATCGGCCCCGAGGCGTCGGTCGGCCCGTTCGCGTATCTGCGTCCCGGCACCCGGCTCGGCACGAAGTCCAAGGCCGGGACATACGTGGAGATGAAGAACGCGACGATCGGCGAGGGCACCAAGGTGCCCCACCTGTCGTACGTGGGCGACGCCACCATCGGCGACTACACCAACATCGGTGCGGCCAGCGTCTTCGTGAACTACGACGGCGAGGCCAAGCACCACACCACGATCGGCTCCCACTGCAAGACGGGGTCGGACAACATGTTTGTGGCTCCCGTCACGGTCGGGGACGGCGCCTACACCGCGGCGGGGTCCGTGATCACCAAGGACGTCCCCGCCGGCTCGCTGGCCGTCGCCCGCGGCCAGCAAAGGAATATCGAGGGCTGGGTGGCCCGCAAGCGCCCCGGCAGCGCCGCGGCCCAGGCCGCGGCGGCCGCTGTCGAGAAGCCCTCCGGAGACCTCTGAAGAACCTCTGACGAGAACTGACCGGAAACAGGTGCGCCGAACTGGGCGTACCGTGATACGTGCACACATTCGGCTGGCCCGCGATCACCCTGTCCGCGGCCAGAGAACACCCTCTGAGGAGACAGTGCTGTGACCGGGATCAAGACGACCGGCGAGAAGAAGCTCATGCTCTTCTCCGGCCGCGCCCACCCCGAGCTGGCCGAGGAAGTCGCGCATCAACTGGGTGTCGGCCTGGTGCCGACCAAGGCATTCGACTTCGCCAACGGCGAGATCTACGTCCGCTTCCAGGAGTCCGCACGAGGTGCGGACTGCTTCCTGATGCAGAGCCACACGGCCCCCATCAACAAGTGGATCATGGAACAGCTGATCATGATCGATGCGCTGAAGCGGGCCTCCGCGCGCAGCATCACCGTGATCGTGCCGTTCTACGGCTACGCCCGCCAGGACAAGAAGCACCGCGGCCGCGAGCCGATCTCCGCCCGGATGATCGCCGATCTGATGAAGACGGCGGGCGCGGACCGGATCCTCACGGTGGACCTGCACACCGACCAGATCCAGGGCTTCTTCGACGGCCCGGTGGACCACCTCTTCGCGCTGCCGGTCCTCGCGGACTACGTGGCCGCGAAGGTGGACCCGGCCAAGCTGACGGTGGTCTCCCCCGACGCCGGTCGCGTCCGGGTCGCCGACCGCTGGTGCGACCGGCTGGGCGCGCCGCTGGCGATCGTCCACAAGCGCCGTGACAAGGACGTCGCCAACCAGGTGACCGTGCACGAGGTCGTCGGCAACGTCGAGGGCCGGGTCTGCGTCCTGGTCGACGACATGATCGACACCGGTGGCACCATCTGCGCCGCTGCGGACGCGCTGTTCGCCAACGGCGCGGAGGACGTCATCGTCACCGCCACGCACGGCGTGCTCTCCGGCCCGGCCGCGGACCGCCTGAAGAACTCGAAGGTGAGCGAGTTCGTCCTCACCAACACCCTGCCGACCCCCGGCGAGCTGGAGCTCGACAAGATCACGGTGCTGTCCATGGCGCCGACGATCGCCCGCGCGGTGCGCGAGGTCTTCGAGGACGGCTCGGTGACCAGCCTCTTCGAGGAGCAGGCGTAGCCCGCACCCCGCCTGTGAAAGGGCCGTGACCTGTCGTTTTCGGCGGTCACGGCCCTTTCGCGTAGACTGCTGGGGTTGCTCGGCGAGGGAGGCCGCACCGCGTGTGCGGCGGTCCGTTATCGACGCGCTCTTCGCATCAGGCGTAGCAGGCCGGTCACGGCCGGGTGACCCAGGTATCCGTCTGTTGCATGAGGAGTGCACATGTCCGAGGTGAAGCTCGCCACGAGCGTCCGCACCGAGTTCGGCAAGGGCGCCGCCCGCCGCGTCCGCCGCGAGAACAAGGTCCCCGGCGTTCTCTACGGCCACGGCACCGACCCGGTCCACCTGACCCTGCCCGGCCACGAGCTGCTGCTCGCGCTGCGCACGCCGAACGTCCTGCTCTCCCTGGACATCGACGGCAAGAGCGAGCTGGCCATCCCGAAGGCCGTCCAGCGCGACCCGCTGAAGGGCTTCCTGGAGCACGTCGACCTGCTCCTGGTCAAGCGCGGCGAGAAGGTCAACGTCGAGGTCCCGGTCAACGCCGAGGGCGACCTGGCCCCCGGTAACTACCTGCTGGAGCACGTCCTGAACGCGCTGCCGGTCGAGGCCGAGGCCACCCACATCCCCGAGGCCGTCACCGTCTCCGTCGCGGGCCTGGAGGCCGGTGCCTCCATCCTGGCCAAGGACATCACGCTGCCGTCCGGCGTGACCCTGGCCGTCGACGAGGACGCGGTCGTCCTCCAGGTCCTGGCCGCGCAGGCCGAGGAGCCCGCCGCCGAGACCGAGGGCGAGGGCGAGACCGCCGAGGCGTGATCACGCCCCGTCGCTCGTGACAGGTCGCCGCTCGTGCCCCGCCCGGGGTGCGGGCGGCGCTCCCCTTTCCAGGCTCCCCTTTCCAGGCTCCCCTTTCCAGATGGAGACGATCCGCAGATGACGACGCCCCCCGACCCCGGTGCGCCCTGGCTGGTCGTGGGCCTCGGCAACCCCGGGCCCGGCTACGCGGCGAACCGCCACAACGTGGGCTTCATGGTCGCCGACCTGCTCGCAGAGCGCGTCGGCGGTACGTTCAAGCGCGCCCAGAAGGCCCAGGCGCAGGTCCTGGAGGCGCGCATCGGCCCGCCCGGCCCGTCGAGCCGGCGCGTGGTGCTGGTGAAGCCGACGTCGTACATGAACCTCTCCGGCGGCCCGGTGACCGCGCTGCGGGACTTCTACAAGGTCCCCACCGCGCACGTGGTCGCCGTCCACGACGAACTCGACATCGACTACGGCACCCTCCGCCTCAAGCTGGGCGGCGGCGACAACGGCCACAACGGCCTGAAGTCCATCACCAAGTCGCTGGGCAGCGACTACCACCGGGTGCGCTTCGGCATCGGCCGCCCGCCAGGTCGGATGCAGGTCGCCGACTTCGTCCTGAAGGACTTCTCGTCCACCGAACGCAAGGAGCTCTCCTACTTCGTGGACCGCGCGGCGGACGCGGTGGAGAGCCTGGTCTCGGAGGGCCTGGAACGCGCCCAGAGCGCGTACAACTCCTGACCACGGCCCCTACAGGTCGTCGACCGCCGTCAGGTCGATGACCGCGCCGAAGGGACCGTCCACCTTCAGCTCGTCGTGGTGGATGCCCCGCAGGACGTACGTCTTGGCCAGCGGGTCGAGTTCGTAGACCCGCACGACCGGGCGCATGCCGGTGCCCGAGCGGTCCACCAGCCAGAAGTGCGGGATGCCCGCGGCGGCGTATTTGTGCGGCTTGGTGTCCGTGTCGCGCGCCTTGGACTCCGGAGAGACCACCTCGACGGCGAGCAGTACCTCCTCCGCTTCGAAATGGGTCACGTCGGGGCCTGTGGCACCGGCGCGGACCACGCAGACATCAGGCTCGGGGCCGTTGCGCTTGTCGAGGACGACGGTCATCTCGCGGCGCACCTTGAGTTGACTCGGTGCACTCGCGCGCAGACCCGCGACGAGCAGGTCGATCACGACACCGTGAAAGTCACGCTGCGGACTCACGAACACCAAGCTCCCGTCCATCAACTGCGTATGCGGCGGGAGGTCGGGCAACGTGAACAGATCATCCACGGTGTAGCCGTCCAAAGGCGGCATTGGCCAACGGACGCCCGACCCGGTCGCCCCCGTCAACTCCGTCGGCACGGTCGTCTCGGGGATCGGCTCAGCGGTCATCGTTCCTCCCATGGACGGGATCTTGGCCTACCCCTTCCACGGTATCGGCACGCTTCCGCCCCCATCACCGCATCAGGTGACGGGGGCGGAAGCCGTTGACGTCCGGCAGGCGTCGGCTTCGGCGTCAGCCGGTGTTGCGCAGGCCCGCCGCCACGCCGTTGACCGTGAGCAGCAGGGCGCGGGAGAGCAGCGGGTCCGGCTCCTCGCCGCGGCCCGCCGCCTCGCGCTGGCGGGCCAGCAGGGAGACCTGGAGGTAGGAGATCGGGTCCAGGTACGCGTCCCGGATCGCGAAGGTCTGCTGGAGCACCGGGTGCGGGTCGAGCAGGCGCTGACCGCCGGTGATCTTCAGGACCTCGCTGACCGTCAGCTCGTGCTCCGCCTCGATCGTCGCGAACACGTGCTTCAACTCCTGCGGCACCAGCGTGTCCACGTAGTGCCGGGCGATCCGCAGGTCCGTCTTGGCGAGCGTCATCTCCACGTTCGCCAGGAAGTTGCGGAAGAAGTGCCAGTGCTCGTGCATCTCGTCGAGCACGGTGTCCAGACCGGCTTCCCGCAGCGCCTTGAGGCCCGAGCCCACGCCGAACCAGCCGGGCACGATCTGCCGCGACTGGGTCCAGCCGAAGACCCACGGGATGGCCCGCAGCCCGTCGAGGCCCGCGCCCGAGTCCGGGCGGCGGGACGGCCGGGAGCCCAGGTGCAGCTCGGCGAGCTGGTCCACCGGGGTGGAGGCGAAGAAGTACGCCGGCAGGTCCGGGTCCTCCACCAGCCGTCGGTACGCCGCGTGCGCCGCGTCCGAGACCGTGTCCATCGCCGCGTCCCAGCGGGCCAGCGCCTCCACCGACTGGCGGGGCGCGGTGTGCAGCGCCGACGCCTGGAGCGTGGCCGCCACCGTCAGCTCCAGGTTCTCCCGGGCCAGCGAGGGGATCAGGTACTTGTCGGAGATGACCTCGCCCTGCTCGGTCACCTTGATCTCGCCCTCCAGCGTGCCCCAGGGCTGCGCCAGGATCGCGTCCGCGGTGGGGCCGCCACCGCGGCCGACGGTGCCGCCGCGGCCGTGGAAGAGCCGCAGCCGCACGCCGTGCCGGTGCGCCACGTCGCGCAGTCGGCGCTGCGCCCGGTGGATCTCCCACTGGGAGGTGGTGATGCCGCCGAACTTGGACGAGTCCGAGTAGCCGAGCATGACCTCCTGCACGTCGCCCCGCAGGGAGACCAGCCGCCGGTAGGACGGGTCGGAGAGCATGTCGTCGAGGATGACGTCGGCCGCGCGCAGCTCGTCCGTGGTCTCCAGCAGCGGCACGATCCCGATCTTCGCCCAGCCGCCGTGCAGGTCGAGCAGGCCGGCCTCGCGGGCGAGGACGGCCGCGGCGAAGACGTCGTCCGCGCCCTGGCACATGGAGATGATGTACGACTCGATGACCTCGGGCCCGAAGCGCTCGAACGCCTGCTGCACGGTGTGGAAGACGCCGAGGGTCTTCTGTCCGGCCGCGTCCAGCGGCGCGGGCGTGGGCGCCAGCGGCCGGCGCGAGCGCAGCTCCTTGGCCAGCAGCTTCTGCCGGTACTCGCGCGGCATGTCCGCGTACCGCCAGGACTCTTCGCCGAGCCGGTCGAAGAGCTGGCCGAGCGCGTGGTGGTGCGCGTCCGCGTGCTCGCGCACGTCCATCGTGGCGAGTTGGAGGCCGAACGCGGAGAGCGTGCGGATGGTGCGCTCCAGCCGGCCGTCGGCGAAGAGCCCGCCGCGGTGCGCGCGCAGCGACGACTGGATCAGGGTGAGGTCGGCCAGCAGTTGGGTGGTGCCGAGGTAGTCGCGGCCGGGCTCGTGCTTGGTGCCCTTCGCCAGCCGGGTCCGGGTGTTGTGCAGCTTCTGCTGGACGCAGGTGGCCTTCAGGCGGTACGGCTCCTCCGCGTTGAGGCGCTTGTAGCGGGGGCTGATCTCGGGCAGCGCCGCGAGGTCGTCCTCCAGGGAGGCCAGCAGCTCGTCGGTGGCGCCGGTGTAGCGGATCGAGTTCGACAGCAGTCCGCGCAGCGAGTCGACGAGTTCGAGCGCGTCGGTGATGCCGTGCTCGTGCTGGAGGATCAGCACCTCCCAGGTGACGTCCGGGGTGACGTTCGGGTTGCCGTCGCGGTCGCCGCCGATCCAGGTGCCGAAGGTCAGCGGGCGGGTGCCGGCGGGCAGCGGGACGCCGACCCGCTCCAGCTCGGCCGCGAGGTCCTCCAGGACGTCCCCGACGGCGCCGGCGTGCAGTTCGTCGAGGTAGTAGATCGCGTTGCGGGCCTCGTCGGCGGGCTCGGGGCGGACCACCCGCAGCTCGTCGGTCTGCCAGATCAGGTCGATGTTCTCCGCGAGCCGCAGGTCGCAGCGGCGCCGGTCGGCGCTGCCGGCGCCGCCGGCCGCGTCCTGGTCCAGCAGTGCGGCGATCCGACGCAACTTGTTGAGGACGGAGCGCCGGGCGGCCTCGGTGGGGTGGGCGGTGAAGACGGGTCGCACGTTCAGGTTGCCGACGGTCTGGCGCAGGTGCTCGGGGTCGGCGTCCTTGAGGAGGTCCGCGGTGCGGGCCAGCAGCCCGCCCTCGGCGGCCCGCCGCTCGCGCATCTCCTTGCCGCGGTGCACCTGTTCGGTGACGTTGGCGAGGTGGAAGTAGGTGGAGAACGCGCGTACCAGCTTGGCCGCGGTCTCCAGGTCGGTGTCGCCCAACAACTGCGCCGCCGCCTCCCCGTCGCTGCGGGTCAGGGCGCGGACGCGCTCGACGAGGTCCAGCAGTTCTCGGCCCTCCTGACGGACGATGGTCTCGCCCAGGAGGTCGCCCAGTCGGCGGATGTCGGCCCGGAGTTCGGCGCTGGCCGTGGATGTCTGGTCGGCACTGCTCACAGGTGCTGCTCCTTGCGGTGTTTGAGCACGTCTGGAGGGGTACTGGAGTCGGCGGACCGCGCTGTCCGGCACGTTCCAGGATAGGTGTCCGCCGGCTGGCGCCGTCTGGAGGGGCTCTTGCCGCGCCGCTGCGCGCTGCCATACTTACGTTGCCGTAGGTTACGCATCCGTAGCACGGCAGGTATGTGGATCTTCCACCCCATCTCACACCCCCCAGGGGACCTTCCATGACGACAAGCCCCGACCTCCTCGACGACGTCCCGGACGCAACAGCGGACGGGACCGCGGTAGGGAGCGCCGAGGGGAGAGCGACGGCTGCCGACGCCGCGGGAGCCGGGGCCGTCGGCTCCGCCACCCTCGGCGGGGACGACAAGCGGTCGATCGAGCAGATCACCCTGCTGCTCTTCATCACGGTTCCCTTCCTCGCCCTGGTCGCCGCGGTGCCGCTGGCCTGGGGCTGGGGGGTGAGCTGGCTGGACCTCGGGCTGCTGGTGGCGATGTACTTCATCGGCTGCCACGGCATCACGGTCGGCTTCCACCGCTACTTCACCCACGGCTCCTTCAAGGCCAAGCGCCCGCTGCGGATCGCCCTGGCGATCGCCGGCTCCCTCGCCGTCGAGGGCCCGGTGGTGCGCTGGGTGGCCGACCACCGCAAGCACCACAAGTTCTCGGACGCGGAGGGCGACCCGCACTCGCCGTGGCGGTACGGGGAGACCGTGCCCGCACTGCTCAAGGGCCTGTGGTGGGCGCACATCGGCTGGATGTTCAACGTGGAGCAGACGTCGCAGCACAAGTACGCGCCGGACCTGGTGAAGGACCCGGACGTGCGGCGGATCTCGCGCCACTTCGTCTTCTACACCGCGCTCTCGCTGTTCTTCCCGGCCCTGGTCGGCGGGCTGGTGACGATGGAGTGGTGGGGTGCGTTCACCGCGTTCTTCTGGGGCTCGCTGGTGCGGGTGGCGCTGCTGCACCACGTGACGTGGTCGATCAACTCGATCTGCCACGCGGTGGGCAAGCGGCCGTTCCGATCACGTGATCGTTCGGGCAACGTGTGGTGGCTCGCGGTGCTGTCCTGCGGCGAGTCCTGGCACAACCTGCACCACGCCGATCCGACCGCCGCCCGCCACGGTGTGCTGCGCGGACAGCTCGATTCCAGTGCGCGGCTGATCCGCTGGTTCGAGAAGCTGGGGTGGGCGTACGACGTCCGCTGGCCGAGCGAGGCCCGCATCGAGGCCAAGCGGGACACCGGCCGACGACCCGTCGGGGCCAGCGACACGGCATGATGGACGACGTGGCGACGGACGGCAGCAGTAGCACGGAGAAGACCAGGTCATCGGTGCGGCGTACGCGCCGGGTGCGGATGACGGGCGCGGAGCGCCGCGAGCAGCTGCTGGACATCGGCCGCGCACTCTTCGCGGACAAGGGCTTCGAGGGCACTTCGGTGGAGGAGATCGCCGCGAAGGCGGGCGTCTCCAAGCCGGTGGTGTACGAGCACTTCGGCGGCAAGGAGGGGCTGTACGCGGTCGTCGTCGACCGGGAGATGCGCCAGTTGCTGGACATGGTGACGGGCGCGCTGACCGCCGGGCATCCACGGGAGCTGCTGGAGCAGGCCGCGTTCGCCCTGCTCGACTACATCGAGCGGTACACGGACGGTTTCCGGATCCTGGTCCGGGACTCGCCGGTGGCCCAGTCGACGGGCACCTTCGCCTCGCTGATCAGCGACATCGCGACCCAGGTCGAGGACATCCTCGGCATGGAGTTCAAGAACCGGGGCTTCGATCCCAAGCTGGCACCGCTGTACGCGCAGGCGCTGGTGGGGATGGTCGCGCTGACCGGCCAGTGGTGGCTGGACGCCCGCCGCCCGAAGAAGGCGGAGGTCGCCGCGCACCTGGTGAACCTGGCCTGGCACGGCCTGGACGGTCTGGAGCAGAAGCCGCGCCTGATAGGCCACCGCAAGAACTGAGGCCGGGGACACGGCCGCCGTCTCCCTGCGGGGTGCGTTGGTCTCCGCGGCCCGTCTGTGGCTTGTCGCGCAGTTCCCCGCGCCCCTGTTGTGCCTCCCCCGCCATTTGCCTGCGGGCGAGGGTTTGGGGGCGCGGGGAACTGCGCGACAAGCCACAGACGGGCCGCAGACGCGACGACACAGCCCGCCGCACGGCGGGACCGCGCCCACGCCAAGCAGATGCGCTGCCGGAACGGGCGGCGCCCGCCCGATACGGATCGCGCCGCGCGGTCAGGCCGGGGGCTTGCGGGCCACCGCGAAAATGCGGCGGAAGGGGAAGACCGTGCCGTGCGGGCCCGGCGGGTAGGCGTCGCGCAGCAGGGCCCGGTACTGGTCGAGGAATTCGTCAACCGCTCCGGCGTCGTCGCCGAGTTCGGTGAGGATCGGCCGCAGCGCGGTGCCCTTGACCCAGTCGAGGACGGGGTCGTCGCCGGTGAGCACCTGGAAGTAGGTGGTCTCCCAGGTGTCCGTGGCGCACCCCAGGTCGGTGAGGCGCACCAGGTAGTCGGCGGGGTCGAGCACGTAGGTGTAGTCGCGGCCCCGGCCGCCGAGGCGCCGGCGCCACTGCGGCAGCCCGCAGAGGGTGCCGAGGAGGGCGTGGCTGGGCGCGGTGTAGTTGCCGGGCACCTGGAAGGCGAAGGTGCCGCCGGGGACGAGGCCGTCGATCCAGCGGGCGAAGGACTCCGGGTGGTTGGGCACCCACTGGAGGGCGGCGTTGGAGACGATCAGGTCGTACGGCTCGTCCGGCGTCCAGTGCGCGGCGTCGGCGGGGCGGAAGTCCAGCCAGCCGCCGCCGCTGGTGGCGCCGGCGTGGTCCTTCTCGGCCCGGTCGAGCATGTCGGGCGAGTTGTCGAAGCCGGTGATCCGGGCGTCGGGCCAGCGCTCGGCGAGCAGCGCGGTGACGTTGCCCGGGCCGCAGCCGACGTCAGCTATGCGCGGCGCGCGGCCGCCGGTCGCAGGGAGGTCCGGAATCCGTCCTAGCAGATCCAGGAAGGGTCGGGTCCGATGACCTGAGTGGCGCAGGTACTGACGGGGGTCCCAGATGGGTGCAGTCGGCATGGTTCGTGCCCCCTAGCAAGATCGTTTGGCCGAAACGGAACGGGTCCGGCCCGTCCATGCCCAAGACTCACGCGAAATATCTCTTGACGTCAAGAGACTTCATGTCGACAGACCCTCTACACTGATCGTCATGGAGGACGAGGTCGATCGACTGGTCGCGGCGTGGCGCCGTGAGCGCCCCGACCTCGACGTGGAACCGCTGGAAGTGCTGAGCCGGGTCTCCCGGCTGGCCCGCCATCTCGACCGGGCGCGCCGCATCGCCTTCTCCGAGCACGACCTGGAGCCGTGGGAGTTCGACGTCCTGACGTCGCTGCGGCGCGCCGGCGCGCCCTATCAGCTCTCCCCCGGGCAGTTGCTCACCCAGACCCTGGTGACCTCGGGCACCATGACCAACCGCATCGACCGGCTGGCCAAGCGCGGCCTGGTCGAGCGGCTGCCGGACCCCTCCGACCGGCGCGGCGTGCTGGTGCGGCTCACCCCCGAGGGGCGGGACCGCGCGGACCGGGCGCTCGCGGGGCTGCTGGCCCAGGAGCGGGCGATCCTGGTGGAGCTGTCCGGCGCGCAGCGGGCCGAGTTGGCCGCGCTGCTACGCCAGCTGACCGCCCCGTTCGACAACGTCCCCGGCTAGGTCCACCGGGCCGACGCCGGCGCGTCTGGCCAGCGCCACCGCTGCCAGCGTCGAGTGCACGCCGAGCTTTCCGAGCACGTTCTGCATGTGCGTACGGACGGTGTGCGGCGACAGGAACAGGCGCTCGGCGACCGCCTTGCGCCCCAGGCCCGCCACCATGCACCGCAGCACCTCGCGCTCGCGCGGGGTGAGCGACTCCACCAGCCGCTCGCTCTCCGTGCGGTGCTTGCGCGCGGCCGTCAGCTCCCGCAGCACACCGGTGAGCAGCGCGGGCGGCAGATGCGTCTCGTCCCGCAGCACGCCCCTGATCACGGCCAGCAGTCGCTGGAGCGAACAGTCCTTGGCGACCCAGCCGGAGGCGCCGGCCTGGAGCGCGAGGGCGGCGCGGTGCGGGTCGTCCTTCTCGGCGAGGACCACGCAGTGCACCGCGGGCTGGCCGGAACGCACCCCCGCGACGAGCGAGAGCCCGTCCAGGATGCTCACGACCGCGTGTTCGCCCTCGTCGGGGACGGCCCGGGCGACGGCGGCCCGGCCGCCCGGCGGATGGGGCGCGCCCACCCCGAGGTCGCCGTCGACGAGCATCACGTCGAACGGGCGGCCGTCGGCCGCCGCCCGCTCCAGACATCGCAGCGCGGCAGGTCCGCTGCCCGCCGCCGCCACGTCGACGTCGGGCTCGGCCGCCAGCGCGGCGGCCAGGGACTCGGCGAAGATTCGGTGGTCGTCCACCACCAGGACCCGGATACGGATCACAGACACACCCCCTGTGTCGGAGGACGGCTCGGGCTCGGATACGCCGCCCGACCGGGCTCCAGCCCGCCCGGCCGCCGCCGCGCAGTGACTGATACCCCACCCCGGGCGTCGTACCCCGCTGTCCTGTCCCCTGATCAACGCCGGCCCCCACCGGCGTTGAGCATCAGGGTACGGGCGGTGGGCGGAAGCGGAAGTGTATTTGCACAACTGATGACCAGGGCATGGGACAGTCCATCCGCTCGGATCGAGGCGCGGTGTGCCTACGGGGGTGGCTGCGCCGGGTGGGGCGGTTGGTGTCGAAGGAGCCGAACGGAAATCGGCCACCTGTCCCGTGCGACGCGAACCCTCGACGCGAACCCGTACGGCTGCCCGACGGTGTCAGGACAGCCGCCGGGCGCCGGGCGACGCCGCGGCCCGGAACCAGCGCGGCGGTGCGTACGACGCCGCGGCGAACGCCGCCGCGACCGCCTCCCCCACCTGCTCCTCGGCGCCCCGTGCCACCAGCGCCAGCACGGAGCCGCCGAAGCCGCCGCCCGTCATCCGGGCGCCCAGTGCGCCGGCCGCGAGGGCGGTGGCCACCGCGAGGTCCACCTCGGGGCAGGAGACCCGGAAGTCGTCGCGCAGCGATGCGTGGCCCGCGGTCAGGACCGGGCCCAGCGCCGGCAGGTCACCCGCCATCAGCAGGTCGACGGCGTGCAGCACCCGGGCGTTCTCGGTGACGACGTGCCGCACCAGGCCCCGGGCGGCGGCGTCCGGCAGCCGGCGCAGCGCCGCGGCCAGCTCGCCGTGCGGCACGTCGCGCAGCGCCCGTACGCCCAGTGTGCGCGCCGCGGCCTCGCAGCCCGCGCGGCGCCGACCGTACTCGCCGTCCGCGTGGGCGTGCTGGACGCGGGTGTCGACGACGAGGAGCGCGAGGCCGTGCGCGGCGGGGTCGAAGGGGACGTGGCGCCGCGTCAGGTCGCGGGTGTCCAGGAAGAGGGCGTGGCCCGGGGTGCAGCACGCCGAGGCCGCCTGGTCCATGATCCCGGTGGGGGCGCCGACGTACGCGTTCTCCGCGCGGCGGCACAGCACCGCCAGCGCCCCGCCCGTCAGGCCCAGCCCGTACAGGTCGTTCAGGGCGAGGGCGCAGGCGACTTCCAGCGCCGCCGACGAGGACAGCCCGGCGCCGGGCGGCACGGTCGACGCGAAGGTGACCTCCGCGCCGCCCACCGGGTGGCCCGCGTCCCGCAGCGCCCAGACGACGCCGGCCGCGTAGCCGGCCCAGCCGCGCGGCCCGCGCCCGGGCTCCAGCGCGTCGACCCGTAGCTCGACGGCGCCTTCGCCACCGCCGGCCGCGGCCGGGAAGCACAGCCGCAGCAGTCCGTCGTCACGGCGCGCGGCGGCCACGGTGACCTGCTGGGGCAGCGCGAAGGGCAGCACGAAACCGTCGTTGTAGTCGGTGTGTTCGCCGATCAGGTTCACCCGGCCCGGGGCCGCCCACTCCCCGGCGCGCACCGCGTCGACCCCGGTCATCGCGGCCGCGCCTGGGCGAAGCGCCACGCGTCGGCGACGATGGTCGTCAGGTCGGGGCGGGCCGGGGTCCAGCCGAGCCGTTCGCGGGCGGCGTCGGCGGAGGCGACGAGGACGGCCGGGTCGCCGGGGCGCCGCCCGGCGACGGCTTCGGGCACCTCGCGGCCGGTGACCTGCCGCACCGCCGCGATCACCTCGCGCACGGAGAAGCCTTTGCCGTTGCCGAGGTTGCAGATCAGGTGCTCGCCGGGCCGGGCGGCGGCCAGGGCGAGCAGGTGCGCATCGGCGAGGTCGGCGACGTGGATGTAGTCGCGCACGCAGGTGCCGTCGGGCGTCGGGTAGTCGTCGCCGTACACCGCGATCGACGAGCGGCGGCCGAGGGCGACGTCCAGGACCAGCGGGATCAGATGGGACTCGGGGTCGTGCCGCTCGCCCAGGTCGCCGTAGGCCCCGGCCACGTTGAAGTAGCGCAGCGAGACCGCGGCCAGGCCGTGGGCGCGCGCCTCGCCGGCGATCATGTGGTCCACGGCGAGCTTCGTCGCGCCGTACGGGCTGGTCGGCGCGGTCGGGTCGGACTCGGTGACCGGGGTGCCGGCCGGTTCGCCGTAGGTCGCGGCGGTGGAGGAGAAGACGAGGGTGCGGACCCCGGCCGTGCGCATCGCGGCGAGCAGCGCCATCGTGCCGCCGACGTTGTTCTCCCAGTACTTCTCCGGGTGCACGACGGACTCGCCGACCTGGGAGTACGCGGCGAAGTGCAGCACCGCGGCGAAGGAGGCGTCCAGCCACTTGGCGGCGTCACGGACGTCGCCCTCGACGAACTCCGCGCCCGCGGGCACGCCTTCGCGGAACCCGGTGGACAGGTCGTCGAGCACGACGACCTCGTGGCCCGCCTCCAGCAGGTGGCGCGCCACCACGCCGCCGACGTAGCCCGCCCCGCCGGTCACCAGGTACTTGTGCTCGCTCATCCGCTTGCCGCCTCCCGCAGTCGCCGTGCCGCGGTCTCCGGCGGCACGTCATTGATGAACACGCTCATACCGGATTCGGACCCCGCCAGGTGCTTCAGCTTGCCGACGGCCCGTCGGATCGTGAAGAGTTCGAGATGGAGCCCGAACGCCGCACGTCCGGCGGCGCGGTAGGGCGCCTGGTGCCAGGCGGAGACGTACGGCGTGGGCGCCTGGCCCGCTCCGAAGAGCCGGTCGAAGCGCCTGAGCAGCTCCAGGTAGACCCCGGGGAACTCGGTGCGCGCGGCGTCGTCGAGTGCGCGGAGGTCGGGGACGCGGCGGCGGGGGTAGAGGTGCACCTCGTACGGCCAGTGCGCCGCGTACGGCACGAAGGCGACCCAGTGGTCCGCGCCGATGACCACCCTCGTTCCTTCGGCGACCTCGCGCGCCACGACGTCGTCGAAGAGGTTCCGCCCGGTGCGCTCCCGGTGCGCCGCGGCGGAGCGCAGCATCTGCGCGGTGCGCGGGGTGACGAACGGGTACGCGTAGATCTGCCCGTGCGGGTGCCCGAGGGTGACGCCGATCTCGGCGCCCCGGTTCTCGAAGCAGTAGACCTGCTCGACCTGCCGCAGCGCGGCGAGTTCAGCGGTCCGGTCGGTCCACACGTCGAGCACGAGCGCGGCGCGCTCCTCGTCGAGGTCGGCGAAGGAGGCGTGGTGGTCGGAGGTGAAGCAGACGACCTCGCAGCGGCCGGTGGGGCCGGCGAGGGAGGGGAAGCGGTTCTCGAAGACGACGACGTCGTAGTCCGCCGCGGGGATCTCGCTGAGCCGTCCGTCCCGCGAAGGACACAGCGGGCACTCGTCCGCGGGCGGCAGGTACGTCCGGCCCTGCCGGTGCGACGCGATGGCGACGGAGTCGCCGAGGAGCGGGTCGCACCGGATCTCGGCTGCGGTGGCGCCGGGCGGTTCAAGCGCGAGCGGGCGGCGGTCGACGGCGTCGCGGGGGGTGTGGTGGCGGGTGTCGTAGTAGACGAGTTCGCGCCCGTCGGCGAGCCGGGTGGAGGTCTTCTTCACCGGAGGCGCCCCCTAACTTATCCAACACAACCCAACACAGAAACAACCACAACCCAACACTCGCCGTCAACGAGCGGGGTCGCTCGCGCTGTGCGGTGGGCCGTGGGCCTGGGGCGGTGGCGACCTCGCCGTTGCTCCGCGGGCGCGTTGACCTCTGCGGCCTGGTGGTGGTTGTTCGCGCAGTTCCCCGCGCTCTGTGCCCCCCTAGGCACACCCACCGTAGTTCCACAGGCGCATCGGCCCCTACCGCCCGGTGGGGGTTGTTCGCGCAGTTCCCCGCGCCCCTAAAACCCCTGCCCTCAGCCGGCAACCGAATGACGGGAGCAGCGGATCAGGAGCGCTGGAGCCCCGGTCCGCAGACAGTCGACGGGGCAGCGAAACAGGTGGCGTCGGGGGGCCGCCTCCCCGCAGGGCACAGGGCCCGGAACCGTGCGAGCAGGCACGAATCGCCCGCGGAGGGCAACGCGCCCGCCGGGCAACGGCGAGGTTGCCAGAGGGCCGGGGCGGGTGGGTCAGACCGTGCCGGGGGACGCGCGGTCCAGGAGGCCCGTGCGCGCGGCCAACGCGGCCGCTTCCAGGCGGGAGCCCACACCCAGCTTCATCAGGACCCGCTGCACGTGCGTGCGCGCCGTGCTCGGGGCGATGCCCATGCCCACCGCGATCAGCCGGGTGTCCTCGCCCTCCGCCACCCGCACCAGCACCTCCACCTCCCGCGGCGTCAGCAGCCGCAGCAGTCGCTGGCCCTCGTCGTCGGGCTGGGCGACCGGGTTCAACAGGTCCGCGAACGCGCCCTGGAGCAGCGTCGGGGCGACCACCGCCTCCCCCGCCCGCGCCTTGATCAGCGCGCGCTCCACGCCTTCGATCCGCTCGTCGTGGCGCACGTACCCGGACGCGCCCGCCGCGAACGCCGCGGCTATCCCGCGGGGGTTGGGCACCGGGCCGAGCACCACCACCGCCACCTGCGGCCGCTCCCGCTTGATCCGTACGACCGGGTCGAAGGCGCCCGGTTCCGCCGGTGCCGCCGTGCCGAGCAGGCACACCTCGGGCGCGCGCGCCACCACCAACTCCGCCGCGCCCGCCGCAGGCGCCGTCGCGGCGAGCACCCGGTGCCCGCGCAGCTTGAGCGCCGAGGCGAGCGCCTCGGCGTGCAATCGGTGGTCGTCGACCACCATGAGCCGCACGCCCATCGAGCTCCTCCCATCCCCGGCGTCCCGCCGTCCCGGCGTCACGTGCCCCGGCAAGCTACACGCTCGTTCGGCTCCGCGCGCCCCCATATGCCGCAATCGCACGAGTGCCCCGTGACCGAAAGGCGACCAAAAGGCGGCGACCCGACGCCCGGAATTTCCGGTGCGTCGGGTCGCTACTGTCCCACGAGTCAACCCGTTCCGGGGCAGGACGGGGAATTCCGCAGGATCTTAAGGGACTTCCGGGGTCGTTATTCAGTCGGCTGTCGAGTATGCAATGGACAACCACCGCCGGGAGGCGTCGCCGCCCGATCCCTTGTTCAGCAGAACCGAGCTGATGTACAAACGGCCGTCTTCGTAAACGTACTCGGCGTAGTCGGAGGAGAAACTGGTCTCCGCCTCCTGCGTCGGCTTGCTGTCCGGGTTCTCCATGAGCACGGTCTCCTTGAGCGTGGTGCCGTGCAGGGAGACGACCTGACCGCCCTTGGCGTAGGGCGGTTCCTTGTACGCGATCACGTTCCCGCCGTCCATGCGGATCGGGAACATGGTGAACTTCTCGCCCGCGTCCGCCCGGCCCGACAGCGGCTTTCCGGTGTTCAGGTCGAAGGAGACGATGGAGTTGGTGCGGCCGTACGACTCGCCCGACGCCTGGGTCTCGGCGGTCGGCAGATAGATCCGGCCGTTGCCGACCACGACCTTGACGCAGGATTCGACCTCGGTGGAGCGGCAGCGCGCCTCGTACTTGTCGCCGGTCGCCGAGATCTTCGCCTTCAGCGCGCCCTTGTCGTCGATCGAGAAGAAGTCGGAGATGCCGAACTTCCCGGTGTCGCCGACATCCGCCGCCACCACCAGCGGCTTGCTGCTGATGACGCTGGCGTACTCGACGCCGGCCGGCATCTTGTACGAGAAGCGGGGCTTGCCGTTCGTCGGGTCCAGCGGCTCGATGGTGAGCTGCTCGTTGTTGTAGTCACCGCACTTGCGGACCGCCACCAGCTCGGCCCCGCCGGCGTACCCCTGGTCCTCGCACTCGTCCGCGTTGGCCGTGGGCTTCCAGAGCACCTTGCCGGTGTTCAGGTCGAAGGCCGCGCCGCCGTAGAGGCTGCCCGCGGCCACCGTGGTGCCGGACTGGGTGACCTCGGAGAACCGGATCTTGCGGTCGCCGCTGGTGTCGGAGGTGACGGAGGCGGACCACAGCAGCTTGCCGTTCGCCATGTCGATGACGCCGACCTCGGTGCACGGCAGGAAGTTCTTCGTGCCGGACCCGGTGCGCTTGCCGTCCTCGAAGAGGACCGCGGCCTTGTTGTCGTCGGACTTGTGGCGCGAGGCCCCGCAGATCTGGCCGGGCAGCGGGATCTGCCAGAGCTGGCTGCCCTTGTCGCGGTCGTAGCCGACGACCGAGTTCAGGTGCGGCTTGACGAACGCCTTGTCCGTGGCCCAGGAGCCGTCGAAGCTGGTGACGTCCGTCAGCGGCGGCGGAGCCAGTTGGAAGGCGACGCGGGACTTGACGTCGTCGGGCGCCTTCTCCTTGCCGTCGCCGTCGGCCGCCGAGCCCTCGCCCTTGTCGTCCCCCTTGTCACGGCCCTTCTTGGAGCCGGACGAGGAGGTGTCGTTCTTCTTGCCGTCGTCCTGCGTGACGGCGTACACCACGCCGCCGCCGACGATGAGCACCACGGCGGCGACCGCGGCGACGACGATCTTCAGTTGGGTGGTCATCCCCTTGCGGGGCGGCTGCGGCGCGGGCGGCGGGGTCGGGAAGCCGCCCGGGCCGGCGGGTCCGCCGGGGCCCTGCGGAAAGCCGTAGCCGTACCCCTGCGGCTGCTGGGGCTGCTGCGGCTGGCCCGGGTAGCCGTACGGCGCGGCGGCCGGCGGCGACTGCGGATAGCCGTAACCGGGCGGTGCCTGCGGCGGGAACCCGGGCTGGCCCTGGGGCGCCTGAGGCGCCGGAGGTCCCTGCGGCGCCTGCGCGGGCGGGGCGGGCGGCGGACCGGGAGGTCCGGGAGGTCCGGGCGGCGCCGGCACGGCCGGCTGCGCGGGCTGGGTCGGCGGCTGCGGCGGCGACGCCGGCGGCGGACCGAACCCGCCCGGCGGCGGGGTCTGCGGCGCACCGAACCCACCGCCCTGCGGCGGCTGGTTGGGCGGCGGGGGCGGAGACGGAGGCTGTGTCATGACTGGTGTCCTTGGAAGTCGCCCTCGGAATGGACCTTTCGAGGGCACGGGAAGCAGGAGTTCGTGCGGACCACGGCGGCGGGCGCGCTCACTTGCCGAACGCGAGCATCGTCGTCGTCTCCGCCTCCGCCTTGTCGTCCCGGGCGCTCACCCGGCCCGAGGCGAGGAAGAGCCGGCCGTCGGCGTAGACCAGGCGCGGCGAGTAGAGCGAGTTCTCGGCCTCCGCCGCACCGTCCGGGTGTTGCAGGACGACCTGCGGCGCGCCGCCGGCCGGGGCGATGGCGGCGACCGCGCCGCCCTTGTCGTACGACGGCTCCCGGTAGACCGCGAGCCGGTCGCCGTCCATCCGCAGCGGGACGACCGAGGTCTCGCCGCCCGCGGGCGCGCGCCAGATCGGCTTCCCGGTGTCGAGGTTGAAGGCGACGACCTCGTTCGCCCCGCCGGCGCGGGCGGGCGCGGTGCCCAGGTAGAGGTTGCGGGCGTCGGCGACGACTCCGGTGCACCCCTCCAGGTTCTGGCCGAAGACCACGAAGGAACCGCCGCACCGGACCTGGAACTTGTCCTTGCCGCCGGCGATCTGCGAGCGCAGCTTGCCGTCGGACCGCAGCGCCAGCACGGTCCAGCCCTTGGGTTCGCGCCGGGTCAGCGAGATCACGATCGGGTCGGCCGAGTAGACCTTGTCGATCTCCCAGCCGATGGGGGTGCTGTACGTCCACTTCGCCCTGCCGGTGGTCGGGTCGACCTCCTGGAGCTGGTGGCGCGGCTTGTTGTAGTCCTTCGTCGGGCAGCTGACCGCGGCCAGCAGCTTCGGTCCGCCCGCGTAGGAGAAGGGCTTGCAACCGGACGCGGGGCTCTTGAAGAGTTCGCGGCCGTCGGCGAGCGAGAAGCCGTACGACACCCCGGTGCCGCCCGCGGCGAGGGTGGTGCCGGCGATGGTGAGCGTGTGGTCGGACAGGCCGAGGAAGCCGTCCACCTCCGGGATCGCCTTCTGCCAGCCGGCCTTGCCCGCGGCGACATCGATCATCTGGAGGTTGCGGCACTTGGCCTTGTCGGTGGGGCCGTTCTTGTAGCCGACGACGACCTTGCCGTCGGCGGACGGCTGCGGCGTGGCGGAGCACGCCTCGTTCTCCAGCGGCACGGTCCACTTGACCCGGCCGTCGGTCACCGAGTAGCCGACGACCTGCTTGTACATCGCCTTGACGACGGTGTCGCCGACGACCCACGGGCCGAAGACCTCGGCGCCGGAGCGCGGCAGGTCGACGTCGTTCTTGATCCGGAAGAGGGCCTTGGCGTCGCCGGGTCCGCTCCCGGCGTTGAGGTCCTCGTCGCCCTCGCCGAGGCCGGCGCCGGTGCCGGTGCCCCCGCCCGTGGAGGCGGCGGCGGAGCCGGACGGCTCGGGGTCGGTGCCCTGGCTCGGCGTGCCCTGCCCGCCGCCCTTGGCGTCCGCGCCGCCGTCGTCACCGCTGAGGGCGACGTACGTACCGCCGCCGATGACCAGCAGCGCGGCGACGGAAGCGGCGACGATGACCGCGGCCCGGCCCTTGAAGCGGCCGCCGCCCCGGGGCGGGAGCGGTGCGGGCGTCGTCGGCGGGCCCGGGTAGGCGCTCTGGTACGGCCCGGGGTAGGCGCCCTGTTGGTGCGGTGCGTCCGCGCCGGGGTGGCCGTAGGGTCCGGGCGCCGGCTGGTACGGACCCGGCTGCTGGCCGTAGGGCCCGGCGGGCTGCGGTGCGTACGGGCCGGGCTGACCGGCCTGCGGGGCGCCGCCCGGGTAGCCGTACCCGGCCGGCGGCGACGGAGGCGCGACCGGCGGCGGTACGAACGGGGGCGCGGCGGGCGGTATCGGCGGTGTGGGAGGCGGTGCCTGCGGCGGCGGAGGCACCTGAGGTCCTTGGGCCCCCTGCGGGGCCCCGGGTTCCGGAGGACCATAGGCGTCCGGGGACGCTCCGAAGCCCCCCGACGGTGGTTGGTTGGGCGGCTGAGACATCAGCGCATCCCCCTTCGTGCGGTCCACTGCCCGACTGCCTCCCCCGCTGTTCCGGTGCGCACTTCGACGCGTGTGCCGTATCCCGGAAAGGAGCGTTTTCGGACATGGAGCCGCGTTCTCACGGCAGTCGAGCGGAGCTTCTTTCTATCACTCGCGCCCCGTCCCGAACGGGCCCGGCCAGGGACCGGGCCACGGGCGGACCGGGTCGTGATGCCGTTGTTACGAGACCTGCACGCGGCTCTCACGCCGGCGTCGGCGCCCGGTCAGCGCCGGACGCCACTGGCCGATATCAGACGTCCTCGGCGAGCTCCAGCCAGCGCATCTCCAGCTCTTCGCGCTGTCCGACCAGCTCCCTCAGCTCGGCGTCGAGCTTGGCGACCTTCTCGAAGTCGGTGGCGTGCTCGGCGATCTGCGCGTGCAGCGCGGACTCCTTGCTGGAGACCTTGTCCAACTGGCGCTCGATGCGCTGGAGCTCCTTCTGCGCCGCCCGCAACTCGCCCGCGGACTTGGTCCGTACGGCGTCGGCGGCGGGGGCCGCGGGCCGGGCCGGCGCGGCAGCCGCGGCCGCCGCCTCCACGGCGGTGCGGCGCCGCTCCAGGTACTCGTCGATGCCGCGCGGCATCATCCGCAGCGTCTGGTCGCCGAGCAGCGCGAGGATGCGGTCCGTGGTGCGCTCGATGAAGAACCGGTCGTGCGAGATCACCACCAGCGAGCCGGGCCAGCCGTCGAGCAGGTCTTCGAGCTGGGTCAGGGTCTCGATGTCGAGGTCGTTGGTGGGCTCGTCGAGGAAGAGGACGTTCGGCTCGTCCATCAGCAGCCGCAGGAGTTGGAGGCGGCGCCGCTCGCCGCCGGAGAGGTCGCCCACCGGCGTCCACTGCTTCTCCTTGCCGAAGCCGAAGCGCTCGCAGAGCTGCCCCGCCGTCATCTCCCGGCCCTTGCCGAGGTCGACCCGGTCCCGGATCTGCTGCACCGCCTCCAGGACGCGGAGCTGCGCGGGGAGTTCGGTCACGTCCTGCGAGAGGTACGCCAGCCGTACGGTCTTGCCGACGACGACCCGGCCGCCCGCGGGCTGCTTCTCGCCGTCGCTCTCCGCGGCCTCCGCGAGCGCCCGCAGCAGGGACGTCTTGCCGGCGCCGTTGACGCCGACGAGGCCGATCCGGTCGCCGGGGCCGAGCTGCCAGGTGAGCTGGCGCAGCAGCAGCTTGGGGCCGGCCTGGACGGTCACGCCCTCCAGGTCGAAGACGGTCTTCCCGAGCCGGGCGCTGGCGAACTTCATCAGCTCGCTGGTGTCGCGCGGCGGCGGCACGTCGGCGATGAGTTCGTTGGCCGCCTCGATGCGGTAGCGCGGCTTGGAGGTGCGGGCCGGGGCGCCGCGGCGCAGCCACGCCAGCTCCTTGCGGACCAGGTTCTGCCGCTTGACCTCCTCGGTGGCGGCGATCCGCTCCCGCTCGGCCCGGGCGAACACGTAGTCGCTGTAGCCGCCCTCGTACTCGTAGACCGTGCCCCGCTGCACGTCCCACATGCGGGTGCAGACCTGGTCCAGGAACCAGCGGTCGTGGGTGACGCAGACCAGTGCGGAGCGGCGCGCCCGCAGGTGGGCGGCGAGCCAGGCGATGCCCTCGACGTCGAGGTGGTTGGTGGGCTCGTCGAGGACGATCAGGTCCGGCTCGGCGATCAGCAGCTTGGCGAGCGCGATCCGGCGGCGCTCGCCGCCGGAGAGCGGGCCGATGACGGTGTCCAGGCCCTGCGGGAAGCCGGGCATGCCCAGCCCGCCGAACAGGCCGGTGAGCACGTCGCGGATCTTGGCGTTGCCCGCCCACTCGTGGTCGGCGAGGTCGCCGATCACCTCGTGGCGGACGGTGGCCGCGGAGTCCAGCGAGTCGTGCTGCGTGAGCACCCCGAGGCGCAGCCCGCCGCTGTGGGTGACCCGGCCCTCGTCCGGCTCCTCCAGCTTCGCCAGCATGCGGATCAGGGTGGTCTTGCCGTCGCCGTTGCGCCCCACGACACCGATGCGGTCGCCGTCGGAGACGCCGAGGGAGACGGTGTCGAGCAGGGCCCGCGTCCCGTACACCTTGCTGACGGCCTCGACATTGACCAGGTTGACGGCCATTACTCTCCTGCGTGGGGCGGGACGGATCGACCTACCAGGGTAGTCGGAGTGCGGTCGGCCCCGCCCCGCACCGGTCAGATGATCGGCGGGCGCCCCAGCCGGGTCATCCGCCACACCGTGCTCCAGCGCATCGGGCGGCGCGGCGGACAGGGCGTGCGCACGCCCTCCACGAAGCCGCCGAACCAGGCGCGCAGCCCGCTGGCGGAGCGGGTGCGGGCGAGCGTGAGCAGCGTCCACACGCCCAGGTAGAGCGGGACGAGGGGGGCCGGCAGATGGCGCTTGGCCAGCCAGACGCGGTTGCGGGCGACCATCCGGTGGAAGACGGCGTGCCGGGTGGGCGAGGTCCAGGGGTGGCGGAGCACCAGCTCGGGCTCGTAGAGGATCTTCCAGCCGTGGTCCAGGGCGCGCCAGGCGAGGTCGGTCTCCTCGTGCGCGTAGAAGAACGCCTCCGGCCAGTCGCCGGTCTGGTCCAGCATCCGCATGGACAGGCCGTGGCCGCCGCCGAGGAAGGTGGTGACGTAGCCGCCGCGCATCGGGTCGCTGGCGCGCAGCCGCGGGACGTGGCGGCGGGCGGTGCGGCCGCGCTCGTCGGCGATCCGGAAGCTGACGACGCCGAGGTGCTCGTCCTGCTCGTACAGCTTCACCAGCCGGCTGAAGACGTCGGTGTCGATCAGCAGGCCGTCGTCGTCGAGGTCGACGACGACGTCCACGTCGCCGAACTCGCGCAGCCGCGCGATGGCGGCGTTGCGGCCCCCGGTGACGCCGAGGTTCTCCGGGAGTTCGACGCCGGTGACGCCGTCGGGCAGCGGGGGCAGGGGCGCGCCGTTGCCGACGACCACGATCCGGGCCGCGGGGGTGTCCTGCCGGGCGACCGATTCGAGCAGTTCCGTCAGCTCGGCCGGGCGGTTGCCCATGGTCAGGATCGCGACGCCGATGCTCGGGTGACGCACCAATGAACTCTCCGCTCCTCAAGGGTGATGCGTGGCGATGCTAACCGTTGGCGGAGTGCGGCAACGGCACGGGGCCGGAAGGGTCGGCAGGTGCGTCAGCGAGTGCCGGCGACGCCCTCGAAGCCACCGCCGGCGGCGGTGTCCGTGGCCCAGCCGAAGCCGCCGCCCTCGGCGAAGGCGTGCGGGGTCTCGGCGAAGCCGATTCCCCAGCCCGCGACGAAGGGGGTCGGGTGCGCGGAGGCGACGTACTCGCCGGCGCCACCGGCGGTCACGCCGTTGTACGCGTGCGCGGGGGCCGCCACGGCGGCAAGGGCCAGCGCGGCACCGGCGGTCACCAGCGCCTTGCCCAGCATGCTCTTCATGGGTTCCTCTCCGAGCGCCCGTCATCCGGACGGGGCTCGGGCTCAATCGATCACGCGCGGTGCGGTGGCGGTGGCACCACACACCGTCCGAGCGGTCTGATCACCCGAAAGATCTCCCACCCCACCGTCGTGTACGCACGCCAGTCCACCCCTCTCGCGCTGGTGCGCGGCTCCTCCGGGAAGCGTCCGGACGGGGCGGCCCGGGGGCGCTGGGGGACCCCCAGCGCCCCCGGGTTGCCTCCCGCCGAGGGCTGTTCCGTGATCCCCGGCGGAGCCGGCTACCGCAGCAAGGTCTCCGTGTACGCGGAGAGCCGCGCCGCCGCCGCGGGGTCCAGCGTCTTCAGGGACGCCGCAACCGGGCGGCCCCGGTCCACCGCGGTGAGGGGGGCCGTCGGGGGGTGGTCGATCCAGTCGACGACCGGGCGGACCGCGTCGGTCACCTCGCGGGCGAAGAACCTCGCGAGCAGTTTGATCGAGCCCCGGACCAGCGGGCTCGGGTGGCCGTCCGCGCCGCTGCGGGTGAAGCCGGGGTGGTAGAGGACGTACCGCGCCTTGCTGACGGCGCCCTCCGCGAACGCGACGCCGAGCAGGTCGTTCGCCCGGGCCGCCTGGAGTTGGGCCCGCACCTGGCCGTAGCCGCGCGTCAGCTGGGGGTCGTCCCAGTGGATGCGGCCCGCGGTGTTCCCGACGCCGGCCACGTTCACGACCACCGGATCGGGCGCGGCGTCGAGCAGCGGGGCCATGCGCTGGCCGAGCAGATGGCGGCTCAGGTAGTACAGGGCGAAGGTGGACTCCAGCCCTTCGGCGGTCTCCACGCGTTCGGGGTGGACCCGGTTGGCGAAGAGCGCCAGCGCGTCGAGGGAGTCGTACCGCTCGACGATCCGGTCGGCCACCCGCTCGGTCTCGGCGATCGAGGAGAGGTCCGCCCGCAGGAAGGTCAGGTTGGGGTGCGCGGCCTGGTCGAACAGGGCGCGGCCTTTGGCCTCGTTGCTGCCGATCACGGTGACGCGGTCGCCCCGCGCGAGCCGCGCCAGCGCCGTCGCGCGGCCCATGCCGTCGGTGCCACCGCTGATCAGCACGGTCTTCGGCGGTTGGTCGGGCACGGCGTCCTCCATAGGCTCGGCGGTGACCGCTCCATCGTGAGACGCCCCGCCCCTGGCCGAAAGAAGGCACTTTCATGTCCGGTACGAACAGCGGTGTTCCTTCGGTGCTCGCGCACGAACTGCCCCACCCGGTGCCCGCCGACGAACTGGCCGCGTGCCCGGTCGGGGAGGTCTTCCGGCGGGTGGGCGACAAGTGGAGCATGCTGCTGGTGATCCTCCTCGGCGCGCGCCCGTACCGGTACAACGAGCTGCACCGCGCCGTGGAGGGCATCAGCCAGCGCATGCTGACCCGTACGCTGCGCGGCCTGGAGGTGGACGGACTGGTGCGGCGGGACGTGCAGCCGACGGTGCCGCCCGGCGTCGAGTACAGCCTGACCCCGCTCGGGCGCACGCTCCTCGAACCGCTGTCGGCGCTGGCCGACTGGGCGGTGCGGCACGAGGCGGAGATCACCGAGGCGAGGTCCCGCCACGGCGACGACGCCCCGGAGGACTAGTGCCGTGACCGGCAATGTTTGCCCGTGAGGAGTGTCGTCCGGTGCGTGCGATCGCAAGGCGGCCGGAAGCTCTGGTAGCGGTGGGGGTACCTCCCGTGCCCGCAGGGCACAGGGGGCCTACCAGGGGTTTCGGCCAACGCGGCGAGGGCGCGTGCCGGACGGGACGACAGGGCAGAGCTTGCCGGTCACGGCACTAGAGAACCGTCGCGCCCGCCGCGGGGGACGTCGCCGTGCGGGCGGTGCGGCAGGTGCCCGAGGCGAGGAGGGCGGACGCCACCTGCGTCGCCGCGTCCGCGTCCTTCGTCAGGAACGCGGTCGTCGGGCCCGAGCCCGACACCAGCGCGCCCAGCGCGCCCGCGGCGAGACCCGCCGCCAGCACCTCCCGCAGGGACGGCCGCAGCGACACCGCCGCCGCCTGGAGGTCGTTGCTGAGGGATGCCGCCAGCGCGACGGGGTCGCCGGCGCGCAGCGCCGCGAGGAGGGGCTCGGACGCCTCGGGGGGCGGTACGGCCACGCCCTCGTTGAGGCGGTCGAACTCGCCGTACACCGCCGGGGTGGACAGCCCGCCGTCGGCGACCGCGAACACCCAGTGGAAGGTGCCGCCGACTTCCAGCGGGGTCAGCCGCTCGCCCCGCCCGGTGCCCAGCGCCGCCCCGCCGACCAGGCTGAACGGCACGTCGGAGCCCAGCTCGGCGCAGATGTCGAGGAGCTCGGCGCGGGAGGAGCGAAGGCCCCACAGCGCGTCGCAGGCGAGCAGCGCGCCGGCGCCGTCGGCGCTGCCGCCGGCCATGCCGCCTGCGACGGGGATGTCCTTGGTGATGTGGATGTGCACGTCGGGCTCGATGCCGTGCCGCTCGGCCAGCAGCAGCGCGGCGCGGGCGGCGAGGTTCGTGCGGTCCAGCGGCACCTGGTCCGCGTCGGGGCCCTCGCAGGTCACCGTGAGCGCCGTCGCGGGCCGCACGGTGACCTCGTCGTACAGCGACACCGCCAGGAAGACGTTCGCCAGGTCGTGGAAGCCGTCGGGCCGGGCGCCGCCGACCGCGAGCTGGATGTTGACCTTTGCGGGTACCCGGACCGTCACCGCCGTGCCGCCGTTCACCGTGCCGCCCTCCGCCGTGCCGCTGCTCACGCCTTCGCCTCCGCGATCCGGGCGAACTCCTCCACCGTCAGGGACTCACCGCGGGCCTGCGGCGAGACGCCCGCCGCGACCAGCGCCTCCTCGGCGCGGGCCGGGGAGCCCGCCCAGCCGGCGAGGGCCGCGCGCAGCGTCTTGCGGCGCTGCGCGAAGGCGGCGTCGACGACGGCGAAGACCTCCGCCTTGGTGGCCGTGGTCTTCGGCGGCTCTCGGCGCACCAGGGAGACCAGGCCGGAGTCCACGTTGGGGGCCGGCCAGAAGACGTTGCGCCCGATCGCGCCGGCGCGCTTGACGTCGGCGTACCAGTTCGCCTTCACGGACGGCACGCCGTACACCTTGTTCCCCGGTCCCGCCGCCAGCCGGTCCGCGACCTCCGCCTGCACCATGACGAGGGTCCGCTCGATGCTGGGGAAGCGGTCGAGCATGTGCAGCAGCACGGGGACGGCGACGTTGTACGGCAGGTTGGCGACGAGCGCGGTGGGCGCGGGCCCGGGCAGCTCGTCGACGAGCATCGCGTCGGAGTGCACGAGCGAGAAGTGCAGCGCCCGCTCCGGCATCCGGGCCACGATCGTGCTGGGCAGCGCCGCGGCGAGCACGTCGTCGATCTCGACCGCGACGACCTGGTCCGCGGCCTCCAGCAGCGCGAGGGTCAGCGAGCCGAGTCCGGGGCCGACCTCCACGACGACGTCGTCCGCGCGGACGTCCGCGGTGCGCACGATGCGGCGGACGGTGTTGGCGTCGATGACGAAGTTCTGGCCGCGCTGCTTGGTGGGGCGCACGCCCAGCGCCGCCGCGAGCTCGCGCACGTCGGCCGGGCTCAGCAGGGCGTCACGGACGTCGGTCGCGGCGGGTTCGGGCGCGCCGGAAGGCTCAGTGGTGCTCACCGATACAGCCTAAGGGTGGTCAGAGGTAGCGGCCGCAGTGCGGCCAGGGGCTGGCGCCGCGTTGGACGTAGAGCTTCTTCGCACGGAAGGTCTGTTCGTGCGCGGGGGCGTCCTGGGGGCGTCCGGTGCCGCCGAGGGAGCGCCAGGTGGGGACGTCGAACTGGTACAGCCCGCCGTACGTTCCCGAGGGGTCCACCGCGTCCGGGCGGCCGCCGGACTCGCAGCGGGCGAGGGCCGCCCAGTCCAGGCCGTCCGCGCCGGCGACGGAGCGCGGGCGGGGGCGGGTGCCGAAGCGGACGTGCTGGGTGACCGGTGCGCGCACCACCTCGTCGGCGAGCTTGCGGGGCGGCTGGGGCACACCGTTGACGCTGCGCAGGGCGTGGGTGACGCGGCGGGCGCCGGGGCGGCCGGGGCGGACGACGACCTCGGTGCCGACGAACGCGGTCGGGTCGGCGGTGCGGACGACGTCGTACGGGACGGGCTCCTCGCGCACCTCGCGGGAGGCGGTGATCCGCAGCACGGTGATCGTCTGTCCGTCGCGCGGGAAGCCGTCGCCCGGTACGGACGTGGTGTCCTGGCCGCTGAGCGCGATGCCCGCCTCGGCGAGTGCCTGGGCGACGGTCGCCGCGTTGGTGCGGACGGTGCGGGCGCGGCCGTCGGCGAGGAAGGTCACGGCGCGTTCGGTGCGCACGTCCAGCACGGTGCCGCGGCGGGAGATCGCGGCGGAGCGGGACGCGGACAGGTGGGCGCCCTCGGCGCGCACGCCGAGTTGGCGCAGCGCGTCCTCGACGGTCTCGGCGGTGGTCCAGACGCGGCGGCGCACCCCGTCGAGGGTGAGGGTCAGCGGTCGGCCGTAGCGGACGACCACGTCGTCCCCGTTGACCAGGTCGGTGCCGGGCGCGGGGGCGACGATGTCGTGGCTGCCGACGTCCAGGCCCTCCTGGTCCAGCAGTTCCCCGACGTCGTCGGCGAAGGTGTGCAGGGTGCGGGGCACGCCGTCGACGGTGAGCCGGATCGACTTGTCGCTGACGAGGAACGCAGAGGTGCCGCCGGCGAGGAAGGCGACGACGAGGGCCTGCGGCAGCAGCTTGCGCAGGGCGGCGTCGGGGCGGCCGGGGCGTCCGGTGCGCGCGGCGGTCCGGCGGCGGCGGTCGGTGCGTGGGGGCGGGGCCGGCGCGGCGGCGGTGACCGGGGCGGCGGTGGCCGAGGTGGCGGCGGTGCTCTGCACCGGGACCGAGAACGTCGGGTCCGGGTCCGTCGCTCCCCGTACCGCCTGTGCCCGGGCGATCTCGGGCAGCCCGCTGGGGACCCGCCGCAGGTCCGGTCGGGGCTCCGCGGGCCCCGTCCCCGAGCCGTCCCGAGGGGGCGCCGCCCTCGTGCCCCAGCCACCGCCCGCAGTGCCCAGATCGCTCACGACGCTCCGTCCGCCCGTGGGGGGCGCTCCCGCGGGGTGCCCCGATGTGATGCGCCGGGACGCTATCCGAGGGCCGTCGCTCGCCAAAGCCAGCCACTCGCCCCGCGCGGCGGACCACCCGGACGGGAGAGCCTCCGAAGGGCTACGAAGCGTTATGCGTCAGTACCCGAAAGCCTCGGCGGTGTTCGCCGCGACCGCCGCGGCCAGCACGTCTTCGTCCAAACCCTTCACCACGGCCATGGCACGCAGCGTGACGGGAATGAGATACGGCGCATTAGGCCGTCCGCGGTACGGCGCCGGCGTGAGAAAGGGCGCATCCGTTTCGACGAGCACGAGTTCGCGCGGCGCGACCGCCAGCGCGTCCCGCAAGGGCTGGGCGTTCTTGAAGGTGACGTTTCCCGCGAAGGACATGTAGTAGCCCGCGTCCGCGCACGTCTTCGCCATTTCCGCATCTCCGGAAAAGCAGTGGAAGACCGTGCGCTCCGGCGCGCCCTCCTCCGCGAGCACCCGCAGCACGTCGGCGTGCGCGTCCCGGTCGTGGATCACCAGCGCCTTGCCGCGGCGCTTGGCGATCTCGATGTGGGCGCGGAAGGAGCGCTCCTGGGCGGCGACGCCCTCCGGTCCGGTGCGGTAGTGGTCGAGCCCGGTCTCGCCGACGGCCAGCACGTGCGGCAGCGCGGCCAGCGCGTCGATCTCCGCCAGCGCCTCGTCCAGTGCGGCGTCGCCGCCCGGCGCGCGCACGCTCTGCCGCGGCCCGCCGTCGCCCGGGTCGCCGTGGACGATCCGGGGGGCCTCGTTCGGGTGCAGCGCCACGGACGCGTGCACCGCGGCGTGCTCGGCGGCGGTGCGGGCCGCCCAGCGGGAGCCCTCGACGTCGCAGCCGACCTGGACGACGGTGGTGACGCCGACCGCCGCCGCCCTGGCGAGGGCCTCGTCGACGGTGCCCCCCTGCATGTCCAGGTGCGTGTGGGAGTCGGCGACGGGGACCCGCAGCGGTTCGGGCAGCGGCGGCGGGGCGGACTTGGCACTCATGGGGCCGATGGTACGAGGGCACGGCCCACGACGATCACGGGTGGTGCGCGCCCCCGGCGGTCACCGGTGAGCACCGGAACCCGCGGCTGCCGGGGGTGGTCGGAGGTCACCGGCGGTGCTGGAAGGGGTGGAGCAGGTCGGAGAGGTGCCAGTGGTGCTTGTGGTGCTGACGCGGTGGCCGGGGCGATTCCGCCGACTCGTCCCCGTCCCCCTCCAAGCTGTACTCCTCCGCGCCCAGGGGCCCGGCGATCGGCACGGGGCGCCGCTCGACCGGCCCGCCGGGCCGGGGCGCGCGCCCTGGGTAGGCGGAGCGGGCCGCGCGGTCCAGCACCGAGGAGACCTGTCCGGCGCGCATGATCCGCACGACGTGTCCGCCGCAGTTCGTGCAGGTGGGACTCGACAGGGGGGACGGCACCCGCTCCCCGTCGGCCCGGTAGACGACGTACTTGCGCCCGACGGCGTCGACGTGGTGCTCGATCTCGTACGCCTGTTCCCAACCGTGTCCACAGCGCATGCAGGCGAAGGCGTACGCCTCGTGGACCCGTGCCGCGCCGGTGATCTCACTCATGCCAGCTCCTCTCCACTGACCCAGTGGACGCCCTTTTCGGCGGGAGCGCATCAGCGCCTGTCGAATAATGGTGCGGGCTTGGGACTTTCCATGCCCTGCGGGGATCGAACCCGGTCAATGCTTTGCATTCAAGGTTAGTCCTTTACCGACTACTTGACCGGTCGGGAACCCGTGCCCCGCAAGGGATCCCGGGCCCCGCACCCGGATTTTGCACACCGCGGCCGTGGAATCCGCGGAAATCGCCGGACGAATACGGATACGGACCCGGGTGCGGACACGGATACGGCTCAAGCGCTCACGCACAGGCGCGATTCGCCCGCGCGAAACCGCGCGAAACCGCTCACGCTCCCGCCTTCTTCGCCGCGACCACCGCGTCGAACACGTCCCGCTTGGGCACCCCGGCCTCCGCCGCCACCGCCGCGATCGCCTCCTTGCGGCGCTCCCCCGCCTCCTCCCGCGCCCGCACCCGCGCGACCAGTTCGCCCGCGTCGACGTCGCCCGGCCCCGGCGCCGGGGCGCCTTCGACGACGACGGTGATCTCGCCGCGCACCTCGCCGTCGGCCGCCCAGGCCGCGAGCTCCCCCAGACCGCCGCGCTTGACCTCCTCGTACGTCTTCGTCAGCTCCCGGCACACCGCGGCGCGCCGCTCCGGCCCGAAGACCTCGGCCATCGCGGCGAGCGCGTCGTCGAGGCGGCGCGGCGACTCGAAGTACACCTGCGTGCGGCGCTCCCGCTCGTTCTCCCGCAGTCGGCTCAGCCGCTCGCCCTGCTTGCGCGGCAGGAACCCCTCGAAGCAGAACCGGTCCACCGGCAGCCCGGAGAGCGCGAGCGCGGTGAGCACGGCGGACGGGCCGGGCACCGCGGTCACCCGGACGTCCTGCGCCACGGCCGCGGCCACCAGGCGGTAGCCCGGGTCGGAGACGGACGGCATGCCGGCGTCGGTGACCAGCAGCACCCGCTCCCCGCGCAACAGCGCCTCCACCAGCTCCGGGGTGCGCCCGGCCTCGTTCCCCTCGAAGTACGACACGACCCGGCCGGCCGGCTGCACGCCCAGCGCCTGGGCGAGCCGGCGCAGCCGCCGGGTGTCCTCGGCGGCGACGACGTCCGCGGCGGCGAGTTCGGTGGCGAGGCGGGGCGGGGCGTCCGCCACGTCGCCGATCGGGGTGCCGGCGAGCACGAGGGTGCCGGCGGTGTGGCCATCGGTGGGGGCTGCCTGCGGCGACGCGTTGTTCACCCCGCCATTGTCCCCGCCGCTCCCCCGCCGCGCGGACCGGCCCGGGACCGTCCGTGCCCCGGCCCGGCCCGTCGCATCGGGGGCAACTGGGCGCGGACGGGGGTGGGCCGTGGACGGGTTCCTTACGATGGCGCGGTGACCAGTACCGCGCCATCGCCCCTCAGCGGCAGGGAAACGGATCCGCAACCGCCCGGCTGGCCCCAGCGCCTGCGGCGGTTCGGGTACGCGCCGAGGCCCGTCATCGGGCTGCGCGAGCGGCTGGTGCCGCCGTACGCGAAGCCGTCCGAGCGGATCTGGTCGGTGTTCGGGCTGCCGCCCGAACGCGTCGAGCCGCTGCTGCGGGCCGCCGCCTGGCTGGGCCCGCTGCTGGTCGCCCTGGTCGCCGGCGCGCTCCGGTTCTGGAACCTGGGCGAGCCGGACGCGGTGATATTCGACGAGACGTACTACGCCAAGGACTCCTGGGCCCTGATCAACCAGGGGTACGAGGGGGCCTGGCCCAAGGACGTCGACAAGGAGATCCTGAAGGACCCGTCGGCCGTCTCGATCCCGACGGACCCCGGGTACGTCGTCCATCCGCCGGTCGGCAAGTGGATCATCGGCATCGGCGAGAAGCTCTTCGGCTTCACGCCCTTCGGCTGGCGCTTCATGGTCGCCCTGCTGGGCACGCTCTCGGTGCTGATGCTCTGCCGCATCGGCCGTCGGCTGTTCCGCTCCACCTTCCTCGGCTGTCTGGCGGGCCTGTTGCTCGCGGTGGACGGCCTGCACTTCGTGATGAGCCGCACCGCACTGCTCGACCTGGTGCTGATGTTCTTCGTCCTCGCCGCGTTCGGCTGTCTGCTGGTCGACCGCGACCGGGCCAGGGCGCGGTTGGCGGCGGCGCTGCCGGTGGACGCGGAGGGGGTGCTGCGGCCGGACGCGCACCTCGCGCAGACGCTGCGGCTCGGTGCCCGGCCGTGGCGGATCGCGGCCGGCGTGATGCTGGGCCTGGCGGCCGGCACCAAGTGGAACGGGCTGTACATGATGGCCGCGTTCGGGCTGCTGACCGTCCTGTGGGACGTGGGCGCCCGGCGCACGGCCGGCGCGGTGCGGCCCTACCGCGCGGTGGCCCGGCGCGACTTGGTGCCGGCGTTCGTCGCGACGGTCCCGGTGGCGTTGGTCACGTACGTGGTGACCTGGTCGGGGTGGATCTTCACCGACAACGGCCACTTCCGGCAGTGGGCGTCCACGGGCCCGGGCCGGGAGACCTCCTGGGGCTTCGTCCCGGACTGGCTGCGCAGCCTGTGGCACTACGAGACGGAGGTCTACGAGTTCCACGTGAACCTCACCTCGGGCCACACGTACCAGTCGAACCCGTGGAGCTGGATCGTGATGGGCCGCCCGGTCTCGTACTACTACGAGGACCCGAAGCCCGGCGTCGGCGGCTGCCCGGCGGACACCCGGGGCAACTGCGCCGCCGAGGTGCTGGCGCTCGGCACCCCGCTGCTGTGGTGGGCGGGCTGCTTTGCGATCCTGTACGTGCTGTGGCGCTGGTTCTTCCGCCGCGACTGGCGCGCGGGCGCGATCGCCTGCGCCATCGCGGCCGGTTGGGTGCCGTGGTTCCTGTACCAGGAGCGCACCATCTTCGTGTTCTACGCGGTGGTGTTCGTGCCGTTCCTGTGCCTCGCGGTGTCGATGATGATCGGTGCGATGCTGGGTCCGCCGGGCACGGACGAACGGCGCAGGGCGGTGGGCGCGATCGGCGCGGGCGTGCTGGTGCTGCTGATCCTGTGGAACTTCATCTACTTCCACCCGCTGTACACGGGCACGCTGATCCCGATGGACGAGTGGCGGGCCCGGATGTGGTTGGACACCTGGGTGTGACGCACGTCCCTTATCACGCGTGCCGAGCGGTCGTACGTAGCGGTCCCGTAACAGTTCCGCCCGTCTGCCACCTGGTAGTCCTAGGGTCTTGAACGCGTTCAAGGAGTCGCAGCAGTTGGTGTTCGGGAGGGACCGCGGATCATGCGCAGTGGAGCGAAGGTAGCCGTCGTCGGCGGAGTGTTCGTGGTGGTGGCCGGGGGCGTCGCGTACGGCGGCTACACCCTCCTCGGCGGGGGCGACGACAACACGCCGGCCAAGAAGACCGGGCCGCCCACGGCCGAGGAGGTCCAGGAGACGACGGAGGACTTCTTCGCCGCCTGGGCGAGCGGGGACGCGGCGAAGGCCGCGCGGCTGACCACCGACGCCGCCGCGGCGGAGCCGCTGCTCGCCGGCTACCGCACCGAGGCCAAGGTCTCGGACGCCAAGTTCACCGCGGGCGAGACGCTGGGTTCGAAGGTGTCGTTCTCGGTGCGGGCGACGGTGACCCACGAGAGCACCAGCAAGCCCTGGTCGTACGCCTCCGAGCTGACCGTGGTGCGCGGGGTGAAGACCGGCAAGGCGCTGGTGGACTGGAAGCCGACGGTGCTCCACCCCAAGCTGACGAAGGGCGCCACCCTCAAGACGGCCCCGGCGTCCGCCCCGCCGATCAAGGCGGTGGACCGCAACGGCAAGGAGCTGTCGAAGGAGGCGTACCCCTCCCTGACGGCGGTCGTCGACGCGCTGCGCAAGAAGTACGGTGCGGCGGCGGGCGGCACGCCCGGCGTGGAGCTGGTGGTCTCCTCCCCGGACGAGAACGTCGCCGACCACACCCTGCTCGCCCTCACCGAGGGCAAGCCGGGCGAGTTGAAGACCACCATCGACGCTGCGGTGCAGGCGGCGGCGGAGAAGGCGGTGCAGGAAGCAGCGGCGCAGGCTGGGAAGGGTGCGGGGCAGGCGTCGGTCGTCGCGGTCAAGCCCAGCACGGGCGAGATCCGCGCCATCGCCAACAGCCCCGCGGGCGGCTACAACACGGCGATGCTGGGGGCGCAGGCCCCCGGCTCCACGATGAAGATCGTGTCGGCGGCGATGATGCTGGAGCACGGCCTGGTCAAGGGCGCGGACACCAAGGTCGAGTGCCCGAAGACGGTGCAGTGGAACGGCCGCACCTTCGAGAACCTGAAGCAGTTCGAACTCGCCGACCCCACCTTCCGGCAGGCGTTCGCCCGGTCCTGCAACACCACCTTCATCAAGGCGATCAAGCCGCTCACCGACAAGGGCGTGGCGGGGACGGCGCTCGGCGAGACGGCGCGCAAGTACTTCGGCATCGGCCTCGACTGGAAGACGGGCGCGTCCAGCTACGACGGGAAGGTCCCGGAGTCCGGCGGCACGGAGACCGCCGCGTCGTACATCGGCCAGGGCAAGATCACGATGAACGCGCTGACGATGGCGTCGATCAGCGCGACCGCGAAGCACGGCACGTTCAAGCAGCCGGTGATCGTGCCGCAGTCCCTGGACGACCGGGAGTTGGCCACCGCCACCCCGCTGCCCACGGCCACCGCGGACACGCTGCGCGCGCTGATGCGGGCGGACGCGACGGGCGGTTCGGGGCAGAAGGCGATGGCTGCGGTGCCGGGCGACAAGGGCTCCAAGACGGGTTCCGCGGAGGTCGGCGGCCAGAGCAAGAGCAACTCGTGGTTCACCGCGTTCGCCGGTGACCTGGCCGCTGCGGCGGCGGTGCAGTCGGGCGGACGCGGCGGGGAGTCGGCGGGTCCGGTGGTGGCGCAGGTCCTGAAGGCCGGCTGAGTCGGTGACGCACGCCCCGCGGGATCACCGGTTCGCCCGGGGCCGCGCGGATCGGTACGGTGCCGGGGCATGAGCACCCAAGACAGCACCCACGGCAGCACCGAAGCCCACCCCCGATTCGCCGCGGCCCTCTTTGAACTGGGCCTGGACGTCCCGGTCCGCCGCTTCCCCGAGGCGACCCGCACCGCCGCGGAGGCGGCGGCCGCCATCGGCTGCGACGTCAGCGAGATCGTCAAGTCGCTGATCTTCACCGCGGACGGCGAGCCGGTCGTGGTCCTCGTGGACGGCGCCTCGCGGGTGGACGTCGAGCGGGTGCGCGAGGAGCTCGGCGCGGCCGCGGTGAAGCGGGCGGACGCGGATCTGGTCCGGGCGACGACCGGTTACGCGATCGGCGGCGTGCCGCCGTTCGGCCACCTGACGCGCACGAGGGTCCTGGCGGACCGCGCGCTGCTGACCCACGACGTGGTGTGGGCGGCGGCGGGCACCCCGCACACGGTGTTCCCGCTCCCCCCGAAGGACCTGATCGCCCACGCGAACGCAACCCTCGTCGACGCCCGCCAGCGGTAGCCCTCCGGGCGGGGGGGGCGGGCTTGGGCGGATCCCCCGGTTTCCCTGCGGGAGCGATGGCCTCTGCGGCTTGACGGTGGGTTGCCCGCGCAGTTCCGCCCCCTACGCCCAGAGGGCGTGGTGGCACCCCCAGCGCCCTGTTTCGCTGTCCCCGTCATTCACCTGCGGGTCAGGTGGAGGAGTTAGGGGCGCGGGGAACTGCGCGAACAACCCACCACCGGCCCGAGGACGAACGAGCAGGGGACGGGAGGTGCGCGCGCAAGGCAGCGCAGGTCCCGTCATGCCCTCGGCGGACATCGCCTCAGGGGCGAGGCCCTTGAGCGATGTAGCGGCGGAAGCCCTTTGCCAGGGGCTTGAAACCGCACGCTTCGTAGAAGGTGTGGACGTACTCGTCGTCCGCCGCCAGCAACTGGACCTTGTAGCACCCGGCCGACTCGCCCAGTCGGACGGCGGACTCCATCAACTGCCGGCCGACACCGCGCCGCTGGAAGGAGCTGGACACCACGACGTTCTCGACGAACAGGATGGCCCGGCCGCCGCGCGTCAGGTTCGGCAGGACGATGCAATCAGCCGTTCCGGCCACGGTGTCGCCGGCATCAGCCACCAGGATCGTCCGTCCCTGCTGCCTTGACATGGCTGCCCAGACGGCAGCGGCGGACGCCCGGGGCAAGGGGGCGTCGTCCGGGTTCAACTCGCGGTAGAGAGCCAGCAACGCCGACAGGTCCGCCTCAACCGCTGCCCGCACAGTGATCCGCATGCGCCGAGCCTAGAATCTCCAGCGCGATTCGGTGGAGCCCCGCACCTGGCGCCCTGACGAGCCGGCGCTGGCCCGGTCAGCCGGGCGGGGCCGCGCCGGGCGCCAGCAAGATGGGGGCGTTGGCTACGGACACGACCGACGAGTCCGCGCGCCGCGCCGGGCGCCGTCCGTCGCGCGCGATTCAGTCGCTGCCGTGGTGGATCGTGCCGTCGTCGTCCATCGTCGGATGGAGCTTCATCGGGCCCCACTGGTCGGTGTCCGACGGGCGCGGGGGCTCCGGGCCGTCGGGGCCGTAGCGGATCGCGCGTTCGATGCGGCAGACGCGGAAGAGAGAGCCGCCGACGCGGGCGTCGTTGGTGCGGCCGGCGGCGCGGAACTCCTTCGCGGCGCGACCGTACGCCTCCCGGTCCTCCTCCTTCAGCCGGTAGATGAGGGGCCAGAACTCGTTGAGCCCGTCGTAGAGGACGCGGCGGGCGTCGTGCGGGGACGGCATCAGCACGCCGCGGGTGGTCCAGGTCCCGTCGTGCCGTTCGACGACGCTGAAGCCGACCGGCAGCAGGGCGACTTCCGGGTACTCCCCCATCGCCCGGGCCGCGTCGCGCAGCATCTCGTCGGAGAAGGCGCCGCCCGCGTAGCAGAAGGTGCGCAGCCCCAGCTTCATCGCGCCCGCCATCAGCCCCTCCTCCCGGTCCGGGTCGATGAGTTGTCCCACGTCGGTCCAGGTGCGGTTGCGCTGGCTCTCCCAGGTGCGGTCGAGGGGCTCCGGGTCCGTGGGGCGGGGCGGCTCCAGTCCCTCGGGGCCGCGGCGGGCGAACTCGTCGGCGCGCACGACCCGGTAGCGGGTGCCCAGCGCCTCCACCTCGTCGACGGGGTCGGTCTCCAGGACGGCGACGGCGTCGAGCAGTCCGCGGCGCTCGCGCGGGTCGTCGGTCTCGTCCTTGGCCCGGAACCACAGATGGGAGTTGAGGCCGTCCCGGGCCTCCTGCGGGGTGCCGCTGATCACCGGCATCAGTAACCGCCACTCGCCGGGGCGCTCCCGCTCTTGGGCGGCGACCCCGAAGACCGGGCCGCGCACGAGGAGGTCGGGATAGCGGTACGACGCCTCGACCGCGTCCGCCTCGGTGACCCAGGCCGCGGGATCGTCCCGCCGCACCAGGTTCTCGTGGAGCTCGTCGATCCGTCGCTTCCAGTCATCAGCCATAAGCACATTGTTGTCCCGGCGCACTGGCGGGGCAGTTGGTGAAGCGTCAAGTGGCCAGAAGACAGTGCCCACTTGGGGGACGCTTCGAACGTGCGGGCACATTCACGGGGTGGTGGAGCGGGCCTGCACGGTCAGGGCGGCGCACTGGGTGGCGCTCAACCGGCTCGCGCGCACGCCGAGCGCGTACGCGTCGGGCGCCACCCGCCGCGGGACGACGGGGTCGGTGAGGTCGGGGTGCCGCTCCGCGTCCGCGAGCGCCCGCAGGACGCGGTCCACGGGCCAGTCGAGGCCGGTGGCCAACTGGGCGACGGTGAGCGGGACGCCGGCGTGCGCCAGGGCCGCGACCACGGTCAGCGCGTTCTCCCCGGCGGCGGTGGCGACGGGGCCGCCCGCCATGTCTTCGCTGAGGCGGGTGAAGAAGAGCGCCATCTGATCGAGCCGGGCCCCGGCCGGCGACGCGGGGTCGAAGAGCTCGGCGCCGCGGCGCGCGGTGTCGGCCCACACCGCGGTCGTGCGGGCGCTGGAGGACCACGCCCCGAACCAGACGTCCTCGGCGATGGCGTACCGCTCGTGCCGGCGCCCCGCCTCGCGCTCGCGCCGCAGCAGGTCGAGTCCGGCGAGGTAGCCGACGGCCTTGGAGACGGAGGCGGGGCTGACGCGCAGCTCGCGGACGAGTTCGGCGGCGGTGAGGCTGCCGGAGTCGGTGGTGAAGAGCGCGGTGAGGACCCGGGCGACCATCCGGGGCAGGCCCGTGCCGACCATCATCTCGGTGAACTGCTCGCGGAAGGCGCGGGCGTCGACGGGGTCCGGGGCGGAGTTCGCGTCCAGCGCGTCGGTTCCAGTGCCGGTGCCGGTTTCGGTGTCGGTGCCGGTTTCGGTGTCGACCGGTGCGTCGGAGGCCGTCGGGCTGCGGCGGCGGGCGCGCCACCCCGTCGCCCGGTGCGCGTACTCGGCGCGGTAGCGGCTCCGGCCGCCGTTGCGCGCCACCTCCCGACTGACGGTCGACGTCGGTCGGTCCAGCCGCCTGGCGATCTCCGCGTAACCGAGCCCTTCGGCCAGCCCGGCAGCGATGGCGCGGCGCTCCTCGTGGCTCAGCCTGCCGCCCGGCATCGCGCTGCCCGCCTCCCTCGTCGTCGTACGCGCCAGTATGCGTTCAGCGGCAGCCCATTGCAACGAACGCAATCGGAGCCCTGGGTGCATTCATCGTCAACGCCATTGCAACAACGGCAGAATTTACGCTCTCTCCTGCGACATCGATCCGTCGATCGCACCTTGACGCACCACCAACGCAACATAGCCTTCGCGAAATCGTGAAGGAAGAGGCAGTGCAATGAGCGATCAGCGAGCGGCCGTCGACGTCGCCGGGCTACGGATGCGCTACGGGACCGACGACGTCCTGCGGGACGTCACCTTCCAGGCCCGCCACGGCGAGGTGCTGGCCCTGCTGGGCCCCAACGGTGCCGGCAAGACCACCACCGTCGAGATCCTGGAGGGCTTCCGGACCCGCTCGGCGGGGCGCGCCGCGGTCCTCGGCGTCGACCCGGCCGACGGCGACGAGGCGTGGCGCGCCCGCGTCGGCGTCGTCCTCCAGTCCTGGCGCGACCACGGGAAGTGGCGCGTCCGGGAACTCCTCGCCCACCTCGGCCGCTACTACGCGCCGTACTCCGACGCCACCCACCCGCGCCCCTGGGACACCGACGAACTGATCGCCGCGGTGGGGCTGACGGAGCAGGCCCACCACAAGCTGCGGACGCTCTCCGGCGGGCAGCGGCGCCGGCTGGACGTCGCGATCGGCATCGTGGGGCGGCCCGAGGTGCTCTTCCTCGACGAACCCACCGCGGGCTTCGACCCCGAGGCCCGGGCCGACTTCCACGACCTGGTCAAACGGCTCGCCGCGGACCAGCGGACCACGGTCCTGCTCACCACCCACGACCTCCACGAGGCGGACAAGCTCGCCGACCGCATCCTCGTCCTCACCGGCGGACGGATCGTCGCCGACGGCACCTCCGCCGAACTCGCCCGCCGCGCCACCGTCCGCGACGAGGTGCGCTGGACGCACGGCGGACGGCGCTTCGCCTCCGCGCCCGCGGACTCCACGGCCTTCGTCCGCGAACTCTTCGGGCGCCTCGGTGACCAGGTCGGCGAACTGGAGGTCCACCGGGCCTCCCTGGAGGACACCTACCTCGCGCTGGTGCGCGAGGGCGAGGAGGCCGTCCGATGACGACGCCCGTGCACACCGCGCTGCCCGCCCTCCGGACCGGCTGCCGCCGCGGGCTCGTCGAACTGCGGCAGTCCTTGACCAACGGCGCCGACCTGACGTCGCACTTCCTGTGGCCGGTGCTGATGCTGGTGGTCCTGTACTTCCTACGGGACCGGGAGTACGACTCCTCCGGCCACCTCCTCGGCACGCTCGCGCTCCCCGGCATCCTCGGGATGAACGTCGCCATGGGGATGGTGAGCATGAGCCAGATCCTCACCGCGGACCGCGAGGACGGCACCCTGCTACGGGCCCGGGCCACGCCGCACGGAGTGCGCGGCTACCTCGTCGGCAAGGTCGTCAGCGTCGGCGGCGGGCTGCTGGCGGACCTCGCGATCCTGCTCGTCCCCGGGCTGCTCCTGATCGACGGCCTCTCGGTCGGCGGCGTACGGGAATGGCTCACGCTGGCGTGGGTGCTCGTCCTCGGCATGCTGGCGACGCTGCCGATCGGGGCGGTGCTGGGAGCGGTGCTCACCTCGACGCGCGCGCAGGGCCTGATCCAGCTCCCCGTGCTCGCGATGATCGGGATCTCCGGGATCTTCTACCCCGTCACGGCGCTGCCGGAGTGGGTCCAGTGGCTGGCCCAACTCACCCCCGTCTACTGGCTGGGCCTCGGCATGCGATCGGCGCTGCTGCCAGACGCGGCGGTGGGGTTGGAGCTGGGGGAGTCCTGGCGCGCACTTGAGTCGGCGGGGGTCTTGGGGGTGTGGGCGGTGGTGGGCCTGACGGTGGCCCCGCGGGTCCTTAGGCGGATGGCGCGGGGCGAGTCGGGCTCGTCGCTCTCCGCCCGCCGCGCCCGCGCCCTCTCCCGCCCGACCTAGCCGTACGCCCCGAGCACCCGCGCCCCCGGACGCCCCGGACGTCCCCGCCGCCGTTTCCCTGCGGGTGCGTTGCCCACTGCGGCCCGGTGGTGGGTTGCTCGCGCAGTTCCCCGCGCCCCTAACCCCCTGTTCGTCCGCAGACCGCGGTGGGCTGTTCGCGCAGGGCGTGGGCTTTTGGGGGCGCGGGGAACTGCGCGAGCAACCCACCACCGGGCCGCAGCGGGCAATGCGCCCGCAGGGAAACGGCGGCACAAGGCGTCCTCCCGCGCCGCACGCACGGGAGGGGGCTCATTCCCACGTCGCCGTCGCGGGGTCGATGCCGTGCGCGCGGGCGCTCTCGTCGACGGCGCGGCGGAACCACGCGGCGAAGCCGGGGCGGATGCCGTCGTAGTGCGCCGCGTACGCCGGGTCCGCCTCGTACATCCGGGCCAGGCAGACCTGCATCCGCCTGCTGAGCGGGAAGTACGCGGCGAAGACCTCGCGGTGCCGCTCCACCAGCCGGTTCGCCTCCGGGCCGCCGGGCTCGACGCCCGCGTCCATCGCGTCCGCGAGCGCCAGGTCGAGCGCGGAGACGGCCGCCGCGACGGCCTGCCACTCCTCCGGGCTGCGGGCCGCCGAGCGTTCGGCGTACTGCTGCCACTGCGGGGTGTCCCCGTAGCGCCGCCGGGCCTGCGCCGGCCAGTCCGGGTTCCACCCGGAGCCGAAGATCGCGGCCTGCTGCTCGACGGTGAGGAGCAGGCCGCGTTCGTGGGCGTCGATCATCCGGTCCAGCCCGGCGCCGAGTCGGTGGAGTCGTTCGATCCGTTCGGTGACCTGGGCGCGCTGCGCGCGCAGCGCCCCGGGCACGTCCGCGGTCGAGCCGTCCAGGACGGCCCGGATCTTGTCCAGGCCGAGGCCGACCTCCCGGTAGACCACGATCCGGTGGAGGCGTTCCAGATCACCGGCCGTGTAGAGCCGGTAGCCGGCGGGCGTGCGCAGCGACGGCCGCGCGAGGCCGATCTCGTCCCAGTGGTGCAGCGCGCGGACCGTCACGCCCACCCACGTCGAGACCTGCCCCACGGTCAGGCCGTCGAGGTCGATGTCGAGGTCATCAGGCATGGACCTCATTGTCGCCGCCGACGCCGGGCGGAGTGATCCCCATGGCCGCGAGGTTGCGCGCCTCCTCGCTGTCCGGGTCGAACGGCTTCGCCGCGGTGAGGACGACCCGTACGTTCTCCGGGGTGATCACGGCCACGTCGCGGGTGGTCCACGGGGTGTCCACCGGACCGTCGACCGAGGTCGGACGCAGCGCGCGGCACGCATCGGCGAGGGCGTCGAGCTGGTTGAGCACGCAGGCGAAGCTGACGCTCATCGCCGGCGTCTGCTCCGCGGGGCTCCCCGAAACGAGCAGTACGTCCTGGAACGCCCAGCGACGCAGGTGCACCAACTCTCCCGGGATGCTGAAGAGTTCGAAGAACCCGAGGCCGCGGGTCCAGAAGTCCACCGACGCCGCCAGGTCGCCGGTGGGGATGGTCAAGAAGGCGGGCATTCCGTAGATGCCGCGGAACGGCTCCGGCGGCACGGCGTCCGGGCCGGGCGGGGGGACGGGGCTGAACTCGAACGCGTCGTAGTGGTTGCTCATGCCGCTCACCCTCCGGCCTCACGCTACGTGAGGGTCAAGCCGGTTCCGGGCGGGCGGCCCGTCAGCCGCGCGAGCCGTCCCGGAGGGCCGCGCCCAACTTCCGCACCCCCTCGGGCGTCGTCAGCGAGGTCCCCGTCGCGTCGACCTCCCGCAGCACGTGGCTGACGCCCGTGCGGTCCTGCCGGTCCGGCCCCAGCGCGGTGTGCAGCCGCGCGGTGTAGCGCACCACGGACGCCGGGCTGTCGGGGTCCGCCGGGTCCCCCGCGTACCGCTGCGCCCAGCGCATCGCCTCCTCCGCCTCCGCCGGCCGGCCCCGGCCCCACAGCACGAGCGCCAGCAGCGTCCCCGAGACGTGCCGCCGCTGGGCGCAGTCCAGTTCCTCCGCGCAGTCGAGCGCGGCCCGCAACTCCGCCTCCGCGTCGGCGTACCGCTGGGTGACGAAGGCGAGCCACCCCCGGATGTGCAGCGCCTTCGCCCGGTACAGCAGGTCGCCGGAGCCGGCCGCGCGCTCCGCCGCGACCCCGGCGATCCGGCCCAGCTCCTGGTAGTGCGCCTGCCCTTCGAAGATGCCGCAGACCGCGGTGATCGCGAGCAGGTCGACGGTCCCGCGCAGCGACCGCGGCCCCGAGCGCAGCAGTTGGTCCGCGGTGCCGGCGAGGAGCGCGCGTTCGGCCCGGAACCACGCCCTGACCTCGTCTATGCCGGCGAAGGGCATGCCTTCGTGCCCGACCGGCTCGATCCACACCGCGGGCGGCGGCGGGTCCACCGCGGCCCGCGCCGCCCGCACGACGCTCGCGCACAGCAGGTCCAGGACGCGGTGGAGCGCGGCGCCGCGCTCGTCGTCGCCGTCGGTGCGTTCGGCGAGCCGGCGCGCGTACAGCCGCAGCAGGTCGTGGAAGCGGTAGCGCTCGGGGCCGTACGGCTCCAGCACGCCGGCGTCGACGAGGGTTTCGGCGAGCCGCTCCGCGGTGCGCTCGTCCTGTCCGAGGAGCGCGGCGGCGACGGGCAGCGGCAGGCTCGGGGCGTCCAGCAGCGACAGCAGCCTGAAGGCGCGGGCGGGTTCGGGGGCGAGGTTGCGGTAGCCGAGGTGGAAGGCGGTCTCGACGGCCAGGTCCCCGACGTGCAGCTCGTCGAGGAGGGCGCGTTGGTCGCGGAGCCTGGCGTCGAGGGCGGCGAGGCCGTGGCCGGGGCGGGCGGCGAGCCGGGAGCCGACGATCCGCACGGCGAGCGGCAGCCGGCCGCACGCGGCGACCAGCGAACGGGCGGCGGCCGGCTCCGCGGCCACCCGCTCCGGCCCGGCGATCGCCGCGAGCAGCGTCAACGCCTCGTCCTCCGGTTGGACATCGATGTCAAGGCGGTGCGCGCCGGGGACGGCCAGCGAGCGGGAGCGGGTGGTGATCAGCACGGCGCAGCCGGAGGTGCCGGGCAGCAGGGGCCTGATCTGTTCGGCGTCGTACGCGTTGTCCAGGACGAGCAGCATCCGGCGGCCGGCGAGGGCGGTGCGGAAGTACGCGGCGCGCTGTTCGGGGTCGAGCGGGATGCGGTCGGGCGGGGCGCCGAGGGCGGTGAGGAAGCCGAGGAGCACGGCGGAGGGGTCGGCGGGGGTGCTGCCGGCGCCCAGGTCGACGTGGAAGCGGCCGTCGGGGAACTCGGCGGCCAGCGCGTGCGCGACGTGCACGGCGACGGTGGTCTTCCCGACGCCGGCCGTGCCGGTGACGGTGACCACGGTCACGGCCCGTCCGTCGCTGCCGTGGGCGGCCCGGGCGAGGAGGGTGCGCAGCTCGTCGACGAGGGCGGCGCGACCGGTGAAGTCGGCGGTGTCGGCGGGGAGTTGCTGGGGCGGAGTCGTTCCGGGTGTTGCGGTTGTTGCAGTCGTTCCCGTGATTGCGGGAGTTGCGGTTGTTCCGGTTGCACCCTGGGGTGGTGCCGGTGTTTGCGGGACGGCGGGTTCGGGGCGGGTCACGGGGACCGGTGGAGCGGCGGGTACGCCTGAGGTCCAGGTGGCGAGTTCCGGGTCGGCGGTCAGGATGCGCCGGTGCAGGAGGGCGAGTTGGCGCCCGGGTTCGATGCCGAGTTCCGCGCGGAAGAGCCGTCGGGCGCGGCCGTACGCCTCCAGGGCTTCGGCCCGGCGGCCGGCGCGGTGCAGGGCGAGCAGCAGCAGTTCGTACGGCCGCTCCCGGAAGGGCTCTTCGGCGACGAGCGCGCTGAGGGCGGGGACGGCGTCCGCGTGCCGGCCGAGGTCGAGCGCGCACCCGTGGAGGGCTTCCCGGGCGCTGCGGCGGACCTCCGCTAGCCGGGCTCGCTGGCGTTCCGCGTACGGTCCGGGGACGCCGGCGAGCGGGACGCCCTGCCAGCGCTCCAGGGCACGGGCGAGCCGGTCGTGGACGGTGCGCGCGTCGCCGGAGCGGTCGGCGGTCTCGCGCTCGAAGAGCAGCGCGTCGACGAGGTGGCCGGTCAGCGGTAGCGCGTACCCACCGGGCACGGACACCACGGACCGCCCGCGATCACAGGCTTTACGGTCACGGTCACGGTCGGAGGCGGGGCCGCGGTCGGGGCCGGAGTCGGTGCCGGGGCCCGTCGGCGCTTCGGGGGCGAGGGCGGTGCGGAGGTTGGAGACGTACGTGCGGACCGCGCCGTACGCGCAGCGCGGGGTCGCCTCGCCCCAGACGCCGTCCACGATCTCCTCCGTGGTGACCGGCCGCCCCTCGCGCAGCAACAGCGCGACGAGGACGGCGCGCTGCTGCGGCGAGCCGAGCGGGCGCGGCCGTCCGTCGGCGGTGCGGGCGGTGACCGGTCCCAGCAGTTGGAAGGCGAGGGCGTGCGGCCGTGCCGCGTCGTGCGGTGTGTTCAAGGTGTGCTCGCCCCGTCGTCCCCCGGTCGGTGCGGCCCCGGACGGTCGGTGCCGGGGCCGGACCGAAGATACCCGGGAGGTGTCGTGCTCACGCAAAGGTCCACGCTCCACGGCGCGTTCCGGTGCGTAGCCGCCTAAATGACGCGAACCTGCTCCGGCCCGACCGGCACAATGACCGCATGATCCGCAGCAATCGCACCATCCACCGCACGGCGGACGGCCGCCGCATACCCGGCACCTGGCGCCACGCCTTCATCCTCAACGGTGGCAACTACTACCTCACCGACCTCACCATTTACGCGGACGGGCTCGTCGACTGCTGGGAACTGGTCACGCTGGCGGAGTTCGAACGCAAGTTGGCCAGCGGCTGGGTGGCGACGACGCTGGAGGACGGCGCCCGGGCGTCCGGGCACGAACTGGCGAGCTGGAAGTTCGCCGAGCCGTACACGTGGATCACGCCCGAGCTGCTGCTCGCGGAAATCCGGGACACGATCGCCCGGTTGAACGGCCGTCCGGACTCCACGGGCCGGTGCCTTGCCCTGGTGGACGTCTTCCTCGCGGACCGCACGGAGGCCAACCGCGCCGCGGCGCGCACCGCGTACCTGGCGATCCCCGAGTCCCAGCGCCATTACGCGCTCGGCGACATGGACTACAAGGACTGGCCGCTGCAAGCGCTGGTCGCGGGGCCGGGCGGGACGCTGCCGGACGGTTCGGAGGACGACGCGGAGGCGGCGGGCGACGCGGAGGGCGCGAGCGCGGACGTCGTGACTGCGGAGGAGTACGAGGAGGCCGTCGCGTACTTCGAGGAGCGCGACCGGTGGGCGGCGGAGTACGCGGCGCGCACTCCGGTCGACGGTCCGGAGCAGTCGTACGGGCCGGCGCTGCAGATCTACCAGACCTTCCCGAACGGGCGCTCCGAGAACCCGGGCAAGTCGGCGCTGCGCAACGGCTACCCGGCACCGATCGAGCTCGACGGCACCACCTATCCGACGGTGGCGCACGCGTACTGGGCGCTGTCGGTGGCCGGGACGGAGCCCGCGGCGCGGGCGGCGGTCGCGGCGGCGGAGTCCGCGCACCAAGCTCGCCGGCTCGCGACGGCGGCGCCGCGCCGCGAGGGCTTCGACGGCGCGCGCACGGCCGTCATGACCCGTCTGCTGCGCGCCAAGTACGCCCAGCACCCCGAGCTGGCTGCGGTGTTGCGGGGCACGGGCGACGCGACCGTCCTCTACGACGACGACTCGGACTTCTGGGGCGACAACGGCGGCCGGGGGCGCAACTGGATGGGGCGCCTGCTGGAACTGGTGCGCGCGGAACTGCACGCGGAGGCGGCGGGCGTCGGCTGACGCCGTCAGCCGCGGGGCGGGCGGTGCGTCTCCTGGTCCCCCTCGCGCGAACCGGTCGCGCTGCCGTGAGCCTTGGGCATCCCGGATGCTTCGGACGCTTCGGATGTTCTGTGTGCTCCGTGCGATCCGTGTGCTCCGTGCGATCCGTGCGATCCGGGTGCTCCGTGCGATCCGTGCGATCCGTACGTGAACTTCATCCGCTGCTCGAACGTCGGCTCCCACTCGCCCCGGCAGCCCGTGCAGTACCAGCGCCACCGGTCGGGCCGTGCGGGCACGACGCTTGTGGTGTCCTTCCAGAGGGACGGTCTGCCAGGGCAGGCGGGACACCGCGGGGGCTCAAGCACGGACATGGCGGGGAGCGTAGCCACGCGCATGGGCGCCGGCACCGCCGTTCCCCCATCGAGTGATCGACCGTCCCTCGTGCGCACGGTGGTTACGGGGTCATGAGGGGTGCGCAGCCGGCGCGGCGGCGGTGCGGAGCGGCTGCGCAGCGCGCGGCGGCGGCACGGGGGACGGCACGCGGGGGCGTCCCGCGTGCCGTCGGCAGCGCTGCGGTTACGCGCCGGTCGGGCGCGGCTCGCGCCACATGCCCCACAGCACCGGGCCGCCGCCGGGGAGTTGCACTTCGTGACGCACGGTGAAGCCGAAGTGCTCGTAGAAGGGCAGGTTGGACTTCTTGGAGGACTCCAGGTAGACGGGCAGGCCCGCGTCGTCGGCCTTCGCCAGGCCGGAGCGGACCAGGGCGGCGCCCTGCCCCTGGCCCTGGCAGGCGGGGTCGGCGCCGATCAGCGCCAGGGACCAGTGCGGCTCTTGCGGGGTGTGCTGCGCGGCGGTCTCGACGGCGTCCTTGAACAGGCCCGCGCGCTCGCCGAGCAGGTCCGTCAGGTGCTGAATGGTCTCCGCGTCGGGCACGGCCTTGTCCTGCGCCTCGGCGGGCACCCAGAACGCCGCGGCGTCGGCGGTGCGCTCGCACACGCCGTTGTGGACGTACTGCCGGGTGAAGATCGTGGAGAAGTAGCTGGTGAGGGAAGCCTCGCGGGAGGAGTCCACGGGGAAGAACCAGCGCATCATCGGGTCGTCGTCGAAGGCCAGCGCCAGGGAACGACTGATCTGCGCGGCGTCCTCGATCACGGCCGGCTTCGGCATGCTCTTTATCGCCATGCGGACATTCTGCACAGGGTGATCATGGGAGCGGGGGCGGGGGTCTGGTCGCGGAAACGGCTGTGACCTGCGGGGTCGGCTGAGTGGGGAGGTGCTTTCTCGGGGCGCTCCCCCAAACGGGGGAGAGGGAATTCGCTCCTGCGCGCGATGGCTGGGGGCGGTCGTTCCAGCAGGATCGGAGGTGGACCTGAGCGGCCGTCGCGGTGGGCGGCTGCCGGGTGTCGCTGCGGCTGTCTCGGCCCTGCGGCCCAGCGCGAAGGGGGAAGGCCACCATGTTCAAGTCACCGTTGCAGTCCGCTCACAGGTCGACTGCGAAGTCAGCGTCGGAGTCGCCACCGAAGTCCGCGTGGACGCCCGCGTCGGAGTCGGCACCGAAGTCCGCGTCGGAGTTCGCGTCGGAGCCCACGTCGGAGTTCACGGTGAAGTCAGCGCCGAAGTCCACGCTGAAGTCGTCCGTGCGTTTCGTGGTCCCGCTCGCCGTCGTCCTCGCGACGATGGGCGTGGCCAGCGCCCCGGCCAGTGCGGATTCCGACAGGCCGGCGGAGCGCCCGGTCATCGCGGCGGCCGCGGCGCCGGCCGTGGTGGGCATCAAGGGTGGGGGCCGCATGGACTATCCCGTGCCGGAGGACGAGATCCGCATCTTCGTCGATGCCCGTGGCACCGTCCCTGCGCGCGACGGGGCGAGGGCAGGAGCTGGGTCCGCTGCCGGCGCCGGGGCCGCATCCGGTGCGACGGCTGGAGCGAAGGCTTGGGGCACGTTCCGGATCCAGCATCTGGTGCCGCAGCCGGACGGCCGGCCCCCGTTGTTCAACTGGGGGAACTTCAAGGTCGACTGCCTCCGCGTCGACGGCTCCGAGGTGGCCGTCACGGGTCGGATCGTCGAAGCCGGCCCGTATTGGCAGGAGTTCCTGGAGCGCAAGCCGACCGCCCGGATGGGCTTGAGCTTCCACATACCGAAGGGGGGCAAGGGCCCGAGCCGCGTGGCCATCACGCCCCCTGCGGCAGCGGACCGGCCCGAAGTGCCGAAGTGCTCCGTCAAGGCGCCCGATGCGGACGTGATCGAGGGGGGTTACCGCGTCATGGACGGCCGTCGCTGACGGGAAGGGCCATCCCCCTGACGGGCCGGAGCCGGTCGACCCCAATCGCCGCCTCTCTCCCCCCGCCCCTCACGCATCCGTCCCGCGTCCGTCACGCCCACGCCGGCTCCTCCGCGTCTCCCTCGCCCGCCTCCGTGATGATGCGGGTGAACTCCGAGCGCACCGCCAGCAGGCCGCCGTCCACCCTGAGCACGGTTCCGGTGATCCACGCCGCGTCGCGCGAGGCGAGGAAGGCGACGGCCGCCGCGATGTCCTCCGGTTCGCCGACCCGGCCCAGCGGATAGACGCGCTCGCCGAGCGCGGACAGTGCGGCCTCGCGGCCGTCCCAGCCGGGCGTGCGGATCGTGCCGGGGTTGACCTGGTTGACGCGTACGCCCCGGGGCGCGGCGGAGCCGGCGAGGGTACGGGTCAGCGAGGCGAGGCCCGCCTTGGCCGCGCTGTAGGCGTGGTTGCCGAAGTCCGCCTCGGCGTTGACGGAGCCGATGGAGACGATCGCGCCCCGCCCGGACGCCGCGAGGTGCGGCAGTGCGGCACGGGCGCAGCGGAAGGCGCCGCTGAGGGTGATGTCGAGGTCGAGCGCCCAGGTCGCGTCGGACTCGTCTTCGAAGACCGGAGCGTCGGGAGAACAGGAGAAGGCATTGTTGACCAGGACGTCGAGGGTGCCGAAGCGTTCGACGGCGCGGGCGACCGCCGCCTCCACCTGGGCGCGGTCGGCGACGTCGCAGCCGAAGTGCTCGGCGCCGGGTATCTCGGCGGCAGTCCGTTCCGCGGCCGCGGCGTCGATGTCCGTGATGAGGACCCGCGCGCCCTCGGACGCGAGCCGGCGGGCGGTCGCCGCACCGATGCCCCGCGCCGCGCCCGTGATCAGTACGCCGTATCCGTCGAAACGTTTCAGTCCACTGGTCATAGGGCCGAACGTACCGCCCGGATCAGCGCTTGGGCACGGGGATCGGCGGTGACTCCCTTGCGCAGCCCGTTGGTTACGTACCCGAAGGCGACCCCGCTCTCGGGGTCGGCGAAGCCGAGGGAGCCGCCGCGGCCGGGGTGGCCGAAGGAGCCGGGGCCCAGCAGTGGGGCCGCGGGGCCGTGGAGCATGTAGCCCAGTCCGTAGCGGGTGGGGACGACCAGGACCCGGTCGAGCCCCGCGGACTCCTCGGTGCGGGCGAGGGCGAGCGTCGCGGGCGCGAAGAGCCGCAGCCCGCCGTCGACCTCGCCGATGGTGGCGGCATAGAAGCGGGCGATGGCGCGGGCCGTGGACACCCCGCTGGAGGCGGGGAGTTCGGCGGCCAGATAGGCGGGGTCGTTCTCGTCGGGCAGCGGGGTGATCGCCCCGAAGGCGCGGCGGGTCAGGGACTCGGGGTCCCGGTACGCCTCGGAGACGGAGCGCTTGGGGCGGAGCCGCAGGCCGCCGCCGTCCGCGGTCGCCGGCTCGGCCACCGGGCCGATCCGGCCCACCCGGCCGGCCTCCTGCGCGGGGAGCCCGATCCAGAAGTCCAGACCGAGGGGGTGGGCGATCTCATCGGCGACCCAGCGGCCGATGGTGCGGCCGGTGACCATGCGCACCAGCTCGGACAGCAGCCAGCTGTGGGTCTGCGCCTGGTAGCCGTGGGCGGTGCCGGGCTCCCACGCGGGGGTCTGGGCGGCGACTGCCGCCGGTCCTGTGACGCCGTCGATGGCCTCGGCGGGGGTGAGCGGGCGGTCCAGGGCGGGCACGCCGGAGCGATGGGCGAGGAGGTGGCGGACCAGGACGCGTTCCTTGCCCCCCGCCGTGAACTCGGGCCAGTACCTGCCGACGGGGGCGTCCAGGTCGATCCGGCCGCGCTGGTGGAGCAGCAGGACGGCGGCCGCCGCAACGCCCTTGGTGACGGAGCGGACGATCTGCGCGGTGTCGGCGGTCCAGGGTTCGTCGCCGTCCACGTCGCGGGTGCCCGCCCACAGGTCGACGACCTGGCGACCGTCGCGGTAGAGCGCGACGGCGGCGCCGCGGTCGCCGCGCTGCTGGAAGTTGCGGACGAAGGCGTCCCGCACCGGTTCGTAACCGGCAGCCACCGTGCCGTGCACGTCCACCACGCCACGCGCATCGACCACAGCGCGCACATCGACCGTGCCGCGGGCGGCCCCCGTGCCGTGGGCGTTCGGTGCGTCCCGTACGTCCACCGCGCCGGCCGCCGTGTCGGTCACGCCTGCCGTGTCGATCGTGTCGGCCGTGCCCCGTACGTCCACCGTCGTCCCCTCCGCTCCGCTTCCACGCATCCGTCCATGGTGCAACGTCGGCGGGCCCTGATGACTTCCGGGTCAGTCGGGTGCAGTGACCACCCAGTCATGGAGTCGGCGGGTCAAGGCGTCACGGAGCTGGGGTCGAACCCGAAGGGCAGCTCCAGTCGGTGCTTCCGCATCAGTTCGCGGTCGCACAAAAGTGCCCCCGTGGGGGCGTCCGCGACGATCACGCCCTCGTCGAGGATCACGGAGCGCGGGCAGAGTTCCAGTGCGTAGGGGAGGTCGTGGGTGACCATCAGGACGGTGACGGTCAGGGAGCGCAGGACGTCGGCGAGTTCGCGGCGCGAGGTCGGGTCGAGGTTGGAGGAGGGCTCGTCGAGCACGAGGATCTCGGGCTCCATCGCCAGGACGGTCGCCACCGCGACGCGGCGGCGCTGCCCGAAGGAGAGGTGGTGCGGCGGCCGGTCCGCGTACTCGGCCATGCCGACCCGGTGCAGCGCCGCGGTGACCCTGTCCTCCAGCTCCGGTCCGCGCAGCCCGGCGGCGGCCGGCCCGAAGGCGACGTCCGCGCGGACGGTCGGCATGAAGAGCTGGTCGTCGGGGTCCTGGAAGACGATGCCGACGCGCCGTCTGACCTCGGCGAGGTGGCGGCGCTCGACGGGGAGCCCGGCGACGGCGACCGTGCCGAGGCCGCCGCCGAGAATGCCGTTGAGGTGGAGGACGAGGGTGGTCTTCCCGGCGCCGTTGGGGCCGAGGAGGGCGACGCGTTCGCCTCGGGCGACGGTCAGGTCCACGCCGTAGAGGGCCTGGTGACCGTCGGGGTAGGCGTAGGCGAGGCCCTGGACGCGCAGGGACGCGGGCGCCGGCGGGAGCGGGGCGGACAGCGGTGCGGGCTCGTTCATCGGGTGCTCCATCCCAGGAGGCAGACGGCCAGGGCTGCGGCCGGCAGCGCGGCGGCGCACGACCACTGCGCCCGGCTCGCCGCCGCCCCGTCCGCCGTGTCGGTGTCGATCGGCGGCAGTTCGCCCGCGTATCCGCGGCTGAGCATCGCGAGGTGCACCCGTTCCCCGCGTTCGTAGGAGCGGATGAAGAGCGCGCCGGCGGACCTCGCCAGCACGCCCCAGTGGTGCACGCCGCGCGCTTCGAAGCCCCGCGAGCGCCGGGCGACGGCCATTCGCCGCATCTCGTCGGCGACCACGTCGCCGTACCGGACCATGAACGAAGCGATCTGGACCAGCAGCCCGGGCAGCCGCAGCCGTTGGAGGCCGAGCAGCAGGGAGCCCAGTTCGGTGGTGGCGGCCAGCAGCGCGGCGGCGGCGACGCCGAGCGTGCCCTTCGCGAGGACGTTCCACGCGCCCCACAGCCCGGGGACGCTCAGCTCCGCACCGGCCACATCGACCTGTTCGCCGGGCACCACGAACGGCATGAGCAGCGCGAAGGCGACGAAGGGCACCTCGATCAGCAGCCGCTTCGCCAGCCGGCGCAGGGGTACGCGGGCCGCGCGGGCGACGGCGGCGAGCAGCGCGCCGTGCAGCCCGAAGGCCCAGACCGCCTCGCGCGGCGTGACCGCGACGACGAGGACGAAGGCGAGGACGGCGACGAGCTTGCAGTGCGGCGGCAGGGCGTGCACGGGCGAGCGGCCGGGGACGTACAGCCGGTGCGGTCGATGGCCGGCGCCCACGCTCAGGCCCGTTCGCCCGGGTCGACCGGCGGTGGGTACGCCCGCCCGGAACCGTCCCCGCGGCCGGAACCGTCCCCGCGCCCGGGGCCGAGTTCGGCGGTCGGCGGCGCGCCCTCCCCCGCCGTGCGGGTGCGGCGCCGGCGCACCACGACCACCGCGAACACCCCCGTGCCGACGGCCGCGGTCGCCCCCACCCCGATCACCCCGGCCAGCCCGACGGAGAGCCGGGCGTCGGCGATGCCGTCGATGCCGTAGTCGGCGAGCGGGGACTCGGCGCTCGCGTGTTCCTCCGCCGTCCGGTCGAAGCCCTCGTCGGCGGCGACCTTCTCCAGCCCGTCCGGCTCGGCGGAGGCGTAGTGGGAGACGAATCCGGCGAGTCCGACCGCGACGACCAGCCCGGTGAGCCACAGCGCGCGGGGGAAGCGGGGCGAGCGGTGCGCCCCCAGCCCGAGCGCGGCGGCGCGGGCCGCCGGTCGGGCGTCGACCAGTTCGCCGCCGACCCGCAGTTTGAGCGGTGCGACCAGGGCGCGGGCCCCGTACACCAGGTCGGGGCGAACGGCGAGGACCGCGCCGACGGTGAGCGTGGTGATCGCGGCCTCGCCGATCCCGATGAGCGCGTGCACGCCGACCATCGCGGTCAGCACCGTGTCGATCGGCACGTCCGTCGTCCCTCCAACGGCGTAGAGGAGGGTGAAGGCCGCGGCGGATGCCGGGACGGAGGCGAAGGCGGCGACGCACGTCGCGACGGTGACCGAGCCGCGGCGGCGCGGCAGCACCGCGAGCAGCCCGCGGAACAGGACGTACGCGGTGCCGACGGCGACGGCGCCCATGACGGTGACGTTGACGCCGAGCGCGGTGAGGCCGCCGTCCGCGAAGAGCACTCCTTGGAGCAGCAGGACGACGGTGATGCACAGCACGCCCGTGGCGGGCCCGACGAGGACCGCGGCGAGCGCGCCTCCGATGAGGTGCCCGCTGGTGCCGGCGGCGACGGGGAAGTTCAGCATCTGCGCGGCGAAGACGAAGGCGGCGACGAGCCCGGCGAGGGGCGCGGTGCGATCGCCCCCGAGGTCGATGGGGGCGCCGGCGCCGGACAGCTCGCGGCGGGCGCCGCGCAGGCCGATCGCGACGACCCCGGCGGCGGCGACGGCGGAGGCGGCCGAAACGGGTGCGTTGATGAATCCGTCGGGAACATGCATGGCTGGCTCCGGATCGGAAAGGCGATGACAACCGAGGCGAACCGAGAAGAGCGCGGCGAGCGATGCGGGCGCGAGCAGAAGGCAGCGGTGCGGGCAGGTGGCAGCGGTGCGGGCGAACGTCGGCAGAGCGGACCGGTGCACGCTCGATGCGGAGCGTGCAGTGCTGTGCAGTGGCAGTGCTGTGCAGTGCGGTGTGCGCGGTGCGGACAGCAGCACAGACTGCGCCCACCTGCACATGGTGTGCAAGAGCGCCTCGGTCACAAAAGAAGCGTGAACGCAAAAAATTGCACAAGGGCCGTCGAGCGGCCGTAGCCCAAAATATGGGACATTAGACGCAAAAGTTAAAAAAGCCTAAGAGTGTTGCATGACGTGAGGAGCGACCGATGCCCGCCGCCACCGTCGAAGACCACGCATGGGGCCGGATCGTCACGGACGCTCCCCAGTACCGGCCGGTGCGCGTCGCCATGTCCTACGAGCCGGACGAGGACCCCAAGGCCGTGCGGTTCGACTTCCCCGGCGGCACGGGCTGGACCTTCCCCCGCGAACTGCTGGAGTCCGGCCTGCGCGCACCGGCCCGCAGCGGTGACGTGGAGGTCTGGCCCTGCGGCCGGGTGCAGGCCGTGGTGGAGTTCCACTCCGCGGACGGGGTCTCGGTGGTCCAGTTCGACACCACCGTCCTCAAGAGCTTCCTGCGCCACACGTACGCGGCAGCCGCGACCGCCCCCAGGGCCTGACACCCCCGACGGCCAGGCCCCGGGCCCGCCCCACCGGTCGACGCCGCGCCGCGGCGGCTCAGCTGTCGATGATCGCGTACAGGAAGACCTTCTTGGCGAGCTCCTTGCCGTCCGATCCGACGAGCGCCGCGGTGCCGTCGTGCGTCTCCCCCGAGTCCGCGTCGTCCTGGGGAGTGAGGGCCAGGTTGTAGCAGAGGAAATCGCTGTGCGCCTTGTCGGTGTTCAGCTGCACGTCGCGCGTGAACGTCAGCTTCTTTCCTTCGACCTTGAGCGTGCCGGGATCGATGGTGCCCGACCCGACGATCGTCTGATCCGTGCTGTTGTAGTAGTAGTACGCCGCGTACTTGACCCAGTCCCAGTTCTTGGGGGCCTCAAAGGTGTGCACGACGCCCTTCTCGTCGACCTTGCTCGTCATGTTCGGAAGAGCGTGCAGGTCGACGGTAAAGCTATAGAGCCCGCCGTCACCGTGATGCCCCACCGCGGCGTTCTCCTGGAGGATCTTCAATTTGTGCTGCGCGTCGACCATTTCTTTCCTCTCGAAGGCTACTGGCCGGGGCCAAGCCGCCCACCGGGTCGGGGAAGGCCACCCCGGACTTCCTTTTTCACCGTATGTGAACCTGCCGTGACCCGCCGGAACGACAGGGCCCGGGGTTCACCCAAAGCAGGAAAGTGAGCCCGCATGGTGGGATGATGAAAACGGCCTGAACTCCTTTGCGCCACGGCGTCACCAGAACGGCCCCTAATGACTCCCATGGCCCATTCCGACCGATATCCCTACGCCTTTCACATCGCCCTCGACGGAAACGGCATGAACGGCCTGGAGGGCGCCGCCGGCGTCTGCGCATTCCGTTACAACCCGATCAGCGGCGAATATGCGTACCGGGTGCAGTACTACGACGGAGTAGCGGGCGGGCACGCCGTCAGCATCACCCCGGACCGGAAATTCGGATTTCTCGGGAACGCGGGTCAGCAGCTCCTCTTTTACGACGTCCGCTCACTGGACGAGTCCGATCGGGTCTCCACGCTGCGGTTCGAGACGCCCGACGCGGCGATCAAGAGCAGCACCCACATGGTGTGGCTGGACGGGACGCACGGCGTGACCGCGATCGGCGACGGGCTGTGGCTGCTGGACCTCGACCGCCCCACGCGGGCCGAGCGCATCGGCGACCACCTGCTCAAACTCCCGCACGCCATGAAGCGCACCGCGTCCGGCCGCTACCTCGTCTACGGCGGGATGGACCACCCGGGCCGGGGCGAGGCCGCGGAGGTCGGCGTCTTCGACCTGGAGAAGCGGACCGCCCGCCGGATTCCGCTGCCGACGACCTGCTGGCACGTGGCCTGCCATCCGAGCGAGGACCGGTTCTACGCGCTGTCGTTCCGGGTGCGACCGCAGGAGGGCTGGGACTGGCACGAGTGGGCCGCGGCCTACTTCAAGGAGTACGTGTTCGAGATCGACGCCGAGTCCGGGCGGATCCTGCGGCACTGGACGGGCAGCCAGCACGTGCCCGCCCACATCAACTCCGACGTCTGCATCTCCGACCGCGAGCTGATCTACTGCAACGGCGGCAGCGGCACCATCGTCATGATCGACCTCGCCGACTTCGCCTCCTACCGCGTCATCGACGAACGGCCGCGCCTGGCGACGCAGGTGCGCTCCGCCCGCCAAGCGGCCCGCCAGGTCACCGACGCCTTCACCCGGGGATCGCCCATCCCCAGCAGCAAGCACTTCGTCGGGGCCCTGCGGGTCACCCGCGGCACCCTGCTCGACTCGGTGTACGCCTGCCAGCTCTCCGCCGACCAGAGCCTGCTGTTCACCGCCAACCGGGGGCTCAACACCATCACCGTGTACGACTACCCGGCGAACACCGTGCGGCTGCGGGCCCGGATGCCGGAGCTGCGCGACTACGTCCCCGAACTGCCCGTCTGGACCGACCCCCGACTCGGGTTCCACCACAGCACCCTGCTGAGCCCGGAGCCCGCCCCGGCGCCGCCACCGGCCGCGTCCCCGGCCTGACCCGAACCGTTCCGAGGAGGACGAACGCCCATGGCCACCACCAGCACGAGTCAGCAGAGCACCGAGATCGAGGACGCGTGGGAGCGCTTCCGGACCGCCGCGACCCGGGTCGCCGAACTCCAGGCCGCCCTGTGGAGCGACGAGCTACGGCTCGGTGCGGGGCTGCTCACCGGCCGCCCCACGCTGGCCGACGCCTACACCGCGTACTACAGGTTCGTGAGCGAGGAGGGCGCCCGGTTCGCCATGGCGCAGGCCGAGTTGGGCATCGACTACGCCCGGAGCGTGACGGAGCTGACGCGGGAGTACGAGCAGCGGCTCGCGGAGCGCTTCCACGCCGTCGCGGAGGACACCGCCCGGGCGGAGCAGGCCGGCGCGCCGCAGGCGAAGAGCGGGGGAACGGCCGCGAAGAGCAGGTCCCGCAGCACGAAGAAGTGACCCCCGCCGCCACCCGGACCGCTCCGCCCGCTCAGCCCGGCGTGCCCGTCTCCCCGTCCAGCGGCCGCGGGACGAGTTCGCGGCTGTCGGTGACCTCGGGGTGCAGCCTCAGGCCGGCCCGGATCCGGTCCGGCAGGTGCCTGCTGGTCACCAGCCAGCCGAGCGCCTCGGCCAGGGCCCGGCGCGCGGGCCGCGGCGCGTACCCCAGGGCGGCGGCCCTGTCGTGGCGGTACCAGTAGTAGCGCCCCATCGTCCGGGCCTCCGCCCGGGTCGTCGCCGGCGGACGGGCGCTCAGCAGCGCTCGGACCTCCGCCGCCGTCGCCGCCAGGTACGCACCGGTGTGCGAGGCGTTCGCCCAGGGCCCGTGGGTGCCGCACAGTTCGGAGACCGTCTGGTGGATGGTCCGCCAGGCCCAGTTCTCGCCGCCCAGCAGGTAGCGTCCCCCGGCGGTGCCGCGCTCCGCGAGCAGGACGTGGCCGCGGGCGACGTCCCGGACGGAGACGATGTTGCAGCCGCCGGGGTAGCTGGTGCGCAGCCGGTCGGCCAGATAGCGGACGAGCAGGGCGTTGCTCGGAACGAGTCGCCGGTCGGGCCCGCCGACGACGATGGTCGGGCAGGCCGCCACCACCTCCAGGCCCAGTTCGGCGCCGTAGGAGAGGGCCACCCGTTCCTGCTCGGTCTTGCTGAGGAAGTAGTCGGGCAGGTACTCCCCGCCGGGCACGCAGTCCTCGTCCCGGGCGACCGGCCCGCCCGAGGAGCCGCAGGTGACGGACGAGGAGGTCACCACCACCCGGCGGACCCCGGCCTCGGCCGCGGCCAGCAGGGCGGCCCGGGTGCCGTCCACGTTGTCGCGGGTCAGCTCCGCCAGGGTGGCGTCCCAGTACGTGTAGACGGCGGCGCAGTGGAAGACCGTGTCGCAGCCCTCGAACGCGGCCCGCAGCGCGGTGCGGTCGTCCAGCCCGGCCCGCGCCACGGGGACGTCGAGCGCGGCCAGCCGGCCGGTCTCGCTGCTGGGGCGGACCAGCGCCACGGCGTCGTGGCCGGCGTCGCGCAGGGCCTGGACCACCCGGGCCCCGACGAGTCCGGAAGCGCCGGTCACACAGGCCCTCACGACGGCTGCCTCGGGGACCTGTCGCGCGCCACCGCTTCCCACAGCCCCCGGCCGAAGCCGCTGAACGCCGGGCGCAGCGTCTCGCGCAGCTCCTCGAAGGGCTGGAAGCCGGGCGGCGCGTCGCCGGGGGCCACGTGCCGGTAGCCGTCCGGCCCCGGGCTGCCGTGCAGCCGCCCGGCGGCCAGGGCCTGCCGGGCCGCGCCCCGCACCAGGTGGACGGCGTCGGTGAACCGTTGGGTGGGCAGTTCGGACGCCCATGCGTCGTCGCGCTCGTCCCAGCGGCGGCCGATCCGGTACGGGCGGCCCTCGTAGTGGGCCTCGAAGTTGTCGAGGGTGCGGGTGAAGAACCTCCGGTACGAGTCCTGGACCAGCGGGTCCCGTACCGCCGGGCGGGTCTCTGGGCGGAAGACCTGCCAGGTCAGGGGCAGGGTGAACTTCTGCCGGACCCGGATGGCGATCCGGGTCGCGCGGCCGTCGTCGGCCGGGGAGTAGGTCACCGAGCCGTCGTCGTAGTCCGCGGAGCGGTTGGGGCTGTGGACCGTGCGCCAGGAGATCCGCTGGGACCGCTCCTCGTAGGCGATCGACTCCAGCTTGCAGACGTCGATGGGCGGGCCGCCGTAGAACGCCAGGTAGTTGGGCTGTGCGAGGTAGATGTTGCGTTCGATCTGCCGGGTCGGCCGGCCGTGGGCGTCCCGGGACACCACGTGGACCCGGCCGCCGAGGTAGTCGGTCATGTAGCTGATGGAGCGGCAGATCTCGACCCGGCGGACGAACTCCGCGTACGGGGCGCGGACGGTGCGTTCGCAGCCGAAGAGGATCGCGTGGCCCACGTGCTGCCACCGCATCCGCCAGGCGTCCGCCGGCAGCGCGTCGACGATGCCCTCCACCGGGCGCAGGACGTCGTCGATGCGGTCGAAGTCGGCGAGTGCGTAGGTGTGGGGGTCGACGCCGAGGGAGACCTCCCGCCGGCGGATCCGCTCCTTCCCGTAGCCGTTGCGCCACGCCTGGACCGTGGCCGACGTGGTGGCGGCGGCTCCGACCGTCGTGCAGAGCGCGGCCAGGGCCACCGGGTTCTCGTCCGCGCCCCGGATCAGGGCGGTCAGGCCCCGGGAGAGGCGGGCGAGGGCCGTGTCGGTGACCGTCGCGGCGCCGGGGTCGACCCGCCAGGCCGCGATGCTGAACAGCCGGTGCGCCCGCCCGTCCGGGTGCAGCCTGCGGACGGCCTCCGTGAGGAGTCGCGGGGGGTTGCGCCAGCCCTGGTACGGCGTGAGGTCGCCGTCCACGCGGTAGTCCGCGGGCACTCCGCTGAGCTGGGCGATCCGTGCGGTGAGCGGCGAGGAGACCGGGTCCACGCCCATGAGCAGGGCCCCGGCCAGGTCGGCGAGGACGCCGTCGGGGGCGGCGACGACCGTGCCCGTCTCCAGGGGCCGGCCCACGTGGGACCCGGCGCAGCCGTGGCTGCTGACCACGGCGTCGACGACGTGGAAGTCCGGCGGGCAGGTGGCGAGGAGGGCCGCGACGACCTCAGCGGCGTCGCGCCTGGCCCGGTAGTGGTGGTGCTTGTCGGCATGCGGCAGCACGCCCAGCAGATTGGCCAGGCACAGGGCGTACCCGTACTCGGGGTGGGTGCTGTTCTTGGCGATGTTGATGCGGAAGTCCGCTTCCAGCCAGCGGCGGGACATGCCGCTGCCGTGGAGGGTGCTGGCGGCGGGGAAGTCGACGGGGACGACGTCCTGCGCCAGGTCCACGAGCCGGTAGGCGTTGCCCTGCGCGGTGCGTCCGCGGTAGCCGAGCCGGTGGTGGGCGTCGCCCGTGCCCGCGAGCCAGGTGTCCGGGCCGCAGCGGGCGCCGCCGACGGCGACGTTCCGGTAGCCCCGTTCGTACAGCAGGTCCACCAGGTGCTCCACCAGCGGGGCGCTCACGGCGGTGGTGGCGTCGCCGTACGAGGAGGCCCCGGGGGTCAGCAGGACCGCGGGCTCCCCGGGGCCGCCGGCGGTGCGGGCGGCGAGCCGTTCCCACAGGCCCGCCCGGGCGACGGCGTCCGAGAGCAGTTGCCGCGGGAGGAGCGGTCGGGTCCGCGTGGAACGCACCACGGCGACGACGGTCGGCGCGCTGGGTTCCGGGAGCGTCTCCATGGTCTCCACCTCTGGGTACACAACACCCCAAATCGGTACGGGGATGCTACTGCACGCAACGGCGGCCGGCGGGTGGCGGACGCCTCGTGTCCGGACCGGAAGGCGGGGTACGCACATCGGGCGTACGCGCAGCAGGGCCGTGCCCACCACCTCCGGAGAAGTGGTGGGCACGGCCCTGTGCACGTCCGGCGGACGTCGTCCGCTTACCGGACGCCGACCAGCTGGCGGTCCCCGTCCGGGTCCTCCGGGCTGTCCGCGAGCTGCTTGTGCAGCTTCTCGCCCTCGACGTCCACGTTCGGCAGCGCCTTGTCGAGCCAGCGCGGCAGCCACCACGCCTTGTCGCCGAGGAGCGCCAGCACCGCCGGGACGATCGCCATCCGGACGACGAACGCGTCGAAGAAGACGGCGATGGCGAGGCCGAAGCCCATCATCATGACCATCTGCTCGCCGGAGCTGATGAAGCCGGCGAAGACGCCGATCATGATGATCGCGGCGGCGGAGACGACCCGCGCCCCGTGCCGGAAGCCGGTGACGACGGTCTCGCCCGGCCGCTCGCCGTGGACGTACGCCTCACGCATCCGGGTGACGAGGAAGACCTCGTAGTCCATGGCGAGGCCGAAGACCACGCCCACCATGAAGATCGGCATCATCGACATGATCGGGCCGGGCTGCTCGACGTTGAACAGGTCCGCGAGCCAACCCCACTGGTACACCGCGACGACCGCACCGAGCGCAGCGACCACGGAGAGCAGGAAGCCGAGCGCGGCCTTCAGCGGCACCAGGATCGAGCGGAACACCAGCACCAGCAGCAGGAAGGCGAGTCCGACGACCAGCGCGAGGTAGGGCACCAGCGCGTCGTTCATCTTCTGCGAGAAGTCGATGTTCAGCGCGGTGGCGCCGGTCACGAACAGGGTGGCGCCGGTGTCGGCCTTGAGGTCGTCCTTCTTGCCGCGGATGTTCTCGACCAGGTTCTCCGTCTCCACGGAGGACGGCCGCTCCTTCGGCACGACGGTGATCATGCCGGTGTCGCCGGCCTTGTTCAGCTCGCCGGGGATGGTCGCGGCCACCCCGTCCATCTTGCCGATCATCGCGGCGGCCTCGTCGACCGCGCCCTGGGCGTCCTTGCTGCCCTTGGCGTCCACGACGATGCTCAGCGGACCGTTGAAGCCGGGGCCGAAGCCGTCCGACAGCAGGTCGTACGCCTTGCGCTGGGTGGAGGCCGGCGACGAGGAACCCTCGTCCGGCAGACCCACCTGGAGCGAGGCGGCCGGGACGGCGATCAGACCGAGGCCCACCACCGAGGTGAGCAGCACCGCGACCGGGCGGCGCAGCACGAAGCGCGCCCAGCGGACGCCCAGCTTCGGCTTCTCGCCCTCCAGGCCCTTGTTGGTGTGGGCGCCGGCCTTGCGGGCCTTGCGCGCCTTGCGACCGAGGATGCGGTCCCCGGCGAAGCCCAGCAGCGCCGGGATGAGGCTGATCGCGATGACGACGGCGATGACGACGGTGCCGGCGGCGGCGAAGCCCATCTTGCTGAGGATCGGGATGTTGACGACCGCGAGGCCGGCCAGGGCGATGACGACGGTCAGACCGGCGAAGACGACCGCGGAGCCCGCGGTGCCGACGGCGCGACCGGCCGCCTCCTCCTTCTCCCGGCCCTCGGCCAACTCGGCGCGGTAGCGGGAGACGATGAACAGCGCGTAGTCGATGCCGACCGCGAGGCCGATCATCATCGCGAGCATGGAGGTGGTGGTGCCGAGGTCCAGCACGTTCGCCAGCGCGGTGATCGTGGAGATGCCGATGCCCACGCCGATGATGGCGGTCAACAGCGGCAGACCGGCCGCGATGAGCGAACCGAAGGTGATCACCAGGACGACGGCGGCGATGAGGATGCCGATCATCTCGGCGCCGGTGCTGTGCTGCTCGACCATGGTGGCGTCACCACCGAGTTCGACGGTGAGCCCGGAGTCGCGCGCCTCCTTGGCGACGTCGGTCAGCGACTCCTTGCTCTTGTCTTCGAGCTCCATCGTGTTGACCTTGTAGGACACCGAGACGTACGCGGTGCTGCCGTCCTGGGAGACGGCGTTGCCGGAGTACGGGTCCACGACGGACGCGATCTCGGTGGAGCCCTTCTTCAGGTCCGCGATGAACTCGTTCACCCCGGCCTTGGGCCCGTCGTCGGTCATCTTCTGACCGGCGGGCGCCTTGAAGACGATGCGCGCGGACGCGCCGTCGGCGCTGGCCCCCGGGAACCGCTCCTCCATCAGGTCGAACGCCTTTTGGGATTCGGTGCCCGGCAGGGCGAAGCCCGGGTCCTCGGCCTTAGCGGCGGAGGAGGCGGCGACACCGGCGATCGCGAAGAGTGCCACCCACAGCAGGGCGACTAGTTTGCGGCGCCTGAAGGCGAACCGCCCGAGTTTGTAGAGGAACGTGGCCACGAGGGCGTACTCCCGTTGGTGAGACGTATACAGGGCAGGGGGAGTCGGCCCGACGACGAGAGCGGCGCGCGTCAGGTTTCGAGCTGGGGCTGAGCGGTTCTGCTGGGGAGGGGAGAGTCGAGGGCGCCCGGGAGACGGGGAGTCCGGGCCTCGTGGGACTACATCGCGCTACATCGGTCCGCGACGGGTGCGCACCGGTTCGTGGAGGTCATTGCGCCTCCAGGGCCGGCAGCACGACCGCGTCGATGCTGCATCCCCCGGGGGACGACCCCCGGACCCCCGGCAGGAAAACCACGACGGATCATCGTGCCTCCAGGGCCGGCAGCACGACCGCGTCGATGTAGCGGGTGAGGAAATCCCGGTTGGGGACCCGGTCCTCGATCATCTGTAGGGCGAAGAACGCTCCGAAGAGCATGTGCGGCACGAACTCGCGCGCGGGGTTGTCCGTACGGACCTCGCCCCGCGCCACCGCCCGGTCGATCACCACGCGCAACTCGTTCTGCTCGGGTTCGATCAGCTTCTCCTGAAGCACCCGGAGCAGATCGGGGTTGGTGTTGACCGCCAGGGTCAGGCCCCGCATCAGCGCCGAGTCCTTCTCCAGCTGGCAGTCGTCCACCCGCAACATCATTTCCTGGAAGTCGCCGCGCAGGCTCCCCGTGTCGACCCTGTCGGCACCGGGTCCCGAGTGGTGCCGCAGCGCCGCGGTGACCAGTTCCGGCTTGTTGTGCCACTGCCGGTACAGGGTCGCCTTGCTGGCACGGGTCCGGGCGGCGACCGCGTCCATGGTCAGGGAGTCGTATCCGACCTCGCGCAGCAGATCGAGCACGGCGTCGAAGAGCTCGGCCTCGCGCTCGGGGGTCAGTCGGCTGCGGGACATCGGTCGGCCTCCCTTCGGGACTCGCGGGGACTCGGGCGACTCGTTCGGAAACGAACGAAACGGTTTCGTACTCAAAATACGATAGTCGAAGGTCCAAGCGAAACGAAATCGTTTCGCTGTGGGTTTCATCACCCGAAGGGCGCTCAACCTTCCGACCCCGACATGAGTTCCATAAAGGATGAGGAGTTGCCTCGCCCGCCGCGCCCGGAAAGCATTGGGGCGTGAGCGACGACGACGTGGCGTACCTCCGTTATCCGCACCTGCACGAGGACTTGGTGTGCTTCGCCGCCGAGGACGACCTGTGGGTCGCCCCGCTCGTCCCGGCGGGCGAACGCCCGGGGCGGGCCTGGCGGCTGACCGTCGACCGGACGCGGATCGGGCACCCCCGCTTCTCCCCCGACGGCCGGCACATCGCCTACACGACCTGGCGCAGCCTCGATCCGGAGATCCATCTGGTGCCGCTGGCGGGCGGCCCCGCGCGGCGGCTGAGCTACTGGGGCTCGGTGGACACCCGGGTCTGCGGCTGGGGTCCGGACGGGCACGTCCTCGCCGTGTCCTCGCACGGCCAGCCCTTCTCGTACTTCTCCTGGGCCTACAGCGTCCCGCTGGACGGCGCGCCGGGCGGGAAGCTGCCCTGGGGGCCGGTCTCGGACATCGCCGTCGCCGACGTGGCCGGCGAGCGGCGCACCCTGCTGCTGACGGGGAAGGCACCGCACGAGCCGGCCTCCTGGAAGCGGTACCGGGGCGGGGCCACCGGACGGCTCTGGCTGCACGGCAGACGGCTGCTGGCCGATCTCGACGGGCACCTGGACTCCCCCATGTTCGTCCGCGACCGGATCGCGTTCCTCTCCGACCACGAGGGCGTCGGCAACCTCTACTCCTGCCGGCCCGACGGCTCCGACCTCCAGCGCCACACCGACCACGACGCCTTCTACGCCCGGCACGCCTCCAGCGACGGCCGGCGGGTGGTGTACCAGTGCGCGGGCGAGTTGTGGATCGTGGACGACCTGACCGACCCGGACGCGGCGCCGCGCCGGCTGGCGGTGCGGCTGGGGGGCCAGCGCGCGGGGCGGCGCACGTACCAGGTGCCCGCCTCCGACCACGTGGACGCGCTCGCCGTCGACACCACGGGCCGGGCCAGCGCGGTCTCCGTGCGCGGCAGCCTGTACTGGCTCACCCACCGCGACGGCCCGGCCCGCACGATCGCGGACACGCCGGGGGTGCGGGCCCGGATCCCGGTCGCGCTGGGCTCCGGCGGCCGGGTGGCGTACGTGACGGACGCGGACGGCGAGGACGCGGTGGAGATCGCGTACCTGCCGCGGGCGAGCGGGGAGCGGGAGGCGCGCCGGCTGGCCTCGGGCGAGTTGGGGCGGGTGCGGGAGATGGAGTCCGACCCGGAGGGGAAGCGGCTGGCGATCGCCACGCACGACGGCCGGCTGCTGCTCCTGGACACGGACGACGCGGAGGAGGCGGACGCCACCGCGGCCGGCGAACCCACGGAAGCGGAAGCCGAAGCCGAAGCGAAGGCCGAAGCCGAAGAAGACACGGGAACCGAAGCGGCGGAAGAGGCTTCGGACGAACCCCTCGTCGAAGTCGTCCGTTCCCTCAACGGCCCCGTCCGCGACCTCGCCTTCTCCCCCGACGGCTGCTGGCTCGCCTGGTCCCAGCCGGGCGTGGGCCGGTCCCTGCGCCAGATCCGGATGGTCCGGATAAAGGACCGCACGATCGTCGACGTCACCAACGGCCGCTTCGAGGACGAGAACCCGGTCTTCACCAGCGACGGCCGCTACCTCGCCTTCCTCTCCTGGCGCGGTTTCGACCCGGTGTACGACGTGCACACCGGCGACCTGTCCTTCCCCCTCGGCTGCCGTCCCTACCTGGTGCCCCTGTCGTCCGCGACGCCGTCGCCGTTCGCGCTGCTGCCCGACGGGCGCCCCGCCGCCGGCGGGCTCGACCCGCTGGACGAGGCGCCGGCCGCGGCCGGCTCCGCCGGCGACGGCGCGGGCACCGTCGTCGAGACCGAGGGCCTGGAGAGCCGGGTCACCCCCTTCCCGGTGGCCGCCTCCAAGTACTCCGCGCTCTCCCCGGTCAGCGGCGGCGGCCTGGTCTGGCTGCGCTGGCCGATCTCGGGCGCGCTCGGCGAGACGTTCGTGAACCCGGCCGACACCTCGGGGCAGCCCACGCTGGAGCACTTCGACATCTCCAAGGCGCGCCGCACCGAACTCGTCGCGCACCTGGACTGGTTCGCGGTCAGCGGCGACGGAACCCGGCTGGTGGTCGTGGACGGCGGCGAGTTGCGGGCCGTACCGGCGACGGAGGCCGGCGACGCCGACTCCACCGTCTACATCGACCTGCGCCGCATCCTGCACGAGGTGGACCCGGCGTCCGAGTGGCGCCAGGCGTACGCCGAGGCGGGCCGGCTGATCAGCGCGTACTTCTGGGACCCGGGCATGAGCGGCGTCGACTGGCCGGCCGTGCTGGATCAGTACCGTCCGCTGGTGGAACGCGTCGCGTCCCCGGACGAGTTCGCCGACCTGCTGCGGGAGGTGCTGGGCGAACTGGGCACCTCGCACGCGTACGTCACCCCCGCCCGGCGCGACGAGGGGCCGCGCCACTACCAGCGGCCGATGGGGCTGCTGGGCGCCAACCTGGTCCACCGGGACGAGGGGTGGGCGGTGCAGCGGATCCTGCCCGGCGAGTCGTCGGACTCCAAGGCCCGCTCGCCGCTGGCCGGCACCGGCATCCGCGAGGGCGCGGTCCTCACCCACGTCGACGGCCGCCCGGTCGACCCGGTCGCCGGCCCCTACCCCATGCTGTCGGCCGCCGGCGGCACCACGGTCGAGCTGACGTTCCGCACCGCGGAGGGCGCCTCCCGCCGGGTCGCGGTCGCCCCGCTGATCGACGAGCGCCCGCTGCGCTACCAGGACTGGGTGGCCAAGCGCCGCGAGGTGGTGCGGGAGTTGAGCGACGGCCGCTGCGGCTACCTCCACATCCCCGACATGGGCGGCTCCGGCTGGGCGCAGTTCAACCGCGACCTGCGCCTGGAGGTGACCCGTCCGGCGCTGATCGTGGACGTACGGGGCAACGCGGGCGGACACATCAGCGAGCTCGTGGTGGAGAACCTGACCCGGAAGATCCTCGGCTGGGACCTCACCCGCAACGCCCAGCCCGTCTCGTACGCGTCGAACGCGCCGCGCGGCCCGGTCGTCGCCCTCGCCGACGAGGAGACCTCGTCCGACGGCGACATGATCACCGCCGCGTTCAAGCTGCTGAACCTCGGTCCCGTGGTGGGCACCCGCACCTGGGGCGGGGTCGTGGGCATCACCGGCAACCACCGGCTGATCGACGGCACCGTCATCACGGTGCCGATGAACGCGGCCTGGTTCGACACCTACGGCTGGTCCGTGGAGAACCACGGCGTGGAACCCGACCTGGAGGCCCTGCGCACCCCCCTGGACTGGGCGGAGGGCCGGCACGCGGGTCTCGACGACGCGGTCCGGCTCGCCCTGGACATGCTGGCGAAGCAGCCGGCGCTCGACCCGCCGGGGTACGACGACGTACCGGACCGCAGCCGGCCCCCGCTGCCGCCGCGCCCGCAGTCCCGGAAGGTGGAATAGCCCCTCGGCATCCGGTAGTTGTTCGGCCATGACCAACACCAATGATCGAGACCTGTTGGGCCGCTTCGGCGTGTGGCACCGCTTCCTGCGGGCGGTGCCCGGGCAGGGCCTGGCGCCGGGGACGGCCGAAGCCGTCGCCGAGCTGGACGAGTTGGGGTACGGCGCGCTGTGGATCGGCGGCAGCCCGTCGCTGGCGGAGGCCGCGCCCGTGCTGGCCGCCGCGCCCCGGATCCGGGTGGCGACCGGCATCCTCAGCATCTGGGAGCACCCGGCCGAGCAGGTCGCCGAGGAGACGGCCCGCATCGAGGAGTCCGCGCCCGGCCGGTTCGTGCTCGGGCTCGGCGTCAGCCACAGCGCCCGCGCCCCGCAGTACGCGAAGCCGTACGCCGCGATGGTCGCCTACCTGGACGCGCTCGACGCCGCGCCGACGCCCGTCCCCGCGTCCCGCCGGGTGCTGGCGGCGCTCGGCCCGAAGATGCTGAAGCTGTCGGCCGACCGGGCGCTGGGCGCGCACCCGTACCTGGTCACCCCGGAGCACACGGCCGAGGCGCGCGCCCTGCTCGGCCCCGACGCGCTGCTCGCCCCGGACCTGAAGGTCGTCCTGGAGCCGGACCTGCCGCGGGCCCGCGACATCGCCCGCACCGGCCTCGCGCCGTACCTCGGGTACGAGAACTACCTCCGCAGCTTCCTGCGGCTCGGCTTCACGGAAGCGGACTTCGCGGACGGCGGCAGCGACCGGCTGGTGGACGCGGTGTTCGCGCTGGGCGACCTGGACCGGATCCGCGCCCGCGTCGCAGACTTCCACGCGGCCGGCGCCGACCACGTCGCGCTGAACGTGGTCTCGGAGGCCCCGGCCGACGAGTTGCCGCGTCGGGAGTGGCGCGAACTGGCCGGCGCGCTACTGGCCGACTGACGTCCCCTTCCCCGCCTCCGGGCAGACGGACGCCTCCCCGACGTTGTACTGCCTGCGCTCCGCTGCGGTGAGTTCGCGGTTGACGGACCGACAGATCTGCTGGACCGCATCGGTCTCGTCGGGGAGGTCCACGGACCACAGCCGTACGACACCGCTGAAGCTGGTGGTGGCGAGGGTGGTGCGGTCAGGGCTGAAGGCGACGTGGTTCACGAAGCTGACGTCGGAGAAGGTGCGGCGCACCGCGCCCGTCTCGACGTCCCAGATCCGGGCCGTGCCGTCTTTGCCGCCCGTGGCCAGGGTCTTGCCGTCGGGGTGGAAGGCCATCGATTCGATCACGGCGTGGGTGTTCAGCGTCAGGGTGCGGCGCAGCGCCCCGGTTTCGGGGTCCCGCAGGCGGAGGTAGTTCACGCGCGGGCTGTCGGGCTCGCGGTTGGTCGAGGTGTAGTCGATGGTGGCGAGGGTCCTGCCGTCCGGGGTGAAGGTGGGACTGTGCTCGTACCCGGGGAGGGGAAGGGTGCGCAGTACCTCACCGGTGCGGACGTCCCAGATCCGTAGCGTGCCCTTCCGGCTTCTGGTCACCAGGGCGCTGCCGCTCGGATGGGGCGTCATCGTCTCGATGGCGCCGTCCGGTCCGGTCAGGACGCGGTGGCGGCGCCCCTGGTCGACGTCCCACAGGTGCACCCGGTTGTTGCCGAGCGCGGCCAGGGTCGTTCCGTCGGAGGTGAAGACGAGGCTGTTCACTTCGGGCGCGGTGCCGGGCAGGGTGCGCCGCTGGGCCCCCGTGCGGGCGTCCCGCAACCGGACGGTGCCGTCGTGGTCGGCCGTGACCAGCGTCCTGCCGTCGGGGCTGAGGGCGACGACCCGGCGGATGCCGGTGAGGGTGACCGCGCGACGGCCCTCGGGCAGGCCCCAGGTCCGGACGGTCGCGTCGTGGCCGGCGGTGACGAGCGTGCGGCCGTCGGCGCTGAAGCTGAGGGCGCTGACCGCGTTGGTGTGCCCCTTTAATGTGTGGGTGTTGAGGTCGCCCGTCTCCCACTCCCGGACGGTCCCGTCCTGGGTCATGGTGACCATGGAGCGGTTGTCGGCGCTGAAGGCGATCGCCTCGACGCCCCGGGTGTAGCCGCTGAGGGTGACGCGGGGGCCTTGGCTGCGCGCGTCCCAGATCCGCAGGGTGTCGTCGTCGGCGGTCACGAGCGTCGCGCCGTCCCGGCTGAAGACCAGGCGCTTGACGAGGCTGACGTGACCGCTGAGCGAGGCGATGATCCCCCCGCTGTTCCTGGAGTCCCGCAGCGTCACCATGCCGTCGTGCTGGGCCACGGCGAGTTCGCTGCCGTCGGAGCCGAAGACGGCCCTCGCGTAGTACTTCTCCTCGGGGACCGGGTAGGGGAACTGGGGTTTCGGGATGTAGACGCGGCTCCGGCCCGTCGTGAGGTCCCACAGCCGCACGTCCCGGCCGCCGCTGACCAACGTGCGGCCGTCGGGCGAGAAGTCGAGCGCCTGGAACTGCTCGCCCGGCGGCGGATTGCGCTTCTTGTAGGTGTTGAAGACGTGTTGGGTGCGCCCGGTCGCGACGTCCCACACTCGGATGGTCGCGTCTTCGGAGGTGGTGGCGAGTTGCCGGCCGTCCCGGCTGAACCTCAGGACCGCTACGGTGCCTTGTCCCTCGTCCAACGTGGCGCGCAGCCGTCCCGACCTGGCGTCGTGGATCCGCACGGCACCGTCCAGGTACGAGATGGCGACGGACGTGCCGTCCGGGTGGAAGGCCACGTCCACCGCATCCTCCACGGACCCGCCGATGGGGACGCTCCGCTTCAGCTTCAGGTCGTGGAGCAGGGCTCTTCTCTCGCCGTCGACGTACGCGACCGTGCGGAGGTCCGGGCTGAACGAGGCTCTGCGGACCAAGCCCACCGGGATGCGGTGGGTGGTGCGCAGCGGGATGTCCGCGGCGCGCAGGAGGCTGGCCCGCGCCTCCCGGGTGGGCGAGGTGCGGTAGGCGTGCAGGGCGAGGAGTGAGGCGAGTGCGGGGTTGCCGATGAGCTGCTCGTCGGACCGGGCGGCGAGTTGGTGGGAGAGCGCGGTGCGCTGCGCCGTGAGGGCCTTGTCGCGCTGCTCGTCGCTGGTGTGGCTCTGCCGCAAGGCGACCGTCCCGGCGAGCACGGCCAGCACCAGGAGCACGGCGAGCGCGGCCGTGGAGCGGCGCAGTCGGCTGGTGGTGCGGGCGCGGGCGTCGTCCTCGTCCTCCTCCGCGGTGACGCTGGCGGCGAGGAAGTCGCGCTCGACGGCGGTCAGGCCCTGGTACGGGTCGGGGAAGGCTTCGCGGGCGGTGGCGAGGCGGGTGCCCCGGTACAACGCGCTGGCGTCGCGGTCGAGTTCCGCCCAGGCGTCGGCGTCGGCGGTGAGGCGCCGGTGGGTCACCAGCCGCACCCGTTCCTCGTCTATCCAGGTCCGCAGCCGCGGCCACGCCGTGATCAGGGCCTCGTGCGCCAGGTCCGCGGTGTCGCCGTCGAGGGTGACGAGGCGGGCGTGGGCGAGCCGTTCCAGGACGGTGGTGGCCTCCTGGGACTCGACGGCCGCCAGTTCCGTGCGGGGTGCGGGGCGGCGGGTGTCCTGGGCGCCCTGGCCGGGGGTGATCAGCCGCAGGAGCATCCGGCGGGCGTGGACGCTCTCGTCCGCGCTGAGGCTGCTGTAGGTGTGCTCGGCGGTGTCCGCGATCGCGCCGTGCACGCCGCCGATGGCTTCGTACGCGGCGAGGGTCAGGGTCCGGCCGCGGCGCCGGCGCCACACCTCCAGCAGCGCGTGGGACATCAGCGGCAGGGCGCCCGGCTCGCCCGCGGCCTGCTCCACGATCCGGGCGGTCAGCTCCCGCTCGACGATCAGCCCGGCGGCCCGGGCGGGGCCGACGATCGCCTGCCGCAGGTCGGCGGGGGCCATCGGCCCGACGAGCAGGTGCGCCGTGCGCAGCGCCTCGACGAGCGGGGCGTGTTCGGTGCAGTGGCCGTAGAAGTCGGCGCGCACGGCGACGACGACCCGCAGTCCGCGGGCCGGGTCGCGGGCGGTCGACAGCAGGTGGATGAAGCGCGCGCGCTCGGCGGGGTCCCGGCAGAGGGTGAAGACCTCCTCGAACTGGTCGACGACGACCAGGGTGTCCCCGTCGGCGCGGCGCGAGACGGTGCGGGCGTGGGTGGCGAAGGGCTGCGCGCCGGGGGTGAGGATCTTGATGCCCGCGCACTGCACCCCGTCCGCGCCCCGGCCGGTGCGCAGCCGGGGAATGAGCCCGGCCCGCAGCAGGGAGGACTTGCCGCTGCCGGATGCTCCGGTCAGCATCACGAAGCGGTGGGCGGACAGCAGGTGCAGCAGTTCGGCGACGAGTTCGTCCCGGCCGAAGAAGAGTCCGCGGTCGTCGGGCTCGAAGCGGGCGAGCCCCCGGTACGGGGCTTCCGCGGCGTCGTCGTCGGCGACCAGGACGGTCTGCTCCTCCGCCGCCCGGGACGCCGCGCGCCACCGCGACTCCCACTCGTCGCTGTCGCCCGCGCAGACCTCCGCGTACGCCAGGGTCACCGGCAGCGACGGCAGTTGGTCCCCCGCCGCGGCCGCGGCGAGGGCGCTGGCCGAGTAGCCCGCGCGGCGGGCCATCTCCCGGTACGTCGGCCCGCCGGCCGCGGCCCGTAACTCCCGCAGGTCGCAGGCGAACGCCTCCACCGGACCGGCCATCGGATCGAGTGGACGCTCCCGACGCCCCGCCATCGACCCCACCCCCTTCGACGAGTAAGAGGGCCATCAAACCGCGGTCGGGCATTGTCCAGGAACGTCGGAACAGGCTTTCTGGACAATGCCCGAGCAGGTGGAATCGACGCAGGCAGGCACCGAGTGCGGACGCCGGTGCCCCGTGCTCCAGGGAGGATCGATGGCCGTCGGCCACCCCGTGCATCCGAACCTCGCCACGTCTCCGGCCGAGTTGGTGCAGCAGATGCGCCGGTTGAAGGAATGGTCGGGACTGACCTATCGACAGATCTCCGCGCGTGCGCAGGACGCGGGCGACTGCCTGCCGTCCAGCACGGCGGCCGGGGCGCTCGCCCGCCGCACCCTGCCACGGGAGGAACTCCTCGCGGCGTTCGTCCGCGCCTGCACGCGGGACGAGCAGGCGGTGCGGTCGTGGACCCGGGCGCGGGCCGCGGTGGCCGAGCGGGCCAGGTACGGCCCGCCGGTCGAAGGACTCCCCGCGGGCGGGGGTGCACCGGTGGACGGGGGTGCGCCCACGGGGACCCGGGGGGAGGTGCGGGGGCCCGGTCAGGGGGATGACCGGGGCCCCGCACGGGGGGAGGTCCGGAGGTCCGGTCAGGGGGACGACCGGGCAGCCGGCCAGGGGGAAGGACGGGGGAACGTCCGGGGGGAGGTCCGGGAGGGCGCCGTCGTCGACGGCGCCGACTCCCGGGCCGGACGTCCCTGGTCCCGGCCGTTGCGCGCGGTCGCGCACTCCACGGTCCGCGCCTGCGGATGGTTACGGGCGCGGCTGCCCGGCGCACCGCGCGACTCGGGTCACGCCGCTCACCCCGGCACTGCCGGTCACCCCAGTCACATCGCTCATCCGCCGCGCGCCGCCTCGTCCGCCGCACCGCCCGCGCCCACCAGGCCCGTGGCGACCGTGCCCAACCGGCCGTCGAGCCGGCTCACCTCCCTGCTGCCCAACACCCCGATGAGGGACGGCAGGTAACCGCGCACGGGCTGCATGCCGCGCAGCCAGCGCTGGCCGTACACGTGCGCGGCGCGGCGTTCGATGCCGGCGACGATGCGGTCGACGGCGGGGCCCAGCGGATACGTGCGGTTCGCCGGCCACGGCAGCCGGCCGCGCAGCTCCCGCATGACGTCGTCGCGGTCCGCGCCGCGGACCATGTCCGTGTCGGTCCAGGACAGATAGCCGACGCCGACGCGCACTCCGCGGTGGCGGACCTCGGCGCGCAGGCTGTGCGCGAAGGCTTCCGCGCCGGCCTTGGACGCTGCGTACGCGGTCATCATCGGCGCCGGGGTGATCGCGGCGAGCGAGGCGATCTGGAGGAAGTAGCCGCGGCTCTCGGTGAGGACCGGCAGGAAGGCGCGGCCGGTGACGGCGCTGCCGATCAGGTTGACCTCGATGACCCGCCGCCAGGCGACGGGGTCGGAGGTCTCGAACGGGCCGCCGGCCGCGACGCCCGCGTTGGCGACGACGACGTCGACCTTGCCGAAGCGCTCCTTGACCTCACCGGCGACCCGGGTCATGGCGGCGTGGTCGGTGACGTCGGCCTCCCAGACGTCGCCCGCGGTGTGGAGCCGGGCGCAGACGTCCTTCAGGCCGTCCGGTTCCAGTCCGACGAGCGCGACGTGGACGCCGTGCGCGGAGAGCTTGCGGGCGAGCAGCGCGCCGACGCCGCGGGCGGCGCCGGTGACGACCGCGACCTGCCCTTCGAGTGGAACGCCCCGTACGCCCCGTGCTGTTGGTGCCGTGTTCATGCGGCTTCCCCTGCTTCCTCCGCGAGGTGGGCGGCGACCAGTTCGCGCAGCTTGGCGGTGATCGCGTCGGGCGTCTCCACCGGGGTCATGTGGCCCGCGCCGGCCAGTAGGACCAGCTCCCGGCAGTCCGGGAGGTGCGTCACCATGCGGTGGGCGTGCACGGGCGGGCTGAGCCGGTCGGCCGTGCCGGCGACCACGACCGTGGGCGCGGCGAGCTTGCGGACGCCGTCGGTCAGGTCCAGCTCGGCGAGGACCCCGCCCCACGCCACCCGGGTGGCGCGCGGACAGGAGTGCACGATCCGGGCGCACGCGCTGACCTGCGCACGGGTCGCGGCGCGGCCCATCGTGGCGTACTTCAGCAGTCGCTTGGACAGCGGGGTGACCGGGCCGAGCGGGGCGCGCGAGCCGAGGACGGCGTGGGTGAGCTTGGAGCGCAGCCGGCCGCGCCGCAGCGGGAACACCAAGGACTCCTCCGCGAGGTGGGAGGCGCCGGTGCTGCACAGCAGGGCGGCCGCGGTGCGCTCGACGACGGCGGGCCGGTCGGCCGCGGCCATGATCGTCATCGCGCCCATGGAGTGCCCGGCGAGCACGGCGCGCTGCCCGGGCGCGAGGACGGCCGCCAGCACCGCTTCGAGGTCGTCCGCGAGGACGTCCGTGCCGACGCGGGCGAGCGGGGTGCGGCCGTGGCCCCGCTGGTCGTACACGACGACCCGCAGTTCGTGGGAGAGGGCGGCGACCTGGGCGGCCCAGAAGCGGGTGGAGCAGGTCCAGCCGTGGGCGAGGACGACGGTGGGCGCGTCGCTCGGCCCGTGCACCTCGACGTGCAGGGGCGTGCCGTCGGCCGAACGGACCTTGCGGCTGGTCAGGGTCGAGGGGCCGGCGGGCTTCGGCACGGTGCGCGGGCCCTTGCGGTCGGTGCTCACGTTCCTGCGGTCGGTGCTCATGCGGTGGCTCCCAGGGTTCCGGTCTCCGCGGCCGCCGTGACCTGCGTGTCCTGCGGCTTCTTCGTGTCCGCTGCTTTCTGCGTGTCCGGTGCTTTCTGCGTGTCCGGTGCGACGTCCATGACCTGCGTGGCGCCCGTCTTGGGTACGGCGCGCACGACCTCGTACTCCCCGAGGTCCACCTCGCGCACCGCCCGCCGGAACTCGGACGTCGTCCCCGGCCACAGCGTGGTGTTGCGCCCGGCGTCGTCGAGGTACCAGCTCTTGCAGCCGGTGTTCCACACGGTTCGCTTCATCCGCTCCTGGATCCGGTCGTTCCAGGCGTCCACGGCCGCCGGGCGCGGGTCCAGCGCCGTACGACCGCCGAGGATGGCCAGTTGGCGCAGGTAGTCGGCCATGTAGTTCAACTGGGACTCGATCATCAGGATCATGGAGGAGTTCCCGAGGCCGGTGTTGGGCCCGATGATCGTCATCCAGTTGGGGAACCCGGCGGCGGTCGCGCCGCGCAGCGAGCGCACCCCGTCCTGCCACGCCTCGGCGAGCGTGGCGCCGCCCGCGCCCACGACCCGTTCGGCGATCGGCATGTCCGTCACGCGGAACCCGGTGCTGAAGACGACCGCGTCCACCTCGGCCTCCGTCCCGTCCGTGGCGACGAGCGTGGCGCCGCGCACCTCCGCGAGACCGGAGGTCACCACGTCCACATTGGGGCGGGCGATCGCCGGGTAGTAGTCGTTGGAGAGCAGGATCCGCTTGCAGCCGATGCGGTACGAGGGGGTCAGCGCGGCGCGCAGCGCCGGGTCCTGCACGGCCCGCGCGAGGTGGGCCTTGGCCACGGACTCGACGAGGGCGAGCTCCCGCGGTCGCTTGGTGAACGCCTGCACCTGGAGTTCGCGCACGCCCCACAGCAGTCCGCGGCGCACGGCGGTGGTGAACGGCAGTTGCCGGTGCAGCCAGCGTTCGACACCCGTGACGGCCCGGTCCGCCTTCGGCACCACCCAGGGCGGGGTGCGCTGGAAGAGGGTCAGCGAGGCGACCTCCGGCTGGATCCGGGGCACGATCTGGATCGCGGACGCGCCGGTCCCGACCACGGCGACGCGCTTGCCGCGCAGGTCGACGTCGTGGTCCCAGCGGGCGGAGTGGAAGACCGGCCCGGGGAAGCCGTCGAGGCCGGGCACGTCCGGGACCTTGGGGTCGGAGAGCGGTCCGGTCGCGGAGACGACCACGTCGGCGGTGTAGTCGCCGGCGCTGGTCTCGATCCGCCAGTGCAGCCGCTCCGTGTCCCAGGTCATCAACCGGACCTCGTGGCCGAAGCGGATGTGGGACCGCAGCCGGAAGGTGTCCGCGACGTGCTCCAGGTACGCCCGGATGTGCTCCTGGCCGGAGAAGGTGCGCGGCCAGTCCGGGTTCCGCGCGAAGGAGAAGGAGTACAGGTGGGAGGGGACGTCGCAGGCGCAGCCGGGGTAGCTGTTGTCCCGCCAGGTGCCGCCGATGGAGTCCGCGCGCTCCAGCACGACGAAGTCGGTGACGCCCTCGCGGCGCAGTCGCACGGCGGCGCCGATGCCGCCGAACCCCGACCCGATGACGGCGACGCGCACGTGCCGCGTGCCGGGCCTCTCCACTGCGTCCGCGTCGGCGTCCGCTTTCCGTGCTCGTTCGTTCGGCACCTGCTCCTGTCGACCCATGCGGTCCCGCCTCCCAGTGAAGACCCGGAATGCTGCCAGTAATCACTGGCGTGATGGGGAGAGTAGAGCAGGAACATACCGAGCGGTAGAGCCCGGACACGCCAAGTTACCTGCGGTACGCACCCCGCGCCGGGGGCCCGGCGCGGCGGCGGGCGCGACGGCGCCGTGATGCGTGTGGCGAGACGGCGTCCGCGGCCCGGGGAAACGGCGCGCACCCAACACCACTCGCAGGACCTCGCGGCCAAGCCCTACGCTTCGGGCGTGGCTGAAGGACGCGAGTACCGCATGGAGGAGCTGGCCGACGAGGCCGGCATCACGGTGCGCACCCTGCGCTTCTACCGCGAGCGCGGCCTGTTGCCGCCGCCGCGCCGCGAGGGCCGCATAGCCTGGTACGACGACCACCACCTGGCGCGGCTGCGCACCATCACCGCGCTGCTGGAGCGCGGGCACACCCTCAACGGCATCGCCGACCTCGCCGCCGCCTTCGAGAGCGGCCGGGACGTCGGGGAGGTGCTGGGCCTCGGAGAGCCGTCGGAGGAGACCGCCGTCCGCCTCACCCCCGAGGAGCTGGCCGACTACTTCGACGGCGAGTTCACCCCCCAGGACCTCGCCGACGCGCTGGACCTCGGCTACCTGGCGACGGACGGCGACGCGATCGTGCACACCAGCCGCCGGCTGCTGGAGGTGTCGGCGGCGCTGGTGCGGGAGGGGGTGCCGCTGAGTGAGGTCCTGGCGGCCGGCCGCAGCGTACGGACCCACGCGGACGCCCTCGCCGCACTCTTCGTCGAGACGGTGCGCCGGCACGCCCCCTCCGGCGCGGAGCGGACTGAGCGGCTGCGCTCGCTGGCGCAGAGCGTGATGGCGGCGGAGCTGTCGATGGCGCTGGACCGCGCGCTGCGGACGGACGCGGAACGCTCCTGACCGGACCGCCCCGCGCCGCCCTGACCTGACCGCCCCCGCCCTCGTCTCAGAGGTCGAAGACCGCCGTCACGGGCGCGTGGTCGCTCCACCGCTCCTCGTGGCTGGCCGCCCGCTCCACGTACGCCTTCACGGCCCGGTCGGCGAGCCCCCGCGTCGCCACCAGCAGGTCGATGCGCCAGCCGGTGTCGTTGTCGAAGGCCCGCCCGCGGTACGACCACCAGCTGTACGGCCCCTCCTGGTCCGGGTGGAGGGCACGGACCACGTCCACGTACTCCGCCTCCTCGTACACCCGGGTCAGCCAGGCCCGCTCCTCCGGCAGGAAGCCGGCGTTCTTGCGGTTGCCGCGCCAGTTCTTCAGGTCGGCCTCCTGGTGGGCGATGTTCCAGTCGCCGCAGACCACGACCTCCCGCCCGGCCGCCGCCGAGCGCGCCCGCAGCTCGCTCAGGTACGGCAGGAAGGCGTCCATGAACCGGTACTTCTCGTCCTGCTTCGGCGTGCCCGCCTCACCGGACGGCAGGTACAGGCTGGCGACGGTGACGCCCGGCAGGTCCGCCTCCACGTACCGCCCGCTGTCGTCGAACTCGGCCGCCCCGAACCCGGTCCGCACCTCGTCCGGCTCGCGCCGGGTGTACAGCGCGACCCCGGCCCGCCCCTTCGCCGCGGCCGGCGCGTGCACCGTGAACCACCCCTCGGGCGCCCGCACGCCCTCGGCGAGCTGCGCCTCCTCGGCGCGCACCTCCTGGAGGCAGACGACGTCGGCGTCGGTCTGCGCCAGCCACTCGACGAAGCCCTTCTTCGCTGCGGCGCGCAGCCCATTCACGTTCACGGAAGTCACCTGGAGCATCCAGCGAGCCTAACCGCCACGGGGCGCGACCCGGGCCCGGCGGGCCGCCGGGCCCGGCGCCGTACGATGACTCGTATGAACATTCGACCCGTCCCGTACGACCACCCGGACGCCGTGAAGCTCAGCGACCAGGTGCTCCAGGAGTACGTGGAGCTGTACGGGCCGAACGAGGACGGCGACACCGACGGTGACGCCACCCCCCTCGACGCGTCGATGTTCGTGCCCCCGCAGGGCCTCTACCTGGTCGCGTACGACGAGCGCGACCGCCCCCTCGCGACCGGCGCCTGGCGCAGCCAGGACGACAACCCCGAGGGCTACGCGGACGGCGACGCCGAGCTGAAGCGCATGTACGTGGTCCCCGAGGCCCGCGGCCTGGGACTGGCCCGCCGCATCCTCACCGCCCTCGAATCCGACGCCCGCGCAGCCGGCCGCACCCGCATGGTCCTCTCCACGGGCGCCCCCCAACGCGCGGCGATCGCGCTCTACACCTCCAGCGGCTACGCCCCGGCACCGCGCACCTTCGGCCACTACCGCGACTACGACGACGTCCGCTGCTTCGCGAAGGACCTCGGCGTCGGCGCGTGAGCCGGAGCGGGAACGCCGCCGGCAGCCTCCGCCGCGGACGCCGCAGCCCGCCATGACGCGAGGACGCCTTCCGGACGGAGGCGGGCTTCGAGACGGCGGCCCGGTACGGGGACCGGGACCGGGACCGGGACCGTACGGGGATCACCCCGGTCAGCCGGGAGGTCGACACGGCCGCCCGGCCTCCGGCGGCGGCGTGCCGACGGCCGCGGCGGCTCAGCCGAAGCGCACCACCGCCTGGTAGTACGTCCACGCGGTCCCGTCGCACGTGCCCTTCGTCGCGCCCGAGTACCGCGCGCACACCCGCTTCATGTCGGCGTGGAAGGCGGAGTCCAGCCGGGCCTTGTTGGCGGTGAAGCTCCCCGCCTTCTTGTAGTTGCGGTAGCCGAAGTCGTGTCGGATGCAGGAGTTCTTGAAGGGGAAGCCGAAGGGGTTGTCGGGCGAGTTGGAGCAGTGGTCCGTGGACCAGTCGAAGCCGTACGCGGCCCAGGAGGACTGCTTGGCGCGGGCCGCGAAGAAGGCGTCGTAACTGGCGGCGCTGGTCTGGGTCCAGGAGCTGAGGACCTTGGGCTTGTCGGCGGGGGCGGCGGACGCGGTGCCCGTGGAGACGAGGACGGCGGAGACGGTGACGGCGGCGGTCGTCACGGCGGTGGCGAGGGTACGGCGGCGCATGGGGACGCTCCTGCGGGGACGTGGAGGGAGGACCCCGCGTGGGTGGCGCGGGGCTACGCACCGTTCAACGCCGGGGGAACCGCGGCGGGCACGGCGCGCGGCTCACACCCCGTCCCGCCGCGGCACGCACTGACCGGGCGTCACCATCCCTCGCCCGGACGTTCGTTCGGCGACACTTGTTTACTGCCCGGTAGGCGACCCGGTCGAAACTACGCGCGTCATCCGAGGGACTTCCGCGCCGGCGGCCCGCGGCGCGCGGCCCGCTCAGCCCGTGGGCAACAGCCCCGCCAGCGTCGTGCGCGCGTCCTGGAGGACGGTGATCCGCTCGTCCAGGCCGCGCAGTTGCTCCTTGAGGGTGTCCGCGACGCACTCGTTCAGTTCGAGGCCGGGGCCCTCGACGCACGGAAGGACCGTGCGGATGACGTTCGTCGACAGGCCGGCGGCCAGCAGGGTCCTGATGTGGCCGACGACGACCGGGGCGTCGGGCGCGTACCGGCGGTGGCCGCTGGAGAGGCGGTGCGAGACGAGGAGGCCCTGCTCCTCGTAGTAGCGCAGCAGTCGCGGGCTCACGCCCGTCGCCCGCGCCAGGTCGCCGATCTTCATGTGATCCCCCTCACTCGCGCCCGATCGCGCTTGAACCTCACACCGGTGTCAGATCCTAGGTTTCTCGCATGAGCACCGCAGCGACCACCACCGAGTCCTTCGTCACCCACGTCAACGGCCGCCCGGCCACCGCCGACGACCTCGCGCCGCTCGCGTTCGCCGGCTACGCCCACTTCACCGCGATCCAGGTGCGCGACCGCCGGGTCCGCGGCCTCGATCTGCACCTGGCTCGGCTGCGGTCCGCTTCGCAGGAGCTGTTCGGGCGGGCGCTCCCGGACGACCTGGTGCGCTCCCGGCTGCGTGCGGCCGTCGACGCGGGGCCGGCCGACGCCTCGCTGATGGCCACCGTCCACTCCCCCGCCGGCGAGTTCACCGTCGACGACCCCGGCCTCGAACTCGACCTGCTGGTCCGCACCGCGCCGCCGTCCGACGGGCCGCGGGGCCCGCTGGCGCTGGCGACCGTCGCGTACGAGCGTCCCCTCGCGGCCGTCAAGCACGTCGGGGAGATCGCCAAGACGTACCACCTGCGGCGCGCCGTCGCCGACGGCTTCGACGACGCCGCGTTCGTCGACCGGCAGGGCCGGCTGAGCGAGGCGACGATCTGGAACCTCGCCTTCTGGGACGGCGAAGCGGTGGTGTGGCCGCGGGCCGACGTGTTGCGCGGCACGATGATGTCCGTGGTCGGCCGGCAGCTCGACGGGATCGGCGTCCCGCAGCGCGTCGAGGACGTCACCCCCGCCGACCTGCCCGCGCTGGCCGGCGCGGTGGTGCTGAACTCCTGGACGCCGGGCGTCCCCGTCCACCGCATCGGCGACGTCGAACTCCCCGAAGCCCCCCGCTTCCTGGACGCCCTGCACCGCGCCCACGCCGCCGAACCGCTCACCGCGCTCTAGTGCCCCTCCCGGCAAGCTTTCCCCTGTCGTCCCGTCCGGCACGCACCCTCGCCGCGTTGGCCGAAACCCCTGGTAGGCCCCCTGTGCCCTGCGGGCACGGGAGGTACCCCCACCGCTACCAGAGCTTCCGGCCGCCTTGCGATCGCACGCACCGGACGACACTCCTCACGGGCAAACATTGCCGGTCACGGCACTAGGTCCTCATCTTTCGGATCTCTCAGTACCTGACCGCGGGCACACCGGCCGGGGCGTCCAGGCGCACCACCTCGTCGGTCGCCGCGAGCAGCGCCCGCGCCAGCAGCAGGCGTTGGCGCTGGCCGCCGGAGGCGGTGGCGCCGTCCCCGCCGACGACGGCGCCGAAGGGGACCCGCGCCCTGCGGGCCGCCTTCCGCGCCCGTCCGGCGGGGCGCGGCACGTGGTAGGGATGACGGATGCCCGGACGGCTCCCCCTCGACCAACAGGTCGACGCCCTGCGCTCCGCGCTCCTCCAGAACGAGGTCCTGGCCTCCGTGTTGACCAGGGCCGCCGCCCTGCGCCTGCCCGACTGGTACCTGACGGCGGGCTGCCTGTTCCAGACGGTGTGGAACGTCGCCACCGGCAGACCCGCCACCAGTGGCATCAAGGACTACGACCTCTTCTACTTCGACGGCACCGACCTGTCGTGGGAGGCGGAGGACTCGGCGATCCGGGCCGGGCGGACGGCGTTCGCGGGCCTGCCCGCCGAGGTGGAGATCCGCAACGAGGCGCGCGTACACCTCTGGTACGAGGAGAAGTTCGGGGTGCCCTGCCCGCCGCACCGGTCGACCGAGGCGGCCATCGACTGCTTCGCCGCGACCACATGCTGCCTGGGCGTGCGGCTGGAGCCCGACGGCGGATGGCGCGTGTACGCACCGCACGGACTGTCCGACGTGTTCAACCTGGTGGTCCGCCCGAACCCGGTGCTCGCCCCGCGCGAGGTGTACGAGGCGAAGACGGCGCGCTGGCAGGAAACGTGGCCCGAACTGACCGTCCTGCCGTGGCCGGCGACCACCGGAACGGGCTGAGACGACGGGGCTGCCTCCCCCGGACCCCGCGTGACGGACGGCGGCCCCGGCAGCGCGAGAACTTCGCGCGCCCCTCATCCCATCGCACGCGAGGCCGTGCCGGCCGTCCGGCGAGGGCCTTCCCGTCGGGCCGTGGTGCGTAGGCACCAGACGACCCGAGCGGCTGGTCCCCGTGCACCAGGACCAGACGGGCACCGGGAACGATGCCCCGCGCCGTACCGAAAGGGAGTGTGGGAGGCGAGCGCCGAGAGAGCGCGGCGAGCCCGTTCGCCGGCTCCGTGCGCGTCCTCGCCCCCAACACGAACAGGACGGCCATGTCCCAAGCTGTGGTTACCCCACCCCGCATCGGGAGATCGTCGATCGGCGCGCTCGGCATCCTGGCGCTCGCCCTCGGCACCCTCCAGTCGGTGGTGGAGCCCGCGCTGCCGCTGCTCCAGCGCGAGCTGGGAGTCAGCTCCGGCGAAGGGGCGTTGATCGGCAACACGCTCCTCATCACCGGCGCCGTCGTCACACCCATCGCGGGCAAGCTCGGCGACCGCTACGGCGGGAAGCGGGTACTGATCTGGCTGATGTCGGTGGTCTCGGCCGGTGGCCTGCTGGCCAGCCTGGCACCCAACCTGCCGGTGCTGCTGCTCGGTCAGGTCTTGCAGGGCGTCATGGTGGGTGCACTGCCGCTCTCGTTCATCCTGGTGCGCAAACACCTGTCGACGCGCGAGTCACAGGTGGCGATAGGGGTGGTCATCGCGCTGTTCACGGGCGGCGGCACCGTGGGAACGCTGCTCGCCGGGCCGATATCGGACGAGCTGTCCTGGCAGTGGATGTTCGCGCTGCCGACGATCGCGGTCGGCGCGATGACGCTGGTCGTGGCCCGGCTGATGCCGCACGACCCGCCCGCCCCGTCGGACGGCAGGATCGACTGGCTCGGCGCCGCGCTGCTGAGCGGCACGCTGCTCGCGTTCATGCTCGGGCTCGTGACGGTGACCGACGGCAGCCTGTCGCCCCTCGCGACGGTCGCCCTCGCGGTGGCGGTGGCCGCCCTCGCGACCGGTTGGGTCGTCGTCGAGCGCCGCGCGCCCTCCCCCATGGTCGACCTGCGCGTGCTGGCGCGGCCCGTCATGTGGCACGCGTGCGCGCTCACCTTCGTCATCACCACCAGCTTCGGCATGGTCGTCTTCCTGCTCCCACAGCTCTTCGCCCTGCCGGCCGACGGTTACGGCTTCGGCGCCGACACCACCGACATCGGGCTGTTCCTGCTGCCCGGCGCCATAGCCGGAGCGTTCAGCGACTCGATCGGCGGCATCGCGGCACGGCGCTTCGGCCCGCGCGCCGTCATCGTCGGCGGCGCCGTCATCACGGCGGGCACGATGCTCGCCCTCGCGTCGCTGCACACCGCGGAGTGGCAACTCGTCCTCGCCAAGGTGCTCACCGCGTTCGCCGCGGGCATCGGCACCACGGCGCTGATGGCGAACACCGCCACCGCCGTGGAAGCCAAGGACACCGGCATCATCACCAGCCTGCTCGTGGTCACCCGCGTCATCGGCGTCGCCCTGGGCGCCCAGATCGCCGCCGCGATCCTCGACGCCGGCACCAGCACGACGACGGGCCTCCCGAGCGAATCGGCCTTCGTCCTGGGCTTCACCGTCGCCGGCGTCGTCGCCGCACTGTCACTCCTCGTCGTCCACCAAACGAAGAAGAAGGCCCAGACATGACCCCCAAAGGTCCCTCCCGCACAGTCCTGATCTCCGGCGCCAGCATCGCCGGCCCCGCCCTGGCGTACTGGCTCCGCCGGTCCGGATTCACCGTCACCGTGGTGGAGAAGGCGGGCGCGCTGCGCAGCGGCGGCTACCCCATCGACATCCGCGGCACCGCCCTGGAGGTGGTCCGCCGCATGGGGATACTGCCGCAACTACGCGACGCCCACGTCGAATCCCGCCGCTGCACCTTCCTCGACGCCGACGGCGCCACCATCGCATCGGTCAACCCGCACGCCGTCGCCGGCGGAGTCGAAGGACAGGACCTGGAGGTGCGCCGCGGCGACCTGGCCACGGCCCTGTACGAGCTGGTACGGGACGACGTGGAGTTCCTCTTCGGCAACTCCGTCGCCGCCCTCACCCAGTCCGCGCACGGCGTCGACGTCACCTTCCACCGCGGCCAACACCGCACCTTCGACCTGGTCGTCGGCGCCGACGGCATGCACTCCGCCACCCGGGAGACCCTGTTCGGCCCCGAAGCACGGTTCCACCGCTACCTCGACTACTGCTTCGCCATCTTCACCATGCCGAACACCCTCGGCCTCTCCCACGAGGTCGTGCTGTGGAACACCCCGGGGAAGGCCGCCGCCCTCTACGCCGTCGGGGACACCGACGAACTGCACGCCTTCTTGAACTTCCACCAACCCGAGCCGCCGCTCCACGCGCTGCGCAACCCCGACGCCCAGCGGGACCTGCTCGCCACCACCTTCGCCGGCGCCGGGTGGGAGATCCCCCGCCTGGTCGACGCCGTGCACGACGCCGACGACCTGTTCTTCGACACGGTCGGGCAGATCCGCATGCCCCGCTGGTCCAACGGCCGCGTCGCCCTCGCCGGTGACGCCGCCCACGCCCCCTCGTTCCTCACCGGACAGGGCTCAAGCCTGGCACTGGCCGGGGCCTACGTCCTCGCCAACGCCCTGGCCACCGAACGGGACCACACCGCGGCCTTCGCCGCCTACGAACGCGGCGCCCGCGAGTTCGTCACCGTGAACCAGGACCTGGTCGACACCGGAGCGGCCACCCTCTTCCCCACCACGGCGCACGCCCTGGAGCAACGCAACACCAGGCTGCGCGCCCTCACCGCCCTGCCCGCCGCCCCACCCCAACCGGCCCACTCGGCCCTGACGCTGCCCGACTTCGCCCCGACGCCGTGACCTCCCGCGGCACCGCCGCACCCCGCTCGTCGCCCTCACGACGGGGTGCGGTCGGTGCCGCCCTCCGGCGTGGCCTGCACCAGGCCCGTCCGGTAGGCGATGACGACGAGCTGCGCCCGGTCCCGGGCGTCCAACTTCGTCATGGCACGCTGCACATGGGCCCGTACGGTGAACGGGCTGAGGAACATCCGCTCGGCGATCTCCTGGTTGGACAGGCCGGTCGCGACCATGGCCACCATCTCCCGTTCGCGCGGGGTGAGCACGGCGAGCTGGTCGGGGCGGTACTGCGGGACTTCGCCCGGTGTGGCCAGGAAACGGGCCACTAAGGATCGCGTCGCGGCCGGCGACAGCAGGGTCTCCCCGCCGGCGATCGTCCGCACCGCGTCCAACAGGGCCTCGGCCCCGATGCCCTTGCCGATGAAGCCGCTCGCCCCGGCGCGCAGCGCCTGAGCCACGTACTCGTCGGTCTCGTACGTGGTGAGGATCAGGATGCGGCTGTCGCGCAGCTCCGGGCTCGCGCAGATCTCCGACGTGGCGGCGAGGCCGTCCACGTCCGGCATCCGGATGTCCATGACCACCACGTCGGGGCGCAGCTCCCGGGTGAGCCGCACCGCCTCCCGCCCGTCGGCGGCCTCGCCGACCACGGTGATGTCGTCGGCGCTGTCGAGGAGTATCCGGAAGGCGTCACGCAGCAGGGCCTGGTCGTCGGCGAGCAACACCCGTAGCGTCATGGTGCGTCCCCTGCCCCTCCGTCGGCCTTCCGTTCTTCCCCCGGCGTTTGCGCGGTCTGCTGTGCGTCGTCCTTGACGGGGGGAATGGGCAGTTGGGCGGTGACCAGGAAGCCGCCCTGCTGACGTTCGCCGGCGGTGAGGCGTCCCCCGGCTGCGGCGGCGCGTTCCCGCATCCCGATCAGACCGTAGCCGGGCGAACGGCGCGGTTCCACGAGCGCATTGCGGTCCACGTGGCTCCGCGGTTTCGTGGACCAGGTCTCCTGCTCGGTCGTCGTCGACGCCCTCGACGGCAGGTGGGGGTCCCCTCCGCCGTCGAAGATGCTCACGGTCAACCGTTCGGCGGACCAGAAGAGCCGCACCTGGGCGCTCTGGGTGTTGGCGTGCTTGGTCACGTTGGTCAGGGCCTCCTGGAGGATGCGGTAGGCGGTGAGGTCCACTCCGGGCGGCAGCGGTCTGACCGTGCCGTTCTGGCGCACCTCCACCTCCAGCCCCGCACGGCTGAAGGATTCGAGGAGCTTGGGCAGCCGGGCCAGCCCGGGCGCCGGTTCGGAGGGCACCGGCGCGTCTCCGGACTGGCGCAGCAGACCGACGGTGGCCCGCAGTTCGTCGAGTGCGTTGCTGGTGGTCTCGACGAGTTCGTGCAGGCTCTTGCGGGTCTGCTCCGGGCGGGTGTCGAAGAGGTGGGCGGCGACCGTGGCCTGTGCGTTGGCGAGGGTGATCTGATGGGCCACGAGGTCGTGCAGCTCCCGGGCGATGCGCACCCGTTCCTCGGCGACCCGCTGGCTGGCCTCGCTCTCCCGGCTCTCCTCGGCCCGCTGGGCCCGCTCCTCCACGGCCGCCAGATAGGCCCGTCGGTTCTGCACCGAGTACCCGAGGACCCCTGCCACCAGCGGGAACGCCGCCACCGCCGCGACCCTGCTCGCGTCCTGCCACGACAGGGCCCCGAAGAAGGGCGCGGAGGCGACCAGCAGCGCCAGGGAGGTGATCGACACCGCGCCCGCCGCGTGCCGTTCCGTGCGCGCGGTGAGCGAGTACGCGGTGATCACGGCGGGTGCCACGCTGAGCGGGCTCAGCAGCAGGTCGAAGGCCGGCACCAGCACGCCGGCCGCGGTCGTGACCGCCATCGCCGCCAGCGGCGCCCTGTGCCGCACCGGCAGCACTGCACAGGACACCGCGGCGATGAGGTAGGCGGCGGCCGGCGGCGGCGCCAGCGTGTCGTCGACCTGCACCACCCCGCCGAGCAGACAGAGCAGGAACGCCACCGCTGTGATCGCGCCCTCCCGCCACCACGCGCCGCGCGGTCGCGGGCCGCCGCCCCCGGTGTTCGCCACGGCCGCTCAGCGCCCGCCGACGGGCAGCCGCGACACCGCTGCGTCCGGATCGGTGCTCGTGGGGCGGGCGCGCCCGCTCAGCGACTCACCCTCGATGTCCACGTTCGGCAGCACGCGGTTCAGGATAGGCGGCAGCCACCAGGCCCGGTGTCCGAGCAGTGCGAGGACCGCGGGTGCGATGGCCATCCGCACCACGAAGGCGTCGAAGGCGACCGCGGCGGCCAGGCCGACGCCCATCGTCTGGATGGTCGGGCTGTTCATCCCGATGAATCCGGCGAACACGCTGATCATGATGACGGCCGCCGCTGCCACCACGCGCCCGCTGTGCCGGAAGCCGTTGACGACCGCCTCGTCGGGGGACGCGCCGTGGACGTACGCCTCCCGCATCCGGGTCAGGAGGAAGACCTCGTAGTCCATGGCGAGGCCGAAGACTATGCCGATGATGAGGATCGGCATCAGCGACATGACGGGCCCGGTCTGTTCGATGCCGACCAGGTCCGCGGCCCAGCCCCACTGGAAGACGGCGACGACGACACCGAAGGCGGCACCCACCGACAGCAGGAAGCCGAGCGCGGCCTTGACGGGGACCAGGATCGAGCGGAAGACCACCGTCAGCAGCAGCACCGCCAGGCCGATGACCACGGTCAGATACGGGAGCAGGGCGTCGGACATGGCTTCCGAGATGTCGATGTTCAACGCGGTGGTGCCGGTCACCAGGATGTCGGCGCCCGTGTCGGCCTCCACGCCGGAGACCGCGTCCCGGATCGCGTGCACCAGGTCCTTGGTCTCGCCGCTGTTCGGCGCGGTCTGCGGCACGGCGGTGAGCACGGCCGTGTCCTTGCTCCCGCTGAGCACCGGGTCGCCGACCGACGCGACTCCGTCCACTGCCCGTACCGCCTTCACGACCAGGTCGGTGGTGGCCTGCCCGTCCGCGGACTTGGCCGTGTCCACGACCACCGTCAACGGGCCGTTGAAGCCGGGTCCGAAGCCGTCCGACAGCAGGTCGTAGGCGCGGCGCTGGGTGGTCTCCACCGGCTTGGACTCGTCGCCGGGCAGCCCGAGTTCAAGGCTCAGCGTCGGCAGCGCGACGGCGCCGAGTCCGAGCCCGGCGACCAACAGCACGGCCGCCGGCCGACGCAGCACGAACCGCGCCCAACGGGTGCCCAGCCCGGGCCGGGCCGTCGCGTCCGTCGCCCGGTGCAGGTGCTCGTTGCCCGGCCGGGCCGCCTTGCGCGCGGCACGGGACAGCACCCGCTCGCCGAAGAAGCCGAACAGCGCGGGCACCAGAGTCAGTGCGACGAGTACGGCGAGGGCCACGGCCCCCGCACCGCCCAGGCCCATCTTGGTGAGTTCGGGGACCCCGACGACGCCCAGCCCGACCAGGGCGATGAACACGGTCGCGCCCGCGAAGACGACGGCGGACCCGGCCGTCCCCACCGCCCGGCCGGCGGCGTCCTCCGGTTCACTGCCCAGGGCTCGTTCGTCCCGGTAGCGGGAGGTGATGAAGAGTGCGTAGTCGATGCCGACCGCCAGGCCCAGCATCAGCGCCAAGATGGCCACGGTCGACGTCAGGCCCAGCGGCACGGCCAGCGCGGTGACCAGGCCGAAGGCGATGGCCACCCCCAAGAAGGCGGTCATCAGCGACAACCCGGCCGCGACCAGCGACCCGAGGGTGAGCACCAGCACCACCGCGGCCACCAGCACGCCGACGACCTCCGTCGCACCGCCCGGCGCCACCTCCGCTTCCAGGGCGGAACCGCCGATCTCCACCGTCAGCCCGGCGTCCCGGGCCTGGCTCGCGGCGTCCTCAAGGGCGGCCTTCGTCGGCCCGGTCAGATCGACGGCGTCCGCGGTGTAGGTGATCGTGGAGTACGCGATGGTGCCGTCCTTGCTGACGGCGCCGGTCGTGTAGGGATCGGTGGCCGACGCGACCTGGTCGCCGCCGTCCAGCGCGTCGAGCGTCTCCTCGACGACCGCTCTGTGCTCCTTGGCCGTCACCCGCTGCCCGTCCGGAGCCTGGAACACCAACCGGGCTTCCGCACCCTGCGCGTTGCTCTGCGGGAAGCGCTCGTCCAGCAGGTCGAACGCCTTCTGCGACTCGGTGCCGGGCATGGACAGGTCCTCTTCCTGCCCGGCCGGCGCGGTGGCGGCCGCGATCCCGGCCAGCACCAGGACGCCCAACCACAGACCGCTCACGAGCCGGCGTCGCCGGAAGGCCCACCGTCCCATCCGGTAGAGAAAAGTCGCCACCTGTCGATCACTCCAGACACCATTAGGCAAGGGAAAGCGCGCGAGATCCGCACGCCTCCAACGCTCCCCTCCGGCGCCCCGCGGTGCATCGTCCCCCGCAGCCGTCTCCACCTGGTGCACCCGCACCAGGCACCCGCGCTTCCTGGTGCCCACGCACCACGCGCACCGACGCCCGTCAGCGCCCGATGCCCCGCCGAATCGCCGCCTCCACCGGGGAGTACGCACCGTCGGCCCGCTCGATGCCCGGCCCCCGCCCCGGCTTGGGCAGCAACGGCGGCTGCGCCATGAAGCGCGGTTCGACCCCCCGGTGCGGTTGCGCCGCGTGCACGAGGAAGGGGTGGCAGAGGTAGACGTCCCCGGCCCGTCCCGTGGCCGTCACGAGCGGCCGGTGCTCGGTCGCGTCCACCGCCCGCCCGGCGAGGTCCATGAAGGCCAGGCCGTCGTCTCCTTCCGCTTCGAGCAGCGCGGCGACGTCCAGGTGGGACCCCGCCCTGATCCGGGTGGGCGCGTCGTCCTCCCCCACGTCGGACATCAGGAACAACATCAGCAACCACCGCCCCCGCGAAGCGACGTTCACCCGGTACGACATGAAGTCCCCGGGGTCGTCCCCCGGGAAGCTCGCGTCGACGTGCCACCCGTCGTCGCCCGGCTCCTGATCGCTGGGGAACCGTACGGGGAACGTCCCGAGCCCTCCGAGGGGCGCCCAGCGCCCCGCCCCGGCGAGTACGTCGAACGCGGCCCGCAGCCGCGGCGAGTCGGCCGCGGCCCGGAACGGCTCCTGCCCGTACGCGCCGAGCCGCACCACGGGGCTGCGCCACGTCGCCGGAGCGTCGGCCTCCTCGTCGATGTCCCGCCACATGATCTCCCGGCACTCCGCCGCGACGTCCCCCGGGAAGGCCCCCGCCACCCGGAGGAATCCGTTCTCCACGAAGTCGGACACCGCCTCGCCGCTGATGGCCGATTCGCTCGTCGATTTGTTCATGCCGCCAACGTCTCAGCGCGGCGATCCCGCCCGCCCGACACTTTCTGCCCGGCTGTGGTCAGGACACCGACGTCGAGCACGGTGTAGTGCTCTGGCCGAAGCTCCCGCGGCGAAGGCGGTGGCAGCCATCGCCAGCACGGCCGGCACCAGCAGGAACGGCCCGCAGAAGACGAGCACCACGGCGACCACACCGCAACTGACGGCAGCGCTGACGCGCAACGAGCGTCGCCCCTCCAACAGGACCGTCGCGGCAGCGAGTCCGGCGAGGGTGACGGCGGCCAGACACGCCGATGTCGCCCGTAGCAAAGTCTCCAGGTCGATGAATCCGTAGGCCGCGGCCGCGACGACCCCCGACGACGCGAGGGTGACCACCGTCAGGCTGCGGCGCGGTACGCCGCTCCCTTCGGCAGGCCCGACCGTGATCCTGCGGGGCATGGCGCCCCGCCGCCCCAGCGCCTCCCCCAACCGGGCGGCCCCGGCGAGATAGGCGTTGACCGCGCCGAACGTCAACAGGAGCGCCGCTGCCGCCGCCACGGGCCGGGCGGACGTCCCCAAGCCCTGCTCCAGCAGCAGGGTGAGCGGAGTGGTGGTGGCTCCGGCCCGCACCCCGAGCACTCCGACGGTGACGAGCGCGAGCCCCACGTAGAGCACGGCGACGATTGCCCAGGCCAGCAGGGTGGCCCGGGGCAGGTCCCGCGCCGGGTCGGTGAACTCCGCCGAAAGGTGGCTGATCGCCTCCCAGCCCGCGACGGCGAAGAACAACATGCCTGCCGCGACTCCGACGGAGGACCAACCGTGCGGCAGGAAGGGGCTGAAGTGGGCGGCCCGCACCCCGGTGCCCGACACCGCGATCGTGACGGCCAACAGCGACGCCAGCGCACCGACCATGAGCAGTTGCAGCCGCCCCGACAGCCGCAGCCCCACCAGATTGGCCCCATACGCAGCACCCACGACGAGCAGCGCGATCACCGGAACGGCGGAGCGCCCCCACCCCGCAGCGGCAGCCGCGTACTCACCACCGATGAGCGCCGCGGCGGGCACGCCCAACGGGACGGCCCAGTAGAACCACCACCCCACGGGCCCGGCCAGCCGAGCCCCGAACGCCCTCTCCACGGACGCGGCCACACCGCCCCCGTCCGGATTCCGGGCACCGAGCGCCGCGAACACCCGGGCCACGGGCAGACTCACCCCGACCAGCACCAGCCAGGCCAACACCGACCCCGGCCCCGCTGCCGCCGCTGCCGTGGACGTCAGCGTCAGAGCTCCCGGCCCCAACACCGCCCCGACGCACAGCGCCGTTCCCGCCCCGGCTCCCAACCCGGACCGCTGCCGCCCCCGTCGCCGCCGAGCGACGACCCCAACGGGTCGCTCCGCCATCGCGCGTCCTCCGTCACCTCGTTCGGTCAGTGACGGCGAACGCTAGGCACCCCGACGACAACAATGACCAGACCCCGAACACCATTCGCTTCGGCGGCCACAATGGCGCCCATGGACGAACTTGATTCGCTGATACTGGACCACTTGCAGCGCGATGCGCGGATCACCAACAGGGAACTCGCCCGCCGCCTCGGCATCGCCCCGTCCACCTGCCTCGAACGAACCCGAGCCCTGCGCCACCGCGGAGTGATCACGGGCTTCCACGCAACCGTCGACCTCCGCTCCCTGGGCCGCCCGGTCCAAGCACTGCTGTCGATCCAAGTGCGCCCCCTCAGCCGGGACGTCATCGAGAACTTCAAGGCGTACGTGTCCGACCTCCCCGAAGTCCTCTCGGTCTTCGTCGTGGCCGGCGGCGACGACTTCCTGGTCCACGTCGCCGTAGCCGACGTCGACCACCTCCACACGTTCCTCATGGACCGCTTCAGCCAGCGCCGCGAGATCGTCAACTTCCGCAGCTCCGTGATCTACCAACACGTGAGCACACCCGTCATCAGCCCTCTCGACGCCCCCACCCCGTAGCCACCCCATCCGACGCCCCACAAACGCCAAAGGCCCCGGTGATCACCACGATCACCGGGACCTCGCCAACCACCTCTGAGCGAACTCAAGAACAGCGATGCTGTGGGGTGTTCACGAGCGCTGCTGACCAGGCGGAACAGAAGCGGTTGAAGATCATTACCCGCGCTCCAGGTGGTCGTTCCCCAATTGCGGTGCTTGGACCGGCTGCTGGGCGGTGCGGCATCACGGCGGCTTTGTGGGGGTGCGAGGTCACGTCGGAGTGTCGGCTGCGTAGGCGATGACATCTGTTCTGGGAAGAGCTCACCGGCGCCCCAGGGCCGGAAGTCGCTGTCCTCGGGATGCCGCGAGTCGAGTAGCAGGGGCCATACCCCGAGCGGGGGTGTTCGTCACGGATCCGCACCCACAGCTCTGCGGATATCGGGCCGTTGCTCAGCCACAGGGCTTGGAGCTTCCGTCTCCTTCGTCGGACGTGATCAGCCGTCCAGGCGGGAGAGGAACAGCAATGGTCGACAGCAGCTCAGGATTCACGGCCGGATGCTAGCCGTAGGCTCTGACATGCCCGCGACCGCCCGCTTCAGCGTCGGCGGTCGGCGGTCGGCGGTCGGCGGTCGGCGGTCGGCGGTCGGCGTCGAACCATTCGTCGTCGTTCCACAGGACGGGCATGGCGCCGACGGGTTCGAACTGGATGTCCGGGTCGTTGCTGAGGATGAGGCAGAAGAAGCGGCGCTGGAGTACCCCCGCATGGCGGGCCTGATCGGCGACGATGTCCAGAACGATCTGGGCTGCTCGCGGGCAGGCGGTGGTGAAGCCGTCGTAATCGGTGATGGACAGGACGAGCCCGGTACCTTCCGGTGAGTCGTCGTACGGGCCGTAGCAGGCCACATCGCCGAGACGGCGATGAGCGCTTGAGGCCAGCTGCCCCGGATTGTTCCAGAACGTAGAGAGACCAGCCGTACCTGCGCCCGAGGGTGCCGGCCACGCGTGCGCCGAACTCCCCCGCGTGGGCGTCGTGCGCAGTCATGCCCGCACGACGCCCACAGGCCACAAGGCACACGCCAGCCCGGCATAACCTGCGCACCCAGACCTCCAGACGAGCCCAGAAACGACGAAATCCCGCCCGATCAATGTGACCGGACGGGACTCGCGAACCGCTTACGAGCTAACTCGTGAACGGCCCTGCTGTGGACCTGTGGGGATGTGAACCCCAGACCGTCTCGATGCGTACTAAGGGCAGCGGAGTCGGCAAGGTCCCCCTTCCTGGCCGGAGAGGCGCGCACGGCCCGCGGTGGTCGTCGGTCGTCGCCGTCCTGCGCGAGCCTGAGCGCGTGGACGAAGTACCGTTGCGCGAGCCCGTGGTGGCAGGCGTCGTACGACATCCACCCCGCGAGGAGCGTCGCTTCGGCGACGGCGGCGAACAGGGCCCGTCCGACGGCCTGCGTGTACTGGCCTGACAGGAGCGGGGCCACGTCCCTACTGAGGTACTGGATCAAGCTCTGCCGGGCGTGGTCACCGCCGAACCGGTCGTCGAGCTGGGCGAACATGTCCGCGGTCGACTTGATCATTGCGACGTCGGCGAGCCCGACGCGTGGCCCGTCACCTGCGGCGACCGTGGGGACGACGGCTTCTGGAGCGACGAGCCAACGGAGCGACGCTTCATGCCACACGGCGTCCGAGACGTCCGAGGTGAGCAACGGCTCGTGACCGTCGAAGTCGGCCCGCCATAACGGCGCTATCGCGGTGACGCCCGCCTCCGGGCTGTCGGGGTACGTCAGCTCCAGCAGAGGGGCATGCCTCACGGGCCCGTCATGACCGACCTGGGCAACAGGCAGGTCGGCTTCCTCATCGCCCCGGGCTCGCGCGACCGCTTCGACCGGGCCGTGATCAGGGAGTCCGAGGGCCACGGAACGCCCACGTACGGGTACTTGGCGACCGGCTCCTTCGTCGTCCTCCCCGGCCCGATGCCCCTCTCCGGCGACCGCTACCAGTGGCTCGCCGCCCCGACCCGAGCGCCGGAGCCGTCCCCGCTCCGCGTCGTCGCCCTGGCGGTGATGCTCGTCGCCGCCACCGGCCTACTCGAACGCGTCGACCGCTACGGCGAGGAGTTCCCGGTCTCCGCAGCGATGGTCGGGGCGACGGCCAAGGCGGAGGCGGTTCGCCATGGGGATGACGCGGCCCCGTCGAGAGCGAACCGTGGTACGCGGCACGCGACGCGACCGCCGCCCTCCGCGACGTCCTGGTCTCGGCCGGACTGGAGAAGGACTTCCCCTACCTCCAGGCCCAGATGAACGCCTTCGGCTCGCTCCTCGCCGCGCTGGACGTGCACCCCAGGATCACGATGCAGATCCTCCGGCACAGCAAGATCGCGGTGACGATGGAGGTGTACACGCACGTGCCGTCCGAAAAAAACCCGCAAGGCACTCCTGCGGCTGGGCCGGCACCTGGGCGCGCAAGATCCGGAGTAGTTACTGTACTTCACTGCTGTACAACGCCACAGAGCCTCCGTCGGATTTCTCCGGCGGAGGCTCTGAGCTGTTGTGGACCTGTGGGGATTTGAACCCCAGACCCCCTCGATGCGAACGAGGTGCGCTACCAGACTGCGCCACAGGCCCTTGCAACGAGTGAAACTCTAGCATCCCGATCGGGGTGCTCGGAAATCCGCTCCCGTGCTGGTCGGGGGCGGCTCCGCCCCGTGGGGCGGAGCGGAGTCGATCACTCGTTGGCGGCGCGGGGGCGGTCCTCGTCGGCGTACTGGTCGAAGAGGGGGGTGCGGCCGCGGTCGCGGGTCGTGCGGCGGGGTTGGGGCTGCGGCTGCCGGCGCGGCGGCGGTGCCTCGTTGCGGGGCGGGTCCGCGGCGGAGGAGCGGGCCGAGCTCCAGGTCTCCGGGTCGTTCATGTCGATGCCGCTCGTGGCGCGCGGGGCGACCGGAGCCGTCACGTACGTCGGCAGGGGGACGGGGACCGGGTCCCAGCTGTCGCCAGTCGCCGGGCCGCGGTCGCGCTGCTGGTCGACCCACTCCGCGTGGTCCGTCTGCTCGACGAGGGCGCGGCGGCCCGCCTCCTGCGGCGACAGCGGTGCCGACTCGGGCTCGGGGTGGGGCTCCGGGGTCTCGCCCTGCTCGGCGGCGGGCGCCGGGGCCGGCGGGGCGGGCTGGCGGCGGCCGGGCCGGGCGTGCCGGGTCTCACGCAGGCGCTGCGCCGCCGCCTCCGCGCGGCGCCGGTCCATGACGACGGCGAAGCGCCGCCGCTCCTGGGTGCGCAGATAGCCGATGTACAGGCTGAGGAGCACCGCGGGAGCGGCCGGCGCCCAGAGGAAGCCGGTGCCGCCGACCGCGGCGACGACCGCGCCCGCCGTGAACCCCACGAAGAGGAGCACCGTCGTCCGCCGGCGCCGGGCCAGCACCTTGCTGCGCCGGGCGCGCTCGGCCGCCGCGCGGTTGGGGCGCTGCCGGGGACGGCGGGGCTGGCGGGGCTGCCTGGGAGGCTCGGGCTCTTGCGCCGGCGCCTGCGCCGGGTCCGGAGGCGTGGTCCGGACCTCGGTGCGGGGCGCGGCGAAGGCCCGGACATCCACGGTGCTCAAGGGCTCCGTGGCGGCATCCGGGTGGACGTCGGAATCGGGCTGCTCCGGGGTGCGGTCCCGCAGCTCCTTGGCGTATCGGCGCTCCATCGCCCCGCGTCCGGACAGCAACCGGATGGCGGTGGAGAAGCGTTCCGTCGGTCGAGCCTCGTTTAGCTCGTCCTGCCTGCGGAGCCACATCGGCACCAAGTAGGCGGCCCAGGCCCCGACGATGACTGCGTAGATGAGGCCGCTGCTGCTCACGGTCACACCGTAGAGGGATTCTTGCAAGGGCATCCGCCAATTGGCCCGGTGTGTCGCACGATCCCGCTGATATGACGGGCTTTTCTTGCGATTGTTTGGATCATCACATCGTCATTGGCGGTCGATTTCGAACACATATTTTATTTACCGGGTTCCTTGGGGGCCCTGTGGTGCCTGCGGTCGGGCCCGGTGCCAGCGGCGGAGTAGCCCTTCGGGGACTTCCTCGGCCGTCAGTGCGAACACGAGGTGGTCCCGCCAGGCGCCGTCGATGTGGAGATAACGTGGACGAATCCCCTCTTCCCGGAATCCCAGTTTCTCCACCACCCGACGGCTCGGTCCGTTCTCGGGGCGAATGCAGACTTCCATCCGGTGCAGTCCGACGGTGCGGAAGCAGTGGTCCGTGACCAGCGCGACGGCCGTCGGCATCACTCCGCGGCCCGCGACGCCGCGGTCCACCCAGTACCCCACGTGCCCCGAGCACATGGAGCCCCAGGTGATCCCGGCCACCGTCAACTGGCCGACCAGCCGCCCCTGGTACTCGATGACGAAGGGGAGCATGCGGCCCGCGTTCGCCTCGGCCCGCAGGTGGCGGACCATCTGGCGGTACGTCGGACGCTGCGCGGGCGGCGCCCCCGGCGCGGGCGGCGGGACCGTGGCCTCCCAGGGGCGCAGCCAGTCGCGGTTGCGCCGGTTCACCTCGCGCCAGGTGCGTTGGTCGCGCAGCCTTATCGGGCGGAGGACCACGTCGCCGTCCACCAGTACGACCGGCCAGGGCGCGTTCAGTTCGGACTCCCAGAAGGTCTGGTCTCCCGACGGTCGTCGGGGCCGGGCGGGGGCGCGGGGTGGTCACCGCCCCTGATCTGGTCGACCGCGTGCGACAGCAGCCGCTCCAGCACGGCCAGACCGTCCCGTACTCCGCCGGGGGAACCGGGCAGGTTCACGACCAGCGTACGACCGGCGACGCCCGCGAGTCCCCGGGAGAGCGCCGCCGTCGGGACCTTCCCGGCGCCGAAGGCGCGGATCGCCTCGGGGATGCCCGGGACCTCGTGGTCCAGGACGGCGCGGGTCTCCTCGGGGGTGCGGTCCGTGGGCGAGAGGCCGGTGCCCCCGGTGGTGACGACGACGTCGTACGCGGCCGCCACGCCCTCGCGCAGGGCGCGGCCGACCGGGGCGCCGTCCGGCACCACCACCGGGCCGTCGACGGTGCAGCCCAGCGCGGTGAGGCCGGTGACGAGCAGGGGGCCGCCGCGGTCCTCGTACACCCCGGCGGACGCCCGGTTGGACGCGGTGATCACCAGCGCGCGGACCTCCCGGGGGTGCCCCTGGCCCTCGGCGGCCTCGGCGGCCCTGGCCTGCGGGTGGGCGTGGCTGTGGACCTCGCCGCCGCGGCTCACGACCGGCTCCAGTCGCCGGACTTGCCGCCCGTCTTCTCCTCCACGCGCACGTCGGTGATCACCGCGGCCTTGTCGACCGCCTTCACCATGTCCACGACGGTGAGCGCGGCCACGGTCACGGCGGTGAGCGCCTCCATCTCGACGCCGGTGCGATCGGTCGTCCTGACCGTGGCCGCGAGTTCCACGGCGTCGTCGGCGACCGTCAGGTCCACCGTCACCCCCGAAAGGGCCAGCGGGTGGCAGAGCGGGATCAGCTCGGGGGTGCGCTTGGCCCCCATGATCCCGGCGATCCGGGCGGTCGCGATGGCGTCGCCCTTCGGTACGCCGTCGCCGCGCAGCAGCTCGACGACGCGCGGCGCGACCAGGACCCGGCCGGTGGCGCGGGCGGTGCGCGCCGTGACGTCCTTCGCGGAGACGTCGACCATGCGGGCCGCACCGGCCGCGTCGATGTGCGTCAGCCGGCTGCCGCCGTCAGTGCTCATTGGATGCTCATTCGGTCGTCGCCGCTCCCGGGCCTGGCAGGTCCCTACGGGCCACGGGCCTGCGTGCGCTGACACCGTACCGCCAAGCGGAGTCCGTGCCGGCAAGCGGAGACCCCAACTGCCAGGCAGAACCACGGCTGCCGGGCAGGGCTCCGACTGTCAGGGAGGACTCCGGCCGCCGGGCGGGGACGCGTACCGCCGGGCGGAGACCGGTACGGTCCGGCGAAGACGCGTACCGCCGGGCAGGGGCGCCCAGGCCGGGCGAAGGGCGTCAACCGAGGAGGATCACCTCCAGCTCCGTGCCCGGCTCGACCGCGGTGTCGGCTTCGGGCACCACGATCAGGCAGTCGGCGTGCGCGAGGGCCGCGATCAGGTGGGAGCCGGCGCCGCCCACCGGGGTGACCGTGCCCGCGTCGCCGTCGTGGGTCCCGCGCAGGAACTGGCGGCGGTCCGCCGGCGAGCGCAGCGGTGCGTCGGCCTTGAGCACGGCGCGCACCCTGGGCCGGTCGACGTCCGTCATCCCCATGAGCGTCCGGATCGCGGGGCGTACGAACAGCTCGAAGGAGACGTACGACGAGACGGGATTGCCGGGCAGGGCCAGCAGCGGGGTGTGGTCGGGGCCGACGGTGCCGAAGCCCTGCGGCTTGCCGGGCTGCATGGCGAGCGTGCGGAAGTCCACACCGCTGCCGGGCGTGACCTCGTCCTCCCCCGCGTCCGCCTCGCCGACCGCCGCCAGGGCCTCCTTGACCACGTCGTACGCCCCGACACTGACGCCGCCCGTGGTGACCACCAGGTCGGCGCGGATGAGCTGGTCCTCGATGGTGGCGCGCAGCACGTCCGCGTCGTCGGTGACCGCGCCGACCCGGTACGCCAGGGCTCCGGCGTCCCGCGCGGCGGCGGCCAGCGCGAAGCTGTTCGAGTCGTAGATCTGGCCCTCGCCGAGGGCTTCGCCGGGCTGGACCAGCTCGCTGCCCGTGGACAGCACGACGACGCGCGGGCGCGGGCGGACTCGGACCGCGCCCCGGCCGATGGCCGCGAGGAGCCCGATCTGCGGCGGGCCGAGCACCGTGCCGCGGGCGAGCGCCAGGTCACCCGCTTGGACGTCGCTGCCGCGGGGGCGCACGTGCGCCCCCGGCTCGACCGCGCGGTGCACCCGGACCTCGCCGCTGGCCCCCTCGGGCGCCTCCCCCGCCGGCAGCATCGTCGTCACCGCGCCGCCGCCCGTACCCCCGTCCGTCCACTCGACGGGGACGACGGCCTCGGCGCCCGGCGGCAGCGGGGCGCCGGTCATGATCCGCGCGGCCTGACCGGGGCCGACGGCGGGGGGCGCGGCGCCGCCGGCCGCCACGTCCCCGACGACGGTGAGGACGGCGGGGAACTCCTCGCTGGCGCCGGCCACGTCCGCCGTGCGCACCGCGTACCCGTCCATCGAGCTGTTGTCGAAGGGCGGCAGGGCGACGGGGACGGTGACGTCCTCGACCAGGACGCAGCCTTGGGCGTCGGGCAGTTGCAGCTCGATCGGATCGAGCGGTCGCACGGCCGTGAGGACGTCCTCCAGGTGGTCGTCGACCGACCAGATCCTGCTGCTCACTGCTGCATCTCCTCGGTGACGTAGTGGCGGAGCCAGTCGCGGAACTCCGGCCCCAGGTCTTCACGTTCGCACGCGAGTCTGACAATGGCCCGCAGATAGTCCCCGCGGTCGCCGGTGTCGTACCGCCGGCCCTGGAACACGACGCCGTGGACGGGGCCGCCGATCGACTCGTCGGCGGCGAGCTTGGCGATCGCGTCGGTCAGTTGGATCTCGCCGCCGCGGCCGGGCGCGGTCTCGCGGAGTATCGCGAAGACCGCGGGGTCCAGGACGTACCGGCCGATGACGGCGAGGTTGCTCGGCGCCTCGTCCGGCTCGGGCTTCTCGACGAGTTCGCCGACCCGTACGACGTCGTCCTCGCCGGTCGGCACGACGGCGGCGCAGCCGTACTGGTGGATCTGCGCGGGCTCGACCTCCATGAGGGCGACGACGCTGCCGCCCTCGCGCTCCTGGATCTCGACCATGCGCGACAGCAGCGGGTCGCGCGGGTCGATCAGGTCGTCGCCGAGGAGGACCGCGAAGGGCTGGTCGCCGACGTGCGGGGCGGCGCACAGGACGGCGTGGCCGAGGCCGCGGGGGTCGCCCTGGCGCACGTAGTGCATGGTGGCGAGGTCGCTGGACTCCTGGACCTTCTTCAGCCGCGGCTCGTCGCCCTTGCGGGACAGCGCCTCCTCCAGCTCGTAGTTGCGGTCGAAGTGGTCCTCAAGGGGGCGCTTGTTGCGCCCGGTGATCATGAGTACGTCGGAGAGGCCGGCGGCGACCGCCTCTTCGACGACGTACTGGATCGCCGGTTTGTCGACGACAGGCAGCATCTCCTTGGGAGTGGCTTTGGTGGCAGGCAGGAAGCGCGTACCGAGGCCGGCGGCGGGGATGACCGCCTTGCTGATCCTGAGGTTCGACTGAGTCATGCTCGGCACAATATCCGGTGGATATGCGGAGGAGAGATGGTGCGAAGTCAGGACGAAAGCAAGGGAAAGATGGGGAGAAAGTCGGGAGAAGTTGTGCATTCCCTCGGGATTTCCCGGGTGGGGCGGCGATGACGGTGGCGGCGGACGACGAACGCTCCCACGGCGCGGCGAAGGACCCGGGCGGCACGTCAGACGGGGCCGACGACGGCGAGCGGCATCCGGAAGGACTGGCCGCCGCGAAGCGGTCCCTCCGGCGTGACCTGCTGGACGCCCGCGCTCGACGGTCCCCCGACGACGTCCGGCAGGCCGCCGAAGCCATCACCCGGCACGCCCTCTCGCTCCCGGAACTCACCGGCGCCCGGACCCTCGCCGCGTACGTCTCCGTGGGGCGCGAGCCCGGTACGCGTGCGCTCCTCGACGCGCTACGCGCCCGGGGCGTACGCGTACTGCTTCCGGTCTTGATGGCCGACAACGACCTGGACTGGGCGGTGTACGAGGGCTCCGAACAGTTGGCGCGCGCCGGGCGCGGCCTGCTGGAGCCGGCGGGGCCGCGGCTCGGGCCCGGTGCCGTACGGGAGGCGGACGCCGTACTGCTGCCGGGGCTGGCCGTGGACGCGCGCGGGATGCGCCTGGGGCGCGGCGGCGGCTCGTACGACCGGGTGCTCGCCCGGCTCGCGACGACCGGGGTGACCGGGGTGACCGGGGTGACCGGGGCGACCGGGGCGACCGGGGCGACCGGGAAGCCTAGGCCGCCTGGGGCGTACGCGACGGTGCCGCCGCTGGTCGTGCTGTTGTACGCGAACGAGGTGGTCGCGCACCTCCCGGAGGAGGCGCACGACCACCCCGTGCACGCGGTGGTCACACCGGACGGCGTCCGGCGCTTCTGATCGGCTGCCGGCCGTCAGACCCGCACGGGGCGCGTCTGACGGCCGCGCTCAGCCCGTCGCCGGGGTGAGGGTGAGCGTGTCGACGGTGTTCTTCTGAACCGCTTCCGGGGTGAAGGACCAGTCGAGCAGCTCGCCCTTGGCCCACTTGTCCGTCTGATCGGTGTAGTGCGCGCTGTAGGCGTGCCCGGAGGCGCCGGTGAGGTTGATCCAGCGCGACCGGTCCCAGTCTCCGACGTTCACCACCATCCGCATCGACGGAACCCACACCACGTCGTAGCCCGCCGCGGCGTTCCAGCCGGTGGCGTTCACCGTGGCCTCGCCGCCGGCGAGGTTCCACGGGCCGCGGTTGAGCAGGTACTTGACGACTCCGGGGCCCTCGGTGCCCAGGGTCTGGTTCTTGAGCTGGAGCTGGTGCAGCCGGCCCCAGCTCCAACTGTCGATGTCCTTGCCCATCTCGGCCGTGAGCTCCCAGCGGGCGTCCTCCATGGCGCGGGCGAAGAGCTCGTCGCGGGTGTCGGTCGCCTTGTCCGTGCGGCTGCGCGGCGACTGCCACCAGGGGTTGTCCTCGTCGTCCACGATCGAGCGGACCACCTCGAACCAGCGGTCGCCGCCGTCCGGCTGCGCCGAGTCGGCGTCGCGCGTGCCGCACTCCTCGACCGGCTCGATCTGGTCGGCCGGGGCGTTGCTGCCGGCCGGGCGGACGAAGAGGCAGTCGCCCTTGACGCGCAGTTCCTTGGGGAGCTTGTTGCCGAAGCCGAGCTTGAGGATGTTGCGCCACACGGCGTTGAAGTACGCGGCGGCCGCGGAGTCCGGCTCCTGGCTGTAGTCCCAGCCCTCCAGCAGCTTCTGGGCCTCGCGGACGTTCGGGTCGGAGATGTTGATCTTCATGAGGGTCGGCGTCAGCAGCTTGGCGATCTCGCTCTTGTTGTCCGTCTGCATCGTGCGCATGTCCTCGGTGGAGATCTTCCCCCCGTCCTTGATCTTCTGCTCGATCATGTCGTTGATGCGCTGGCTGCGGGCGCCGTAGCCCCAGTCCACGGTGAGGTCGTGCTTGTACGAGTCGTCGATCACGGCCTGGTTGGCGGTGACGATGTAGCCGCGCTCGGGGTCCTCCTCGTACGGCATCTCGTCGAAGGGGATGTAGCCGTCCCACTTGTACGCCGGGTCCCAGCCGGGCGCGGGCTTGTCGCCCTTGCCCTCCGCGCGGACCGGGATCTTGCCGGGGGCCTGGTAGCCGATCTTGCCCTCGGCGTCCGCGTAGATCAGGTTCTGCGACGGCACCTCGAACTTGCTGGCCGCCTTGCGGAAGGAGTCGAAGTCGTCGGCGCGGTTCAGCTCGAAGACGGCGTCCATGCTGTTGCCCGGCAGCAGCGCGGTCCACTGGAGGGAGACGCCGTAACCGGTGGCGCGGTCCGGGGCGGAGTTCGGGACATGGGCCTGCTGGCCGACCTTCTCCAGCTCGGTGCTGCGGTCGGAGACGAGGGGACCCCGGTCCGTGGCGCGCACCGTGATCGTCTTGTTCTTGCCGCCGGCGACCTTGATGACCTCTTCGGTCACCGTCAGCGGCTTCTGCTTGCCGTCGTAGGTGTAGCTGTCGCCGGAGATCTTCTCCAGGTAGAGGTCGGTGACGTCCGCGCCCATGTTGGTCATGCCCCAGGCGATGTCCTGGTTGTGTCCGATGATCACGCCGGGCATGCCGGAGAAGGTGTATCCCGCGGTGTCGAACGAGCAGGACTCGGACTTCTCGCGGCAGTGCAGGCCCATCTGGTACCAGAGCGAGGGGAGCTGCGGCGCGAGGTGCGGGTCGTTGGCCAGCAGGGGCTTCTCGGTGGTGGTGTGCTTGCCGGAGACGACCCAGGAGTTGGAGCCGATGCCGCTGCCGTTCGGGCCGAGCAGGGCGGGGAGCGTGTCCAGGTTGTCGGAGAGGGAGGAGAGCTGGGCGTTCAGGCCCTCGATGGCGTCGGAGGAGTTGGTGCCGCCGGTGAAGCCTTCGTTGTTCGAGCCGCTGTTGGACGAGATGCCGTCGCCGTTGTTCCCGTTGCCGTTGTTCCCGTTGCCGCTGCCGTTGGAACCGTTTCCGTTGGAACCGTTTCTGTTGCCGTTGCCGTTGGAACCGCTGCCATTGCTGCCGCCGTTGCCATTGTCGTTGCTGCCGTTGTCACGGGACGGCTCGGCCTTGAGGTCGAAGCGGTTGTCCGACTCGTCGACCGCGCCCCGGTCGACGATCGGCCGGTTCCGGTCGTACGGGTACTTCGGGTACAGCTGTGCGATCTGGTCCTGGGACAGTCGGCTGGTCATCAGCGAACGGTCGATCTCGTCCTGCATGTTGCCGCGCAGGTCCCACGCCATCGCCTTGAGCCAGGCCACCGAGTCCACCGGCGTCCACGGCTCCGGCGCGTAGTCGCCGTTCACGAACCCGAGGGCCGCGTACTCGACCGAGAGCTCCTTGCCCGACCTGTCCTTGAGGTACGCGTTGACGCCCGCCGCGTACGCGTCCAGGTACTTCTTCGTCTCGGCCGACAGCTTCTGGTCGTACTCCTGCTGCGCGATCTTGCGCCAGCCCAGCGTGCGGAGGAAGGCGTCCGTCTCGACCTGGTCCTTGCCGAACATCTCGGAGAGGCGGCCCGCGGTCATGTGCCGGCGTACGTCCATCTCCCAGAAGCGGTCCTGCGCGTGGACGAAGCCCTGGGCGCGGAAGAGGTCCTCGTCGCTGTCGGCGTACAGCTGCGGGATGCCGTAGTCGTCCCGCTTGACCTCGACCTTGCCCTTGAGCCCGTCGATCTTTATCTCGCCGGTCGTCTGCGGAAAGGAGGCGCGGACCGCGTCGACGCCCCAGTAGCCGCCGTAGCCGACGCCCCCGAGGAGAGCCAGCACCAGGAGGATCACGATCAGACGACCGCGTCGCCCCTTCTTCTTCTTGGGGGAAGAGGCCGTTGTGTTGGAGGGCATCGCTGTCCTTCGAGGCGCAAGCTGGTCCTGGAGTGCTGGAGCAACCATAGGCGCAGCCGCGGCCTCACCCGGACGCGGTATCCACAAGCCCCTCTCCAGAGCGTCACCTTGCGCCCCATTAACGCCAGTTGAGCGCTCGCACCTCGAAGTTCGGCCCCGACGTCAAGGAAACGTTAAAGATTAGGTAAGGTAACGAAGTGTCGCCGCCCGGAATCATCGTCCGGCACGTAGAGGCGCGAGGGGAAGGATCGGCCACTGACTGTCCACGACCTCAATGAGCTCCTGTTCAGCAGCGCGCTCGTGCTGTTGATCGCCGTCGCCGCGGTACGCATCTCGTCCCGCAGCGGGCTCCCCAGCCTGCTGCTGTACTTGGGCATCGGCGTCGCCATAGGCCAGGACGGCATCTTCAACGTCACGTTCAACAACGCCGAACTGACGCAAGTGATAGGTTATGCCGCTCTTGTGGTGATTCTGGCCGAAGGTGGCCTTGGCACCAAATGGCAGGAGATCAAACCCGCGTTGCCCATAGCGGTCGTGCTGTCCACGATCGGCGTCGGGATCAGCGTGGGCGTCACGGCCGCGGCCGCGCACTACTTGGTCGGGCTGGAGTGGCGGCAGGCGCTGATCATCGGCGCCGTGGTCTCGTCGACGGACGCGGCGGCGGTCTTCTCCGTACTGCGCAGGGTCCCGCTGCCGTCCCGGGTCACCGGCGTCCTGGAGGCCGAGTCCGGCTTCAACGACGCCCCCGTCGTCATCCTCGTCGTCGCCTTCTCGACGGCCGGCCCGGTCGACGACTGGTACGTGCTGGTCGGGAAGATAGCGCTGGAGCTGGCGATCGGCGCCGGCATCGGCCTGGCCATCGGCTTCCTGGGCGCCTTCGGGCTGCGGCACGTGGCGCTGCCGGCCTCCGGGCTGTACCCGATCGCCGTGATGGCGATCGCGGTGATCGCGTACGCGGCGGGCGCCATGGCCCACGGCAGCGGCTTCCTCGCCGTCTACCTGGCCGCGGTCGTGCTCGGGAACTCGAAGCTGCCGCACGCCCCCGCCAGCCGCGGATTCGCCGAGGGGCTGGGCTGGCTCGCCCAGATCGGGATGTTCGTCCTGCTCGGACTGCTGGTGACCCCGCACGAACTGGGCGACGACCTGGTGCCGGCGCTGCTCATCGGACTGGTGCTGACCGTGGTCGCGCGTCCGCTCTCGGTGCTGGTGAGCCTGATGCCGTTCTCGGTCTCGCTGAGGGAACAGACCCTGCTGTCGTGGGCGGGGCTGCGCGGCGCGGTGCCCATCATCCTGGCCACCATCCCCATGGTGTCGGGGGTGGCCGACAGCACCCGGATCTTCAACATCGTCTTCGTGCTGGTCGTGGTCTACACCCTGGTGCAGGGGCCGACGCTGCCGTGGCTGGCCAGGGCCCTGAAGCTGGGGCCGGGCGCACCGTCCGACCTCGGCATCGAGTCGGCTCCGCTGGAGCGGCTGCGCGGCCATCTGCTCTCCGTCTCCATCCCGGAGGAGTCCAAGATGCACGGGGTGGAGGTCGCGGAGCTGCGGCTGCCGGCCGGGGCGGCGGTGACGCTGGTCGTACGGGACGGGAAGAGCTTCGTACCGCTGCCGTCGACGGTGCTGAGGCGCGGGGACGAACTACTGGTCGTGGCGACCGATCCGGTGCGGGACACGACCGAGCGCCGACTGAGGGCCGTGGCGCAGGGCGGCAAGCTGGCGGGGTGGCTGGGCACGGCGAGCTGAGGCCGGGGTCCCGGGGGTACGGGGTGCGGGGGTACGGGGTGCGGGTCGGGGGCGCGCTGGTCGGCGTACGGGCAGGTCGGCGCGCGGCGCGGCTGGTCCGCCGGCCTGTGCGTCCTGGTTTGGCCGGTTACCATGGCCACACCTGATCGACCACCTCTGCCTGACGCAGAGCTGGCGCGACCGCATGGCGGCCGAGGAGTCCTCGCAGTGGGCCCCGGTATCTACCGCAGTTCCGCGCGAGTGGACAGCTCTCGGCCGGGTCCCGCACGAGGGACCCGCTACCAGGCGGCAGAAAGGCACGGACCGTGGACTCCGCGGTCACCCCGAACCCCGACGGTGCCCCCAAGGCCCCGCAGGGACGTCCCGAGCGACCCGAGGGACCAGAGAAGTCGGCGCAGCCGGCCCGCCCGGGATACGGGCAACTGCTACGCACCCCCGGCGCGTGGAACTTCCTGCTCCCCGGCTTCGCCGCCCGGCAGCCGTTCGCGATGCTGACCATCGGCATCGTGCTGCTGGTCGAGCACACCACCGGTTCGTACGGCAGCGCGGGCGCCGTCGCGGCCGTCACCGGCGTCTCGATGGCGCTCTTCGCGCCGCAGAGCGGCAAGCTCGCCGACCGTTTCGGGCAGCGCGCGGTGCTGCTGCCGGGCGTCGTGGTGCACACGGCGTCGGTGGCCGGTCTGACCGCGCTCGCGCTGGGCGGGGCGCCGCTGTGGGCGCTGTTCGCCGCGGCCGTGCCGACGGGTGCGTCCGTACCGCAGATAGGTCCGATGGTGCGGGCCCGGTGGGCGGCGAAGCTGGACGGCTCGCCCCTGATGTCGACGGCCGCGGCCTTCGAGTCCGTGACGGACGAGTTCACGTTCGTGGTGGGCCCGGTGCTCGCGACCGCGCTGAGCACGGGCCTGCACCCGGCGGCCGGTCTGATCGCCGAGGGCGCGCTGACGCTCGTCGGCGGCCTGCTCTTCGCCGCGCAGTATCGCACCCAGCCGCCGGTTCTCAGGAGCGGCGCCGGAACAATGGGTTACGGCAACGGCTCCGCCGCAGGTCACAAGCGTGCGTCCGCGCTCTCCGTACCGGGTGTGCGGGTGCTCGCGGTGGCCTTCTTGGGCATCGGCTCCGTCTTCGGCGGCATGCAGGTCTCCGTGACGGCGTTCAGCGAGGAGATCGGCAATCCGGGCGTCAACGGAGTGCTGTACGGGACCTTCGCAGCCGGCAACATGCTGGCCGGCATCGCGTGCGGCGCCATCGCCTGGAAGAACGGGCCGCTGCGGCGGGTGGTCGTCGGGTACGTCGGGCTGACCCTGACGGCTTCGCTGTTGTGGACCGCGCACTCCGTGGTGCTGCTCGGCGCGCTCGGTCTGCTGGTCGGACTGTGCATCGCGCCCGCGCTGATCGGCGGCTACACCCTGGTGGAGGCGCTGGTGCCGGCGTCGGCGCGGACGGAGGCGTTCACCTGGCTGACGGGCGCCGTCGCACTGGGGCAGGCGCTCGCGGTGACCGCGGCCGGGCAGCTCGCGGATGCGCGCGGGGCGAGCGCCGGATTCCTGGTGCCGCTGGTGGGGACCGCGTTGGCGCTGGTCACGCTGGTCTCGTTGCGGTCGCGGCTGGTGCCGTCGGCCGAGGGGCGGATAGCGGCGCGTGGTGTGCAGGAAGCGCGTGGTGCGGGTGGGAAGAATCACCGCCCACAGGTGCCGGTGGACTGATCCGTTGGAATAGGTCACTATAGACCGTCGTTAGCACTCATCGAGTGAGAGTGCCAGGAGGAAGACACGTGCCGACCTACCAGTACCAGTGCACCGAATGCGGCGAGGGCCTTGAGGCGGTGCAGAAGTTCACGGACGACGCCCTGACCGTGTGCCCCAGCTGCGACGGACGCCTGAAGAAGGTGTTCTCCGCGGTCGGCATCGTCTTCAAGGGCTCGGGCTTCTACCGGAACGACAGCCGCGGCTCGTCGTCCAGCAGCTCGCCGGCTTCGTCTTCCGCTTCCGGTGCGAAGGGCTCCGACAAGGCCGCTTCGGGCTCGTCTTCCGACTCCGGTTCGGGGTCGGGGTCGGGATCCGCGTCTGGTTCCGGTTCCGGTTCCGGTTCCGGTTCCGGTTCCGACAAGGCTTCGGCGGGGACGTCCTCGTCGACGTCGAGCGCCAGCAGCTCCGCTGCCTGAGCGACCTGCTCGTCGGCCGTAGCGGGCGCTACGACGTTCGGCCCGACTCCTTCGACTCTTCAACGGTCTCGTCCACACGTCCCCGTCCGTCTCGTACGGCGGGGCCGTTGGCGGGTCCGGGGTCGGGCGTCCGGGTGGCAGCGGGGGCGGTCGCTCGGGTCGTGCCCGGGGGTCGGTCAGTCGAGTCGTGGCAGGTGGGTCCTCCGGGGTCCCTTCCGGGGGTCTCCTCCGGTCCGGCGGCCCTCGATAGTGTGACCGCCATGGCGAATGCGAACGCAGAGATCGGCGTGATCGGCGGCTCGGGTCTGTACTCCTTCCTTGAGGACGTCACCGAGGTGCAGGTGGACACGCCCTACGGCAGCCCCAGTGACTCCCTCTTCCTCGGTGAGGTCTCGGGCCGGAAGGTCGCCTTCCTCCCTCGGCACGGACGCAACCACCGCATTCCCCCGCACGGGATCAACTACCGCGCCAACCTGTGGGCGCTGCGCTCGGTGGGCGTGCGACAGGTGCTGGCGCCGTGCGCGGTGGGCGGCCTCCGGCCGGACTACGGGCCGGGGACGCTGGTCGTGCCGGACCAACTCGTGGACCGCACGAAGGGGCGGGCCGAGACCTACTTCGACGGGGTGGCCCGTGCGGACGGAGCCGTTCCGAACGTCGTCCACACCGGCTTCGCCGACCCCTACTGCCCCGCGGGGCGCGCCGTGGCGGTAAAGGCGGCGCGGGGGCGGGAGTGGGAGCCGGTCGACGGGGGGACGCTGGTCGTCATAGCGGGACCGCGGTTCTCCACCCGGGCGGAGTCGCGGTGGTACGCGGCGGCGGGCGGGGCGATCGTGGGGATGACCGGGCACCCGGAGGCGGTGCTCGCCCGTGAACTGGAGCTGTGCTACACGGCGTTGGCTCTGGTCACGGACTTGGACGCGGGTGCGGAGACGGGTGACGGCGTCTCGCACACCGAGGTGATGCGGGTCTTCGGCGAGAACGTGGACCGGCTGCGGACGGTCCTCTTCGACGCGGTGGGCGCGTTGCCGGCGATCGGGGAGCGGGACTGCCTGTGCACGCAGGCGCACGAGGGGTGGAACCTGGGGATCGAGCTTCCCTGAGCTTGACCGGGGAGGGTTCGGGCCCGTGTGAGTGAGGGGTCGGAACGGGCGTGGGTGCTCGTGTGGGTGAGGAAGTTATCCACAGCTGAGTAGTTGTCCACAGCCGTCAGCGGGATTCCGACGACGGGTGGATCGTGAAGGCACGCGGTCGAAGACGGCCGCGACGCAATGGCTCTCACGATCCACACGGCAGGCGGTGCATGACGATGACGACCTTCCCTCCTTCTGCGGGTGCCTCCGACTCGGGCCACCCGGGCGGCTCCGGCCGCCTCGCCGGCTCTGGCCACCCCGCCGGCTCCGGCCGCTCTGGCGCTGCGGCTTCGCTGCGGACGGATTCACCGGGCGCGAAAGCGGTTCCTGGCGCTTGCTTGGGTGCGGGCGCGGGCCCTGCTGGTGCGAGCCCACCCTTCTCCACTGCTCCGGGGCTGCCGCCCTCTCCCGTGCCCGAGCCCCGCAGCGTTCCTCCTTTTCCGCCGCTACGGGTACGGGGCGGTGCGCACCGGCTGCGAAGGGCGCTGAGGAGGCGACGGCGCGCGCTGGCGGCCGGGCTCGCGGTGGTGGCGGCAGCCGTCGCCGCTTCCGGAGCCCGTGGGTCGACGGCTGCGGACGACGCTTCGACGACGGCGGCGGCGCGGGGTGCGTCCAGGGCCGTGGAGGAGCCCCGACCCTCGATGCGCCTGGTGTCCGCTCCGGTGCGGATCGCGGACGCGGCGACGGTGCGGTTGTTGCGGCCGGGCGATCGGGTCGATGTGATCGCCGCGCCCGAGCCCGCGGGTACGGGTGCATCCGCGGATGCCGTTCCGGAGGCCCGGGTGGTGGCGGCCGGGGTGCGGGTGGAGTCCGTGCCGGAGCGGGGCGGGCGGATTCCCGGTGGGCCGGCGCCGGACGGTGCGGATGCTGGGGTCGAAGCGGCCGCGGGCGATCCGGCCGGCGACGGTTCGGCCGGCGGGGCGCTGGTGGTGCTGTCCGTGCCCCGGGACACGGCTGTCGAGTTGGCCGGGGCCGCGGCCGGTTCCCGTTTGGTGGTGGCGGTGTGCTGAGCTCCCGCCCCGCCCTCACTCGTACTGGCGTGCCGCCGTTGCGCCTCGTCCCCGCCCTTGATTGGACAGCGCCTCCACCGCGTGCCGTAGGTTGCGGAGCGTTTGACTCCGCATTCCACGTTTACGAAGAAGGGCTCAGCGGTGACCGAGAAGAAAGTCAGCCTTCTGGAGGGCTTCAAGGCGTTCCTGATGCGCGGGAACGTGATCGACCTGGCGGTGGCCGTCGTCATCGGCGCGGCGTTCACCCAAGTCGTGAACTCCGTCGTGAAGGGCATCATCAACCCGGTCGTCGGCGCGTTCGGCACCCAGGACCTCGACGCCTACAGCACCTGCATCAAGGGCACCTGCAAGGTGGTGAACGGAGAGGTCCAGGGCATCAAGATCCTCTGGGGCTCCGTCCTCGGGGCGACGCTGAGCTTCATCATCACCGCCGCCGTCGTCTACTTCCTGATGGTGCTGCCCATGGCGAAGTACCTGGCCCGCAAGGCGGAGCGGGATGCGGCGAAGGAAGGGACGAAGGAGGTCGTCGAGCTGTCGGAGCTGGAGGTCCTCAAGGAGATCCGGGACGCCCTGGTGGCCCAGTCGCGCAGCGGCGGGGCGCCGGGCGGTACCGCGGGCGGCCAGCCCTCGGACCGACCCTAGGTGGTGTCCCGAGCAGTGTCCGTCTGACGGCGGTCGATGCTCAGAGGTGGTGGGGCGGCTTCTCGTCGAGGAAGCGCGCGAGATCGTCCGCGCTGCTCGTGCTCGCAGGAGTCCGCTCACCCCACCCGCGGTCCGTATCGTCCGAGGACTGCTGGTCCAGCGGATCGTCGAAGACCAGGCCCGGCTTGGGGCGCTGCTGCCGGGGTCGCTTCGCATCGCGCGGTCCGGGGGCGGGGGCGGTGCTCATACCACCAGGGTACGGCGCATCGGAGCCGGCGACGCCGCCCGTCCCGCTGCCCGTTCCACCGCTTGTCCCGCCAGCCGTACCCGCCGCAGTCGAACCGCCGCGGGGGTCAGCGGTCCTTGGGATCGAGCAGCCAGAGCACGAGGACGACGAGGAACGACAGGCAGAGGAAGCCCGCACCCCACCAGGCCGTGCCGGTGTTGCCCTGCATCCAAGCGTTGACGATCACGGTCAGTCCCCAGAGCTGGCCGACGACCACGGTCATGGCCAGCACCAGCCGGGCCGTGAGGGCGGCCGACCGCTCCGGCTGCTGCTCGCCCCCGGCGCCCGGCCCCGGGCCGGTGCGGCTGATCCGCGGATCTCCCCAGCCGCTGGTCGGCCTGATCTGGGGATAGCGTTCGCGGACGGGCCGGTTCAGCCTGGGGTCGGCGCTTCCCGGCCGATAGGACGGCGGGGGCGGATAGGGCGGCGGATGGCTCGTGTCCGGGGGCCCGATGCGTCCGGGCCCAGGGTTCGAGGACGGCGGCTGCGGCTGCGGCTGCGGTGAGTCGGTCATGCCTGGCCTTTCGGAAGCTCCGCGCCGGGACAGCCGAGTTCGATGGCCTGCTCTGGCGCGACGTCGGCGAACTGTCGACACCAGGCGTCCTTGTCGCTCTCCCCGGAGCGAGTGGTCGCCAGGGCCCAGATGCTGCCGTCGAGGTCCTCGGTGACGATCACCCGCGGCAGGGGGCGCGGTGGCGGTCCGGCGGTGACTTCGCCGGTGCGGACGTCGAAGACGCCTTCGTGGCAGGGGCAGAGCAGTTCGCCGAGCTGCCCTCGGTCGGCGCGGTAGAGCACGGCGCAGGCGAGGTGGGTGCAGACCGCGGAGTAGCCGACGAGGCTGCCGTCCACGAGCCGTACGGCCAGGGCGCGGTCCTCGTCGCCGGGGTAGCGGAAGGCGATCGACTCACCGGGGCCCAGTTGGTCGGCGATCTTCTTGGGCTCGGGCACCCCCTCGGAGTCGTTGTGGCGGTGCAGGATGCCGGCGGCGACGCCGAGGCCGCCGATGGCGAGGCCGCCGGAGACGGTGGTGACGATGCGCAGGTAGTCGCGCCGGGTGGTGAGGGAGTCCGCGGAGATCCGGTCGTTCAGGGCCTCTCGCGAACCGTCGCCCGACGGCGGCTGCGCAGCTCCGGACGGGCCTGGTGGGTCAGTCGGCCCGGACGGCCCGGACGGGCCCTCGGAGCCGGGCGGGTTCGCGGGGTCGTGCGGGTCCGAGGGGTCGGCCGGCGGGGGTGCGGTGAGGCTCACCGTGGATCCGCCTCCCCCGTCGCCTGCGGCCCGGTGGCGTCGGGACGTGCCGCGTCCCGTCCGGCGCCGGCGACGTCCACGCCGTTGACGGAGATGACGGGCAGCCCGCCGGGGACGGGCCACTGCACCTTGTCCGCCGGGACGACCATCGCGACGCCGGTCCTGACCGTGGTCCGGCCGAAGGTGAAGGAGTCGGCGACCTGCACTCCGGGGCGCTCGGCCCGCAGTTCGTCGACGGTGCCGTAGAAGAGGGCCCCGGTGGGGCAGACCGTCGCACACATCGGGGCGAGGCCGGCCGAGGTGCGGTCGTAACAGAGGTTGCACTTCATCTGGAGCTTCGCCGCGAGGTCGATCTTCGGTACGCCGAAGGGGCAGGCGTTGACGCAGTTGGCGCAGCCGATGCAGCGGGTGGTGTCGGCCTGTTGCACCACGCCGTCGGCGGTCACCAGGATCGCGTCGGCCGGGCACACCTCGGCGCAGGGCGCGACGGGGTCCTCGCAGTGCATGCAGACAGTGGGAAGGGAGGCGACGGAATGGCCCTCGTCGGGGTAGTCGAGATGGATCATGGACTGGCCGCGGTGGGAGTCGCACTCGCGGCAGGCGGAGACGCACGCCTGGCAGCCGATGCAGCGGCCGGGGTCGATGAAGATCGTTCTGCCCATCATGGTCGGGCTTCAGCTCCTCTCGCCGGTGCCCCGCCCCTGGGGTGCCGAGGGCGGCAGGGGGTCGGCCAGGGCGGCCTGGACTTCCGGGTACGCGCGGTGGCCGGGGGCCGTGGGTGGTTCGGGGACGTCGTCGACGTGCTCGGCCCGTTCGATGCGGCAGGCGCAGACCTTGTACTCGGGGATCTTGGAGCGGGGGTCGAGGGCGTCGATGGTGAGCGCGTTGGCGGCCGTGGGCACCGGCCAGTGGTAGGGGATGAAGACGGTGTCGGGGCGGATCGCCTCGGTGACCAGGGCGGGGAAGACCTCGCTGCCGCGCCGGGTGACCACCCGCACGGGGTCGCCGGAGCGGAAGCCGTGCGCGGGGTGGACCTCCACCCAGGGCCGCGGGGTCTGCTCGACCAGCGCGCCGAGTCTGCGGGTCTGATTGCCGGAGAGGAAGTGGGCGACGGTCCGGCCGGTGGTCAGCGACAGCGGGTGGTCGTCGTCGTACGGGTCGGCGGGCGGGTGCCAGCCGACGGCCTGGAGGTGGATCAGCCCGTCCGCGTGGTGGGTGCGCCCGTCCTCGAAGAGCCGTGGGGTGCCCGGGTGGTCGGTCGACGGGCAGGGCCAGACGATGCCGCCCGTCTCCTCCAGCCGTTCGTAGGTGATGCCGTAGTAGTCGTTGACGGTCCCGGCGGAGGCGATGCGCAGTTCCTCGAAGACGTCGCGCGATCCCCGGTAGGGGAACTTGTCACCCGCGCCGAGGCGTTCGGCGAGTCGGCACAGGACCCAGGTGTCGGTGCGCACGCCTTCAGGTGGCTCCTGGGCCTTGTTGTGCTTGACGACGCGGGCTTCGGCATTGGCCATCACGCCCTCGTCCTCGGCCCAGGTGGTGACGGGGAAGACGACGTGGGCGTTGGCCGCGGTCTCGGAGAGGAAGAAGTCGAACTGGGCGTGGAATTCGAGGGCGTCGTAGCCGTCCTTGACGACCTCGTAGTTGGGGAGGGAGACGAAGGGGTTGTTGCAGACGCCGATCAGCCCGCGGATCTCGGCGCGCTGCATCTGCCAGACCATCTCCATCATGGAAGTCCCGGCGCGCGGCAGTTCGGCGGGGTCGATGCCCCAGATCTCGCAGACCTGACGGCGGTGCTCCTCGTCGTTGATGGAGCGGCCGCCGGGCAGCAGGTCGGACTTCTGACCGTGCTCCCGGCCGCCCTGGCCGTTGCCCTGGCCGGTGAGGGTGCCGTAGCCGGCGCCGGGGCGGCCGAGGTTGCCGGTGGCGACGCAGAGGTTGATGACGGAGAGGCAGTTCTCCACGCCCTGGGAGTGGTGCTCGATGCCGCGGGCGTGCCAGGCCATGGCGTTGTCCGCGGTGCCGAAGACCCTGGCGACCTGCACGATCTGTTCGACGGGCACACCGCAGATCTCGGCGGCCCGCCCGGGCGGGAACTCGGCGGCCTGTGCCCTGACTTCGGGCCAGCCGGTGGTGTGCGCGGCGAGGTACGCCTCGTCGGTGAGCCCTTCGTCGACGATGACGTTGAGGACGGCGTTGAAGAAGGCGGCGTCCGTGCCGGGCTTGAGGGCGACGTGGATGTCGGCGGTGCGGGCCACGGCCGTCTCGCGCGGGTCGACGACGATGAGGCTCGCGCCCCGGTCCCTGGCCCCCCACACGTACTGGGTGAGCACGGGGAAGCACTCCCCCACGTTGGCGCCGGCCAGCAGCAGGCAGTCGGTGCGGAGGATGTCGGAGAAGGGGTTGCCGGCGCGGTCGATGCCGAAGGCGAGCTTGTTCGCCCCCGCGGCGGAGACCATGCACAGGCGGCCGTTGTAGTCGACGTGCCGGGTGCCGAGGGCCACCCTGGCGAACTTCCCCACCAGGTACGTCTTCTCGGTGAACAGGCTCGCGCCGCCGAGGAGGCCGAAGGCGTCCTTGCCGTGGGCACCCTGGATGCGGCGGATCTCGGCGGCGGTGAAGTCCAGTGCCTCGTCCCAGGTGGCTTCCCTGAAGGGGGCGTCGCGCGAGTGCCGCAGCAGCGGGGCGGTCAACCGGTCCGGGTGGTTGACCTGCTGATACGCGTTGATGCCCTTGGGGCAGAGCCTCATCCGGTTGATGTCGTGGTTGCGGGGCTCGACGCCGAAGACCTTGCCGGCGCGGTCGACCCGGAGGTACATGCCGCACTGGACCCCGCAGAAGCAGCAGTGGGTGGGGACGAGCGTCTCGCCGTGCTGGTCGGCGTGCCACCGGTCGGCGGGGATGCCGCCGGCATCCCGGAAGCTGCGGGTGCCGGGCGGGGCGATCGCGTTGTCGAACGGCACGGGCACGGGGCCGGGTCCCGGTCCGGGTTCGCCTCCGGGGCCGGGCTGGCGCGGCGCGGTCGTCACTGGAAGCCCTTCTTGACGTGGGAGAGGTACGCGGCGCCCCGCAGGGCCCGCTTGCACCGCGGGCAGTACTCCGCCCACTCGTCGAAGCCGAGGTCCAGGTCCCGCATGGTGCCCCGGAGGTTGTCGACGTACGGGGCGGTGCCGATGGTCTCGCCGCAGCGGCGGCAGTCGAGGACCGGCCCGTCCTGGCGCGCGGTGTAGGTGAAGAGTTGGGTGCCCACGGCGGCGGGCCGCTGGACGATGTGGAAGAACTTGCCGAAGGGGAGGTAGATGAGCGTGAAGACCACGGCCACCATGTGCAGGACCGCCAGGAACTCGTAGCCCCCGCCGTGCAGGAACAGCGACGAGAAGGTGAGCAGGAGGCCCGTCACGGAGATCACGATCAGGGCGATCAGCGGGATCAGGTCGTAGGCGAAGCGCTGGCCGGTTGTGGCGGCGCGGTCCTTGAGCCGGCGCCACAGGAAGTACGAGGCGCCCGGGATGACCAGCACCGCGGCGAGGTCGAGGCCGTGGAACATCACCCAGCCGACGGCGTCCAGGGCGTCGAAGCCGAGGACCTTGATCCCCCAGATCCGCATCTCGTAGCCGGGGCCCGAGCCGGTGCCGGCGGTGAAGGTGAACCAACCCCAGGTCAGCGGGAAGGTGATCAGCGCCGCCAGTACGCACCCCCAGAAGATCAGTTGGTGTGCCGCCCAGCGGGCCCGGGAGCGGGCGCCGAGGAACTTCTGGAAGCCCAGGTAGGTGGCGGCCATCCGCGGCAGCGCGGTGGGGGCGCGGCGGGCGTTGCGGAGCGAGAAGAAGCTGCGCCAGCCCTTCCGCAGCAGCCTGCGGGCGCCCGGCGAGGAGACCCAGACGGTGTAGCGGTAGGCGACGCCGAAGGCGAGGAAGACGGTGGCGACCGCGTAGGGGAGGAGGGCGGAGTCGAAGTCGCGCAGCATCCGGCTGCCGAACACGATCGCCAGCACCAGCAGCGCGGAGACCGCGGTGGCGACCAGTGAGGCGCGGGCCTGCACCGAGCCCGGGGAGCGCGCCCCGCCCTTCGGTTCCGGCACGAGCGGCACCGCGCCCGCCCCGCCCGGTGGCCCCGGTGGCCCCGGTGGCCCCGGTGGGACGGTCGGGACCGGTGGGACGGTCGTCGCGCCCGTTCCGTACGCCGTGGTCCCGCTCGCCGCAGGAGGCGGAGGACCGGGAGCGGCGGGCCCGTCCCGGGTCGGCTCGGGTGGTGGCGGCCCGTCCGGGCGCGGCGGTGGCTCGGTCACGCGGCCACCGTAGGCAGGCCGTGCCACGTGCGCCTTTCGTGGCGGCGGGGCGTCAGGCGGTGGGGTGACGGCTTAGCCCAGTCGGCCCGCGGCACGCCGTCGGGACGGGTCGCAGGGCGACGGGCCGGCGTATGACGAGCCGTATGACGACCTCAGCCACCACCGGCGGCGGCTCCCGGCCGGTGCGCCGCATGCTGCCGCGCCGCGCCGACGAGGAGCACCGGGCGGCCACCCCGCTGGAGCTCTTCTTCGACCTGTGCTTCGTCGTCGCGGTCGCCCAGGCCGGGGTGCAACTCGTCCACGCGGTTGCCGAGGGGCACCCGGGAGAGGGGGTGACGGGCTACGCATTTGTCTTCTTCGGGGTGTGGTGGGCTTGGATGAATTTCACCTGGTTCGCCTCTGCATATGACTGTGATGACGTTCCGTACCGGATTGCGACGCTGGTGCAGATCGCGGGGGTGCTGGTGTACGCGGCGGGGGTGCCGCGGGCGTTCGAGGCGAACGACTGGGGCATCGCCGTCGCCGGGTACCTGATCATGCGGCTGGCGCTGACCACCCAGTGGTTGCGGGCCGCCGCGTCGGAGACGGGCGAGGGGCGGCGCACGGCGCTGACGTACACGGTGGGGATCGTGCTCTGCCAGTTGGCCTGGGTGGCGCTGCTGTTCGCGCCGCAGGAGGACAAGCGGTGGCTGTTCCTGGTGGTCATCGCCGCCGAGTTGGCCGTCCCGCCGATCGCCGAGCGGCGCCACCAGACGGCGTGGCACCCACACCACATCGTGGAGCGGTACGGCCTGTTCACACTGATCGTGCTCGGCGAGACGATGTCGGCCAGCACCATCGCCGTCCAGTCCGCCCTCGACGAGCACGAGGCCGTCAGCGAGCTGCTGCCCATCGCCGCCGGCGGGCTGCTGATCATCTTCTCGGCGTGGTGGATCTACTTCGCCGTCCCCGCGCACGAACGGCTGACGTCCAACCGGCGTGCCCTGCCGTGGGGTTACGGGCACGTCCTGGTCTTCGGTTCGGCGGCGGCCATCGGCGCGGGCATGGAGGTCGCGGTCGAGCACGCGGTGGGCGTGGCGCACATCTCGACGCTCGCGGCGTCCGCCGCGGTCACCGTGCCCACGGCCGTCTTCCTGCTGACCGTGTGGTTCCTGCACTCCCGCCACTTCAAGCGGGGCCTGGCACAGCAACTGACCCTGCCGGTGGCGGGGGCGGCCGTCATCGGCTGCACGTTCGCCGCGGGTTGGGCGGTGCTGGCCAGCGGGCTGGTCTCGGCGGCGACGGTCGCGACCGGGGTGGTGCTCGCGGAGCGGGAGGCCCGCCGCGCCGCCCGGGCGGCGGCCGGGGGGCCGCGTGGTACTCAGGAGCCATGACGCACGAGGGCACAGCAGACACGGCGAACTCGACGAGTGCGCGGACGGAGGCGACCAGGGGCGGGAACGACGCCCTGACGGACGTGGCGGGGCTACGGGTGGGGCACGCGCGCGTGCCGGGCGAGCGGGCGCTGAGCGGAACGACCGTGGTGCTCGCCCCCGAGGGCGGTGCGGTGGCCGCGGTGGACGTGCGGGGCGGCGGGCCCGGCACCCGGGAGACCGATGCGCTCGACCCGCGGAACCTGGTGCAGCGCGTCGAGGCGATCGTGTTGACCGGCGGCAGCGCGTACGGGCTGGACGCGGCCGGCGGCGTGATGGCCTGGCTGGAGGAGCAGGGCCGCGGGGTGCCCGTGGCACCGGGCCGAGTGGTGCCCGTGGTCCCCGCGGCCTGCGTGTTCGACCTCGGCCGCGGCGGCGACTGGGGCGCGCGGCCGGACGCCGCCACGGGCCGGGCCGCGGTGGTCGACGCCGCCGCTTCGGCATACGGCGCCCCGGTCCCGCAGGGTGACGTTGGCGCCGGCGCGGGCGCGGTGGTGGGCGCACTGAAGGGCGGCGTCGGCACGGCGAGCACCGTCCTGGAGGGGATCGGCGCGGACGGCGGGGACGTCACCGTCGCCGCGCTCGTCGTCGCCAACGCCGCGGGTTCGGTGCTCGATCCGACGACCGGCGTGCTGTACGGGCATCTGTTCCACCCCGACGAAGGCCGGCCGGCGCACTCCGGCGTTCCCGGCCGGGTCCGCCACCCCGACCCGGCCGTGCACGCGCGGGCGCAGCAGCGGCTGGAGCGGGCGCGCGAGGCGAGCGGCCCGCCCCCGTTGAACACCACCCTGGCCGTGGTGGCGACCGACGCCGAACTCACCAAGGCGCAGGCGCAGAAGCTCGCGGGCACGGCACACGACGGCATCGCGCGCGCCGTCCGCCCCGTCCACCTGCTCAACGACGGCGACACCGTCTTCACCCTCGCCACCGGCGCGGTGCCGCTGCCCGCCGCGCAGCCCTTCGCCCTGAACGACGTGCTGGCCGCCGGCGCGGACGTGGTGTCGCGCGCCATCGTCAAGGCGGTGCTCGCAGCGGCGTCCGTATCCGGCCCAGGCGGGGATTACCCGGCGTACCGAGAGCTGTACGACATCAAGTGATGCATCGGGCGCCCGGCTTGGGAATCGGTGGGGAACTCCGCAAAGACTTCTTGCGTTTTTCTTAACGCCGGACACGGTGTCGGACCCAGGGGCTACTTTTAGCAATCAACGAGTCACTTGTGGCGACGGCCAGGAGACCCATCTTGAACGATCCGTATGAGACCACCGAGACACATCTCTCGCGACTCTTGGGTCGGGCGCTCAACTCCTTCGACCTGCCCGACGCCACCGTCGAGAGACTGGACTCGGCGTTGGCGCACGCGAGTTCGCTGCACTCCTCGCACCACAGTGCGCAGCTCGACCGCGCCACGTACCGCCATGCGTATCTGCTGAGCGACGGCAGCTCCGTCGTCCTGTGGGAGCTCGTCCACAACTCCGGCCCCGACGGCGCCGACGCCCCAGACGGCCCTGGCGGCGCCGAGCAGCACGAGGTGTACGCGGACGAGTCCGAGGTCCGGCTGGCCGCGTCCCGACTGCCCGCGGGCTTCCCCGGCTTCGGCGACGCGAGCGGCCACCCCACGGCGGACGGCCCGTGGGGTCGGCAGCGCCCCACGTCCCCGACCGACACGACACCGGGCCGCCCCCGGACCGAAGGTGCAGGGGACGGCGCCGGCGGCACCGACGGCCGTACGGACCCGGCGGACCGGGGCACCCTCGGCCCCGACGTGGGAGCACGCTCCCCCGCCGCGCCGGCGGCCCCGTCGGATTACCCCGCGTCCCCCGCCTCCCAGATGGAGGCGGACGCCGAGTTGTTGGCCCGGTTGATCGCCGCGCCGCCGGCCCCGCTCCCCCGGATGTACGTCCCGGACAATTCCGCGGACCACGCCCGCCGCGTCCTGCGCCGCGCGGAGAACGGCGACCGCCCCGGCCCCCGCACCGCCGATCTGCTGCGCACCGCCTTCGCCCACCACATCACCCAGGTCTTCGGCCGCCACTGCCGCGTCGGCGAGCGCGAAGCCGGCTTCACCCTCTACGAGCACGCGTTCCTGCTGCTCGACGGGGCGGAGACCTCCCTGTGGGAGGTCGAGCACACCGCGACGCCCGACGGCCGCCACATGTGCGAGGTGTACGAGTCGGAGAGCGCCGCCCGGGAGGCGATGGAGGCGCGCAGCCGGGGCGGTTCGGTACCGCGGGCCGGCCTCTAACGGCCGCTCCGTACCGCGGGCCGGCCTGTGAGGTAGCTGATGCACGTGCGTGGGTCCCGGGGTTGCCCCCGGGACCCACGCAGCACCGCACAGCGACGTCAGACGGGCCCTGGCACGAGCCTCAGCGCGCCAACGTGACTTCCCGCGACCGCTCGCTCTCGCCCTCGCGCTCCGCTTCCTGCGCCTGTTCCACTGTCTGCGCGGTGCCGGACCCGGGGGCGTCGCCCTCCGGCGCGCCCTCCAGGTGCTGCTGCGACCGGGCCGGCAGGGCGAACATCAGCAAGAAGATGACGGCGAGGACCGCGACGGCGTACCAGAGGGAGTTGCGGAAGGCGTCGGCGAAGGCCGGGCCGGCCTCGCTCGGAGCGAGCCGTTCCTCGTCCATCGTGCCGAAGAAGACCACGGACACCAGCGCCAGGCCCAGCGCCGTGCCCATCTGCTGCACCGTGGTGATCAGTCCGGACGCCGACCCCGCGTGCTCGCGCGGCACGCCGGAGAGCACCGCGTCCGTCAGCGGCGCCACGATCAGCCCCATGCCCACGCCCATCACGACCAGCGGCGCCGCCATCTGCCAGGGTTCGATCCCCGTGCCGTAGTGCCCCGCCGCCCAGATGTAGAGCAGCAGCCCGGCGATCATGCCCAGCGCACCGGCCTGGAGCACCTTGCGGCCGAACCGCGGCACCAGCTTCTGCACGGAGACGGCGGCCGCGAACGAGACGGCGATCGAGAACGGCACTCCCGTCAGCCCGGCCCGCAGCGGGCCCCAACCGAGGCCCATCTGCATGTAGAGCGTCCAGACCAGGAAGAAGACGCCCAGCACGATCCCGAAGACCAACTGGACCGCGATGCCCGCCGCGAAGGACTTCACCGAGAACAGGGACAGCTCGATCAGCGGGGAGCCGTCCTTGCGGGACTTGTACCGCTCGTACGCGACGAGCGCGCCGAACACGACGACGCTGCCGGCCATGCATGCGTAGCCCCACACCGGCCAGCCCAGTTCCCGGCCGCGCGTCAGCGGATAGACCAGCATCAGCATCGCGCCGGTGACGAGGACGACGCCGACCAGGTCGAGCCGGAGCGCCTTGGGGGCGCGGGACTCGGTGATGTACTTGCGGCCCAGCACCAGCGCCGCGATGCCCACCGGCAGGTTGATCAGGAAGATCGGCCGCCATTCGAGCCCGAAGAGGTTCCACTCCGTCAGCAGCGCCCCCACCAGGGGCCCGGAGACCGCGCCGAGTCCGACGACGGCGCCGAAGAGGCCGAAGACCTTGCCGCGTTCGTGCGCCGGGAAGGTGGTGTGCACGATCGACAGCACCTGGGGCACCATCAGCGCGGCCGTGGCGCCCTGGAGCAGGCGCGAGGCGACCAGCATCTCCGGACCTGCGGCGAAGCCGCACAGCGCGGAGGCGACCGTGAAGCCGGCGATGCCGACGAGGAAGAGTCGCTTGCGGCCGTAGATGTCACCGAGCCTGCCGCCGGTGATCAGGCCGGCGGCGAAGGCGAGCGCATAGCCGGCGGTGATCCACTGGATGGAGCCGAAGGAGGCGTCCAGGGTCCGCTCGATGCTGGGGATGGCGATGTTGACGATCGTGACGTCGACCAGGTCCATGAAGGCCGCGGTCATCACGATCGCCAGGGCGATCCAGCGACGTCGATCGGTGTGCTCTGCGTTGTCCGTTGCCAGCGTGCCTGGTGCGGCTGATGCTGCTGGAGCGGCTGGTGCGTTCCCCGTGGCGGTGGCGGACGACACGGATTGCTGTGAGGTCATGAGCCGAACGTTAGGGTTCGTATAGGTCAGAACACGGCCTAGTTGACGGGCATCCTGGAGCCATGACGGACACTCCGGCACGACTCCTGAATCTGCTCTCCCTGCTCCAGACTCCGCGCGAGTGGCCGGGCAGCGAACTGGCCGAGCGCCTGAACGTCAGCCCGCGCACGATCCGCCGGGACATCGACCGACTGCGTGACCTGGGCTATCCGGTCGAGGCGAGCCGGGGCGCGGTCGGCGGCTACCGCCTGGTCGCCGGCAGCGCGATGCCCCCGCTCCTGCTGGACGACGAGGAGGCCGTCGCCATCGCGGTCGGCCTGCGCGCCGGGGCGGGCCACGCCATCGAAGGCATGGAGGAGGCTTCCGTACGGGCCCTGGCGAAACTGGAGCAGGTGCTGCCCTCCCGGCTGCGGCACCGGGTGACCACCTTGCAGGCCGCGACCATTCCGCTGACCAGGGGCGACGGTGCGAGCATCGATCCGCGCACGCTCACCGCCATCGCGGGCGCGGCGAGCGGGCGGGAGCGGCTGCGCTTCGGCTACCGCGCCGGCGACGGCACCGAGACGAACCGGCTCGTGGAGCCGCACCGGCTGGTGTCGACGGGCTGGCGCTGGTACCTGGTGGCGTACGACCTGGAACGGGAGGACTGGCGGACGTTCCGGGTGGACCGGGTCTCGGAGCCGTTCGCGACCGGGGCGCGCTTCACGCCCCGGGAGTTGGCGGCGGACAGCGGCGCGGAGCTGCTGAAGTCGACGATGTCGCGGGCGAACGGGCAGGAGCACGAGGTCGACGTGGAGTTCGAGGCGCCCGCCTCCTTCGTGGCGGCGCGGCTGCCCTCGTACCTCGGCGTACCCGTCGCCACCGACGACGACGGGGCCGAAGGCGGCGACGGCAACGGCCGCTGTCGGCTGCGCACCCGCTCCCAGGACTCCATCGAGTGGCTGGGGCTGCGGCTGGCGCTGGTGGACTGCGAGTTCACCGTGCACGGACCCGACGCCCTCGTCTCGTACATGAGCGAACTGGGCGCCCGGCTGACCCGTTCGGTGCCGCCACCCCCGGCCTGACGCCCCGGTGCCGCCGCCCCCGGCCTGACGCAGCCAACCGGCACACGGACCCCGCAAAGGGAAGGACCCCGAGGCCAGGGGGGGTGGGCCTCGGGGTCCGCTCTGGGTGGGCGCTCCTCGCGGATGCGCCCAGGGGGCTCACGCGGCTGCGTGCGCCCGGTGGGTCACGCGGCCGCGTCGAAGCCGGTGTCCCGTGCCATGCGCTTCAGCTCCAGCAGCGCGTGCTTCTCGATCTGGCGGATCCGCTCGCGGGTCAGTCCGTGCTCCTTGCCGACCTCGGTGAGCGTGCGCTCGCGGCCGTCCACGATGCCGTACCGCATGCGGATGATGGACGCGGTGCGCTGGTCGAGCTGGCCGATCAGATCGTCCAGGCCCTCGCTGCGCAGCAGCGTCAGCACGGACTGCTCGGGGGAGACCGCCGAGGTGTCCTCCAGGAGGTCGCCGAACTGGGTCTCGCCGGCGTCGTCCACCGACATGTTCAAGCTGACGGGGTCGCGGGCCCAGTCGAGCACGTCCGTCACGCGCGCGGGGGTGGAGCCCAGCTCCTCCGCGATCTCGACGGCCTCCGGCTCACGGCCCTTCTCGCGGTTGAACTCGCGCTGGACGCGACGGATCCGGCCGAGCTCCTCCACCAGGTGGACGGGGAGCCGGATGGTGCGGGACTGGTCGGCTATGGAGCGGGTGATGGCCTGCCGGATCCACCACGTCGCGTACGTCGAGAACTTGAAGCCCTTGGCGTAGTCGAACTTCTCCACCGCGCGGACCAGACCGGCATTGCCCTCCTGGATCAGGTCCAGCAGCGGCAGTCCGCTGCGCGGATAGCGCCGGGCCACGGCCACCACCAGTCGTAGGTTGGACCTGATGAAGACGTCCTTGGCCCGCTCTCCCTCGGCGGCCAGCGCCTCCAACTCCTCGCGCGCGGCGCCGCGGGCTTCGCTCTCCACCTCGCCGTCGAGGATCTGCCGGGCGTACACCCCGGCCTCGATGGTCTGTGACAGCTCCACTTCCTTGGCGGCGTCCAGCAGCGGCGTACGCGCGATTTCATCGAGGTACATGCCGACCAGGTCGCGGTCGGCGATCTCCCCGCCCACGGCGCGAACACTGCTGGCCCGGTCGGTGGTCCCCTGCTTATCGGACTGGCGACGGGCGACGGCACGGGTGGCCATGCGAGCTCCCTTGCTGAGTAGGTCGCGACACCCTGCCGGGTGCCCTGCTTCCGATGGAAACAACGATTGCAATCCGGACAGAATTCCCATGGCGCCCGACATTTTTTATGATCTTGCAGTACCCTGTCCGGCCACACGAGGAGGATCGATGGGTCAGTCGACCGGGGAACGTACGGAAGTGCTGGTCAGCCCTGGGGTCGAGGCCGATCTTGCGGACCTGACCGAGCTCTACAACCACTACGTCGTCGAGACGCCGATCACCTTCGACACCGAGCCCTTCACCCCCGAGCAGCGACTTCCGTGGCTGCTCTCTCACCCTGAAGACGGCCCGCACCGCCTTCTGGTTGCTCGGGACGCAACGGGGACGCTGCTCGGCTACGTCACCAGCAGCACGCTCCGCCCCAAGGCGGCGTACTCCACCTCCGTCGAGGTCAGCATCTACTGCGCACCCGAAGCGGCCGGCCGCGGCGTCGGCACGGCGCTGTACGAGGCGCTCTTCAAGGCGCTGGCGGACGAGGACGTGCACCGGGCGTACGCCGGGATCACCCAGCCGAACGACGCGTCGGTGCGGCTGCACGCCCGCTTCGACTTCCGGCCGATCGGGACGTACGAGGAGGTCGGGCGGAAGTTCGGCCGCTACTGGGACATCACCTGGTACGAGAAGCGGCTCGGCGACGACGCATAGCGACGGCGACGGCGCGCGGCAAGGACACGGCCCCACCCGCACGGCGTTGCCCCACCCGCACGGCGCCGCCCCGCCCGCACGACTCAGCCGTACTGCACCGAGCGCTTCGCGAGCCCCATCCAGAAGCCGTCGATCACACTGCGACCGCGCTCCAGCTCGCCCTCGGACGCCCCGAGGGTGACGAAGAGGGGCGCGAAGTGCTCGGTGCGGGGGTGGGCCAGTCGCCCGGCCGGCGCCTTGTGCTCGAAGTCGAGCAGCGCGTCCACGTCGGCCGCGGCGAGCGCCCGCCGCCCCCAGTCGTCGAACTCGACGGACCAGCCGGGGACGCCGTCGTGCCGCAGCGCGGCCAGGTTGTGGGTGAAGAACCCGCTGCCGACGATCAGCACGCCCTCGTCGCGCAGCGGCGCGAGCCTGCGGCCCACCTCCAGCAGCTTCTGCGGGTCGAGGGTCGGCAGCGAGATCTGGAGGACCGGGACGTCGGCGTCCGGGTACATCTCCACCAGCGGTACGTACGCACCGTGGTCGAGGCCGCGGTCCGGCACGTCCTGCACCGGCGTGCCGGCGCGGCGCAGCAGCTTCCGCACGGAGTCGGCCAGCTCGGGCGCGCCGGGCGCCGCGTACTGGACCCCGTAGTAACGCTGGGGGAACCCCCAGAAGTCGTAGACGAGGGGAACGGTCCGGGTCGCGCCGAGCGCGAGCGGCGCCTCCTCCCAGTGGGCGGAGACGACGAGGACCGCCTTGGGGCGCGGCAGGTCGGCGGCCCAGCCGGCGAGCTGGCCGGGCCAGACCGGGTCGTCGGCGAGCGGGGGCGCACCGTGGGAGAGGTAGACGGCGGGCATGCGCTCCGCCGAGGGCGGTCCCGGCGGGGGCGTTGCGGGGGTGGTAGTCATGGGAACTCCGATGTCCGAACTACGAGGTCCGATCCGGGACCGCGAGCCACGCACGCCCTGGACGCCATGCACGCCCGACGCGTTCGATGCGTTCGATGCGTTCGATGCGTTCGACGCACGCTCCCGCTCACGGAACCATTCGCTTGAACCTTCAAGCACACAGTCGAACCCTAGCCCGACTTAGTTTAACTTTCAAGAAATGGTCGTACAGTAGAAGTATGAACACGGCATCCACGGCAGCGTCCGGCAAAGGCGCCGGCGACGGACTCGAACCCCGTTGGCTCAGCGATCACGAGCAGCACGTCTGGCGTTGGTACCTCCACGCCACCAGGCTCTTCGACGACCACGTCGATCGCCAACTGCAACGTGACGCCGGGATGCCGCACATCTACTACGGCCTGCTGGTCCAGCTCTCCCAGGCGCCGCAGCGCCGCAAGCGGATGACCCAGCTCGCCATCGACGCCAAGATCACCCGCTCCCGGCTCTCGCACGCGGTGGCCCGGCTGGAGCACTACGGCTGGGTGCGCCGCGAGGACTGCCCCTCCGACAAGCGAGGCCAGAACGCCGTACTGACGGACGCGGGCTACGAGGTCCTGCGCGACGCCGCGCCCGGACACGTCGAGGCGGTGCGCCAGGCGATCTTCGACCGGCTCACGCCGGAGCAGGTGGACCAGCTCGGGGCGATCATGCGGACGATCGCGGAGGGGTTGCAGCCGCAGGACTCCGGCGCGGACCTGCCCTGGCTGCGCTGACGACCACCGACCGGCCGCAAGGGGTCGGGAGCCGCCGGAAAGCCCGCCGCAAGTCCCGCCGCAAGGGTCCGGGAGCCGTTGAAGCCAACAGGTCCGGGAGCCGGCGGAAGTCCCGGGAGCAAGCGGGTCCGCACGCAAGGGTCCGGAAGCCGGCGGGTCCGGGAAGCGGATGGCCCGAGGGGCCCCGCCGGAGCGATCCGGCAGGGCCCCTTCGGACTTCGGGTCGACCTCAGTGCATGACGACGGGGATCTTGACCTCCGCCTCCGCCTCCGCGCCGTCGCCCGACGCGGCACTCGGCGCACCCGACCCCGGACGCCCCGCGTTGATCATGAAGATCGCGATCGCCGCGGAGACGACCAGGATGCCCACCGCCCACCAGATCGCCGACGTGAAGCCGTGCACCATGCCCTGGAGCTCCAGGAGCTGCGGATTCGTCGCGCCCGCCGCCCGGTCGGCGACGAACGAGGTGGTCGCCGAGGAGGCGATGGTGTTCAGCAGGGCCGTGCCGATCGCACCGCCGACCTGCTGCGAGGTGTTGACCATCGCGGAGGCCACGCCCGCGTCCGTCGGCGCCACGCCGGTCGTGGCCAGCGCCATCGCCGGCATGAACGCCGTGCCCATGCCGAGGCCCAGCAGCAGCTGCGCCGGCAGGATCAGGGTGGTGAACGAGCTGTCGACGTCGAGCTGCGTCAGCATCAGCATGCCGAGCGCCGCCGCCAGGAACCCGGGGCCCATCAGCATCCGGGCCGGGACCCGGGTCATCAGGCGGGTGCCGATCTGGGTCGAGCCCACGATCATGCCGATGACCATCGGCATGAAGGCGAAACCGGTCTTGACCGGCGAGTACCCCTTCACGAGCTGGAGGTAGAAGGTGAGGAAGAGGAACAGGCCGAACATGCCGATGACGGCGAGGCCGAGGGAGAGGTACACCCCACCGCGGTTGCGCTCGGTGAGCACCCGCAGCGGCAGCAGCGGCGCCTTCACCTTGGCCTCGGTGACCACGAAGGCGGCCAGCAGCACCACGGCGGCGACGAACATGCCGATCGTCACGCCGTCCGACCAACCGGAGTGCTCGGCGCGCGCGAAGCCGTACACCAGGGCCACCAGGCCGAGGGTGGACAGGACGACGCCGGGGACGTCGAGCGCGGAGCGGTTGCGGGCGGCGTCGGACTCGCGGATCACCAGGTAGGCGCCGACGGCCGCGACGATCGCGAAGGGGATGTTGACGTAGAACGTCCAGCGCCAGTTCAGGTACTCGGTGAGGAAGCCGCCGAGCAGCAGGCCGACGGCGCCGCCGCCACCGGCGATCGCACCGTAGATGCCGAACGCCTTGGCGCGCTCCTTGGCGTCGGTGAACATCACCGAGAGCAGGGAGAGCGCGGCGGGCGCGAGCAGCGCGCCGAAGGCGCCCTGGAGGGCGCGGGCGCCCAGCATCATCGCCTCGTTCGTGGCGGCACCGCCGAGTGCGGAGGCCGCGGCGAAGCCGGCGAGGCCGATGACGAAGGCGCGCTTGCGGCCCCACATGTCGGCGACCCGGCCGCCGAAGAGGAGGAGTCCGCCGAAGGCGAGCGCGTAGGCCGTGATGACCCACTGGCGGTTGCCGTCGGATATGCCCAGGTCCTCCTGGGCGGTGGGCAGCGCGATGTTCACGATCGTCGCGTCCAGCACCACCATCAGCTGGGCGAGCGCGATGAAGATCAGCGCCTTCCAGCGCTGGGGATCGGGACGCGAGGCGTCCGGGAGGGCTTGGGCTGTTTGTGCCATGGAGGAGTCCACCTTGGGGTGCATCGATCCGGTTCTGGGCGTGCGGGGGTAGGGAACCGGCGGTTCACAGGGTTACGAGACGGCCTTACGGGCGCGGTCGAGCTTGCTCGGCCCCGGCCCTCGCGGTCGCTTCGGTGACGCGCGGGCGGGTCAGCGACACGTCGTAGTCGTAGCGGCGTATCGGCGGGACTCCGCCGTCAGTGCTCCGGAGGTTCTCTGGGTGCTCTGGATTTCCTTGGGTGCTCTGGATCTTCAAGATCTACGGCCTGTACGGCCTGTTCGGCCCTTCGAGCCAGTGGTGATCGGTCAGTGGTGCCGAGTCATCGGTGGTGCTGAGTGGTCGGTGGTGCTGAGTGGTCGGTGGTCAGTGGTTGCGCAGGTCCTCCAAGGTGATCGCCCGCCCCGACAGCTCGGAGCGCGCCGGCGCTTCGAGACCGTCCAGGAACAACTGGAGATGGCGGTGGACGAAGCTGTCGTTGTCGACGCAGCCCGTGCCCGGCAGGGGACGGGTGAGCAGCGACACGACGACCATCAAGTCCCCCACGCCCACGTCCGGCCGCATCCGACCCGCCGCCTGGGCCCGCTCGATCAGCGCCGCCACGGCGCCTTCGAGCCTGGTCCGCCGGCTCACGAGGTCCGGGTGCTCCCGGTCGAAGGTGCTGGAGACGACCGGACACAGGGCGCCGGTGCGCTCCTCCGCCGCACGGTGCGCGAAGCGGCGCACGGCGTCGAAGGGGTCGACTTCTTCTGCCTGGGCCCGCTCCGCCTGGTCGTACATCCGGTCCAGGACGAAGACGACGACCTCGTGCAGGAGGTCGGCACGGTCGGGGAAGTGCCGGTACAGCGTGGCGTTGCCGACGCCGGCGCGGCGCGCGATCTCGTCGAGCGGCACGTCGGGGCCGTACGCCACCAGCAGTTCGCGGGCGGCCCGGATGATCCGCTCGCGGTTGCGCAGGGCGTCGGCGCGGGGGCGCGGCGTGCGTCGGCCGACGGCGTGCGCGCACTCCGTACCGGACGTACGACCGCTCGAAGCGCCGCTGCTCGAAGCGCCGCCGTTTGATGCACGGCCGCTTGACGCACGGTCGCTTGACGCACGGCCGCTTGAAGCACCGCCGTCCTTCCCCTGAACCGCGTCCGGGTCCGCGTCCGCACGGGCGGTCCCGCCCGACTCCCGGACGTCCGACGTTGCGGCGATGTCCGCACCGACGGCGTCCGCGGCGGCGACGTCCGTACCGACGGCCCCGGCGACTGGGATCACGGCCCCGCTCCCTCCTCCGTGCACTTCTTCCGACCGGCTTCCGGCTGCCCGTGAAGCGTCTCTGTCATGTTCGTCACAAAGCGGGGACTCCCTCCCCGCTTTGCGGAACACAGGTTCAAACGGGGAGCCGCCCCCCGCTTATTTCCCCGTTCTAACGTGACGTGCGCCACACCTCCGCCGGCTGCGCTCCGCATCCGACGGGTCACACGAACGGCCCCGCTCCGCGCGCGCCCCACCCCCGCCGACCGGAGGCTGAACGGACACGGAGCAGCCGGAATCCGGCCGGCTGCCGACCTCAGCCGAAGGCGGTTGCATGCTGCACGCGCGCCACCGGGCACGCCGGTCCCAGCGGTCCCACCGGATACGCCGAGCCGATCGGATAGCCGGCGCCCCGGGCCCCTTCCGCGCCGCGCTCGACCGCGTACGCGCGCACCCCCAAGACCACGGGCACCATTCACCGGGCACGCACCGTCGCACCCGCCGGACCCGTCGCATCGGCGGCCTGGCCGCCGTCACCGCCGTCACCCTGGCCGCGCTGACCACCGCGAGCAGCACCCTCACCGTCCCCACCCGGGCGTCCACGGGCCCCGCCGCCGGCACCCCCGACGCCACCGGCCTCGGCCCCTGTCGCCTTCCCGCCCCCCTCGGCGTCCAGATGTCCGAGGGCCTGCCGACCCCGCCCGGCTACTCCCCTTCCACCGGCGAGGTCCGCGCCCTCAACCTGTTGGTCGACTTCCCGGACGCCGTCGGCCCCGGCGATGCCGTGGACCGGCTCGGCGAGTTCTTCCCGCAGACCGCGGAGTGGTTCCGGACCAGTTCGTACGGCCGGCTCGACTACCTCGCGAAGACCCCGGTGAAGAGTTGGCTGCGGATGCCGATGCCGTTCACCTCGTACGGCATAGAACGCGGCGCACCGTACGACCCGGCCTACCGCAAGCTGGTCGAGGACGTCGTGACGGTCGCCGATCCGAAGGTCGACTTCAGCGAGTACGACCTGGTCAACATATTGGTGACGCCCAACGCCGGCCCCTCGGCGCTGGACACCGTGCTCTCCGTGACCTTCTCCGGCAACGCCGATGCACCCGTCGCCGACGGAGTGCCGCTCGCCAACACGTCCTTCGTCTACAGCCGCCAGGACGACGGATCGGGCTCGTACTCCGAGACCGGATACCGGGTCCTGCCGCACGAGAACGGCCACGTGTTCGGCCTGCCCGACCTCTACACCGCGGACGGCGGGGCCGAGGTCGGCCACTGGGACATCATGTCCGAGGACTGGGGGGCCAACAACGACATGCTCGGCTGGCACAAGTGGAAGCTCGGCTGGCTCGACCCCGAACAGGTCCACTGCGCCTCGGCGTCCGGCAGCAGCGAGTACGCCCTCACCCCGCTCGCCACGGCGGGCGGCGCGAAGATGACGTTCGTGCCGGTCTCCGCGGACACCGGATACGCGGTCGAGGTGCGCACCCGGGAGGGCAACGACGAAGCCGTGTGCCGCCCCGGCGTCCTCATCTACCGGGTGCGCTCCAACGTCGACACCGGCAACGGCCCGGTGACCGTCTCCGACAGCCGCGCGGACAGCGGCGGCTGCACCCGGCGCCCCAACGTGCACGCCGAACTCTCCGACGCTCCGTACCGGCCGGGCCAGAAGTTCACGGACGAGGCGAACGGGGTGGAGATCGCGGTGCTCTCCGAGGAGCAGGGCGTCTACAAGGTACGGGTCACCCGCCCCTGACCTGCCGGTGGACCGCACCCCGCAGCTCCCGCTTGAGGATCTTCCCGGTGAGGCTGCGGGGCACCTCCCCGAAGACGACGTGCGCGGGCACCTTGAACGCGGCGAGCCGCCCCCGTACGTGCTCCCGCACCTCCTCACCCGTCACCGCCGCACCGGCCCGCACTTGCACCACCGCCGCGACCTCCTCCCCCAGTACGGGGTGCGGCACCCCGACGACCGCGGCGTCGGCGACCGCCGGGTGCTCGTGCAGCACCGCCTCGACCTCGACTCCGTACACGTTCTCCCCGCCGCGGATCACCACGTCCTTGATCCGGTCGACGATCCTGATCCGCCCGTCCACCTCGACGGCGAGGTCCCCGGTGCGCAGCCACCCGTCCGGGGTGAAGGCGGCGGCGGTCGCCTCCGGGTCCCGCCAGTAGCCGCGGACGAGCGACTGCCCGCGCAGCAACAGCTCGCCGCCCTCGTCGATCCGCACCTCGACGGCGGGCGCGGGCAGCCCCACGCCCAGCGGGTCGGCACGGTAGGCGTCCCCGAAGCTCGCCAGTACGCCACCGGAGGTCTCCGTCAGCCCGTACCCCGTGCGCGGCTCGATCCGCGTCCCGTACCGCGCGGTCAGCCGAGCCACCAACTCGGGCGGCGCCGCGGCACCACCGGTGCTGAGGTTGGTCAACGACGCGAGCCCGCCGCCCGCGCCCCCGGCCGCGTCCAGCAGTTCCAGCGCGGTCGTCGGCACCCCCGAGAAGTGGCTGACCCGGTGCTCGTCGATCAGCCGCACCGCCTGCGCCGCGTCCCACTTGCGCATCAGCACGAGCGTGCCGCCGGTGGCCATCACCGGATACAGGGTGGTGAAGGCGGCGACGTGGAAGAGGGGAAACGTCATCAGCGCCACCGGCGCCGCCCCCACCCCCGGCACCCCACCGCGCGCCAAGGTGGCAGCAGCGGCCTGGTACCGCGCGTGCACGGCGGCCCCCACCTGCGCGAGCTGCGTGGCCACGGCGCCCTTGGGCCGGCCCGTCGTGCCCGACGTGTAGATGATGGTGGCGTCGTCCTCGCCCCGTACGTCAACGGCGGGCGGCGCACCGTACGGATCGGGCGCCTCCCAGTCCTCGTACCGCTCGATCCGCGCTCCCGCGCTTCCGGCGCCCCCGCCGTCCCCGTGGAACACCACCACGCGCGCCCCACGGGCCCCGGCCCACGCCTGCACGCTCCCCAGCCGCTCCCCGTCGACGAGCAGCACGGCCGGCTCGCAGTCGTCGAGCGCGTACGCCAGCTCCCCCTCCGTCCACCACGCGTTCAACGGCACCGCGACGAGCCCCGCGAGCTGCACCCCCCAGAAGCCGATCACCCACTCCGGATGATTCCGCATGACGATCCCGACGCGCTCCCCCGACCGCACCCCGTACCCGTCGACGAGCCGCCGCGCGAGCGCACTGGCAGCAGCGAAGAACTCCCGGTACGTGTACGCCCTCCCCTCCCCCACCAGGAAGACCCGGTCCCCGTACCCCCAGGTGGCCTCCACGAACTCCGTCAGCGTCCGCACCCCACCGACGTACGCAAGCCCCCCGCCCTCCCCCCTCTCCACCTCAAACGGCGCCCCGCCCCCAGTCAGCCCTTCCCCCACTGCCCACCCCTCTCCCACCAGCACCAAACCTAGCCAGCCGGCGACGCTAGGACCCCCCACCGCCACCGTCAAGGCGCGGTGCCGGTGCGCGGTGCGGGTGACTGATCAACAGCCTCAGCCCTGGAAGGACCACCCGCTACACTGTCCGGCAGTACTACGCCTTCGCCTTCGTAGCTCAGGGGATAGAGCACCGCTCTCCTAAAGCGGGTGTCGCAGGTTCGAATCCTGCCGGGGGCACAACGCGTTACCGCTCTGACCTGGGGCTTCTCCCCCAGGGAGGGGTTCTATTCGGCCTCGGATTTCTCGTCCGGGGCCGTTTGCGTGAGCGGGTGGGGCTGATCTCCCGAACGTCACCCACCGGATCAGCATCGGACGAGCATCTCCCACCCTCCCGCACCCCCGCGGCAACCTCTCCGAGAAGAGCGGGTCACACCACACCGCGCGTGGCATACTTAAAGTATGGCAACCCGGAAGATCACCATCACCGTGCCGGAAGAGCTGGTGGAATCGATCAGGGAACGCGTCGACGCGCGCGGCGTGTCCGGCTACATCGCGGCCGCCGCCGCCCATCAGGACGCCATGGACCGACTGCGCGAGTTGGCCGAACGCCTCGAAGAAGAGCACGGCGCCGTAACAGACGACGAGCAGCAAGCAGCGCTGGATCGCATCGCCGCCATCGACGGCTGGCATGACGAGCAGCGATCACATTCGGACGAGGCCGCGTGAGCCGCACCACCCGAGCGAAGCTGCACCGGCCGCGGCAGCGCGTCTTCGTGCTCGACTCCGAGGCTCTGTCCAAGGCGGTTCAGGGCGATCGGGAGATGGCTGCGCTGATCAAGACGGCTCCACGGCTCGACATCCCGATCGTCACCTCGGCGCTCACGACCTTGGAGGCATGGGACCCTCGCGAAGCGTCGAGGCAGGCACTGTGGAACTGGACGCTGTCCCGGATCCGCATCGCGCACACGGACGACCAGGTGATCGCCATGGCGCGCGACATGCTGAAGGCGGCCGGCCTGCATGGGCACAAGTACGCCATCGACGCCGTCCTGGCAGCCGTGGCCGGACGGGAAGCCGCGCAGGGAGCCCAGGCAACCGTCTTCACCTCCGACACCGACGACATGAATCAACTCCTCGCGGGACACTCCGTGCGAGTCGAGAAGGTCTGACGAGAAGCCGTCCGCGGCTCACCCCGGCCACTCGCTGTGAACACCCGGCACCGATCGTCCGCTCCGACGGCCCCTTCCACCTCGGACTCCGAGCCCGCCAACAGTGCCTGGATTCCCTGGCTCCTGGTGATGGTGCTGTTCTCTGCCCTTGTCGCGGTATGCGTCGGATTCCTCAAGGCCCTCGACGGCACCCCGGCTTCGGGGGCCCTGCTCTCGGCAGGTGGAGCGTTCGGAGGAACCGCGCTGCTCTGTCTGGCGGTGGTGCCGGTAGTCCAACAGCTGCGTCAGCGCCATTAGTCAGCTCCTTGTAGATCTTGCTGGGATCGCGCGCACCAGTGCCCGCTCCACCGTGGGCGCGAGGCACCCCGACGCGTGAGCGATGCGTGAGCGGACAGTCCGGTACGAGGTGTCACGAGCTGGATCAGGCACGAAGCCGCGTGGCGCTGATCAGGCGAAACAGTGCCACGCGGCAGTGCCGAGCAGCGCCTGGCGAAGATCCAACCCCATTCCTACAGCGGGTGTCGCAGGGTCGAATCCTGCCGGGGCACAGCAAAGTTGCAGGTCAGGGGCCCTGCTGACTCTGGCCCTGCCGTGATTCCTCAGTCTGCAGGCTCTGTCGAATGTCGCGCCATGCGTGGATGACCTCCGCTGCCTTCGTCAAGACGTCACGTACTTGGGACAGCAGCAGACTCAGCGCGCCCGAAAGAGCCAGGATCAACAACGCAAGGCCATCCCAGTTCATCTGGCCCTCACTTCGCGGACGACGGCGCCGTGGGGTCGGCTGGTTCGGCGTGGGAGGACCCGGTCGAGCCAGTCTCGGTCGGCATTGAGGTCTTCCAGTCTCTGCCGAGCATCGTCGCCGTACACAGGGTCCCCCCACCTGAAGCGGATCTGCAGAGTTCCTGGCACTTCGGAACGCTCGTGCTTCAGATGGAACGTGCACTGATAGCCACGCCGCGCCCATTGCATGGTGCATTCGCAGTGACTGCGTGTGGTCCGCAGAGGCAAACCCCAGGTGGCGTCCACGAGACGGTCAAGAAATGCGTCGTGCGCGAGGGGGACGTCGCGATGTGTGTCCAGCTCGAAGATCCACCTGCTGCCAGCGATCCAGGATCGCGTCGAGTAGGCAGAGCTGAAGTTCTGGAAGATCGCAATCCGTCGGAGGAGTTTTGAGCCGAGCCATGCAAGATCTCGGTCGACCTGCACGAGTGAGGCGAACTCACGTTCGTCTTCCAGCTCGTGAGGCGACGGCTCGGTCTCGTCCCACAGAGGAACGTAGCCACGCTCCTCCAGGTCTCTCCTTCGCCGCACGAGCAAGGAGCGCCAACGGGTGCCCGGCGATCCTCTCAGTACCAATCGGCTGTCAGTGTCCACCAGGTTGAGGTGCAGCTCCGTGTTGCGGACAGCGGCCACCCGAAGCCGCATCACACCGCCGACTTGGACACCCGGCTCCGCGGACGGAAGCAGGTGCGCCAGCGCGTAGTCGGCCATGGGGAACTTCTGGCCACGAAGGGTCCCACTGTGGCTGTCAAGGACTACGACGGGTGGGCAGGAGCCCAGACGAACACCGGCGATTCCGACCGGGTGTGCCCACCACTCCCCTCCGCGGCCGAGTTCCTTCATCACCTGAGATTCGAGCAGGGCTTGTTCGCCATGGGCATCAGGGAGGAGCGGTACCTGACGATGGTCCCGCAGTGAGTTTGCGGCGTACTGGAATGGTTCTCCCGAGAAGGACCCTCGGGTGCGAGCAAGGCGGGCGAGACGACCACCAGCAGCCATAGTTCGATCCGTCCCCGAATGCTGCTGCCCCAGAGCATCCGAAAACTGGCTGGTACGCCCAGACGTAGGCGTAGAAGCAGGCTTCGACGACGACAGGTGGAGCGCTGGCTTCTTCGTCCCCTGGCGGACACCGCAGGCGGGGCAGCACGGTGCCGGGACAGGCCGCCCATCCGGCCCGTAGGGCAACAATGTCGCAGGAGTCGCGGGTGTGGCAACCACGGCACCTGCGCCGTGGCCCTACTCAGGTTTGTGCTGTGCGGGGCCATCTGCGGCAAGTGCATGGGGCCGCGGGGCTTTGCGCATTAAAGTCGTGACATCACTGGTGGTTATGGGGCCGGGGCTCGGTGTGTGTGCGTCGAGGTCCTGGTGGGGAGGGCCTGTCGAGCATGAGCCGTCGCTCCAATGGGTTGGTCGGGATCTGGGCTGAAGCGCAGCGGCAGCAGCAACGTCAAATGGAGGCGCAAGCCCGGTACCAGCGGGATCAGGAGCGGCAGCAGCGGGCCTACCAGCGGGAGATGGCGCGGCGGCAGCGGGAGCAGCGGGCGGCGTATCGGGGGATGCGGGAGGCGGAGGCGCGGCGGCGTACGCAGGAGATCGAGGCGCGGGTCGAGGCGTTGCAGGGGCTGCTGGCCACCGGGTGTCGAGCGCCGGCGTTCCGGGCCGGGGCGTTGGCGCGGGTGGAGCAGATCGAGCCGTTCGCACCGGGGCAGCTCGCGCAGCCCGTACGGATGCCGGACCCGAACCAGTACCAGCCGCGGGGCGGTTGGACCGCGTCGCGGCGGGCGCAGGCGCAGGCGGAGGCGCGGGCCCAGTTCGAGCGGGACTGGCAGGCGGCGCAGTCCGCGGAGGCGCAGCGGCAGGAGCAGTTGGCCGCGTACCAACGGCAGTACCAGCAGTGGGCGGACGGTCAGTTGAGTGAGGTGCGTCGGCACAACGCGGGCATCGCCGAGATGACGGCGGGGCTGCGGAACGGGGATCCGGAGGCCACGGTGGAGTACTTCTCCGCGGCCCTGTACGCGTCGACCGGCTGGCCGGAGGAGCTGCCCCGTCAGGTGTCGGCCGCGTACGATCCGGGCGCGCGGCAGTTGGTCATGAACTGGGAACTTCCCCGGTACGACGTCGTTCCCGAGGCGAAGGCCGTCCGCTACATGATCAACGCGGACCAGGAGAAGGAGGCGCCGCGGCCGGTCACGCAGCGGCGCGCGCTCTACCGGGACGTACTGGCTCAGTGCCTGCTGCTCGTGCTGCGCGATCTGTTCGCGGCGGACGAGTTCGGCGCGCTGGAGTCGGTCGCTTTGAACGGCTTCGTGGATGACCACGACCCGACCACGGGGCGGCGCGCGTCCATCTTCCTGGGCACGGTCATGGCGCCCCGCGCGACCTTCGCCGAACTGCACCTGGAGCAGGTGAACGCCGTCAACTGCCTGGTGGACGGCTTGCGGGGACAGTTGTCGGCGCGGCCCGACCAGTACGTGGCCGTACGGCCCGGCCGGGTGCCCGAGGACGTCGGCAGCGGCGTCGTCACGCACGGGGGCGACGAGGAGCCGGATCTGTACGAGATGGATCCCCTCGCCTTCGAGTCGCTGGTCGCCGAGCTGTTCCGGGCGATGGGGATGCAGGCCGTGACCACGCAGCGCTCGAACGACGGCGGGGTGGACGTCGATGCGCTCGACCCGGCGCCGATTCGGGGCGGGAAGATCGTGGTGCAGGTGAAGCGCTACCGCAACACGGTGCCGCCGACGGCCGTGCGCGACCTGTACGGGACGGTCCAGGACGCCGGCGCGAACAAGGGCGTACTGGTGACGACGTCCGGGTTCGGCCCCGGCTCGCACGCGTTCGCCAACGGCAAGCCGTTGGAGTTGGTGGCGGGTGCGGAGTTGGTCGACCTGCTGCACCGGCACGGGCTGCGGGGGCGGTTGGGTGGCGGCGGCGGTCGTGCTACGGGCGGCGGCTCTGTGCCGGCGCAGCGGACCGCGCCGCTGGTGGAGGAGACCGGTTCGGACGACCACAACGTGTTGGGCATGTACTGGTCGGGGAGCGTCGCGCTGGACGTGTGCGCGCTCGTGTGCCAGGGGAACCGGGTGCTGTCCGACGACCACTTCGTCTTCTTCAACAACCCGCGGACGCCTGATGGCTCGGTGCGGGCGCTGATACCCGTCGCCCCGGACCGGGCGGCGATCCAGGTCTCCTTCGACGCGTTGCCGGCGCGGGCCGACCGTCTCGTCATCGTCGCCGCGGTCGATCCGGAAGCGAACCCCACGGCGGACCTGGCGGGCTTCACGAACGCGGGCATCCGACTGCTGGACGCGGAGGGGACGCCGCTCGATCAACTGACGGTCTCCGACGGCCGTCGCGGCGAGACCGCGCTCGTGCTGGGATCCTTCCGCCGGCGCCGCAACGGAGACTGGGACTTCGTGGCGGGCGGGAAGGGGTACGAAGGCGGGCTGGAGGAGTTGATCCAGGAGTACGGCATCGAGGTGGTGTAGTCACCTCGATGAGGTCAGCAGCAGGAAAGCCGCAGGCCAGGATCCCTTCCGCCCGTGAAGGGCGGGAGAACTCCTGGCCTGCGGCTTTGACGGGCCCCGATGGCATCGGGGCACCGCGGGCGAACGATTCTTCTAGCACCTGCAGTTCACGCAAAGGCAACTGCCTGAATCCGGGCAGCTTCCCATCATGAACTCAAGTAATCAGAAAAGGCTTCGTTCGTCACGATGTAGGCGATGCATGAGAAGGACAAGTACATCGCTATCTTGATGTGCTTCATTCACCGTTCAATTCCGTGCGCAATGGACACCGTGATGCGAATGGACGGCCTTGCCGTCACGTGACGGCGAGGCCGTCACCGCCACCAAGATCCTACTCGCACGCCAGTGCTAGCGTCCAATCCGAAGGAAGCCTCCAGAACTTGCCCCTGGTGCGCGCGCACGGTCCCCCCGGACTCCGCCGACACCTTTCCTCGCCAGTAACTTTCTGCGCTTTTAGATGTGCGCTACAGATTATTGCGCGGGGTGATTCAGCGCCGCCTGCAGTTCACCAAGGGCACGCTCCGCGCGCTCCTCCTCCACAGGGGCCTTCATGGTCCGCCCGAGAGCCAAACTGCCAGTCAAGTGGGCCATTGCTTGCGCGATTCGGCCAGTGGCTCGTTCCGTCATCGCCAAGTCATACAGGACGTCGCACTCTTCGCCGACCGCATGGATACCCCGAGCCACGGCGAGTGCGGCAACATGGCGACCGAGGGCCTCTTCTCCGCGCCCCACGGCGCGGCACGCTCGGCCCAGTCCGTTAAGGGCGATGACCTCCCCGCGACGGTCGTCCGCCGCCCGGAAGACAGGCAAGGCGGATTCATAAAGCCCAAGGGCTTCATCGGCCTTCCCTAGCGTTTCGAGCACACTGGCGAAATTCACCTGCATCATCGCCCTGTCCCGCTTGTTGCCAAGCCCCTGCGCCGCGCTCATCGCCCCCCTGTAGGCATTTTCAGCCGCCTCAGTGTCCCCAACACGCTGATGCAACTTGCCTAAATTATTCAAAGCTGTGTATATCCCTCGCCGATCACCAATTCTAGTGAAATCGGAAAGCGCAGACGTAAAGCACTGCAGCGCTTCACTGTTCTCAGCCAAGTGCAGGTGGGTAATCCCCAGCATGTTTCGAGATCTGGCCAGACGTAGCGTGCTCCCGGTCCCGGCTAGGAAAGTCAAGGACTTCTTCTGGAGCGATCGCGCGGTGGTGTATTCACCGGTCTGCCACAGCAAGATGGATAGCCGGTGGACGGACTCGCTCTCCAGGTCACGATCGTCCAGCGCACGCGCCACTTCCAACGCCTGGCGCAGGGTCGCGATCCCCTCGGTGACCAGTGAAGCGTGCGTCTGGACCGCCCCCAGGTCCAGCAGGGCGCGGGCGTGGGATGGGCCGTCGTGGGCCGTGGTCCAGTGGGTGACCGCGCGGCGCAGTAGGGGTTCGGCCGTGGTCAGGGGGCCTTCCATGTCGAGGAAGCCGGCCAGGACGTGGACGGCGAGGGAGAGTTGGTGGTCCGTGCCGTGGTGGGAGAGCCAGTCCAGGGTGTCGCGGAGGTTCGCCGCCTCGGCGAGGAGCCATTGCTCCGCCTCGTGCGCGTTCGCCATGTCCTGGATCGGTGTTGCGGGGCGTTCTTCGGGGTCCAGGTCGGTGCGCGAGCGGAACGGGTAGGCCAGGCGGTCTGCGTGGTCGGCGGTGTGGACGTAGTGGTTCACCAGGGCGTGGACCGCGATGCGGGACTCCGCCGGGGACTCGAAGTCGCCGGAGTCGATGAGCGTGCGGGCGTACTCCCGTAACAAATCATGCATAGTGAAGCGAAATGGGGCGGGTTCGGACACCAAGTGGTGGGTGAGGAGTTCCTCCAGGACCCGGCTCGCGGTGTCCACGGAGAGGCCCGTGAGCGCGGCCACCGCCGGCGGGCCGAACTCGACGCCGACGTGCAGGCTCATGCGGCGGAAGACCAACTGCTGCTCGTGGTTGAGTGCGTGGTACGACAGGGCGAACACGTGCGACAGGTCGCGTTCGCCGTCCCGGAGTTGCGACAGTCGACCGCTTCCCGCGGGGAACTGGCGCAGCAGGTCCGCCGTCGTCCAGGACGGGCGGGCGAGGAGGCGGCTCGCGGCGATCTCGACCGCCAAGGGGAGGTGTGCGCAGATGGAGACGATCTCCGCGACCTCTGCCGGGTCGGCGGGGCGCCCGGGGCCCAGGCGTTGGGTGAAGAGGTGCGCGGCGTCCTCGGGCGGTAGGGCGTCGAGGAAGAAGGGGCGGACTCCGGGCAGGCCGGGGAGCCTTCGGCGGCTGGTGACGACGACGGCCGTCGGGGAGGCGCCCGGGAGCAGCGGGCGGACCTGATCGGAGTCGGCCGCGTCGTCGAGGATGACCAGCATGCGGCGGTCGCGGGCCATGGAGCGCCACATGGCGGTGAGTTCGTCGATGCCGTGCGGGAGTTCCTTGGCGTCCAGGCCGATCAGCCGGAGCAGTTCGGTCAGGGCCCGGGTCGGGGTGGGGGCCGTGCGGTCGGGGGTGCGTCCGCCCAGGTGGAGGAAGACGCTGCCGTCGGGGAAGCGTTCCCGCAGTCGATGGCCGAGGTGCACGGCCAGGGCGGTCTTGCCGACGCCGCCCATGCCGTCGATGGCCTCCACGGTGACCACGTTCGACGTGCCGCCGCCCTCGCAGAGCGCCGCGCCGAGCCGGCGCAGTTCGTCGTGGCGGCCGACCCACGGGACGTCGCGCGGCAGGTTGTCCGGGGCGCGGCGGGCCGGGCGGGCGGGGGCCTTCCCGCCGCCGGCCCGGCTGAACAGGGCCTGAGCCGGGGTGCCGGAGAGGATTCCCTGGTGGACGCGGTGCAGTCCGCGGCCGGCGTCCAGGCCGATGTCGCGGACCACGCGCTGACGCGTCCGCTGGAGCAGCCGCGTGGCCTCCGCCGTGCGGTTGCCCCCGTACAGGGCGATGGCGAGGCGCTCGGCCAGCGCCTCGTCCACCGGGTGCGTCTCGACCAGGGGCAGCAGTACGGGAACGGCGTCGGCGAACTTGCCGTCGCCGAGGAGGATCTCGGCCCGGGTCATGGCGGCGGCGAGCCGGGTCTCGTCGACGGACGCGCGCAGGTGCTCGGCCCACGAGCCGGCGATGCCCGCCAGCGGTTCGCCGCGCCACAGCGCGTCCGCCCGCTCCAGCAGGGCCAGCGCGCCGTCCCGGTCGTCGCTGTCCCGCAGCGCCCGGGCCTGTTCGACGCAGCTGGTGTAGCAGCGCAGGTCCACCAGGTCCGGATCGACGTGCAGCACGTACGAGTTCGTACGGCTGACGACCTCGGGCGCGTCCCCGTCGGCGCTGCGCAGGGCGGACCGGATCCGGGAGATGTGGGCGTGCAGCGCCTTCCGCACCTTCTCGGGCGGGTGCTCGTCCCAGATGCGGTGGATCAGGGTGTCCACGCTGACCGTGCGGCCCGCGTCCCACGCGAGCGCGGCCAGTGCGAGGCGCGTCTTGGTCGAACGCAGGTCACAGCGCAGGCCGGCCGCCCTGACCTCGACCGAGCCCGAGAGTCGGATCTCGAAGTCCACCAGCGACCACCCCCGGCGGTTGCATCTGCTGAAATTTCGAGCATTCGAGGGTTTCACGGGCTCGGCGCGGGCGTCCACAGCGTGGCATCACGAACCCGAATTGGCCGATTGCAGGACGGTACTTGTTCACTTCTGGTCTGAGACGGGGAGTGAAAAACGAGGCAGTGAAAGGAGTGGTGCGCATGCGAGCCTCCTCCTCGGGCGAGCGGGACGCGTTGCTGTCGGCACTGGTCGCCTGTGGCGCCGCCCCGGAATCCCCTGCGTGGCACGGCCTGGTACGGGTCGTGGGCACCGCCGCGCTGGCGGATCCGGCGGTGGGTCGGCTGTGGCCGCCGCAGGGCGGGCGGAGACCGCCGCCCGAAGCGTCGTTCTGGCGAGAACTCGCCCAGGCACTGGGCGGAGCGGCCCTTCGGGATCCGGCGACGAGCAGTCTCCTTGCGGAGTGGTTACGGAGCTACGGTGTGGACTTAGGCCCCGGTGCTGGTGCTGGCGTCGCAGGTGGCCCAGGCGTCGCCCCGGCCCCGGACTCCGCCCCGGCCCCGGACTCCGCCCCGGCCCCTCACTCCGCCCTGGTCCCTGGCTCCGCCCCGCCCCCAGACGAAACGAGCGAACCCAACCACCCGGACCCACCGGTCCCGAACCGCTCCGTTGCGAACCACCCCGACCAACCCGCCACCAGCAACACCATCGGCGGAGACGCCGTCCTCCACGGGCCCAGCATCCAAGCCCGCGACGTCCACGGCGGCATCCACTTCCACCCCTCCCCCGCGCCCGCCCCGGCCCCGCCCCCCGCCATGCCGGTGCCGCGCCAACTCCCGCCCGTCACGCCCCGCTTCGTCGACCGCGTCGCCGACCGCACCGCCCTCGACGCCCTGCGCGACCAGCGGCCCGCCCACGCGCCCCAGGTCCTGGTCATCAGCGGGCTCGCGGGCGTCGGCAAGACCACCTTCGCCGCGCACTGGCTCTCCGAGCACGAGGACAGCTTCCCCGACGGGCTGCTCTACGCCGACCTGGGCGCCCCCGCCGCCGACGGGAGCAGCGGGCCCGTCTCCCCGGCCACCGTCCTGGAAGCCTTCCTGATCGCGCTCGGGGCGCCCGCCGTGCCGGCCGGGGTCGCGCAGCGCAACGCGCTGTGGCGGTCGATGACGTCGAACCTGCGCATCGCCGTCCTCCTCGACAACGCCTTCACCGCGGCGCAGGTGCGCCCGCTGCTGCTCAGCACGCCCACCGGGCTCACCGTGGTGACCAGCCGCAGCCATCTGACCGGGCTCCAGGTCGACGGCGCGGCCTTCCGGCGGCTGGAGGGGCTGCCGGCCGAGTCCGCCGTGGCGCTGCTGGCCGCGGCCGGCGGCGGGACCCGGGTGGCCCGGGAGCCGGCCGCCGCGCGGGAGGTGGTCCGGTTGTGCGGGCGGCTGCCGCTGGCCGTCGCGCTGGCCTCCGCCCAACTCGCCGTCCGACCGCACCGAACGGTGTCGGCACTGGTGGAGTTGCTCTCCCGGGGGCGGGGCGCGATCGACGCGCTGCGGGTCGACGGGGAGGCCGTGATGCGTACGGCGCTGGACATGTCGTACGACGTGCTGCCGGGGCGGAGCGCCGCGCTCTACCGGCGCATGGGGCTGCTGCCGACGGACCGGCACGACCTGTCGATGCTCGCCGGCTTCGCGGCCGTCGAGCCGAGGGGCGACGACACGTCCGGCACCGAGGACGACGACGAGGCCGACTACGCCGTGCACGCCCTCGTGGAGGCGAACCTCCTGGAGGAGACCGGGCCGAGCACGTACCGCTTCCACGACCTCGTCCGTCCGCACGCACGGCGGCTCGGCGAAGAGTTGGAGGACCGCGAGCAGCGGGAGCGCGCGCTACGGCGCTTCGTCGACTGGTGCCTGTCCACCGCCGTCGTGGCGGAGGGCATCCTCACCCCGAGCCACCGCCTGTCCGTGCCGGACGCCCCCGAGCCCGCCGTGGCGCCGACCCCGCTCGACGGCGCGACGGATGCGCTGGCCTGGCTGGACACCCACCGCAACGGGCTGATGGGCGCGGTGCGCCACTGCGCCGAGGCGGGTTGGCACACGTCCTGTTGGCGGCTCGTTGATGCGATTTGGCCACTCTTCCTCCGCTTCAGGCCGTCGGATCTCTGGATCGAGGCGCATCGGCTCGGGCTCGAAGCGGCCCGTCGGAGCGGTTCGCGGCCGGGCGTCGGCCGGATGCTCACCTCCGGCGCGATCGGACTGCGCAACGCCGCCCGTTACGAGGAGGCGGCGGTCTGGTACCGGGAGGCCCTGGAGCTGGCCGTCGAGGACGGGAACGTACGGCAGCAGGCGCAGGCGGTGAACGGGCTCGGGCACGTCGAGTTGCTGGCCGACCGGCTCGACGCGGCGCGCGGGCACTTCGAGCACGCGCTGCGGCTGCGCGAGTCGATCGGTTACGCACGCGGGGTGGCGCTCTCCCGACGGCGCCTGGGCCAGACCGCGCTCGCCGCCGGCGACCTGGCGGCGGCGGCCGAGCACCTGCGGCTGGCGGAGGCCGAGTTGGTGGCGCTGGGCGAGTCGTACGAGGCGGACCGGGTACGGGCCCTGCTCGGGCACGTCCTGGACCGCGCGGGCGACGTCGAGGTGGCCACCCGGCTGCTGCTGGCGGCCCTGGCGCGCTTCCGGGCCGGCGAAAGCCGGTCGGAGCACTGGGAGGCGCGCTGTCTGGAGTGGCTCGGCCTGGCCGCCGAGTCCCGCGGGGACCCGGCGGAGGCGGCCCGTTGCTACGAGGCCGGGCGGGAACTCTTCCAACGGCTGCACCCCGCGGACGCGGAGCGGTTGGACGACCGGCTGCGGGAGCTGCGGCAGGCGTGAGCCTCGGCACCCGCGCCGGGGAGCCACCGCGGCCGGGGCGCACCGGTGACGCCGTGGGCGTACCAGCCGCCGCACGTGCGCCGGTGACGCCGTGAGCGTACCGGCGACGTCGTCGGTGCGCCGGTGACGTCGTGGGTGCGCCCGCGACGTCACCGGGTCCGTGGGGCCGTGACCCCTTCAGCGCCGCGTCACCGGCTCAGGAGCGGGCCGGGCCGCAGCTCACGGAACGCAGCTCTTGCAGCGGGCTGCCGGCCACGACCCAGGCGTGCACGACCGACGCGAACAACGGCGTCGGGACCGCGGCCCGGGGGCCGTCCGGCCGCGACCGCACGCACCGGGCGCCGCCCGCGCCGTCCCGCACCCCGACGACGCATCCCGCGGTGATGTCGGGCACGGCGACGACGAGGCAGCCCGGGTGCGCCGCCAGCAGTTCCCGCGCCCGTCGGCGGGCCGCCGCGGGCGGCAGCGGCGTACGGGCCACGAGCACGTCGGCGTGGTGCGCCAGTTCCGAGCCGTCCGGGTCCGCCCGCAAGTGCACGTCGCACGGCGGCCGGCCACCGCGCGGATCCGGGCATCCGCCCGCGACCCCGGCCCCTTGTCCCGCAGGGTCCGGCACCGCAGTCGTACGGACGAGCACGGGCCCGCGCGCGGCGTCGGAGCGCCAGACGAGGGAGACCGGTCGACCGCCGGCCCGGCCGCGCGAACGCGCCAGGTGGAAGCAGACCGTGGTCCACGCAGCGGCCGGTTCGCCTGTCGGCCCCGGCCACACCTCCGGTCCCGACCCCGCCTCCGCTTCGGGCCACTCCGCCAGTCCCGGTCGCGCCTCCGCCTCCGGCCGGGGCGGCCGGGCCGGCAAGTCCGAGACGCACCGCAGCAGACCGCTCACCGGGCCGCCCCCTCCCCCGCGCGGGCCTCCCACCGCGTCAGCGCCGGCGGCAGCGGCGGTGCCGCGACCAGCGGTGGGAAGGCGGGCTCGCCCAAGTCCAGCAGCCGGTACAGCACCGACCTCATCCGACGGTGGAACTCCCCGGGCGCCGACGACAGCGTCTGCGCCACCTGGTCGTACTGCCCCGGGCCGCGCAGCCGTGCCGCGTACTCCAACTGCTCGGCCAGCGGGTGTCCCGGCAGGAGCACCGGTGCCACCGCGCTCAGCAGCGCCGCCGGCGAGCGGTCCGACACCTCGCGCCGCGGACCGGCGGTCAGCAGGATCGTCGCCTCCGTCAACGTTCCGTAGGCGGTCAGCGACCCGTGGTCACCGATGATCCAGTCCGCGGCGATCAGCAGCGGTTGCCAGTCGGCCTCCGGAGGCACGACCGCGATCCCCCGGCCGCGGCAGGCGGCCAGCCAGCCCCGCACCTGCCAGGCGCCGTGCCCGGCGAAGACGTTCGGGTGCAGCATGATCGCGACCCGGTGACCCTCGCCCGGCAGTTGGCCGAGCAGCTGCGGCAGCAGGGAGTCGAGCCGTTCGAAGGTCGAGGCGCGCCCCCAGGTGGAGGAGACGACCACGAGCTTCTGTCCGGGCTCGATGCCGAGGGCCCGGCGGTAGTCGGCGCGCCGGGGCGCGCCCGCCGTGATCCGGTCGACGCACGGGTCGCCCACCACGTGGGCCACCGGCAGCGCCTCCGGGCAGGAGACCGCCAGCTCCTCCAGCGCCCGGGTGTGGCTGTAGATGATCGCCGCGTGCAGCACCCGGCCCTCGTGCAGCAGGTGTTGCGGGCTCAGCATCCCGGGCGAGCGGCGCTCGCCCGGTGCCAGCCTGGAGACGTCGGTGAGCAGTTTGTTGTGGCCGGCCCCGTGCGAGATGCGCACCACGGGGGCGCGCAGCTCGTGCACTCCGCGGGAGCCGGCGACCAGCGCCAGGTCGAACTCGGCCCGCAGGGCCTCGTCCCAGGGCACCGTGGCGATGCCCAGGTCCTGTAAGAACTGGGTGACTCCGGCACCGAAGGCGTGCGGTGCGGTCGTGAAGACCAACTGGACGCGGAGATCCGCCTCCAGCAGGTCGAAGACCTCCCGCAGCCGCTGCGCGAAGGTCACCGTGTGCACGACCACGAGGACCCTCTTGCAGTCCCGCACCGTGAGCCAGTGGCCCTGTTCGATCAGTGCGGACTTCGTCGTTGTGACAGACACGCGATCCCCCATCGCTCGTCGCTGCGTCCAACTTCGACGAGGGGATGCCCGGCGCACCGGGCACTTTCCTTGCAGGACCCTTGCAATACCCTTGCCGGCGCGCTGATGTGGGCCGTTTCCCGCGGGCCCGGCAGGTTTGCCGGCCCAATCGGGGTGACGCGGCGCGGAACGTCGGTTGCGCCAGGGTTCAAGGATGGCGCAGAGACCACTGCTACGTCAGAGGAACGGCCGAGAAGCCCCGCCCCGCGCCCCCTGGCACCGCGGGCCCCTCAAGCGGCGGGCCCCTTCCAGCGCGGCCGCGCGAGGTTGGTCCAGGCCCGCAGCAGCCATTCCACCGGGCCGTACGGATGCCGCCGCAGCCACCAGCGGCTGGCCGCCAGTTGTACGGCGAAGAGCGCGACGGCGACCGCGGCGACGCCCGACGGCGGCACCCGGCCGGAGAGCCCGGCGCCGTACCCGGTGAAGAGCAGGGCGCAGAACAGCGACTGGGACAGGTACACCGTCAGCGCCATCCGGCCGGCCGGCGCCAGGGCCGCGGCCAGCCGGTCGGCGTGCCGGCCGGTGGCCGCGCGCAGCACCGTCGCCGCGTACGCCGCCGAGAGCAGCGGCGCGGTCAGCACGTCGATGCCGAGCGCGAGCAGTTGGCCGGCGTCCGTCGTGCTGGTGGTGCTGGCGTACGCGTAGGCGACCGCCCCCGCGAGACCGACGGTGAAGCCGGTCCACTGGAGCCGGCGCAGCAGCGGCGTGAAGTCGGCGATGCGGCCGATGGCCCGGTGCCGGCCGGCGGCCAGGCCGAACAGGAACGCGGCCAGCGCCGCGGGCGCCTGGAAGAAGACCAACAGGAAGGCCACGGAGGGCAGTTGGTCCAGGTGTGCGCCGATGACGGAGGCGGCGTCGCCGCGCAGCGCCTCGGTGGCCCGGGCCGCGTCGGCGGCGGCCGCCGTCTCGTCGACGCTCCCGGTGCCCGCCGCCGCAGCCACCGCACCCAGCAGCAGGTACCCGATCGCGGTGACCGCGAGCAGGCCCACGCCGATCCGCACCGCGACCCGCGGCCGGATGCGGTGCAGGGCCAGCAGGACCAGCCCGAGGAGGGCGTACGTCGTCAGGATGTCGCCGGGGAACAACAGCACCGCGTGCAGAGCGCCCAGGACGAAGAGGCCGAGCAGCCGACGCAGGAAGCGCGGGGCGAACCGGGCGCCGCGGCGTTCGGCGGAGGCCAGTTGCAGGGTGAAGCTGTAGCCGAAGAGGAAGGAGAACAGCAGGAAGAACTTGGCCTCGAAGAACACCGAGGTCAGCGCGGAGACCGCGGTGTCCAGCGGGCCGTCGGCGCCCGGCTGCTCCGCTCCGGTGCCGTGGTACGCGGAGGCCAGGAAGCCGATGTTCACCACGAGGATGCCGAAGAGGGCGAAGCCGCGCAGCACGTCGACCGCGGCCAGCCGGCCGTCCGCGCCGCCCCGGTCGCCCGCCTCACCCTTGTCGCTCTTGTCGCCGGCCGCGCCGAGCGACGCGTCCACCGTCGACGTCATGACGTCACCTCCCCGACCCGTCCGCCGCACCGTCCGCGGGTCCCCTTCACACGGGAATCGAGCACGCCCGCCCCCTCTCCACTCGTTCGATCGTTTCGTTCATTTTATAAACGCTCGTTTCGAGCATGAACGTACACGATGCGATCGCGCAACTCGGCTATGCTGGCCGGCGATGACCAGCGCCCCCACGGACCACCGCGACGACGCACCCCCGGCCGACCGCCGACCGGAGGTCCCCACGCGACTGCTGGTGCACGCCCTCGTGCGGGAGGACGGCACGGTGGACGCCGGCGAGCTGTACGCCGTCGCCGCGCTGATGGGGATGAGCGACCAGCAGGTGCGCCTGTGCGTGCGGCGGCTGGTCGAGGAAGGGCGGTTCACGCAGGACGGGCGGGGGCGCAAGGCCGTGCTGCGGGCCGTCGCCGACCCGACCGGAGCACTCGCCCCGGACGCCGCGTACGTGCGCCACGCCTATCTCCAGGACGCCGGGCTCGCGCCCTGGGACGGCGTCTGGCACCTCTACGGCTTCGCCGTGCCCGAGTCCCGGCGCGCCGCCCGGGACGGTTTGCGCGACGCCATCGTCCACCTGGGCGCGGCGCCGGTCCACGGCGGTCTGTACGCCTGCGCCAACGACGTCGACGAACTCGTCGAGACCCACGCCCGCCACCTCGGTGTGCTGTCCTCCGTCACCTTCCTCACCAGCACCGACCTACGGGTGGGCGAGGTGACCGACCCCGTGGCGCTGGCCGCCGCGCTGTGGCCGCTGGCCCGGATCGCCGAGCGGCACGAGCGGCTGGCCGACTTCGCCGAGCGCTGCCTCGCCCGCGCCGAGCACGCCGACGGGGCGCACCGGCTCGTCCTGGCGGTGGAACTCGCCGCGGAGTTCACCCGGGCCATGACCCCTGACCCGCTGCTGCCGCCGGAGTTGCTGCCGCGCCCCTGGGTCGGCGCCCGGGCGCGGGAACTCGCCGCGCGGTGCTGGGCGGTACTGCTGGCGGCCGGCGACGAGCCCTCGCCACGGTTGTTCCGGCTGTACGCCGAGGTGCTCGGCGAAGCCGAGGGGTAGGGGCTGGCCCGCCGTGGCCTACGGGGTGCGTCAGTCGAAGATGACGTCGAGGGGGACCGAGCGGTAGCCGCGCACCTCGGTGGGGACCTCCAGGGAGTGGGACTCGGCCGACGCCACCATGGAGTTGAGCAGGCTCGTCATCGCGGCGCGCAGCGCCTCCCGGTTGTCCCCGCCCTCCTCGGCGACGAACGCGGCCACCGTGGACAGCCGGCGCAGTACGGACTCCCGGGCGCGGCCGAAGCCGTACGTGATCACGTTCGGGTGCGGCTTCCACCCGGGGTCGAGGAGTTCGTCCAGGTCGTCGTGCCAGTTCTCGCCGGGCAGGTCCTGCTCGTCGGTGGGGGCGCCGTCGGTGAGGACGAAGACCAGCGGGCGCAGCACCTGGATGCCGCGGCTGCCGAGCACGGGCACGTCGTGCTCGATGCGGCTGCGCACCAGGCGGATCATGGGGCCGAAGTTGGTGCGGCCCGAGCAGGTGACGACGGGCAGGCGCTGGACGTCGTCGATCTCGGTCATGGCCGTGACGACGTGCGCCCGGCTGTTGAAGGACAGCACGGACAGGTGCACGAACTCCTGCACCTGCGGTGACGTCACGATCGTCTGGTGGATGGACTCCAGGGTGTCGTTGAGCAGCGGCTCGAAGTCCTTCATGGACAGCGAGGTGTCCAGCACCACGTAGACCGGAAGTCCGGACTCCGTGTACTGCGGCGTCTCGTCGAGCGGATTGCTGAGCGGGGTGTTCATGGTGGGTTCCCTCTGGGTGACGCGGTGGTGAGTGGCGTTCAGCGGACGGCGACGAGCACGCCGAGGAGGAAGAAGAGCAGCCCGACGGCCCAGAAGGCGATCGAGCAGCCGACGGAGCGGGGCAGCGGGGCGGGTGGGGTCGCCCCGGTTGCGGTGTCGGCCCCCGGGCCCGTCGTGGCTGCGGAGTCCGCATCCATCGGCCCGGCGCCGGCGGTCGGCGCAGGAGGGCGTACGGGCTTCGGGCGCCTGGCGGCCGGGGGCGGCGGCTGCACCTCGCGCCAGCCGCTGACGTTCGGGCTGCCGTTCGTGGCGCTCCCGGCCCCCGCGCCCGCGCCCCCCGCTGCGACCGGCCTCGACGGCGCGACCGGCGTCTCCGGCGCGGCCGGCCGGACTTCCATCGCCGCCAACAGACCGGCCACGCTGGGGCGTTCGCTCGGCTGCGCCGTGGTGACCGCACGGCGCAGCAGCAGTACGAGTTCGGCGTCGCCGGCCCGTTGCTCCGCCAGTCCCTCCAGCGCCCGGCGCGGATCGCCGCGCGTCCCGGTGAGCACCCGCAGCGTCAGCACGGCCATCCGGTAGCGGTCGGTGTGGGTGGTGAGCCGGGTCCCCTGGGGGAAGAGCGGGTCCTCCCAGTGGTGCGACCTGATCCACCTGCGGCTCTCGATGCCGCAGGAGTCCAGGTCGATCAGGAAGACGTCGCCGTTCTGCTGGCTCCACAGGGCGTTGCGGTACGACCAGTCCCCGTACACCACGTCGTACCGCTCCATCAGCGCGCCCAGGCTCAGGAAGCGGACCGCGGTCGAGCGGCGGCGGGCGGCGGACGGCGGGTCCAGGCCGAGCGCGGTGAACTTGGCGTCCTGGAGGACGAGGTGGTCCAGGAGGAGTTCCTTCGGCTCGGTCCGGCCGCCCTCGCCGTAGGCGAACCGCACGTAGAAGGAGTCCGGGATGCGGGGCATGATCACGCCGACGGTCTCGCCGCGGTCCGTGACGCGGGCGACGGGCCACGCGGAGTGACGGTCCACCAGGCACATGTCCGCCCAGCTCATCTTGCCCGGCAGCTCGATCAGCCGGGCCAGGGTGTCCGCCTCGTCGGGCGCGAGGGGCTCCTTGTAGAGCTTGGTGACCCAGCCGGGGTGGCCGACCACCTCCCGCACGCCGGTGGACTCGCCGCCCTCGCCGAGGCTGGCGTCCGCGAGGCGCAGCCCGGAGCGGGCGGTGTCCGGCGCGAACGGGCTCATCGACCAACCGGTCCCGCGCTTGCCGCCCTTGCCCCTCCTCACTTCGTTCGCGTCGTCCGCTCCGGTTGCGCTGCTCGCTTCGTTCGCTTCGTGTGCACGGCTCATCGCGGTCCCCCCGCCGGCCGCCACCACACCAGGACCGCCGTCCGGTCGTCGTTGCGCTGCTGTGCCTCGTAGCCGATGTGGAGCAGCAGGTCGTGCGCCGTCACCGGGCGGGCCCACTGGCGGTGGAACCAGCGGGCCGCGACCGGGAGTTGCGCCAGGGCGTCGCCGACGCCGTCGGTGGTCAGGGCGAGCGCGCCGCCGCGCCCCACGTCGATGCGGCGGCTCTCGGCCTGCTGGGGCGTGTGCGGCAGGAAGTGCCGCAGTTTCCCGCGGTCGAAGCCGCCTTCCTTCCCTCCGAAGAGGGGCTTCCAGCGGTCGGTGCCCCGGAACCAGCCGGAGGGGTCGCCGACCCGGGCCAGCCAGAGCGTCCGCCCGCCGTCGGCGTCCGGGCGGGTGGGCAGGACCGCGGCGAGTGCGACCGTGCGCACGTCCTCGTCGCTCCAGCCGCGCTGTTCGGCGGCGGCGTACACCTGCTGCGCCGCTTCCAGGAAGACCTGTCCGGCGTCGAGCGTGCGGGGCCCTGCGCCCTCGTCGAGGCGCTGGCGCAAGGTGTTGACCAGGGCCGACACGGCGACGGCCGCGGCCACGTCGGCGTGCGCGCTGTCGGACATCCCGTCCGCGACGGCGACGATCAGGTGCGCGGAGCGCCCGTCGCGGCCGAGGCGGTACGCGTCCTGGCGCGGCCCGGCGTGCGTGGGGTCGCTGCGGTGGCCCGGTCCGACCAGGGACGCGGCGCGCACCTCCAGGTCGCCGACGGTCGCGGCGTCCGCGGTCATCGCGGGCGGGGCGGGGGCGGCCGGCAGCCGCCAGGGCAGCGCGGACGTCTTCGACGTGCGGTGCAGTTTCGGCGGGGGCGGTGACGGCGGCAGCGGCGCCGGCAGGCGCACCCCGGGCAGCGGCCAGGCGGGGCCCTGCGCCGGACGCTCCGGGACCGACGGCGGGGCGGCTTGGGACGGCTGCGCAGACGGAGGCGGAGACGTCGACGGAGACGGCGGGGGCGGGGGCGGCGGGGCGACCTGCGCCGGTACGGGGGCGGGTGCGCGGTGAGCGGGGTGGTGCGGGCCGCCGTAGGCCGCGCTCGGTTGGTGCTGCGGGTGCGACGGGTGCGGTCCGGGGCCGTGCACCGGCCGTTGGGGGTACGGGTCGACGTGCGCCGGCCACATCTCCGCGGGCCTCCCCGGTGCTCGGTCCGCGGCGGGCGGAACGTCTTTGCGCTGGAACTCCTCGATCAGCAGGTACACGGCCATCACGGCCATCGAGGCGAAGGCCCCGGCCACCAGACCGGGCGCGCGCCAGCGCACGGTGGCCACGGTGATGAGGACCAGGCAGAGGAGCGTCACGCCGAGCCAGCGCCCCGCCCGTCGGCGGCGCGCGGCGCGCAGCGCGCGGTCGGGGCCGGCCGCGTGCGCCGGGACGGGGGGACGGGCGGGCGCCCCGCCGCCCCGTGAGCCGTCGCCCTTCAACCCGTCCCCCTTCAGCCCCTCGCCCGGAAAGCCGTCGCCCCGTGGTCCGTCGCCCGGGAAGCCCCCGCCGCGCAGACCGTCCCCCTTCGGGCCGTCCCCCTTCAGAACGTCGCCCCACAGGCCATCGCCGCTCGGACCGGTGCTGAAGGGACCGTCGCCGGGAGGCCCGTCGCCCGAGAACTGGCCGGCCCGCAGGCCCTCGCCCCGCGGGAGTTGTGCCCGCGGGGCCGGTTCGCGGTCGGCGTCGAAGGCGCCGGGTCCGCTGAATCCGTGTGTCATACGGCCTCGTCGTCCCCCTCGTCGGCTCCGGTGCCGGAACGGTTCGGCCGACCCACCGCCCGCCACCCGACCACGCCGTCGCCCGGGCCGGAGCCGGACCCGGACGCAGCCCCGGGTCCGGCTCCGGCCCTCGGCCCGGGACCGGGCACGGCCCCCGGCCCGGCCCCGGGGAACTCGTCCGCCGCCGCGTCGTCCGCGTCCCGCACCGGGTCCGACGCCCGGCGCTGAGCATGGCCCTGGGCTTGGGCTTGGCCTTGGGACGGCACGGCAGGCGGAGCTGAAGAAGACGGCCCGTACGACTGCCCCTGCCCGTACGACTGCCCGGATGGGGACGACCCGTGCGGCTGCCCGGCCGGCGTCCCGTACGGCGCCGCAACGGGCGGCGGCAGCGGAGGGGGCGGCGGGGGCGGGGGCGGCGGGATCGGTGCCGCGCCGCGGGCCGTCCGCCCGTCGGCCGCCCCCGGCAGCGGCAGCCGCCCGTCCCGCGCGGTCAGCGTGGTGTCGGCCCCCGGCGACATCTGCCGGTCGAACAGCCGCGACAGGAACTCGGACCCCTCCGCCGGCAGCAGCACTCCGCTGTCCACGCACGCCTGGATGGTGCGCACCCGGTGCTCCAGCGAGACGTCCTCGCGCTCGGCCATCTCCCGCAGGATGTCCCGCAGTTGCGTGGGGTCCTGGGCGATCAGGTGCAGCATCATCCCGCCGTCGCCGCGCGCCGCCGCCCGCAGCGCGTCCGCGCGCAGCTCCGTCACCCGCCGCTCGTGCCCCACCGCCCGCACGTCCCGGTCGTGCCGCCAGACGTCCTCCCGGCGCCCGCGGATGGTCGCCGTCTCCTGCTCGCCGGGCGTGACCTGCACCCGGCACCCCAGGACGGTGATGCCGCTCGGGAGCACCGGTGCCTGGGTGCGCAGCACGTGGCCGGCGGCTTCCTCCGCCGCGGAGAAGTCCTCCAGGTCGAACTGCTTGACCCGGGCCCGCGCCAGCGCGGCGACCGCCCCGCGCACCAGCCGGGCGCCGTCCTCGACGCTGACGATGCCGCGCCGTACGACCTCCTGCGGCGCGGTCACCCGCCACATGGCGTTGATCGCGACGGTGAAGTCGAAGCCGGCGGTGCCGCTGGGCATCTGCTCGCACCACTGGCTGCTGCGGTCGGTGACGTCGACCTCGTAGCGGTAGTGGTAGCGCCCCGACTCCCACAGGGTCGGCCGGCGGTCCAGGAGGACCGCTTCGCCGTTGTCGAGCGAGTACACCTGGGCGAGTCCGGGCCGCGGCACGGCGTTCCGCCCGCCCGAGCGCGGCTCCAGGGGCCCGTTGACGAGCGTCCTTCCCGCCTCGTCGCGGGACGTGTTGGCGCGGGCCCTCTTCGGGTCCGCTTCGTTGCTGCTCACAGCGCTTCCTCGCTTCCGAGGTCGTACGGGACCTGGTCCAGGACGTGTTCCACCTGCGCGGCGGTGAGGGCGGCCTTGTCGTCCTCGTACCCCCAACTGCGCACGTGGTGGCGGATGACGCGGGCGGCGCGCGGTGAGGACGCGGCCACCCGCAGCAGCCGCGCCAGCGAACGCCGGCCGAGCGGATCGTCGTTCACCGCGCGGGCCCACTCCCGCAGCACCGCCGCGGCCACCGCTTCGGGCTCCGGCGACAGCAGCACCGTCTCCCACAGCCCGGCGACGTCCCGCTGCCGCACCGGGTCCGCGGCGGCGAGGGCCAGCAGCCGGGGCCACTTGCGGCCCCGCGGCCGGCCGCGGGCCGCCGGCATCTCCTGCCGCAGGTCGGCCGCGGCGAAGAGGAACGCCAACTCGCCCGCGGTGCGCCGGTCCACGTCGCGCAGCGCGACCCAGTGCCGCAGCAGCGCCAGCGCGTTGCGCTCGTGCCGGGAGCCGCCGAGCGACAGGTACTCGGCGAGGCTGACGCAGATCGCCTCCACCACGGACGCGGTCGGCTCGCCGGCGAGTTCGTGCAGCAGGGCGACGGCCTCCCCGCCGCCGCGGTCCTCCTCCCGCAGCAGCGCGAAGAAGCCGCGGGCCGCGGACGCCCGGTACGGGGTGCCGACGGGCTCCGCCGCCCACGCCCGCACCAGGTCCCGCACCGGCACGACGAGCCCGGGGTGTTCGGCCGCGGTGCGCAGCGCGGTGGCGGCGGCCTCGCGCAGTTGCGGCGAGGTGCTGGCGGCCCAGGGCGTCAGCGTCCCGGAGCGCAGGGTGTCGAAGGAGAGCCCGGCGAGGAAGCCGGCGACGACCGCGGCGCGGGCGCGCACCGTGGGCAGTTCGTGGCCGGCGCAGGTCTGGAGCCAGCCGGGGAGCGCGGCGCGGATGTCGTCGTACTCCTCCCAGGCCGTCTGGAGCACCCGCGGCGGCACGTCGGGGTCCAGGTAGTGGACCGCCTTCGCCGGCGTCTCGCCGTACCGCCCTTCGACCTCGGTGTCGATCAGGGTGGCGTGCAGCCGGCGCAGCCGCACCGCGCGGGTGGCGCCGACGACGTGGTTGCGCGGCCGGTCGGGGTGGTCCGGGGTCTCCGGCAGTTGCAGGAGTTCCTTGAGGGAGCGGGCGAGCGCGTCGGCGGTCTCGTACGCCTCGCCGGCGAAGGCGGCGACGGACACGGCCAGGCACTGCGTGTGCAGGTCGGCCAGGCCGGTGAACCACTCCTCGAAGCCCTGGCGCGGGTCGAGCCGGGCGGCGGCGTCGGCCGCGGCGCGCGCCGGGTCGCCGTCCGTGCCGGCGAGCACCCGGGCCGCTTCGGCGGCGCTGCTGAGGCTGCGGCCGGGGACTGCGGTGGCCCGGGCGTTGACGAGTTCCCGTACCTCCGGGCTGGCCAGCAGCTCCCGGGCGCGGTCCGCGCGGACGGGCCCCAGCCGCCAGTGCAGGTGCGCCACGAAGACGTCCCAGGGGTCCGGGGGCGCGTCGGCCCATTGGACGTACGCGGCGAGGTCGAGGTCCGCGGGCACGGCCTCCTCGCGCAGGGTCACGACGAGTCGGCAGTCGTGCGCGGCCAGGGCCCGTGCCACGCGTTGCAGTTCGAACGCGGACAGGGTGCGCTGCGCCACGGCCTCCGGCAGGTCCGGCAGCAGGTAGCCGTCGCCGCGGGTGAGCGCGGAGACGTCGAGCCGGGTGAGGTCGGCGCCGGACTCCAGGCGGTGCAGCCGGCGGTGGCCGAGGTCCAGCAGCCGACGGCAGGCGGTGGCGTACTTGCCGCTGCCCTGGCGGCCGGCGAGCAGGACGAGCCGCCAGGGGTCCGGGCCGGCGAACGGGCCGCCGTCGGTGCTCCGGCGCGGGGGCACGTACGTGGCCCGGAACTGGTCCAGCGCCTCTTCGGTGAGTTGGTGGGCGCGGACCGCGCGTTCGCCCTGGCCGATGACGACCTCGATGTGGTCGCCGCCGTAGACGCGTTCGGCGCGGATGTCGGTACGGGGGTCGGCGCCCGGTTCCGCGGACGGCCGCGAGAGGCGGGAGATCCGGGAGAGGAGGGCGCGGGCCTCGCGTTCGGCGCCGAGGCGTTCCTCGGTGGTGCCGGGGGAGGCGGCGATGGCGGCGAGACCGCGGCGGAAGTCGGCCATGTCGCGCTCGGCGGTGCGCTCGGCGCGGTCGGGGCGGGCGTCGGGGGCGGGCTCGGCGGAGCCGTCGTCGTCGGAGTCGTCGGAGGTGCCGTCGGGTTGACGCTCCCGATCGCGGTCCCTGTCTCGATCCCGGTCCCTGTCCCGGTCCCTGTCCCGGTCGCGATCTCTGCCGCCGTCGCGGTCCCTGTCCCGGTCCCGGTCGCGATCTCTGCCGCCGTCGCGGTCCCTGTCCCGGTCCCGGCCGTCCCGATCACGGTCCCGGCCCCGGTCCTGGTCGCGTTCCCGATCGCGATCGCGGTCCCTGGCGCGATCCCGGTCCCGGTCGCGGGGGACGTCGCGGTCGCGGGGGACGTCGTCCCTCCCGCCGCCGGCGCCAGCGGCGGCCGGGCGGACGGGTGCCTGGGGCGGGGCCGCCTCGCCGCGGTCGGCGGGGGCCCTGCCCTCCCGCTCCCGACCGGCCGCCCGCGCCCGCTGGTTCTCCCTACCCCGCGGGTTCTCGTTCCCGCCCTGGTCCCGGACCTGGTTCACGATCACCGCTCGGCCCTCCCGGTCCCGTCACCCCTGACGGTCTCGTGGTGGTCCCCGCCGTACAGCCGCCCCACGCGGTGGAAGACCGCACCGGCGAACCGACTGCCCTGCTCGGCCGACGGCGCCGGCCCGGAGCCCGGCCCGGGATCGGGTTCGGACGCGGACCCGCCGAACTCTTCGCCGTCCTCCGGGGGCTTGACGAGTACGGGCCCGAGCCCGGGCGGCGCGTCGTACCCGGGCACCCTGATCCACGCCCGGGAGTCGACCTCCTTCTCCTGGAAGGCCACCGGTCGGAAGGCCGAGGAGTCCAACCCGGGGTAGTCGTGCCGCACCACCGCGTCGTGCCAGGTCTGCGACACCGCGAGCGCCAGCGCCGACCGTTCCGCCGCGGCCAGTGCGCGCCGTAGGTCGTCCAGGTCCACCAGCCGGCAGGCGGTGTTCAGGTCCGCGCCCACCCAGCCGCGTTCGTCCCGGGCCACTTCACCCGCGTGCAGCGCGAGCCGCAGCCGCAGCGGCTCGGCGCCGGGCTCGGCCGCGTACGCCCGCAGCCGCATCTGGAGCCGCTCCACCACGTCGCCGGTGAGGTCCACCTTGGAGACGCCGGACGGGAACAGCCAGAACCCGCCGTCGCCCCGGTCACCCACGCCTGCGACGTGCTGCGGCATCACGTCCGCGTCCTTCAGAGCCTCCTCGACCACGGAGAACAGGGCGCTGCGCGCCCGTTCCTGTTCCGGATTCGTGCGGCTGCCGAATCGCTCCAGGTCCAGCACCATGATCGAATAGTGGAGGGGTCGGGCACCCATGTTCTCGTCCTGTTCCCTTCTCGCTGAGCGGCAGTCGTCGCGGCGCCCCCGAATTCACCGGCGACGACTGCCGTGCCCCAATGAATACCGGGGAAGGGGCGGCTCGTTCTGCCACAGATGTGGCAGAAAAGCGCTCAATCCCCTTCCGGTTCCCACCATTCGAGGCCCTCGGGGTCCAGCACGACGATCGCGCCCCGGGCCGTCTCGACCAGTTCGCGCTGGTGCAACTCCCGCAGGGTGCGCACCACCGACTCCCGCGAGGTGCCGGCGGCGGAGGCCAACTCCTGTTGGGTGAGCTTGAGGTGCCGGGCCTTCGGCGCCCAGCGCGGAGCCGGCGTCCCGTGCCGCTCGGATAACTCCAGCAACACCTGCGCCACCCGCACCACCGCGGTGCTCGATCCGAGGGCCGCGCGCTGGTCGTCCGCGTGTCTGAGCCTGTTGATGACGCTGCGCAGGATGGCGAGGGCGAGGGGGCCGTTCTCCTCCATCAGCGCGCAGAACCGGGGCGCGGCGATGACGAACCCGTGCACCGGCCGCATCGCGACGACCGAGGCCGAGCGGACGGTGTCGTCCAGGCAGCCGAACTCGCCGATCAGGTCGTGCACGCCGCGCAGCGCCAGCAGGCTGACGTAGCCGTTGGCGGACTCCGAGACGATCTTCACCACGCCCGTCTCGATCAGCACGGCGCGGTCGGCGGGCTCGCCCTGTCTCATCAGGACCCCGCCGCGCGGCCAGGCCGCGGGGACTCCGGCACCGCGGAGCAGGGCGAGGTGTTCCGGTGTGAATCCGTCGAACATGGACTTCCCCCTGAAAGGTCCCCACTGTAGAGCGGGATCACAGCGTTTGTGCGGCAGTTGACCTACAAAACCCGGTCGCATTGGCGCACAAAGGAACGCACACGAAAGGCAGTCGCGCCGTGCAAAGAAATGAGCCCGAGGGGAATTCAGATGGTCACGAACGCTCAGCGGCGGTCCTCGTCCACGTCCAGCCACTCCCCGACTCCCTCTCCCCCTTCCTCCCCCGCTCCCTCACCTGCACCTTCCCCTGACCCCTCTCCGTCTCCGTCGGCGGGTGACGCGTCCCTGGACAGGGCGCTCGCCACGGCCTGGAACGTCCATGCGTCCGTCGTCGAGGTCACCGCCCGCGGCGACGCGAAGGCGTCCATCGCCCTCAGCGCGGAACTGGCCCTCGCCGCGGTCGCGGTCGCCCGCCTCGACAGCCCGCCGCGCCACGACACCGTCCTGTCCCAGGCGCTGCTGTGCGCCGGTGCCGTACTGCTCATGCTGGCCTCGCTGTTCGCCCTCTCCGCGGTGGTTCCCCGTCTGCCGGAGCCCGTACCCCCCGGCGAGCTCCTCTACTTCGGCGCGCTCCGGCACTGGGACGCGGGCGAGTTACGGACGGCGCTGCGGAACGCGGACGCGCTGGAGTCCCTGAGCGAGCAACTGGTGGCCATGTCCCGCATCGCCTGGCGCAAGCACCGCCTGGTCGCCCACTCCCTGCGGATCTCCGTGCTCGGCCTGGTCTGCCTGGGTACGGCGGCGCTCCTCCCGGTCCTCCCGCGCTGAGGCCCGTACGGGCCCGGGGCCACGGCGGAAAGGGAGGTGAGCGCCACGGGCCCGCGCTGTTAGGGTGCGCCGATGCCAAAGATCAGGGAGTTCCAAGTCACCTTCGACTGCGCGGACACCGAGCGCGTCGCCGACTTCTGGTGCGAGGTGCTGGGTTACGAGGTGGCGCCGTCACCGTCGGGCTTCGACACCTGGGCCGACTTCAACCGTTCCCACTTCCCCGACGACGAGGGCTCCTGGCTCGCCTGCGTCGACCCCTCGGGCGCGGGCCCGCGCCTCTTCTTCCAGCGCGTCCCCGAGGGCAAGGTCGCCAAGAACAAGATCCACCTGGACGTCCGCGTCGGCACCGGCCTCACCGGCGAGGAGCGCCTCGCCGCCCTCGAAGCCGAGTGCGCCCGCCTGCTCCCGCTGGGCGCGGTGCGCGAACGCCTCCTGTACGACGGGACGGACTCGTGCATCGTGATGCTGGACGTCGAGGGCAACGAGTTCTGCCTCGACTGAGCACGACGGGGTGCGCTCAAGGAGCCTGAGTCGGGTCCGCGTCCGGGGTCAGGGTCGAGGTCGGGTCCGGGGCCGTGCGCCGGTACTCGCTCGGGGGCAGGCCGTAGGCGGCGCGGAAGGCGCGGCTGAAGTCCGCCGGGTGCCTGAACCCCTGCCGGAAGGCGATCTCCCCGATGGTCAGGTGCCGCAGCCGGGGGTCGCTCAGGTCGGCCCGGGTGCGTTCCAGCCGGCGCCAACGGATGGTGGCGCTCACCGACCTCGGTCGGCGCCGGAACAACTGGTGCAGCAGACGCACCGAGATGTGGTGGCGCTCGGCGATGCTCACCGGCCCCAGTTCGGGATCGGCGAGTTGGTGGTCGATGTGCACCAGGACGCGGGCCAGCAGGACCTGGTGCCGGGTCTCGGCCGACAGCACGGCCGGGCTGTCGGTCTGGGCGGCCAGGAAGGCGGAGACGAGGTCGAACCCCACGGCCCCCAGCCGTAGCAGCTCTTCGTCGCCGCAGCGCGACGCGTTGGCGCGCAGCCCGGAGAGGTACGAGGTGAGCAGCGCGCCGGTCGCGGTGCCGGTGGGCAGGCGGGTGCCCAGCAGTGCGTTCGTCCGCCGGTCCGGCAGGGGCACCGCGGAGCGCGGCAGTCGGATCAGCGTGAGCCGGCTCTGTCGCCCCTGGTCCTGGAACGCGTAGACGAGCGGGTTCCGGGTGTCGAACAGCGCCATGTCGCCGGCCTGGAGGAAGGCGTTGTTGCGGCGCTGTTCGAGTCCGATCGGACTGCCGTGCACCATGCCGAGGAAGTACGCCTCGGAGTCCGCCCGCCGGATGTGGGTCAGGGTCCGCTCGCCCGACAGCGGCAGCGAGGCGAACATCATGAGGTCCGTGCGGCCCTGTTGGAGCGAGGTGACCCGGCCGGTGAACCGGTCGGCGTACTGGCTGTCCACGGTCATCGGCATGATCGACTCGGCCAGCAGCGCGGTCCACCGGCCGAACCGGTCCTCCGGGGGGACGCCGTCCACCTGGACCCGGGTCACCTTCCCCGTCACCGTCCCACCCCCGAGTTCGCCCGCGGCCGGCCCGCACCCATGCTCGGCACTCCCCGCCGGAGCCGTAAAGCACATCTCCGGTCAGGGTTCCGCGTGCGCTCCAGGCCAACGTTCCCTGCACGCGCTGCTAGAGCGGTCCGGTCGGTGCCGCCCGGATACTCGTCGCTGCCCCACTCGCGCACCACCCCTGACGGCAGGAGGAGCATTGAACAACAGACGTGGTTTGGTGGGCCGGGCCCTTCGCGGCACGGCCGCACTCCTCGCGGCGATCGGACTCGTACTGGTCTCGGCAGGCAGCTCCACCGCGGGGTCTGCTCCCTCTTCGGCCCGGCCCGCACCGCCGGCGGCGAACGGGCCCGTCGTCTCCGGAGACGCGACGGCGAAGGTCTCCGGCGCGGCGACGACCTACACCGTCCGGATGCGGAACGTCGCGACCGGCCTGTGCGTGGACGACAGCAACCCCTTCGGCCTGCGCCACTTCGGCTGCCAGAACCAGTACGGCCCCTACGCCGACTACCAGAAGTTCGACTTCATCACGGTCGCGCCGTACACGTACGTGCTGCGCAACCGTGCCACCGGGCAGTGCGTGGACTCCAGCCACGCCTACGGACTGCGCCACTTCGGTTGCCAGGACCAGAACGGCCCCTACGCCAACTACCAGCGCTTCCTCCTGATCGCGGCGCCCGGCGGCACGGCCGTCGCGCGCAACGTCGCGACGGGCCTGTGCGTGGACGACAGCCACGGCTTCGGCCTGCGCCACTTCGGCTGCCAGGACCAGAACGGCCCGTACGCCAACTACCAGCGGTTCCACCTCGACACGTACTGAGCGGCCCGCCCTCTGGATGCTGCAACGGCCCACCACAAGGGCCGTTGCAGTTCCGCTGCGGCATGGGGGACGCAGCCGAAGTGGCCCCCGCGGGGCCGTTGGCCTCCACCGGCCCGTGGGCGGTTGTCCGCGCAGTTCAGCGTCCGATGGTCTGGGTCCGACGGTCCGCGTCCGGTGGTCCGCGTCCGGTGGTCCGGTGTCGCGGGATCACGGGGAGTCCCGGGCGTTCGGCGGGCACAGCAGCGCCGGTTCGAAGTGGCGCGCGAAGACCGTTGCCACCAGGTCCCGGCGGCTGCGCACCCCCGTCTTCTCGAAGACCGACTTCAGATGCTCCTGCACCGTGTGCGGGGAGAGCCGGGCCAGCCCTCCGATCTCCACGGTGGAGTGGCCGCGCAGCACCAGCGCGGTGACGTCCCGTTCCCGGGGCGTGAACCCGTGCGCCGCCGCCAGCAGCGCCATGTGCTCGCCCGGGGCCGGCTGACTCCACGCTCACCGCGCGGTCGAGACGGTCCAAGGTGTTCCGCTGTTCCTCGGTGAGCGGAGCGTCCAGGACCAGGTTGAAGTACCAGCTACGGCACAGTTCCGGTGCCTCTCGGTGAAGCGGTGAAAGTGACTGGAGGTGCCCTTGTGGCTGTGTTTCCATGCCGGGATGAACAGCGAAGCGTACGGGGCGCATGACGGGGAGCCGGGCCGGCAGGTTCGGCGGCGGACCGACGAGGATGTCGAGGCGTGCGTACGCGTTCTCGCCGAGATCCATCGAGCCGACGCCTACCCGATGAACTGGCCCGCCCAGCCTGCGGCTTGGTTGTCCGACGGGCCCCTGCTGGGCTCCTGGGTCGCCGAGTTGGACGGTCGCATCGTCGGCCACGTCAACCTGTCGCGGGGCGACGGCGGCGACGCGGCCCCGGACGTGTGGACCGAGCGCCACGGCTCGCAGAGCGCGACCGCCGTCGTCAGCCGCCTCTTCGTCGCCCCCGAGGCACGCGGCCACGGCATCGGCACGCTCCTGGTGGACCACGTCGTGGCGGAGGCCCGGCGCCACGGCCTCCACCCCGTCCTCGACGTCATCGCCTCCCATCCCTCCGCAGCGTTGTACGAGCGCCTGGGCTGGGAACTCCTGGCCACGGTCGACCGACAGTGGCCGAACCAGACCGTGCAGGTCCGCTGCTACGCCGCGCCTTCCTGACGCATCGGGGGCACTTCATAGGGCAACGCCCGCTGCCGCGTGTGCCGTTCGACGATCGGCGCGTCCGCTACGCCCTCATCAACTGAGAGCCGGATGAGTTTTTGATCAACATGTTCTTGGAGGCCGCTACGCGCTGAACGTTCTCCCTAGGGTGCTTGTTTACCGGACCCCGAGTCCCTGAACAGTAGCTTCGGCAAGTGCCGACGCTTGGCCCACTGAGCAGGAGATCGTTGTGCTTTCACGGCGGCGTTTCACCCAACTGGCCCTGGCCTCACCTCCACTGCTGTCCCTTTCGACTCCCCATGCGTTCGCCCAGGAATCCGGCACGCTGCCGAGCCTGGGCCTTTCCGTCGAGCACTACGACATCAATCTCGCCTACGAACCCGATTCCGGCGTCCTGACCGGCTCGACCCGCATACGGGGCGTTGCGGTCGGCACGTTGACTTCGTTCCGGCTGCGGTTCCGGCTAAGGGTTTCCTCGGTCCGGGTGAACGGCACGCCCGCGGCGTTCGCTTCCGACAACGGCGTCCTCACCGTCACTCCGAAGACTCCCGCGAACGCCGGTGACGAACTGCTCGTCCAGGTGCGCTACCGGGACACTCCCGCCGCGTACCCGGCGGGCGACGGCGGCTGGGGCTGGATGCGCACGCCGTCCGGCGCAGTGGCGGTGGTCAGTGCCGCCTGGTGGCATCCCGCGGCCCTCACCCCGGCCGCCAGGGCGACCCGGTCCGTGTCCGTGCTCGTCCCCAAGGGCCTGACGGCCATGTCCAACGGCACGCTGCACCGCGGCAGTCCCACCGTCACGTCCGACGGCGACCGGTGGTCCTGGGACAGCAAGACGCCCCTGCCGACGGAAACGGCGCTGCTCGCCATCGGCGACTACAGCCTCACGAAGTCCCGGGGACCGGATGGGACACCCATGTTCAACGCGTACGGCAAGGACCTCGGCGCGCTGGAAGCCCCGGCCCGTGCCTCGGTGGAGCGCACGGCCGAAGCCGCGCAGACGCTGTCACGATGGTTCGGCCCTTATCCGTACGAAGCCGTGGGCGGCGTGGTCGACAAGGCATTCAACAACGTGGTCGCGACCGCGACCCGACCGATCTACGGCGGCAGTTACTTCGCAGACGGCGCGAACCCCTCCATGGTCGCGCACGAGACCGCGCACCACTGGTACGGAAACGCGGTCGCCCCCGCCGAGGACGCCGCGTGGCTGTCCGAGGGATTCGCGACGTACGCGGAATTCCTGTGGTCGGAACACGCAGGGCTGGGCACCGCAGCGGAACTGGCTCAGCACGAATACGACCAATATCCCCAGGACGACCCCGTTTGGAAGGAGGCTCCGGCCATACCGAACCCGGACAGCTTCCTCTCGTTCCCCGTCTACGCCCGCGGTGCACTCACCCTCCAGGCGCTCCGCACCAAAGTCGGCGACGACACCTTCTTCCGCATCCTGCGCGGGTGGGTCACGGCACAGAAACCGGATACGGAAGCGACCACGGCCGCCTTCACCGCGTACGCCGAGCGCCTCCACTCGCGTCCTTTGGACGACGTCTTCCGGCCCTGGCTCTACGGCACCACCCGCCCACCGGTCGGCCCCAACGGCCAAGGCCCCCGCAAGCGGGCCGCCGAACCCACCTCCTACTCCACCATCACCCGCAACAGGGAACGTCTCGCCGCTGCGCACCACCGCAATCGGCGCTCGTGCACGTGACCGTCAACGGCTGCACCGCCGCAACGTCGGCCGCACATCGTGGCCGTGACGAGGGCGGCGGTGCGGCCGGACGGCTCCCGCTCACGCCGTCGGCGGGGGCAGCGAGCCCTTCTCGGTAACGTCTCGTGACGGTTCGTGGTCTTCGGTCAGGTGGTGCGGCCGTGCTCCAGCTGGAGCAGGACGAGGGCGGCCCGGGTGATCCGGGTGATGCTGCCGGGGTCGAGGCTGACCCGGCAGCAGGGCCTTGAAGGTGACCTTGAGCAGGGCGTTGGCACGCTCGGCGACACCGTGGATGCCACGGATCACCTTGTTGAACGTCTGCTGCTCAGTGGCGAGTTGGGCACCTTGGGACGCGAGTCAACTCTTCCGCTTCGAGATGAGTACGCGTACTCAGGGCCATGCCTGTGCGCGACCGTAAGTTGACGTCATGCCCCGAATAGCACACACCGCAGCCGCCCTCGCTCTGGGCGCGCTCACCCTCACCGCCTGCTCCAGCACCCGCCCGGCCACCACCATCGAGATGAACAATGTCGCCTCCGTACCCGAGGGCCGGGACGCCAACGATCCGCAGCTCGACTTCATGAAGCTGTCCCTTGAGATCACCGACGGCTGCCCGCCGGCAAGCCCGGCGACCGCGTCCCCTTGCCCGCCGACCCCGACCCCGCCGATCCGCCCGCCACCGACGACCCCGTGCCGCCCATGCCCGACGGGAACCTCCTGAAGCCGGTCACGCTCACCAAGCCCGAGATCTGCTACGCGGACAAGTTCGCCGCGCACGTCACCACCGCTCTCAAGGGCACGGGCGAGAACACCGCCGAGGTGCGAACCGCACTCAAGCGCGCCGGATACCCCGACGAGCGGATCGTGGACATGAAGCCCGAAGGCGGTTCCCCCCGCGTGCGGATCGACCTGCGCGAACAGGACACCCGTGTCGCCCTCCAGGTCGTGCACGCCGGCACCAGCGGCACCGTCGTGGAAAAGTTCGGTGCACAGCCCACCGCGCCCCTCAAGGACGTCCGGTACATCCCGGAGCTGGCTGAACCCCTGAGCTGAGACCGTGATGAACGTCTTCCTCGGGCCCGATCGAACCCATGCGGGACGAGTTGCGGTCAGGACGGCGGTCGGCCGGGCCTCCAGGGATCGGCTGGTGAATCGGGGGCGGCCCCAGCCGTCTGGGTGCGGGAGGTTGTGACGGCTGGGGCCAGGAGGCGGGTAACAGGGCGCGCCTCCTCTTCCTCTTGGCCGGACGGGGCAGTTCCGGTCAGGAGGGGCTGGACCCGCTGTCGCTTCGTTTTCCCCTTGCCTTAGCGATAGCGGGAGTTGGGGTGGCCCGGGGCGGCGCTAGGCGGCGGTGTCGCCGGGGCGCAGTTGGACCGTGTCGTGGACGGTGCGGGAGTAGAGCGCGTGGCCCGTCGTCGTGAGGTGGTACGCCATCCAGTCGCCGGCGTACTCGTGGTCGTTCTCCGCGAGACCCCCTGCGTCGGGCATCCGCACGCCGCACTCCGGGTGGCCGGACACGCACCTGACGGTCACGTCCACGCCCTCGGAGGGGACGGGGCGCGGGCTCCAGCTCTGCGGCTGCACGACGTGGTGCGCGCGGCGCCACCTCGCGCGGGGCTCGCGTCCGATCACGGGGCCGCCCCCGTTCGACTGTCGGCGTTCAGCGCGGCGACGGCCGGCCGCAGCACGTCGGAGAGCGCGGCGCTCAAGTCCTCACGCCGCGCGGTCCATTCGATGCCGCCCTTGCGGGGCCGGAGGTAGTACCGGGCGCCGTCGTGGGCCATCACGACACCTGTCTTTTTGGTGACGCGGTCATGAACAACTGCCCCCTTGGCCAGGGCATCTTGGGGCAACCCGGACACAGGTGCTCCTCTCTGTAGCGAAACCACTACCAAGCGCCATCAGGTTGGCCTAGGGTCGGAGAACCATTCAACTGGGCAACAGCGAATGAAGGATCTGATGCGCTGTGGTGAACCGAAAGCAGTTGAACCCTGAAGCAGGCCCCGTAGAAGCGTTCGGCGCGCGCTTACGCACGTCACGCGAGGAGCGCGGCTGGACGCAGGAGTACCTGGGCGAACAGATGGGCTACTCCAGCCAGCACATCTCAGCGATGGAAACTGGCCGCAAGCCTCCAACCCTTCGAAGCTCGGTGAACGCCGACAAGGTGTTCGAACTCGCCGACACGAGGCAGTCGTTCGAGCGGGCGTACCGGGAGATCAAGAACGGCAGCTTGCTGGAGGGTTACCCGGAGTATCTGTCGCTGGAGGCGAAGGCGGCGGAAGTCAGACTGTTCGAAGTCGGATTGATCCCAGGACCGCTCCAGACGCGGGAGTACGCGGCGGACCTGATCAACAGCGCGGTCCGGCGCGGCGACATCAAGCCAGAGAAGGCGGAAGAGCGGGTCGAGTACTTGATAGAGCGCCAAGAAGCGCTCGTACGGACGCCCTCGCCACTGGTCATCGCGGTGCTCGACGAGAGTTGCATCCGTCGCCCCATCGGCAGCCCGACTGTGATGTACCAGCAACTGGATCGGCTGATCGAGTTCGCGAACCAGTCCAACACGGCCCTGCACATCGCACCATTCGCGATGGGTTCGCGGAGGCCGTTCAACCGGCTGGTGAACCTGCTCACGCAGGATGACCGCTCCGTCGTTTCGTACGTCGAGTCACAGACTCAGGGGCACCTGGACCGCGAACTGTCCTCTGTCCTACCGCTGGTGAGGTCTTACCATCAGTTGCAGACCGATGCGCTCTCCCAAGCTGAATCCGTCGCCGTGATCAAGCAGCTACGAAAGGGCACCCCGTGACCAGCGCACCCCTCCCGACCACCCGTTGGGTCAAGTCGTCCTACAGCACGGACAACGGCGGCTCCTGCGTCGAATGGGCACCGGACCACGCGACCACCACCGGCACGGTCCCCGTCCGCGACAGCAAGCGCCCCCACGGCCCCGTCCTGATGGTCTCCCCCACCGCCTTCGCGGGCCTCATCACCCTCGCCCGCGACACCCAGCTGTAGCGAAAGGACACCCATGACGGCCACCCGTTGGATCAAGTCCTCCTACAGCGACAACGGCGGCTCCTGCGTCGAATGGGCACCGGACCACGCGACCGCCACCGGCACGGTCCCCGTCCGCGACAGCAAGCGCCCCCACGGCCCCGTCCTGATGCTCTCCCCCACCGCCTTCGCCGGCCTCATCACCCTCGCCCGCGACACCCAGCTGTAACCCCCGAAGCACCGCCCGGGCCCCGTACGCCACCTGCCGTACGGGGCCCGGTCTTCACCCAAGAACGCGTCCAGACCGTGCCCGTCAGCGAGCACGGCGTTTCGCGAGGCGGCGAACGAGCAGGGGCGCGACGGCACCTGCCAGGAGGGCCGCGAGCGGTACGGCGACGTTCACCCAGGGGGCCCGGAGGGGTTTGTACGTGGCGATGCCGTCCCTGATCTCGATGTAGCCGCGGGCGCGGGCGCCGGCTCCTCCCCCGCAGTTGTTGGCAGCTCCCGCCTCGGGACCCGTGCCCCCGGCGAAACCGAAGCCGACTTCGGCGACCGGGATGACGGTGACTCCGTCGCTGGTGACGGGTTCCCCGAAAACGGCTGACACCGAGGCCCTGCCGAGTTGCTCGGTCAGTCGTTCCATCAAGGCTGCGGCCGGGTCGGCCTGCGGTTCGACTCGGGCCGGTATGTCTGAGCTGGCCATCGGGATACCTCCGGAGTGGCGAGTGCGTCGGTGTCGAGGATATGGGGGTGCCTGGGCCCAACCGATTCCACTGGACCTTGCGCCAGGACGACGGGTCCGGGCCCGGGATACCCGGGGAACTCGCCCATGACGCGCGGTCCTCGCACCAGCCGGTTCACCCGGAGCCACACCGAGCTGCCACCCGCAGCCGAAGGCTCACCCCACCCCGCCGGCACCCCACTCCTGGCCGTCGGCCGGGAGTCTCACGTGAGCGAGGCGGGCTCCGTTCCGCGTGGTCCGGAGAGGCGGTAACGCGGTACGCCTGAGCTGGGCCGCGGCTCAGGCGCGGCGGACCCGCCAGAGCCACGCCGACACCCCGGTCAGCAGGGCGAGCATCGTCACGTTGGCCAGGAGCGCCGGGCCGTCGCCCGTCGGGCCGCCGCTGGAGAGGTTCCAGGTGACGATGACGACGGTCGGCAGGACCGCGGTGAGCAGTACGCCGGTGGTCTTCTGGACGGCGGTCCAGTGCACCGAGGTGCACAGGAGCACCGCGCCGACGATGCGGAACAGGACGCCGAACAGCGGCCCGGGCTGGTCGGGGAAGACCACGATGAAGGCCAGCGAGAGCGGGAGCATCAGGAGCGGGACCAGGGGGTGCACCTTGCCGCGCCGGGCCGGGGCCGGAGCGGGCTCGCCGCTCCCGCTCCCCGCCTCGGCCAGCGCCGTCGCCGCGATCGTGCGCGGGTCCCCCAGCTCCGCCAGGACCTCGCCCATCGCGGCGTCGGGGCGCTCGGCGCGCGTCACCTCGATGTGTTCGGCGAGGTCCGCGAGGAGTTCCTGGCGACGGTCGGCGGGGAGCACGGAGGTCTCGCGCTCGACGGCGGAGAGGTAGTCGCGTACGGGGTCGGTGGCGGTGGTGGCAGGGGTCTTCATACGAGGTCTCCGGTGGAGGCGTGGGGGGTGGTCAGGAAGGCGTCGACGGCGTCGCGGAAGCCGGGCCAGACGCGGGTGAACTCGTCGAGCGCGGCCCGGCCGCTGTCGGTGAGCGCGTAGTAGCGACGGGGCGGCCCGGCGGTGGACTCCTGCCAGGTGGTGGTGACCAGGTCGTCCCGGCGGAGCCGGGAGAGCAGCGGGTAGACCGTGCCCTGGCTGGTGGCCAGGGCGCCGGAGCCCTCCAGGGCGTGGAGGAGTTCCACGCCGTAGCGGGGGCGGTCCCGCATCAGGGCGAGTACGCAGTACTCCAGCACGCCCTTGCGCAGCTGGGCGGCTGCCCGGGCCTGCTTGGTCGAATCACCTGGTTCCATGCGATGCAAGATACCTGGTCGGGCAAGTGCGTAGCAAAAACGCGTCTGACCGGCGACCGGTCGGGGATCACGCGATGCCCCGTGGCCATCCGCCCGCTCCCCCGATTAGCTTGGTGATCATGAACCAGACGAGTTCCGCCACCGACCAGGCTCCCGCCAACCCTGCTGCCACCGATGAGGAGTTGGCGAGCCAGCCCATCGGCTACTGGAGCGGGCGCGTCCATGCGCTCGTCACGCGGCAGCTGCGCGACGCGATGGCGCGGATCGACGTCACGCAGCCGCAGTACTGGGTCCTCAACCGGGTGGACGGCGGACCGGTGGCGCCGAGCGTCGAAGAGGTGGTCGGGCAGCTCACGCCGCTGGCCGACGGGCCGCACGAGATCGCGCGGGCCGTGGACCAACTGCTGCACCGCGGTTGGCTCCGCAGCGACGCCGGGCAGCGCCTCCACCTCACCGACGCCGGCGAGGCCGCCCGGCTGCGGGTGCGGGCGCTGGCGACGGAGGTGCGCGCAGTGGTGCACGAAGGGATCGGGAACGATGAGTACGTGGCGGCGCTGAAGGTGCTGCGCAGGGTGATCGAGAACGTCGAGGGGGCTCTGGACGCCACCGGCCGTGCGGGAGCCTGAGCCGTGCGGGAGCCTGAGCCGTGCGGGAGCCTGACCGGGGCTCCCCACGCGCGGTCGACGGTCAGCGACCACCGGCCATGACGACGACGCACCGCGAGTACCGACTGATGCGGCCGATGACGAATTGGCGCTCGATCGCCGGGTGCCACTCCCCCGGCGCACCGCCGGCCGCCTCCCGCTGGCGGAGGTGGTGACGGGAGAGCCCCAGCAGCAACCACCTCGTCGCGGTCGCGACGTCCGGCGCCCTGCTGAAGACCTCCCGGACCCAGCTCGGCCACACCGCGGCGGGCCCGCCGCGTCCGTCGTCGGGCGGCCGGGTCGGGGCCCTTCCCGGTTCGAGGCCGGAGACGAGCGCGTGCATTTCGGCGTAGGCGAGGACCTGTCGGACGGACGGGCGCACCGGAGGCGCGGGGGCGGCGTACGAGACGATCGCCTCGATCGGGGAGCCCGGTGGCGTCGGGGGGAGCAACTGCCGCCAGCCGCGCGTCAGGTCCGCGTGCGCCCGCTGCGGGGACTCCACCCGGGTGAGGCGGTCCAGCAGGCGCGGGCGCTGGGGGCCCGGGGAGGCGCCGAGAGCCTGCCAGATGGCGTCGCGCCAGGCCAGTTCGCGCTGGCGCACCCGGACCTTCTCCTGTTCGGACGCCGCGAGTTCGCCCAGCGACGTCCCGTTGCGCAGGACCTCCGAGATGTCCGCGAGGGAGACTCCGAGGCTCCGTAATCGCCGTATCAGCCGGAGGTGGTCGAGCGCTTCGGGTTCGTAGCGTCGATGGCCCCCGTCGCTCCGGTGCGTTGCGGGCAGCAGCGCGATGTCGGAGTAGTAGCGCACGGTCTTCACCGGCAGCCCGGCGTGTGCGGCCAGCTCGCCGATGCTCCACCCGCCCCGTCCGCTCCGGGACGTGTTCCGCGTCACACCCTCGCGCATGGCCTTGAACCTCCAGTCCACGGGAGCTCTTAACGTAGGCCCGCCAGTCGGGGCGGTGAAGGCGCTCAAGGGCCTTGCGTCGCTTTTCGCATGAGGCCGGGCCGTCCTGCTGGGAATCGGTTCGACGTCTGGAGGAAGCCATGCAGAAGAATCGCAAACGCCTGTTCGCCGCCGTTCTGCCGCTGGTCGCGATGGCAGGACTCGTGACCGCGGCGACGCCCGCGGTCTCGGCCGACGCGGGTCCGGCCTCGTGCTCCCACTCCTGGTCCAACAAGGACGGGGACACCGGGCGCGTCAAGCAGACCTCCCCGCTGCGCCAGGGCCCGCACGAGGCTTGTGGCAGCGTCGCGCAGGTCTACACCACCTCGCTGCTCGCCTACCACTGCTACATGACGAACGGGGTGGGGAACACCTGGACCCACGCCCGGATCCAGGGCACCGACATCCAAGGCTGGATCTGGGACGGCAATCTGCGGGACAACGGCTCCACCAAGCCCTGTTGACCTCCTGGGGGGGGCGACCTCCCGTGAGGTGACCTCCTAGGTCCGCGGCCGGGGGACGCTGCTGGAAGCGTCCCCCGGTTCGCCTATGGCGCGTCCTGCGTCCGCAGGTCGTTGTAGACCGTCGCGCGGGAGACGCCGAGGACGCCCGCCAGCACGCGCGTCGCGTGCTTCACGTCCAGGTGGCCCTGTGCGCGCAGGGCACGGACCAGGTCGGTGCGGTCGCGGGTGGGGAGTTCGCGGGGCGTGCAGCCGCGGAGTGCCGCGTACTCCCGGGCCGCTTCGTGGAGGGCGGACGCCGGGGGGCGCAGGGTCTCCGGCGGGGTGGGGCCGGGGTCGTCGGTGCGGGTCAGGCGGGTGGCGACGGCGGCGAGTTCGGTCAGGAGGGACACGTCCAGGTTGAGGCAGAGCGCGCCGACGTACGCGCCGTCGGCGTTGCGGATGCCGATGGACGTGCTCTTCACCGCGCGGCCGTCGGGGAGGCGGCCCGGGTAGTTCTGGACGACGTCGGGGAAGTCGGGGTCGGCCAGGCGGGCGAGGCCGAGTTCGGTCGCCGGGTCGCCGGGGCGGCGGCCGGAGAGCGGGTTCTCCACCGCGCGTACGGCGTGGTCCGGGTCCCGCAGGTCGTGGAGGACCACTTCGCACAGGCCGGGGAACATCTTCCCCACCGCGCCGGCGATCTTCTCCGCCTCGCGCAGCAGGAGTTCGTCCTCGTCGCTCACGACGCGCGCCCTCCGCTCACGATGCGCTGCATCGCGCCCGCCGCCTTGAGGCCGGAGCCGGTGAGGACGACGACGGTGCGTTCGCCGGGCACGATGAGTCCGCGGGCGGCGAAGGCGTCGACGGCCGCCGCCGCGGTGGCGCTGGTGGGCTCCGCGTACAGCCCCTTCGCGGCGAGGCGGCGCACCGCGTCCTCGATCGCGGCCTCCGGGACCGCGGTCATCTCGCCGCCCGAGCGGCGGACGGCACGCAGCACCTCGGGGAGGCGTACGGGGTGCCGGATGGCGGTGCCTTCGGCGACGGTGGGGGCCGCTTCGTACGGCACGGGCGTCTCCACCCCGGCACGGTGACTCGCGTGGATCGGCGCGCAGTTGGCGGGTTGGGCCACCAGCAGCCGCGGCAGTCGGTCGATCTGGCCGGCGGCCAGCAGCTCGCCGAAGCCGAGGTCGCAGCCGAGGACGGTGCTGCCCGCGCCGGCGACGGTGACGACGGCGTCCGGGGCGCGGAAGCCGAGGTCCTCCCAGATCTCGTACGCGAGGGTCTTGACGCCCTGGAGGAAGAAGGGGTGCCAGTTGTGGCTGGCGTAGGGGGTGGTGGCGGCGCGGCGCAGCGCTTCGGCCGCGGTGGCCTCGCGGTCGCCGGGGACCAGCTCGACCTCGGCGCCGTACGCGCGGGCCTGGAGGACCTTCGCGGGCGAGGTGGCCTCGGGGACGAGGATCCGGGCGCGGATGCCGGCGGCGGCGCAGTACGCGGCGACGGACGAGCCGCCGTTGCCGGAGCTGTCTTCGATGACGTCGGTGACGCCGTGGTGGGCGAGGAAGGAGATCAGGACGCTGGTGCCGCGGTCCTTGAAGCTGCCGGTGGGGTTGGACCACTCGGTCTTGAAGGAGACCGGGTGGCCGCTCCACTCGCCGTCCAGCAGCGGGGTGCAGCCCTCGCCCAGCGAGACGGGCGCCGCCTCGTCGAGCGGCGCGGGCAGGGCGGCGCGGTAGCGCCACAGCGAGCGGCGGGCGGTGTCCACGTCGTCGCGGGTGATGCCGGGCAGCGGGGCGACGCAGAGCGGTGCTCCGTCGTCGCCGCGCCAGCGCAGGGGGTCGGTGAGGGGGTAGGTGCGGCCGGAGCGTTCGTCGACGTAGTGAGCTACTTGATCAGGCACGCTGGACAGCTTTTCCAGCTTTGGACCGATCGTCAACCCTTACTGCGTCGCCCCTCGCTCTCGCCCGTTCACGCCCGTTCACGCCCGGAGTTCGTCGAGCCGCAGGAACGTCAGCGCGCGGCGCATCAGATCGGCGAAGTCCTCGGGCTCGTCCCGCCAGGCCCAGTACTCCATGGTGACGGTGAAGGCGTTCAGCACCGCGGCGGTCAGCAGACGCACTTCGAGGCTGTCGACGGGGGCGCCCGTGCGGGACGCCAGCGCCGGCGCTAGCCGCTCCTGCGTCTCCTGCCCCGCGGCGAGCCAACGCGCCCTCAGGGCGGGGACGGTACCGAGGACGCGGACCAGTCGACGGGCCCGCGCCGCGTCCGCCAGTCGCCGCTCGGCCGTCGCCGTCACGAAGGACGCCTCGACGACGGCGCTGAGCGGGGCTTCGGCCGGATGCGCCGCGAGGACGTCCACGAGTTGGCCGACGCTGTCGGCGAAGAGGGGGGTGAGGGCGTCCTCCTTCGCCGGGCAGTAGCGGTAGAAGGTGCGCAGCGAGATGCCCGCGGCTGCGGCGATGTCCTCCACCGTCGTCGCGTCGTAACCGCGGTCGGCGAACAGGGTCGCCGCGGCCTCCGCGATCTCCAGTCGAGTCTGGAGGCGCCGCTGTTCCGTCAGGGACGGACGGCCCCGTGCTGCCGCCATGGTGTGCTCCTCGCCGCGCTTCGCCTCGGGCTCCATTGTCACAGACGCATTTTCTGGCACGACATGCCAGAAAATCGTATGCTGATCACGACCGATCGGCAGCGGGGCGCCAACGGTCGGCGCACCTGCATCCGATTCATCCAGGCATGCGCATGAGCGCCCTCCGTCCGCGCACCGACCGGTGAACGAACAGCGTCAGCAGCAACCTCAGCGAAGGAGCCGACCATGTCCCGCACCTACCTCATCACCGGAGCCGCCTCCGGCATCGGCAAGGCCACCGCCACCCGGCTCAAGGAACAGGGGCACACGGTCATCGGCGCCGACCTCAAGGACGCCGACATCGTCGCGGACCTCGCCACCGCCGACGGCCGGGCCCATCTCGTCGAGCGCGCGGGCGAGTTGAGCGGCGGGCGGCTCGACGCCGTGATCGCGAGCGCCGGTCTCGCCGGTTTCGCACCGCGCGTGGTGAGCGTCAACTACTTCGGCGCGGTCGCCACCCTGGAAGGGCTGCGCCCCCTGCTGGCCGCCGGTACGGACCCGCGCGCCGTCGTCATCAGCTCGGTCGCCTCCGTCCACCCCCACGACACGGCCGTCGCCGAAGCGGCGCTCACCGGCGACGAGGAAGCGGCGCTGGCCGCCGCCCGGGCGGCGGTCGACCGGGGGGAGGGCTATGCGATCTACGGATCGACCAAGGCCGCCGTCGCCCGCTGGGTACGCCGCACCGCCGTGACCGCCGACTGGGCGGGCGCCGGCATCCCCCTCAACGCCATCGCCCCCGGAACCGTCGCCACCCCCATGACGGAACCCATGCTGACCAGCCCCGACCTGCGCAAGATCGTGGACGAGGCGATCCCCATGCCGCTCCACGGCCACGCCCGGCCGGCGCAGATAGCTCCCCTCCTGGACTGGCTCACCTCCCCCGAGAACCACCTGGTCACCGGCCAGGTCGTCTTCATCGACGGCGGCGCCGACGCCGTGCTGCGCGGCGACGGCACGTGGTGAGCCCGTCGAGGGAAGCGGCGGACGGCCAGGAACGCGCCGCGGCATCCGAAGGCCCGTCCGTGCACGTGCTCACCCGCGCCGTCGTCGTCACCGCCGACCCCGATGACGTCTGGCAGGTCATCGGCGCCTTCGGCGGCCTCGCCGACTGGCACCCCCTGCTGCCGCCGTCGGTGATCGAGGACGACGCCGATCCCGAGACGCCCGGGGCGATCCAGGCGTTCTCCGTCAACGGCCGCGTGGTCATCCGGGAACGGCTCCTGGAGAAGGACGACGCGCGCAGGATCCTCCGGTACGCCATCCACAAATCCGCCGTTCCCGTCTCCGACTACGTCGCCACACTGTCCGCGCAGCCGCACGACGCGGGCACCGAGATCCGCTGGGCCGCGACGTACGAGGCCGCCGACGAACTCGTCCCCGAGATCGAGAAGCACTTCGGCGACACCATTTACGCCACCGGCCTGGACGCCCTCAAGGAACGCTTCGCCAGGCATTAGGGGCGACGGCCGCCAGGCGCTCGGCCTCATTCGTAACCTGTGGGTTACACTTCCCTCATGGATGAGGTGACCAACGCCATCGCGGATCCCGTACGCCGGGACATCCTCGTCATGCTGCGCGGGACCACCCTCACCGCCGGCGAGATCGCCCGTCGCTTCCCCATCAGCCGCCCGGCGATCAGCCGGCACCTGCGCGTACTGCGCGAGAGCGGCCTGGTGCACGACGAGGTCACCGGCACCCGGCGGCTCTACCGGCTCGACCCGGCAGCCCTGACGGAACTCGCCGAATGGATCTCCGTCCTGCGCGCCCCGGCCGGCTGGGACCACCGGCTGGACGCCCTGGAGACCGAGGTCCACCGCACCCGCCGCGAGCGGGCCGAGCACCGCCCGACCCAGCACCGAGAGCGCACGGAGGACACCGCATGACTCCCGTACCCACCGGTCGGCTCGCGCCCACCGCCGACGGCCACGACCTGACCCTCACCCGCACCTTCCGGGCCCCGATCGACGACGTCTGGGCCAGCGTCACCGAGCCCGAGCGGACGGCGCGGTGGTTCGGCCCCTGGGAAGGCGACGCCGCCCCCGGCCGCACCGTCAAGGTCCGGCTGTCCTTCGAGGAGGACGCACCCTGGTGCGACCTGCGCATCGAAGCGTGCGAGCCGCCCCACCGCCTGGTCGTCTCCATGTCCGACGAAGCGGGCGACTGGCACCTGGAGCTCCGGCTGTCCGCCTCGGGCGGCACGACGGAGCTGCAACTGATCCACCACCTCAAGGACGCGAAGGGGATCGGTGAGATCGGGCCGGGCTGGGAGTACTACCTCGACCTGCTCCGCGCCTCCCACGACGGCACGGACCAGCCCGCCTTCGACGACTACTACCCCGCCCAGCGCGACTACTTCGCCGCCCTCGCCGGCTGAGGTCTGTGACCGCGCACGTTCACCGGGACCGACCGGTGCGATCGATCAGGGCGCAGCAGCGCACCGTCGCGGGACCGGGGTGCTTCACGGCCGGGTGGCATCGGCCGGATCGGACTGCCTGGTCGGGCCGGTCACATCGGAGGTGTAGGTGATCGTGCCTCCGTCCCCGAAGGTGAGGGCCGTGCCGCTTACGCCACCGTGGAAACGGTAGGTGTGCCCGGGCCGATGGGGCCGGACCAGTACGTCGCGCAGCGCCCGGGCCGTGGGGGCGAGGTGCGGGACGACCGCGGCGATGAAGCCCGCCCGCACGAACGCCCCTGCCAGTTCCCCGACGAACCCGAAGGCGGAGAACACCGGCGGGACGGCGAACAACAGGAAGGACAGGCAGAAGAAGGCGGGCATGTGCTCGCGGTCGTCCTTCATGCGGGCGGCCGACCGCTCGCGCAGATCGACGTCCCCCAGCGGGTTGTGCGGGACGACCTCCCACCTGCCGGAGTCCCGACCGGAGGTGAGCAGTCGGAAGGTCACGCGCTGCCCGCGCTCCAGGTGGCCGATGGCGAAGACCGCTTCCCGGGGGCCCTGTTCGAGGTCCGGGCGCCGCCGCACACCCCATTCGGCCTCGTGGGCGGAGGTCGCGGCGGCGTCGAGGACCTCGCTGCCGTCGGCGAACCGGAACCGCAGTTGCTGCTGTTGGACGACGCAGGTCCCGGTGTTCTCCACGGTGAACTCGACGGAGCTGAGGTCCTCGACGTGCCTGCCGTCGTAGGTGAGTCCGAGCCGGGGCCGCACCTGCTCGTCGGCGGAGACGACGGCCGTCCGCGTCTCGGCCTCGTAGGAGAGGCGTTTGGTCGGCTCACGGCGGGCCTTCACGTACTCGATCACCATCGTGCCGAGCACGCCGACGAGCCCGCCCGCGAGGGCGATGACCAGGTTCCGCTGGAATTCCGTCAGCGCTGTCTCTGCGGCCCAGTTCACCGTTGCCCCCCGTCGCTCACCGACGGGTCACCTTAGCCGCGGAGGATGCCGGTGCGCAGGCGGATCCTGCGCCCGGTGACGGTCCCGTCGCACGTCCGTCACCGGCGTGGACGCGGTGACGAACGGTTCGAGCGGTGACGAACGGTTCGACCGACGTCCAGCGGTCAGGACGGTGCCGCCGGGCAACGGGCGCCCCGTGGCGGGACGACATGGTCGGTGAGGTAGCGGTTCACGGCGCCCTCCATGCACGGGCCGCTCGTCGCGCTGCCGTGGCCGTGGCCCTCGTAGGTGAGGAGCGCGCCGCTGCGGCCGAGTTGACGGGCCACCGAGACCGCCCCGGGGTGGCCCGTCGCGGGGTCGTGCAGCGCGTTGGTCAGCAGGACCGGCGGGACGCCGCGGGCGTCCAGGCGGTGCTGCGGGTTCGCGGTCGGCGCGCCCAGGCAGGCCGCGACCATGTGCACCGGCAGCAGGTACGGCAGGTCGGGCGCGGTCGTCCGCATCGTGGCGACGAGTGAGGCGTACTCCCGGTGGTCGCGCACCGGCAGACGCCAGTCCGAGCAGAAGACGGGGGCGGCCGAAGGCAGCGGCTCCACCGAGGTGGGTGACGCGGGCAGCGGGACGCTCGCGTCCATCGTCGCGACCGTCGCGGCCAGGCCCGCGTAGTCGGCACCGTAGAACTTCCGGAACGCCACCTTGTTGACCAGGTCAGACGCGGACAGCGAGGCGCCCGGCTTCGACGGGTCCGCCAACTCGCCCCGTTCGGCGCGGGCCAGCAGGTCCTGCCAGACGGCGCGCACGTCGCGGTCGTGCAACGCGCACTGCGCGGCGTCCTCGCACCACTTCACGAACTCCCGGAACGAGTCCTGTGCCGCGGTCGCCTGGGACCGCAGGAAGTCGCGGGCGGTCGGGACGCTGTGGTCCATGACGCTCTCCAGCAGCATCGCGCGCACGCGCCGCGGGTACGTCTCGGCGTACTGCGCGCCGAGCAGCGTCCCGTACGAACTGCCGTGGAAGGTCAGCTTCCGCTCGCCGAGCGCGGCCCGGAGGGCGTCCAGGTCCCGGACGGTCTGGGCGCTGTCCAGGTGGTCGAACACCGGGCCGGTGCGGGCGCGGCAGTCCGCCCGGAGCCGGCTGTTGTACGCCGTGGTCGCGTCGAAGTCCGCCTGGCTCTTCAGCTCCGGCGAGGGCCGCGCGGCGAGCAGGTCGCGGGAGCAGGTGATCGGGCTGCTGCCGCCCACGCCGCGCGGGTCGAAGCTCACGACGTCGAACCTGCGGCGGACCTCGGTGCTGAAGCGGTGGGCGCGGTCCACCACCGTCGCCACGCCCGAGTCGCCCGGACCGCCGGGCCCGAACACCAGCGAGCCGACGCGCGCGTCGGGATCGGCTGCCTTGCGCCGGGCCACGGCCAGGTCCAGCCTCGGCCCGTCCGGGCGGGCCCAGTCGACCGGGACGGACAACTCGGCGCACTCGGCGCCCGGCCGCGCCGGGTCGCCGCACGCCACCCACCGCAGGGGGCCCGCAGCGGACGGCGACGCGTGGGCCACGGGGGCGACGGCGGGGCCGGCGAGCCCGGCGACGACGGCCAAGGTCGCGGCCCGCGCGAAGACGCGCCGCAGAGCGGACCTCCCTCGTAACGGCATGGATCCTCCTCGTGAACAGGCCAGTTGGGGCGTGTGAGCGTGCGGGGCCGGCCGGGGCACCGTCTTCACGTTAGGTGCGCAACGGCCCACGTGGCAGTCCCGCCCGGGCCTTTCCGGGTCAGGTCAGGGTCGGCGTCAGGGGCGGATCAGGGACGCGCTCCGGTACGCGCTCCGGGAAGGTCCCAGGGGCTGCGGAGGTGCGGAGCCAGATCCGGCGTTTCGCGGACGTCCGAGGGCGCGGCCCGCACAATCTGGCGTACGGAAGACGGTTCGCGAGAACCCCGGACGAGGCGAGGCGAGCACTGCATGGACCGTGAGCCACCCCCGGGGACGGGCCCGCCGCCCGCACCGCCCGCGAGCCCGTCCGGCGCCCGCTCCGTGCCCTCCTGGGCCGCACCGCCCCCGCGGCGGCGGGACCTCGCGACCGCCTGGGGATGCGTACTGCTGCTGCTCCACGCCCTCGGCGGCTATCTGCTGCTGCTCGCCCTCATGACCCGCTCCGAGGGCCCCTGGGACGACTCGGTCACGACCACGGTGCGCGTCATCGCCGGCACCTCCGCCACGGTGGAACTGACGGCCACCGCGGTGACCTTCGGCTGCGTGCGGTGGGGCGTGCTGCGGGCCTGGTGGTACGCGGTACCGGCGCTGATGGTCGCCGCGGCGCTGCTCCGCATGCTCTTCGCCCCCGCTCCCGGGTAGGGGCGGAAACTCCCGTGCCCCGCGGGCGGGCGTGGGTGATCATGACCGGATGGACGCTCGCTTCCTCGGCACCGCCGAACTGGTCGAGACCCCGTCCGCGGCGGTCGTCGTCGACGTCATGCGCGCCTTCACCGTCGCCGCCTGGGCCTTCGCCCGGGGCGCGGAGAAGATCGTGCTCGCCGCATCGTTGGACGAGGCCCTGGCGCTCAAGGAGGACCACCCGGAGTGGGTGGCCCTCAAGGACGGCCCGCCCGCGCCCGGGTTCGACGCCGTCAACTCACCGGGCCTGCTGCGCTCCGCGGACCTGGGCGGTCGGACCGTCGTGCAGAAGACCACCGCCGGGACGGTCGGCGCCCTCGCGGTGAAGGACGCGCCGCTCGTGCTGTGCGCCGGCTTCGTGGTGGCGGAGGCGACGGCGGAGCTCCTGCGGGCCCGGGGGTGCGACAGCGTGACGTACGTCGTCACCGGGGAGGACGGGCGGGCCGACGAAGACCTCGCGTGCGCCCAGTACATCGCCCGCAGGGCCGCCTGGGACGGGGAGGCGGTCGCGGGCGAGTACCTGCGGCGCGCCGGTGCGTCGCGTGCCGCCGAAGAGTTGGCGCAGGGCGTGCGCGAGGGAGCCCACCCCGACGACGTCGCGCTCTGCCTGGAACTCGACCGGTTTCCCTTCGCCATGGTGGCGGCCGTGGAGGACTCGCTGATGGTCCTGCGACCGTACGCCTGACACCCGGACACCCGGACACCCATACGCCTGACACCTGACACCGGCTTGGGCCGGAGCACCCCCGGCCCAAGCCCCGCGCCCCGCGCGCCCCCGCTTCAGCGGCCGATCGCGCGCCCCCGTGCCTGCATCAGGATTTCGCCCGGCGCGATGCCCAGGGACCTGTTCAGCCGGTTGCGCATGTGCTCGTAGACGTCGAGCGCGGCCACCCGCATGCCCGCCGCCGTCAGCGCGTCCATCAGGATCGCGTGCGAGGACTCGTTGAAGTGGTCCTCCTCGCAAGCGCGGCGCGCCGCGACGACGGCCTCCTGGGGGCGGCGGGCGTCGAGCGCCGCGCGGGCCAGTTCCTGGAGGTGGCCCGTGTGCTCCAACATCAGGGACTGGTGGGTGTGGTGGTCCACGCACTCCGCCGGCACCCCCTCCAGCAGCCGGCCGCGCCACAGCGCCAGGGCGCCCTGGAGGTGCCGCAGTCGGTGCAGCGGGTCGGTGAGGTGCCGGGCGCGTTCGACGGCGTGCCGGAACCTCGCCAGGTCGGTGAGCATGGCACCGCCCGCGGTCGGCCGGGCCGGGTGGCCCACGGGCCCCGCGAACCCGCCGAGCCCGCCCGCGCCCACGACCGCCCCCGCACCGGCGGCGGCGCAGTCGGTCAGCGCGTAGCCGGACGGCTGGGTCACCACCCCGAGCCCGCCGTCCGTGGCGTTCAGCAGCCAGGACCGCAGCCGGTGGGCCCCGGTGTGCAGTCGCTGCTTGGCCTGGGACGTCGAACGGTCGGGCCACAGCCGGGCGGCGAAGTCGTCGGCGTTCACCGGCAGCGGGTGCGCCAGGGCGAGCGAGCCGAGCAGGGCGCGGACGACCGCCCCCGAGGGGGCCGTGTGTCCGGTGGGGCCGAGGAGGACGACGGGGCCCAGGATGCCGACGCTGTGCACCGGCAGAGCCGTGGTCGGGGGTTCCCCGAACGCGTCCCCGAAGGTGTCCTCCCCGAAGGTGTCCGGCTGTCCGGGGCCGTGGTCAGCGAGCCCCTGGTCGATGTCGCCGGCGATCTGCATGGTTGACCCCGTTTCGTCGTTGGTCATGTGACTAATGGGTCCTGTGGTTCTTCTGTCTCGTACGTCGGTCCAGTCCTTCGGCTCGGTTCAGCGCTTCGGCTCAGCCCAACCCCTCGATTCCGCCCAACCCTTCGTCTCCGCCCGACACTTCAGCTCGGCCCGACCCTTCAGCTCGGCGCCCTTGCTCAACGGAGCACCAGGGTGTGGCCCTGGTACGGCAGGACCTCCCCGATCACCGGGTGGCCGGGCAGTTCGCCGGCGACGAGGAGGCCGCCCGAGGTCTGGGCGTCGGCGAGGAGCAGGGCGGTGAGTTCGTCCGCGGCGGTCAGGTCGGAGTGCGGCGCGACCCAGGCGAGGTTGCGCCGGGTGCCGCCGCTGATGTGCCCGGCCGCAGCCGCGGTGCGGGCCGCCGCGAGCACCGGCACCCGCTCGGCGTCGATCGCGAGCGTCACCCCCGAGGCCCGCGCCATCCGCTGGGCGTGCCCGAGGAGCCCGAAGCCGGTGACGTCCGTACCGCCCCGGACCCCGGCGGCGGTGGCCGCGGCCGCCGCGTCCCGGTTGAGCGTCGTCATCACCTCGACGGCCTCGGGGAAGACCTCGCCGGTCGCCTTGTGCGCGGTGTTCAGCACGCCCACGCCGAGCGGCTTGGTGAGGGTGAGCGGACGGCCGACGGCCGCCCCGTCGAGGGTGATCAGCCGGTCCGGGTGGACGGTGCCGGTGACGGACATGCCGTACAGCGGCTCCGGCGAGTCGACGCTGTGCCCGCCGGCGACCGGGCACCCGGCGCCGCGCGCCGCGTCCAGCCCGCCGCGCAGCACCTCGCGGGCCAGCTCCATCGGGAGCGCGGCCCGCGGCCAGGCGAGCAGGTTGATCGCCATGGCGGGGGTGCCGCCCATGGCGTACACGTCGGAGAGCGCGTTGGTGGCCGCGATCCGCCCCCAGGTGTACGGGTCGTCCACGACCGGCGTGAAGAAGTCGGCGGTGGAGATGGCGGCGAGGTCGGGGCGCAGGCGCACCACGGCCGCGTCGTCGCCGTGCTCGGGGCCCACCAGCAGGGCCCCCGGGCAATCGCCGTCGGCGTCCGCCCGCGTGTCACCGTCCGTGGCGGCCCGATCGGTGAGACCGCTGAGCAAGGTCTCCAACTCGCCGGGCGGGATCTTGCAGGCGCAGCCGCCGCCCTGGCCGAATCGGGTCATCCTCGGCACGTTCACGCGCGTCTCTCCCTCGTCTCTTCTCCTGTGGGGTGCACAGTGCGCAGGTCGTCGGGGCCGCGCCGGGTGACCCCGGTGCGGTCCAGGTGCTCGATAAGTGGGAGGGCGATTCGACGGGGTACGTTCCACATCTGACGGGCTTGCGACACGGTGAACGGTCCCCCGGCGAGCGGCGCGAGGGCGCGGGCCGCCGCGGCGGGCACCTGCGCGGCCACGTGGACGACGTCGGAGAGCCTGACGAGCCGTCCGGTCTGCACGGCCAGCGCGAGGGCGCGCCGGTCGACGCCGAGCGCGGCCAGCTCCGCAGCGGTCGGCGCCAGGAACTCGCCGCGGGCCAGCGCCCCTTCGAGCGATTCGACGAGCTGCCGGGCGGCCTTCGGCAGGGGGTCCGCCGCCGCCGCGGGTACGACCCGGCCGGCGCGCAGCGCGAGTTCGGCGGGGAGCAGCGGGGCGAGCAGCGCGCGGTCCGGCAACTCCAGGCGGCGCGCGAGCGCGGCCGCGTCGACCGGTTCGCCGCCCATGGCCGCCAAGGCTTCGGCGGCGACCCGGCGCCGCTCGTCGGGCGCCACCAGCCAGTCGCCGGCGACGGGCGTCTCCGCGTCGCAGTCCACGCCGATGCGGCGCAGCGCGGCGGCGCGCACGAAGCGGCGCGCGGCCGTCTCGTACCCGGCGTCGGGCGTGCCGGGGTGGCGCGCGAGGACGTCGGCACGCAGCGCACCGGCGCTGCGGGGGCCCACGGGCGGCGGTGCGGGGTCGAGCACCAACGCGCTGCCGACGACGCGCCGTTGCTCGGTGACCACCGCGCGGTCACCGACGCGCAGCGGCAGCGCCCTCGCCAGGGTGAGCCGCGCCGTGCCCCGCCCGAAGCGCCGGACGCGCGCGGGCACGGCGGCGGACCCGATGTGCACGGTGCAGCGGGCCGGGATGCGGGCGAGCAGCGGACCGTACAGCCGTACGTCGACGGTGTCGCAGAGCGCGTACGTGCCGGGGCTGCACAGCGCCCGCCCGCGCAACCCTTCGGCGGGGGCGGGGCCGCGGAGGTTCACCGCGACCCGGGCGGGCCCGGTGCAGCGCTCGACCGACCGCCCCAGCTCGTGCAGGGCGCGTACGGTCAACGGCGGCTGGTCGGGCGCCACTTCCAGGACGTCGCCCTTGCTGAGCGTCCCTTCGCGCAGGGTGCCGGTGACGACGAGTCCGTGTCCGGTACGGGCGAAGGCCCGGTCCATCCACAGGCGTACGGGCGCCCGCGGTCGGCCCGGCGGGGTCCGGTCGCGTAACGCTGCGAGTTCCGTGGTCAGTTCGGGCAGGCCCGCGCCGGTGCGGGCGCTGACGGCGACGGCGGGCAGTCCGGCGAGCCCGGTGCCGGCGAGGGCGGCCCGGGCCTGCGCGAGGGCGGGGCCGGGGTCGGCGAGGTCGCACCGCGTCACGGCGAGCACCCCGTCCCGTACGCCCAATGCGTCGAGCGCGGCGGCGTGCTCCCGGGACTGCGGCATCCAGCCGCCGTCGGCGGCGACGGCGAACAGCACGGCCGGCGCGGGCCCGGCGCCGGCCAGCGCGGTGCCGAGGAACCGTTCGTGTCCGGGCACGTCGACGAACGCGACCCGCTCGTCCCCGTCTTCGTCCCCGTCCGCGCCCCCGGTGGCGGGCACGTCGGTCCACACGAACCCGAGGTCGATCGTCAGCCCCCTGCGCTGCTCCTCCTCGGTGCGGTCCGGTTCCATCCCGGTCAGCGCCCGCAGCAGGCTCGACTTCCCGTGGTCGACGTGGCCCGCCGTCACCACGACCATCACGGCCCGGCCCCCACGCCCGCGCCGGTGCCGACGTGCGCGCCCGGCTCCGGCGCCGCGTCGTGCCCAGCGGCGCGATCCGCGGGGCGCGGCGTCGGCTCCGACGGGACCGGTGGCGTCCCTCGCAGCCCCGCCCACGCCGTGAGCACCGCGCCGATCAGGAGTTCGTCGTCGGACTCGTCGACCGTGCGCAGGTCCAGCACCAGCCGGCCCTTGCGCACCCGGCCCAACACCGGGCGGCGGCCGGTGCGCAGGGGTTCGGCGAGGGACGAGGGAAGGGTGACGCCGGCGGACGGCAAGGAGAGGCCGGGCGCACCGCCGCCGCCGACGACCGACTCGGTGGCGACGGCTGCCGCGTCCACGTCCGCGCCCCGCAGCCGGCGCGCCGTGGTCTCCGCGCGTCGCCGCAGCTCCTCGGGCGTACGGGCCAGGGCCGTCTGCACCGGTGCGGCCGGGCCCCGTAGCGTCGCCTCCAGCGCGGCGAGGGTCAGCTTGCCCGTCCGCAGGGCGCGGGCGAGCGGATGGCGGCGGAGCCGTTCCACCAGTTCGGGGCTGCCGAAGAGCAGGCCGGCCTGGGGGCCGCCGAGCAGTTTGTCGCCGCTCGCGGTGACCAGGTGCGCACCCTGGGCGAGGGTGGTGGAGACGTCCGGCTCGTCGGGCAGGAGGGGGTTCGGGGTGAGCAGCCCGGAGCCGACGTCCACGACCAGGGGGCGGCCCAGCGCGGCGAGTTCGCGGACCGGGGGCGAGCTGACGTAGCCGGTCATGGCGAAGTTGGAGGGGTGCACGCGCAGCAGCATCGCGGTGCGGTCACCGATGGCGCGGGCGTAGTCCGCGACCGTGGTGCGGTTGGTCGTGCCGACCTCGCGGAGCCGCGCGCCGGTGCTCTCCAGCAGCTCCGGCAGCCGGAACCCGTCGCCGATCTCGACGAGTTCGCCGCGGCTGACGACGATCTCCGCGCCTTGGGCGAGCGCGGTGGCGGCGAGGACGAGGGCCGCGGCGTTGTTGTTGACGACGTGGACGTCCCCGGCCGCCGGCACCGCGGCCCGCAGCGCGTCGAGCGCGCCCCGCCCGCGCTGCCCGCGGCGGTTCGCCGCCAGGTCGAGTTCCAGGTCGGAGGTGCCGGCGAGGTGGGCGACCGCGTCGACGGCGGCCCGGGACAGCGGCACCCGGCCGAGGTTGGTGTGGACGAGCACGCCGGTGGCGTTCAGCACCCGGCGGTGCCGGGTGGGCGCGGGCGGCAGCCGTACGACGGCGTCCGCGACGGCTTCGGCGACGCTGCGGCCGCCCGCCCGTAAGGAGCGCTGGACGCCCCGGGCCGCCTCGCGCACCTCGTCGGGACCGATGCGGACCGCGGCGGCCCGCAGGCGCGGATCGTCCATGATCTCGCGAACGGACGGTATGCGGACGGACGGTATCCGACCGGGGACGTCGGTCTTCCCCATGTCACTCCTGACAGTGTCCCGGAGGCGGTGGTGCGGCGCTCGCCTGGTGCCGGTGGAGACGGGGTCGGCGAGCGGAAGGTTGAGACGGAGGTGGACGGGAGTCGAACCCGCTGACGCGTAAGGGAAACAACGTCCACCGGTTTTGAAGACCGGGGCCGGCACCGGCCGACGGACACCTCCGGACAAGATCTTCCAAGCCGGACTCCCGTCTGTCAACGAAACCTCGCCTCCTGGGCAGTTGGCGTGAGCAAGGTGAAAGCGGCAGGTGAGAGGGGTGACAGCGGAACGAGAGCGGACGGGAAGGAGCGGCGCGGCCGGGCATAAGGCATCCGGGAGGAACCCGTAAGGCGTCCGCGAGGTGTTCGTGAGCACCCGGCCAGCTCGCGGCGAGTGCGCGGGGAGCCGGCCCGCAGTGTGTGCACAGCCCACCGAAAGACAAAGGACAGATTCAGGACAGAAGCGTCTCCTACGGTGTGTTCCGGGCACGCCGCCGGCGCGCCGACCACGTCGCTCGCTCCACCCCTGGAGGTCCCATGCAGGCCACGGCACACTCCGCGAAGGCCCTGGCACCCGACGGGCGCTGGGTGTCCTTCGCCTGCCGCGCCCGCTCCGTCCAGGACGACTGGTACTGGCACTTCCGCCTGACCAGCCGGTCCATGGGCGTCGGCGTCAGCGTCACCGACCGCGGCTACCCGAGCGTCCTCATAGAGCAGCTCGGCAATCGCCCCGTCCAACAACTCACCTACGACAACCAGCCGCTGCAACTGCTGGCCAACCCCGACGGCGACGGCTGGCAGGGCATCTGGACCGGCCCGCACCACTGCCTGATCATGGCGTTCCCCGGCGACCGGGTCGACGCGGGCGCCGTCACGGGCGTGCTCGACCAACTCGTCCTCACCGACACCGCGGCCGGGCTCGTCGTCAAGCCCCGCTCCTCCGAAGTCTCCTCCTGGAGCCTGTACGGGGTGAAGTTCACCTCCGGCGGCTCCGTGACGATCTACCCCGCGGCCGACGCCGCCCGCCTCGTCCCCGAGGGCTCCGCGGGCAAGTCCGTGGACCACGGGGAAGTGTGGGTGAAGACGATGGGGATCGCGGGCGTGGAGCGGGGGCGCAAGTTCCTGCACTCCGGGCCCAAGGCGGTCTGCCTGGTCGACGACGAGCTGACCTCGGACACCGGCGTCGGCGCCGCCGACCAGGAGGAGCTGCTCCAGACCCTCGACGTGCGCTGGGGAGCGTGAGCCGGCCGTGTTGAGCGTCCTCACGGTGCTGCTCGTCCTCGCCTGGGCGGCCATCGCGTTCCTGACCTTCGGATACGCCGCACTCGTCGCCAAGGTGCGGGCGCTGGAGTCCGGGGGCGCCGCGCAGGCCGGGAGCCCGTCGCGGCAGTGGCCCGAGCTGGCGCCGGCCGGCACCGGCGGGCGCACCCTGGCGCTGGTCGTCTCCTCGTCCTGCCCCACCTGCGAAGAGGTCGTCCCGGCCTGGCCCGCGGTGAGCGGACCGCTCAGCGACGCCGGCCACCGCCCGGTACTGATCGACATCGACGACTCCGGCCGCTGGCACGGCGCCGGCGCCGGCGAAGTCGTCCGCGGCAGCGAGCTGTCCGCGCCGCTGCTGCTGGCCTACCAGCCGGCGCTGCTGGTCCTCGACGGCGACGGGACGCTGCTGTCCGCGGAGCCCATCGGCTCCGTCGACACGCTCGCCGCGGCCGCCGAGGCGCACACCGGCGCCGCGCAGTCCACCAACCCTTCCCTCACCACGGGAGTCGCATCATGACCAGTGCCTTCCTCCAGTCCATCCCGGAAGTGGCCGTCAACCCGGACTCGGGCGCGAGCCGCGCCACGGCGACGGCGGAGCCCGCACCCGTACGCTCCGCAAGCTCCGGCGGGGGCTTCGGCCGGCGTTCCTTCCTCCGTACGACGATGGCGGGCGCCGCCACCCTCGCCTTCACCGGCCTCGGCTGGCTCAGCGGCGGCGGCACCGCGCACGCCGCGGTGGGCCGCAAGTCCCGCCACCCCGCGCACTGCATGAACGTGAACGTGCCCGGGGACACGCCGTGTTGGGGTCGGGACTACATCGCCGCCAAGTACTGCGCCGCGGACGGCTACCACCGCACCGACACCAAGAACTTCGGCACCTACACCCACAAGTACAACTGGGAGGCCGCGTGCGACGGCTACGCCGGTTGGTACTGGAAGACCCGCGACGGCCGCACCGTGCACTGCTGGGACGGCTACTTCGACCTGAAGAAGAACGGCCGCACGACCCGTCACACCACGAGCTGCAAGAGCAAGTGACCGGGGCGCTGCCCCTCTAGACGCCGGTGGCCGTCGCCGCCCCCCGTCGGCGGCGGCCACCGGACCACCCGTGCCGTCACCCAAAGGACCACCGCATGGCCCTGGCCCAGCGCATCCAAGCGCGCCGCCCCCGCTCGCCGGGGGCCTCCGCCCTGACCGCCGCGGGCGCCGCCCTGCTGCTCACCGCGGTGGCCGCGGCGGGCGCCGCATGGGGCCCGCCCTCGCTGTACGGGGTGTTCTCCGCCTTCGCGGCCTGCGCGGTCGCCGTCCTGGCCGGCTACTCGCTCTCGGGCTCCGTTTGAAGCCACAACTCAGCAGGCTTGCTGACCTCGTCGGTCTGGCGGGGAACACAGAACGTGCAGTACTTCGTCCGGGGACTCTTCTTCGGGGGCGCGACGACCGGGCTGCTCCTCATGCTGCCCGCGGTGCTGTTGCAGACCGTGGTGCCGCTGCCGGCGCTGACCGCGGCGCTGGCGCTCGCGACGGTGCTCTTCCTCGCCATCGAGTCGGGGCTGCTGCCCTTCCGCATGCCGCAGAACGCCCGGCTGGTGCCGAGCGACATCGTGGTGCGCACGGACGGCAGCGGGGCGCTCCAGTTCGGCTTCGAGATGGGCACGGGCCTGCGGACCTTCGTCCCCTCGCACCTGCCGTACGCGGCGATCGCGGTCCTGCTCTTCGGGGGCCCGTGGTGGGCGACACCACTCGGCGGCCTCGCCTTCGCCTTCGGCCGCTCCCTCATGGTCCGCTCCGCGGTCCACTCGGGCGACGCCTCCGCCTGGGACCGCGCCTTCGCTGCGCGCCGCACCCGGATCTTGGCGCTCTGCTGGACGGTGGCGCTTCTCGCGGGCGCGTTGGCGGTGGCCCTGCAACACGGCGGCTGGACGCTGTTCTAGGCCGTGTCTGACGAAGACCCCGGGCGCCGGCTCCGAACCCCCTTGGAGCCGGTGCCCGGTCCGCGCCCGGCTCCTCGGGTGAGCCTGGGAGCCGGGCGCCCCCTCTCCCGTGTCCGGATGTGACACCAGCCCGTCATTGCCGTCGTCCGCGCCGCGGCCGACGATGGAGCCATGTCCGACCACAGCCACCGCGTCGTGATCGCGGTCTTCCCCGATGTCGACCTGCTCGACGTCACGGGGCCGGCCGAGGTGTTCGCGCTGGCCAACCGGGAGTCCCGCGGTCGCGCCCGCTACCGGGTCAGCCTCGCCGGCCCCGGGCCGGCCGGGGAGCAGGTGCCCACGTCGGCGGGGGTGCGCGTGGTCACCGACCTCGGGTTCGCCGACGTCGGGTCCGCGGTGGACACGCTGCTCGTCCCGGGCGCGGTGGACTGGCACCCGGACGGGCCGCTGCCCCGGGTCGACGACGACGTCGTGGAGTGGGTCAGGACCACCGCGCCGCACGCGCACCGGATCGCCTCGGTCTGCGTCGGCGCGCACCTGCTGGCCGCGGCCGGGCTGCTGGACGGTAGGACGGCCACCACGCACTGGTCCACGACCGACCGGCTCGCCGCCGACCACCCCGAGGTCACCGTCGACCCGGACCCGATCTTCATCCGCTCCGGGCGCGTGTGGACGGGCGCGGGCATCAGCGCCTGCCTGGACCTCGCGCTCGCACTGGTCGCCGAGGACCACGGCGAGGAACTGGCGCTCGCCGTCGCCCGGCAGTTGGTCGTGTACCTCAAGCGGCAGGGCGGCCAGAGCCAGTTCAGCGTGCCGATGAGCCGACCCCCGGCGGCCCGCCGGGACATCGACGAACTGCGCCGTTACGCCGCCGACCACCTCGACCGGGACCTGTCGGCGCCCGCGCTGGCGGCCCGGATGTGCCTGAGCGAGCGGCACTTCGCCCGGGTCTTCACCCAGGAGACCGGGACGACGCCCGCGGCGTACGTCGAAGCCCTGCGCGTGGAGGCGGCGCGGCGGCTCCTGGAGACCACCGACCAGCCGCTCGAACTGGTCGCCCGATCCACCGGGCTGCGCTCGGTGGAGACGCTGCATCGGGCGTTCCAGCGGCAGATCGCGACGAGCCCGGGGGCGTACCGGCGCCGCTTCCGCACGGCGACGCCCTGAGCCCGTCCACCCTTTCCCTCCCTCTCACTCCCTCTCGCTCCCTCGTACTCCCTCAGGAGGTTCACCATGTCCGCTTCCACCACGCTCCGCGAGGTCGTCGGCCTGGACGGCCGGCTGCCCGCGCTCGCCGACGCGACCCTCGTCCTGATCGACTTCCAGAACACCTACCGCACCGGCGTGATGGCGCTGGAGGGCGTGGACGAGGCCCTCGCCGCCGGCGCCCGCCTGCTGGCCGCGGCGCGTGTCCAGGGGACGCCCGTGGTGCACGTCGTCAACGACGGCGGCGAGGGCACCCCGTACGACGTCCGCGCCGAGATCGGCGCCATCAGCCCCGAGGTCGCCCCCGTCGACGGGGAGCCCGTGATCGTCAAGAAGCTCCCCGACTCCTTCGTCGGCACCGACCTTGAGCAGGTCCTGAGGGACCTGGGCTCGGGCCCGGACCTGGTGCTGGCCGGTCTGATGACGCACATGTGCATCGCCTCCACCGCACAGGGCGCCTTCCACCGCGGCTACCGCCCCACGGTCGTCGCAGAAGCGACCGCGACGCGCGCCCTGACCGCGCCGGACGGCACGGTCCTCCCGGCGGCGACCCTCCACACCGCGGCGCTCACGACGATCGCCGACCTGTTCGGCCTGGTCGCCGGCGAAGTGGCCGACCTCACGCCCTGACCTGCGGTCGCGGCGCCGCGGTGCTACTGAAGCTGCCTTGGCGACTGCGGCCCACGCCCGTGGACGATCTCGCCGTCGGCCCCTCGGTGCGTTGGTCTCTGCGGCCCGTCGGTGGCTTGTCGCGCAGTTCCGCCCCCTACGCCCGCAGGGCGTGGGGGGACCCCCCGCGCCCCTGTTTCGCTCTGCCCGTCGGTCATCTGCGGGTCGTATGCGGCGGGTTCCCTACGCCCGCAGGGCGTGGGCATTTAGGGGCGCGGCGGCGCTACCGGAGCTCGTCCGGGCACGGCGTGCCCCGGGGGACGTCGTACGGGCCCGCGATCCGGTAGGTGCCGGCGTGCGGGGCCAGCAGCTCCGTCCACTCGTCACCCTCCGCGTCCTTCTCCGCCTTGATCAGGCAACCGTTCAGGTTGACGTAGGACTTCGGCTCCCCGTCGTCCCGTCGCTTCGACTCCTCCGTCTCCTCCGGCCCCTTCACCCGCTTGCCGTGCTCGTCGACGATGCTCAGCCACGGCGAGTACGGCACCCGGATCAGCACCCGGCCCGGGTCCGTGACCTTGATCCGCAGTTCGCTGGCGTCCGCGGTCTCCACCGTCGCGGAGGAGTCGGCCAGCGGCACCGGGTCCTTGACCTCGAAGACCTGCCAGTTCGCGTCGCGCCAGACCCGGTTCAGATACGGCAGCCCGGCCTCGACCAGCTTCGCTTCCTGCTCCGCGCCGGAGTCCGGCTTGCCCTTGGGCAGGACGACGTAGTGCACCGCCCACCGGTCCAGCCAGGCCCGGTAGTCCGCCGCGGTCAGCGTCTTGTCCTTGTCGTAGAAGATCGGGTTGCGCTTCATGTCGGCCTGCCGGTTCCAGCCGCGGGCCAGGTTGACGTACGGCGCGAGCGCGGACGCCTCCCGGTGGCTGCTGGCGGGCACGACCTCGACCCGGGCGCGCCCGGCGTCCAGGTCTTCGAGCTTGTCGATCAGCGGGGCCACTTCGAAGTTCCACGAGGCCGTCGGCGCGGTGCGGAGCACGTCGTCGACGCCCTTGAAGCCGATCCAGAAGTTCAGCCCGGCGAAGGCCACCACCAGCGCGTACCACCTGCGCGAGCGCGGCACCGCGTACGGCAGCGCGGCCAGCAGCGCCACCCCGGCGAACAGCATCGCCATCCGGGACACGTTCGACCCGATCTGCGAGTCGATCACCCAGGTCAGCAGGGTGCCGACGGCGTAGACCGCCGCGGCGGTGCGGACCGTGCGCCAGTCCTTCGGGACGAGGAGGAAGACCAGCACTCCGAACGCGAAGGGCAGCGAGGTGGACCCCAGCGACATCGGCTGGGTGCCGGAGAAGGGGAACAGCCAGGTGGACAGGCCGACGACGGCGACGGGCGCGAGCCCGAGCGCGTACGCCCCCGGGCGCCGCTTGTTGAGGAACAGCGCCGCGGCGACGACGCCCAGATAGAGGCCGGCGACCGGGCTGGACGCGGTGGCCAGCGCCGCCAGCGGCGCGGCCACGGCCGCCTTCGCCCAGCGCTTGGTGCGCCAGCGGTGCGGCCAGCAGAAGACCGCGGCCACCGCGCCGATCGCGAACATCATGCCGAGACCGAAGGTGACCCGGCCCGACATCGCGTTGCAGAGGAAGGCGAAGGCGCCGGCGAGGGCGCACGGCAGCGGATTGCGCACCGCCCGCAGCCGCACCAGGATCAGCGCGGTCAGGGCGGCGGAGATCGTGCCGGCGACCATCATCGTGGGCCGTACGCCGATGACGGACATCAGGTACGGCGAGACGACGCTGTACGACACCGGGTGCATCCCGCCGTACCAGGCGAGGTTGTACGCGGAGTCGGGGTGGCGGCCGGCGAACTCGGCCCAGGCGTCCTGCGCCGCGATGTCGCCGCCGGTGTTGGCGAAGAAGAAGAACCAGAGCAGGTGACCGATCGCCGCGACGACCGTGGTGACGAGGACCGGGCGACGGCTCAGCCGGTCCCAGACGTCGGCGAGCACTCCGGGGCCCGACCGGCCCGAGCCGGAGCCCGGGTCCGCGCCTTCGGCCCCCGAGCCGGCTTCTCTGGTCGAGCCCGGTGACGACTGCTGTATTCGCGGCCCCGTCCGAGGGCCGCCACCGTCCGTGCTGGCCGGCTTTGCGGTGGTCACTGCGGCTCTTCCCCCAGTCTCGTCCGTTGCGGATGTCCGTCGGGTCTTCGACGGACCGTCCCCGTGTGACAAAGACGCCGTGCCACCTGGGGAGAGTTGCCTTCCCGAGCCCTTCCGGGCTTTCCGGACGCTAACACGAGGAAGCCCCGGGGTTCCCGGGGCTTCCTGGTGGGTGCCGGTCCGCGTCAGCCCAGGCGGGTCAGCTTGTCGCCGAAGCCGGGCTCGGCCAGGTCCGACTGGAGCGCGACGGGGGCGGACGTCTTGCCCGGGCCGGTGCCTATGGAGACCTCGCCGACGACCTCGCCCGCGACTCCCTTGTTCGGCAGCTCGCCGTCCGCGGGGCCGGTCAGCGTGAGGTCGATGGTCAGGCCGGCCCAGCCGACGGCCTTGAGCTCCTGCGTGGCCACGACGGGGGCGCGGGTGCCGAAGCCGTTGTCGAGGTAGCCGACGACCTGGCCCTTCTTGACGACCGCGGTGGAGTCCACGCCGGCACGGGCCGCCGTGATCACCTCGATGCTCTTGTCCACCGCCTTCTCGGTCTTCTTGTAGAGCGCGTCGGCGCCCTGGACGTTCATCGTGATGCCGTTGACGCGGTGCAGCTTGCCGTCGATCTCGGTGCGGAAGGACCAGAGCAGATTGCCGCCGGCCGGGGTGGTCGAGCCGGTCTTGATGCCGTCCACGCCGTCCTTGAGCAGCGCCTTGTCGTTGCCGTTGCGGTACTTGTCGCTGCCCGGAACGTCGACGCTCGTGCTGTCGGTGATCGACACCAGCACCTTGTTCTTCATGGCGGCCTCGGCCAGCTTCAGCTGGTCCAGCGGTGTGGAGGTGTTGGTCTTCTTGAAGCCGCTGGGGTCGGTGTAGTTGGTGTTGGTCATGCCGAGGCTCTTGGCGGCGTCGTTCATCTTCTTGAGGAACGCCTCCTCGGAGCCGGCGTCCCAGCGGGCGAGGAGCCGGGCGGCGTTGTTCCCGGAGGGGATCATCATCATCTGGATCATCTGCTTCTGCGTGAACTCCTGCCCCTCCCTCATCTTCGCCACGGACTCGGTGTCGGTCCGCTTCGACTCCTCCTCGGCCTGCTTGTCGACCGTGATCTTCGGACCGTCCTCGCCCTCCTTCAGCGGGCGGTCGCGCAGGATGACGTAGGCGGTCATCACCTTGCCGACGCTCGCGGTGGGCGCCGGCTTCTGCGGGCCGTACGTGCCGATGACGCCCACGCCCTCGACGGCGACCGCGCCCTGACCGTCGTCGGACGGGAAGGGGAGGGTGAGCTTGCTGCCGGGGATGGTGAAGGTCGGCTTGCCCGAGAGTTCGAGCTTCGACTCGGGCAGCGGGCGCAATATCTGTGCGACCGCAAAGGCGATCAAGAGGAGCAGGACCAGCGGGGTCCAGATCTTGACGCGCCGCAGGGCGGCACGGGCCGGGGTCTCCGGGGTGTTGGTGAGCTCGGCGAGCAGGTCCAGGGGCGGGCGCGGCGGCATCGGCTGCTGCGTGGTCCGCTCGGCCTCGGGGAGGTCGGCGGGCGCGGCGGCCGGAGTGGCGACGGAGGCCGCCGCGGCGGGGGCCGAGACGTCGGCCGCCGGCTTGGGCGTCGACTTGGGCGTCGGCTTGGGCTCGTCGGTGTCGCGCAGCGGAACGAAGGTGCTGGCCTTCTTCGCCGCCTTGGCACCGGGCTTGACCTCGGGGTCCACGTCCGGCTTGGCGATCGCCTTGGTGGCGTCGTCCTGCGCGGACTCGTCGCCGCCCTTCTCGTCGCCGTCCTTCTTGGCGGCTTCCTTGGTCTCCGCCTCGGCGGCCTTCTTGGCGCCCTTGGCGCCCTTGGCGTCCTTTTCGGCGTCGGACTCCGACCGGGCCGGGGGCAGCTTGAGCGCGGTGGTCGGGCTGTCGATCGGCGCCTTGCGCGGGGCGGCGAAGACGGCCGTGGCCTGGTCCACGGGACCGTCGCCACCGTCGCCCTTCGAGGCGGTTTCGGCGGCGGACTCACCCTTCGCATCTGCATCGGCGGCGTCGGCGCTGTCAGCGGCGTCGGTGGCGTCGGCGTCCTTCGCGGGGGCGGACTTGCCCTTCGCCCAGGACGGCCCGTCCTTGCGGAGGGTGGTGGTGGCGGTGTCCGTACGGCGGGCGGCCTCCGCGGTCTCCTTGCGGATGACGGTGGTCGAGGTGTCGGTCGAGCCGGACTGCGCCGTCGGCTCGGCGTCCTCCACGGAACCGTCGCCGTCACCGGATTCCGCTTCCGATTCCGCTTCGCCCTTCGACGCTCCGGCGGAACGCGGGCCGGAGCCGGCTGTACGGCGCTCCGGCGCCGCTTCCGGGGCGGAGCCGGGGGCAGGGACGTCCGCGGCCTCCTGGCGCTTCTGAGCGGCGCTCAGGGGCGGCTCGGGGATCACCGCGGTCGTCTCGGCGGTCGGGTCGTCCGCGATGGAGACGGGCGTACGCCGGTACACGGCGGTCGCGGTGTCGACTCCGGCGTCGTCGGCCTCACCCTCATCGTCACCAGCGTCGTCGGCGTCGCCATCGGCGCCGTTGTCGTCGCCATCGGCGTCATCGGCGTCGGCAGCAGCCGGCTCGTCGCCCTCCCCCGACCCCTCGGACTTCTCGGACTCCTCGGACCTTTCGGGCCTTTCCGACTCTTCGGTCGCGCCCTCCGCTACTTCTGCTTCCTCTGCCTTCTTCGACTTCACGGACTCTTCCGGGGTGTCGGACGCGTCCGGGTCGGGCGGAAGGGTGAAGACGGCCGTCGCCTGATCGGAGCGGTCGGCCAGCGCCAGTCGGGGGTCACGCTCCCCCGGACCCGCCTCCCCCGACGACTTCCGCTGCTCCGACTTCTCGGGGGACTCGCCCGCCACCGTGCCTCCTCGATGAACCATGAACCATGATCTTGAACCGTGAACTTCTAGAACCGCACGCGGCTGTCCCGCGTCCGAGTACGGGGGTGGCGACGCACGTCCGAACGGGGCCCGTGTTGTCCGAACCATCTCCCAGTGTCCTGTGTGAGCACGCGCCCCGCGTGCCTAGACGAGAACGACATACCTAACGGTTCCCATACAAAGCACCCAGGCACTCTCGACAGACCAATGTGAGAGGCGTCACCCTGTCATTCATCCACGCGGGGAGGCATGGATGGGCAGGAGCCGCAGAACACTTCCGGAGGAGCTGCTGCTGCTAGCTCTGGACCCGACCACGGGTACCACAGCTCAGCCGCAGTCGCTCGACCTCGGCCTTGCCGGAGCTCAGCTAGTGGAGCTGGCTCTGGCCGGGCGGATAGCCCCAGACGGGGATCGTATCGCCGTGGTGATGCCACGGCCGACAGGAGATCCAACCCTGGACTCCGCACTGGAGCTGCTGCGCAGACGCGGCAGCCCGGTTCGCGCGGTCCACTGGATCGGCGGGCCCCGACTGGGGCTGCGTCAGATCTATCTCGCACACCTGGAGCGGTGCGGCATGGTCCACGCCGTGGTCGGCCAGATGTGCGGCGTACTGCCGACGACTCGCTACCAGGCGACGGACACGGCGATCAGCCGGGACATCAGGGCCCGACTGGACAGCGCGATCCGCACCGGCGTGCCGCCGGACCCGCGGACCGCGGCGCTCGCCGCGCTGGCCCACGCGGTCGGCCTCGGCAAGCACCTCTATCCGGGCAACGAAGGCCGTTCCTCACGGTCCAGGCTTCGTGACCTGATCCGACACGACCCCATGGGCGGACTCGTGGCGCACGCCGTGATGGACGTCCAGAACGGCGTGGCCGCCCAGCCGCGCCGCAACCCGGGCGCCGCCGGCGCCGGTCGGCAGAGCGCCGGCGTCTCGATGCAGCAGCGCCGTTCGGGCATGGCCCGCGTCGCCGCGCACTGACGACCACGCAGCCGCACGACTCCAACCGAACCAACGAAGGCAACCGAACAAACAGAACCGACTGACCGACCCACCCACCCATCGATCCAACGAACCACCGGTCCAGCGAACCACCGGTTCCGACGAAGATCCGCCCGAGCATTCCGAGTCGACCCCCCACTGACCCGGAACTGACCCGGATCGGGAGCCGCACAGCGATGCGCGGGGCAGCCGAGACGCTGCCCCGCGCATCCGTGTGCGTACGCCTCCGGGAACGCCAGCGCGAGGAACGAGGGAGCGGTGGCCGGGAGTTCGCCGAACGGGCGATCAGTGTGAGTCGTTTCGCAGCGCGCCCCGGACGTTTGGTGGCAGTCTGCTGAGCAGTAGATACGCTCAGCTACTTCCCGCTACTTCTGTCGGAGGTGCAGTTTCCGTGGCGTCCAGTGTCAACCCCACCGTCAGGCGACGCCGATTGGGCCAGGAGCTGCGCCGGCTCCGGGAGGTCAAGGGCATGACGGCCGAGGAGGTCGCCGACCGCCTCCTGGTCTCCCAGTCGAAGATCAGCCGACTGGAGAACGGCCGCCGCTCCATCAGCCAGCGCGACGTGCGCGATCTGTGCGGGGTGTACGAGGTCGAGGACCAGCGGGTCGTGGACTCGCTGATGCAGATGGCCAAGGACTCCCGCCAGCAGGGCTGGTGGCACGCGTTCGGCGACATCCCGTACAGCGTCTACATCGGCCTGGAGACCGACGCGGCGAACCTGCGGGTGTACGAACCGCAGGTGGTGCCGGGCCTGTTGCAGACCCAGGGGTACGCGGAGGCCGTGATCGCGGGCGCCCTGCCGGAGAGCAGCCCGGCCGAGATCGAGAAGCGCGTGACGGTGCGGCTGCGCCGACAGGGCCGGGTGAAGGAGTCCGACCAGCCGCTGCGGCTGTGGGCGGTGATCGACGAGGCGGCGCTCCGCCGGGTGATCGGCAGCCCCCGGCTGATGCGGGAGCAGTTGGAGTACCTGGTCGAGGTGGCGCAACTGCCGCACGTCACCGTGCAGGTGCTGCCGTTCGAGATGGGCGCGCATCCGGGCATCAACGGCCAGTACGCCATCTTGGAATTCCCCGACGCCACCGACTCCAGCGTCGTCTACATCGAGGGCGTCACGAGCGACCTGTATCTGGAGAAGTCGCACGACGTGCACAAGTACACGATGATGTACGAACACCTCCGGGCGCAGGCCCTGAATGTGGAGCAGACGAAGTGCTTCATCGAGGAGATCGCGAAGCAGTACGCGGAGAGGTCCTGAAGTGAAACCGGGCAAGGTACACCCTGGCCAGGAACATGAGGAAGAGGGCGGCGGGATAGATCACCCGACCGGGTGATTGCGTGCCACGCGCACCGGCAGCGGCGAGTAGCGTCAATGGCGTACCAACAAAGCACCAACAAAGCGCATCAATGCAATGTCGGTGCAAAATCCCCCACTGCGAGTACTGCCGAAACGGAGCGAACATGGCAATCATTCAGGGCGCCACGGACACCTGGACGAAGTCCTCTTACTCCGGAGGAAATGGCGCCTGCGTCGAGGTCAAGTCCCCCGTCACCGCGGAGATTTCCGTCCGCGACTCGAAAGTCCCGGCCGGTGCGCGCATCGCTTTCGCGTCCGACGCGTGGAACGCGTTCGTGACCGAGACCGGCCGCGGCGGTTTCGGCACCGACTGACGTCCGCGCCCTGCGCTGACAGAGCCCTCTCGACTGGTCCGCCGTCCTGGCCGAGGGGGCTCCGCCGCGTCCTGATCGGTGCGGTGCAGCGCGTCCTGCCCGCCGTACGCCCTCGGGCTACTTGAGGACGACGTTGCGGCCGGGGCCGCCGTCGACGGTGTCCTTGCCGGGGCCGCCGCTGACGAAGTCGTCGCCGGCCTCGCCGTGCAGCATGTCGTCGCCGGAGCCGCCGAAGAGGACGTCGTTGCCGTCCCCGCCCATGACGTGGTCGTTGCCCGAGCCGGCGTGCACGAAGTCCTTGCCGCCGTAGCCCTCGATCATGTCGTCGCCCCGGCCGCCCCAGAAGCGCTGGTTGGTGTCGTCGCCCATGAGGTGGTCGTTGCCGTCGCCGCCGTGCATGACCACGCGGCCCATCACCATGTCGTCGCCCTCGTCGCCGAACACCGTGTGCGCGCTGTGGGCGTGCACTTCGTCGTTGCCGGGGCCGCCGCGGACGGTGGCCACGCCGGGGTCGCTGGTGGCGATCTTGTCGTTGCCGTCGCCGAGGAAGACGTCGATCCGGTCCGGCCGGGTGCTGTCGGTGGGCAGTTCGCAGACCACGTAGGTCTCGTCGCCGGGCGTGAGGTACGCACAGTGGTCGCCGGGTTCGAGCGGGACCGAGTCGCGGAAGCCGATCATCCGGACGCCGGCGCCGGTGTCCCTGGAGATCACGTGGAGATTGTTGGCCTGCCCGGGGGCCGCGGTGAAGGTGATCGACTGCTTCTTCCAGTCGGCGCCGACGCGGGCCTTCCCGCCGGCCGCGGGCGCGGCCGCGGCGGCCGGAGCTGCGGCGAGGCCGGCGGCCAGTCCGGTGGCGAGCAGCGTCACGGCGACGGCGCGGGAGGTGACTTTGTGGCGGTTCATGGGACCTCATCTCGATGTGGGGGGATGGGTCGGCCTGCTGGCGGGCTGCCGGGGGACCTGACGGGGTGGTCGCCGTCGACAGCGCCCTCGTGGCCGAACCTCCTGAGCGGGGGTCTCGCGGGGCTCCTGTGTGGGGGTTCGTGCCCGCCCACCTCAAGGCGTGGCGGACGGGTGCGTCTCGCGCCGCGGTTCCATGGCCTTAGTGACTGCCATGGGCAGCGACGGCAGCGTACCCCGCATGGTCTAGACCAAGCCAGGGTTCGGACGCGATCACCGCGCTCAACTGTCGCCGCCTTGCGGCGGATTGAGCGCCTGCGTCGGCTAACGCAGCTCGTCCACGTACCGATCGGTCCCCGGCACCGTGGGGATGAACGGCGCCACCAGCTCGACCCTGCCGAGCCCGGACTCCGCCACCTCGCCGTCCAACCCGCCGTACCGCTCCTGCCAGCGCACCCGCGGGTCCTCCGCCAGGAACCAGAGCAGCGTGAGCCGGGTGCCCACCCCCTCCACCTGCTTGACGTACGTCATCCGGTCCCCCGGCAGCGGCGTCGGCCGGAAGACCGTCACCATCGCCGCGTCCGACCCGGCGAGCCGCTTCGGCAGGTGTCGGTCGCGCAGCCACTCCACCAACTCGCCCCGCTGCTGCGGTCCCTCGGCATCGATGACTTCGAGGACCAGCCCGGCGTACGGATGGTCCAACGCGTGCCGGTCCCGCGGCCCGGCGGCTCCGTCGCGGTACACCGTCGCCTCGTGGTCCTGGAAGGAGGTGAAGACGTGCTCCCGCTCGTGGTAGACGCGCCCGTCGCGGTTCAGCCGCTTGTTGATGCCGACGGTCCACTTCATGTGCTCGTCGTAGCGTCCCTCGGTTATCCAGTAGACGGAGAGATAGCACCCCTTCGTCACCGGCTGGGCGACGGCGGAGGCCGTCGGATACCGCAGCAGTTGCAGGTCACGGGTGGCGACCCAGCGCCGTCCGGCGTACATCCAGGGCATCGCCATGGCACCGGCGTAGTAGTGATCGTCCTCGTACCACCGGTTGTACGCGTACTCGTGCCCCGGCGCCGGCTCCACCATGGTGATGAGCGCATGCCCGGGCCGCGTCCCGTACGGCCCCACCGACGCCAGCTCCGCGTACGTCTCGTTGTGCGTGCCCTCGCCCATGCGACCGCCCCTCCGTGCACCGTCGTCGACTGCCCTACTCTGACTGTCCGTCAGCTAGGGCGCCAGGGGCCGCGGCGAAGTCCCGTCCTCCGCGGAGGACGGGACTCGGCCGTGGGCAGGGCGGGACGGGTCATCCCATGGTGGCGACGGCGCTGTAGTACCGCCAGGCGGCCTTCTCGCACATCGCGATCATCAAAGGCGGCCGGGCCTGGACGTGCACGCCGGAGCCGAACGGGCGGTTGCACTCCTTCTTCATGTCCTGGAGGAACACCTGGTCGGCCTGGGCCTTCGGGCTGTCGGCCCCGACGCCGGTGACGCCGATGACCCCCTTGCGGAAGCCCTCCTCGCCCAAGATCTCGCGGTAGTTGCGATAGCCGAAGTCGTGCCGGTTGCAGGCGCCCTTGAAGTCGAACCCGGCGGGGGCGTCCACGGCGGGCGAGTTGCAGCCGTCGTTGGTCCAGTTGAAGGCGTAGATGTCAGGGATTCCTTGGGACCGGTCGTCGGCGGCTTTACCCAGGTCGTACGACGCCTGATTGCCCAGTTGCACGAAGCTGCGCAGCTTGGCGAGCTTCTGTTCCCTGTTCACGGATGCGGACGTCGCGGTCCCTGCGGTCTTCTCCCACCGGAGGGGCGAGAGGTACTTGAAGACCGCGGAGCCATCGGGCGAGACGCCGTAGGTGCGGGTGGAGGAGCTGACGAAGGTGGCACCGGGGCCGCCGATCTTCCGCCAGTAGTAGGGGTCCTGGCGACGGTTCGAACTGACCTTGAAGCCGTAGGACAGCACGTCGCCGGTGCCCTTCTCGACGGCCAGCAGCCGGCCCTCGCCGCCGTAGACGTGCTCGAAGGGCCCGCCGATGCGCCGCCAATCGCGTCCGGGTGTCCACTCGTGGAGGTCGGAGCGGTCGGGAGCCAGCCGGTACAGGCGGTGGTCGGTGACGACGACTTCGGCGCCGGCCGTGCCGATCTCGCGCCACGTTCCCTGGTCGTACTCGTGGATCTTCCCGTCGGTGGCGGTCTTGAACAGCCCGGCTCCGCCCGCGTGCACCTCCTTGGCCCCCTCTCCGATCCGTCGCCAGCCGCCCTCAGCGCTCCACTCGTTCACCGAGGCCTCGAGACCGACCGCGTACAGCCGGTCCCGACCGACGGCGAATCCGAGGCCGGGCCCGCCGACGTACGCCCAGGTGCCCGGGGACCCGTCGGCGCCGGGCACGTAGCGCTCGACGCTGCCGTCGCCCTTCGTCGTCCTGAACAGTCCCGCTCCACCGCCGTACAGGGCCCGGGCTCCGTCGCCCACCTTCTTCCACACGCCGCGCTCGGCAGCCTCGTAGATCCCGGACCCGTCCGCGGCCAGCGCGTACACCGCAGGGCCCGCGGCGACCAGCGCCCCGACCCGGTCGGTCGAGCCGGTGGCGTTCGCGTGGGACACGGTGTCGGGACGCTGCCCGGCACCGCCGGCGGAGGGCAGCCCGCCGTTGGCGCCCGCCCAGGCCAGACCGCCCACGCACAGGGCGCTCACCACGGCCAGGGCCGCTGCCTGCCGGCCGCGCCGGGCGGTGAGCGTACCGCCCGCGGCTCGTGCGCTTCCCCACCGGGAAAGCCTCTCCATCGCTTTCATCGTGGTTCCCCTCGTCGGTTTCGACTACGGGGCCCACGCTGCCGAGCGTCGTGGATGTCCACTGTCCACCGGAGCGAAGGCCCAGGTGACGGGGTGGACAAGGGGTGGTTGTCCGCGGACGGCAGGCCGCGTGCGAACCGGCCGGAGTGACTGGGTCAGTGGGCGTCGAGGGCGCTGGCAGTCTTGCCGAGCGGGGTCCAGGTGGTGCCGCCCGTCCAGCGTTCGACCGCGCCGCTCTTCTTGGAGATGCGGTATACGGACCGGTCGTCGACCTGGTGCGCCGAGCCCGCTTCCCCGATCGAGACCCACGAGTGCGGGGTGCCGGTGTACTTCCACAGGATGTTGTTGATGGGGGAGGTGGCGAACAGACCCGCGCCACCGCCGAAGATGTGCTTGGTCGGACCGCTGATCTTGTGCCAGCCCGCACCCTTGCCGTCGGCCATCCACACCTGGCTGTAGTCGGGTGCCAGGCCGGCGACGAAGTCCGGGCCGACGGCGAACTCCGCTCCGGGGCCGCCGGCGAGGGTCCACTCCCGGCCCGCGCCGTTGTACCGGTACAGGTCGTCGCCCTTGCCGGGGAAGGTGGCGAACAGGCCGGCGCCGCCCGCGTAGAGCCCGTTCGCCGCGTCGCCGATGTTGTCCCACGTGACGCCGTTGAAGCGGGCGACGGCGTCCTTGGACGGGGTCAGCGCGTACAGCGACGGTCCGTTGACGAGGAACTGCGCGCCGGGATCGCCGATCCGCCGCCAGACCCCGGAGGGCTCGCGCGCGAAGATGTCGCCGCTGTCGGGGTGGGTCATGAAGAGGCCCGCAGGACCGCCGAAGACCTGTTTGGCCTTGCCCCCGACCGTGGTCCATCCCTGGTTCGCGGTCCACTGCAGGACCTACTTGCGGTCGGCGGAGACGGTGTAGAGGGTGCCCGGCGGCTGCTTGCGCGCGGGGGCGGCGGCGCCCCCGGAGGGCGAGGGGGTCCTCGCCGCCTGCTCCCCCGCGCCCGGGGTCGGCTTGGCGCTGACGGAGGGGCTGGGGCTGGCGAGGCCGGGGAGTACGGGGAGGTCGGGCCCGGTCACGGAGGACGGCGAGGTGGTCGGCAGCCGCAGGGACCGGTCGGCCCCCTTGTCCGCGGCGACGTGGTTGAGCCCGATCACGATGCCGCCGATCACGCAGGCGGCGGCCCCGAGCAGGGCGCCCGGGGTGGCCAGCCGCACGTGCAGCGGGCGCCGTTCGGTGTCCGTGCCGGCGCCCTCGTCCCTGTCTCCGTTCCCTTCTCCGTCTCCGTCTCCGTCCCCTTCCCTGTCTCCGCTCTTGCCTTCCTGGTCGTGGTCTTCGCCGCTGGTCTTCGCGGGGGCGGCGGGGGCAGGGTCCGTGAGCTCGTCGGCAGGCGGGGGCCCGACCACCCGCGGTGAGGTCTCCGCATCCGGCTCGTGGGACGCTCCAGCAGGGTTCTCGTCGTCACGCAGTACGCCCTGGTGGCGGGCCACTTGGTCGTGCAGTCGCGCGAGGCCCTCCACCAGTGCCTCGCTGGTCTGGCTCGTACCTCCGCCGCCGTCCCCCTCCCCCTCGGCAGCCGGTTCGGGCGCGGGCCGGCCGCCTTGCTGCGCGTCGGCGTACGCCTGCCGGGTCGCGAGCTGGATCTCCCGGGCCGCGGTCACCCGACTGCGTAACTCCTCAAGCTGTACGTCAACGGGTGCGCCTGCCCCGTCGGCGGCCCCCGCCGCGGAAGCGGCGGCCGCCTGCTCCAGTGCGTCGATCTTGGCGAGGAGCTGGCTGATCACGCGGTTCATCTGCTCGACGTCCAGTTCGGCCTGGCGCAGCGCCGCTTCGACGCCCGGCGCCGGCTGCGCTTCGGCTTCGGCCGCCACGGCGGCCTCGTGCAGACGGCGCGCCTTGGCCAACATCATGTCCCTGCCGCGGTGATCACGGACGCGGTCCTTGATCACTCCGTACAGCTTGGTCATGGGAATGAGCCGGGTCCCGGAGCGGTACTCGCCCCACAGGGTCTTGCTGCCCTCGTAGCGCTCGGCCAGCTCCCGGACTCCCATCCCCGCGGTCAGCTCCCGCAGGAGCTGTACGACCGCGTTCGCCTCCTCGGTCGGTCCCTTCGGCGCTCCTTGCGGACGTCCCCCAACGGCCACGCCCCGCCCCCTTCGAAGTGTCCGCGGACAACCCGCGTTGTCCACCGGATGGCACCCACCTGACCTGTGCTTTCGTTGTCCACCGCGCTCGGCCAACTCGGCCTCGGAGCAACGTGGTCGGACGAACGTGATCGAGCGACGCCTCGCGTACGGCGTCGCGCAGCGCTGTGAAGCGCCAACACCGGGCGCCACAGCCCACGTTACCGACCGCCTCAGTCCACAGCCGGAGGTTCCGTTGTTCCACATGCGCACCCTCGCCGCCCTGGGAGTGACGCTCACCCTGGGCGGCGTGCTCGCCGCTGGTCTCACCGCCGCCCCGAGTCCGCCTTCCACGACCGGCCCCGACACCGCCGAAGCTGCGGTTTCGCAGGTCACGGGGACCGGAACGCTCGGGGCGCACGCCCGCCCCGGCGGGCCCGTCACCCGCGAGCAGGTCATCAAGCGCGCTCAAGCGTGGGTGGACCAAGAAGTGATGTACAGCCAGAGCAAGTGGTGGACCCACCCCACGACCGGCGGCCCGTACCGCCAGGACTGCTCCGGCTTCGTCTCGATGGCCTGGCAGCTCCCCACCAGCGAGACCACCCACACCCTTCCCGGCCGCGCGCACCGCATCGACAAGAAGGACCTCAAGCCCGGCGACCTGCTCAACTCCACCCAGCACGCGTTGCTGTTCGGAGCCTGGGTCGACTCCGCCAAGGGCACGTTCACGTACTACCAGGAGAGCCGCCCGGGCCGTCCCGCCCACAAGGCCACCGGGAGCATCCACGAAGCACGCCTGGCCGGCCACCCCACCTCCAGCTACACGGCTCTGCGCTACAAGAACGTCGTCGACGCCGCGCCGCCCGCCGCCGTCCCTCCGAAGCCGGCGCCCAAGCCCAAGCCCAAGCCGATACCGAAGACGACGCCGAAGACGACCGCCCCGGCACCGGCACCAGCACCCAGCGCGCAGTCCAGGACGCTGCGTCTGTCGACGATCGTCACGGCCCAGAACGGTCTGTACGCACGCTCCGCCGACGGCCGCGGCGTCTACCAATGGTCGGAGCGCGGCAAGAAGTGGACCAAGGTCTGGGGCCGGACCAAGCAGTTGTACGGCGGCGGCGCGGGCCTGTTCGCCACGGACGCGAAGTCCGGCGACATCCACCGCTACGACCCCGAGGCTCGTTCCTGGAGCATGATCGGCGGCCCGGGCAAGACCTTCGTCATGGACGGGCAGCGGCTGTACGGCCTGAGCCCCGACGGCTCCGGGATCTACCAGTGGACCAACCGGCCCCGCCAGTGGACGCGCATCTGGGACGACGCCCACGCCATCCACGGCGGCCCCGCCGGTCTGCTGGCCGTCCACCCCCGGACGAAGAACGTCTACCGCTACCTGCCCGGCTCCGGTAGCTGGGCCCTGACCGGGGGCCCCGGCAAGACCTTCACCACCGACGCGAAGCACCTGTACGGCCTGAGCCCCGACGGCTCCGGCGTCTACCAGTGGACCGGCCGCGCCGCCACCTGGACCAAGGTCGGCGGCCCGGCCGGCACCCTGTACGGCGGGGCCGCGGGCCTCTTCGCGACCAACCCGGACACCGGCCAGCTCTACCGCTACGACTCCGCACGCCGCACCTGGCACTTGACCGGCGGCCCCGGCAGGACCTTCACCGTCGGCGACAAGCACCTGTACCGCCTCAGCCCCGACGGCACCACCGTGCACCGCTGGACCAACAACGGCACCCACTGGACGCGCCTCGGCGCACCCGGCTCGCCCTGACGCGTCGCGTACTCGTCGGCCCGGGAGACGAGTGCGGTCAGCATCTGCGATGCCACCACGCCAACTCCGGGTCCGCCATGGGTTCGTGGTGCGTCCGCCTCAGCAGCACCCGGTCCAGGCGATCCACCTGCACCCGGAGTTCGCCGGCGGCCCTCGGCGGCAGCATGAACAGGGCGTCCTGCAATTTGTCCCGGGCCCACCCCTCGCCGCAGCACGGGCAGGTGAACTCGGCTTCCCACGGCCTCCACCGGCGCTCGGTGCCGTGAACGCGCACAGACCACACGCTCAGTGCCACGGCCACGACGCCCGGCGACAATCGCTCCCGTTCAAGTACGCGGACGGCGGCATTCGCCGCCCCCGACAGGCCGGGGACAGCGCGATACCGCACCCAGGGGCTTTTCCAGCCGCGATCCCGCGGCCGGAGGGAACCCGGTGTCCTACGCGGCACGGCCCCTTCGGATGCACGTCATGAAAGGCATCCTCCCACCCTCCGGATGACGGACGGAACCGAGGGCTGGAAGCCACGAAGAGGAGTCGCGCCTTGGTGCCCTCTTTGGGCGACGTGCGATGAGTTCCGTCGCCTCAAGCCGTCTATCACAGGTGTCATGAAGCATCTATGAGGGAGGACGCGAGACCGATGGAGATTGCGCGCGTACTGATGGTTGCGCCTGTGAAAAGCGTGGAGACTGCGGTGGCCTGGTACGAGCGGCTGCTCGGGCGTCCGGCGGATGTCCGGCCGATGCCGTCCCTGGCCGACTGGCATCTCACCGCAAGCGGCTGGCTCCATGTCTTCGAGGACGCCGAGCGCGCTGGATCGTCACTACTCAATCTGGAGGTGCCCGATCTGGATGCGGCACTGGCGGAACTCAAGCAGCGGGGTCTGCATGCCGGTCAGGTACAGAGCGGGGGTATCCGCACGCGGTTCGCTGCGCTGCACGACCCGGACGGCAACCGGATCACACTGATGGAGAATCCGGTGGCCTGACCCGATGCCGGTCATCTCGACGAGGTGAAGCTCAACACCGGGGGCTCAGCCGGGCCCGGGCCGTGCCCGGTGTACTGCGTCCAGCAGAACACCGGGTCGGCTTCCAGGGCCTTGTCCTTCGTGCTCTCGGCGTAGGTGTCCCGGAGTTCGCGTTCGGAAGCGATGTCGTGTCGAGCGGGCAACGTTCGTCCTCGGTTCCACGGTCGGCTCGTACGGGGTGGCGGCGCCAGTGGCTGTCGGAGCGGGCTCCGCGGCGCCCGGGGCCCACGGCTCATCGTCCCCGACGAGCCCGTTGCCCCGCAGGACCTCGACGGTCCGCGCTTGGTGCGTACGCAGCGCCGCGCGCCTTCGCGCGCACGCCTCGGGCGCCTCCTTTGCGCCCCGCCGGAGTTCCTGCCCCAGCGCTGGGCCGAGCACTAGCGTGAGGTCGTTGCGAGAGGAGCACATGGATATGACTGCACTGGACTGGGCCGGCGCGGTGCGCGAAGCACAGGAAGCCACGGGCTTTCGCGGAGAGGTCGTCGTCCGCACCGTTGAAGCCGTACGCAAGGCGGTATCTGCTGCACGTCATGCCGAGTTCGACCAAGAGCTCGGTGCCCTCGACGGTGGTGGTGCCTTCGATGCGTTCCTCGACCACTGGTGGACGCAGGCCCTCGCCGACGTCGCGCCGACCGAGGATGCGCGTGAACATGCCATCGATTTTGCCGACCTCGCGATCTCCCTCCACGTACGTGCCAAGGGCGGACCGACGTATACCTCGACCGAGGTCGAGCAGATGATCAAGAAGGTGGTCTCATGAGCCATACGGTCATCTGGGAGCACGCAGCCGCCGAGGGGCTCAAGAGGCTGCGGGCCAAGTACGGGGAGAGCGTCAAGCCATTTGTTCGAGCAGTGAACGCCCTCAGTAACGATCCCGAACCGCCTACCAGCAGCAAACTCGGTGGAACTAACGTGCGGCGACTGCGGATCGGCAACTTTCGCGCCACGTACGAGATCGACGGAAACCGCATCGCGGTGAAGGTGCTCACCGTCGGCGCCAGACCAGCATGACTGAGCCCAGCGCGCCCGAGCCCCGTACGGAATCGTCTGTACGGGGCTCAGCGTTGCCACGGTCTATGCGTCGGCGGACCGGGCGAGGGCGACGAGGCCCGCGAAGGCGTCGGCGGAGACCAGTAGCACCGGGCCCGTGGGGCGCTTGCTGTCGCGGAGCGGGACGACGCCGGTGGTGGACGCGTGGTCAGGGGCCCATTCGACGCAGGATCCGCCGTTGTTGCTGTAGGAGGACTTGACCCAACGGAGAGACTTGGTCATCACGTTCCCCTTCTTGGTGTCTTACACCTCGACCGTCTTGGCGATGGCGACGAGGCCCGCGAAGGCGTCGGCCGAGACGAGCAGAACCGGACCCGTGGGGCGCTTGCTGTCGCGGACCGGGACGACGCCGGTGGAGGACGTGTGCGACGGGGCCCACTCGATGCACTGACCGCCGTTGTTGCTGTAGGAGGACTTAACCCAACGGTGGGACTCGGTCATTACGGGGTGCCCTTTCGTACCTGATCGATCATGGTCAGGGATTGCGCCTGGGGAAGTGCGTACTTCTGCATGTGATGGTAGTCCGTGAGTATCGGCGTGATGAACCTTCCGTCACGTTCCACATGCCCTCGGGCAGCGGACTCAGCGTAGAAGACCAGGGAGCGGTCCGGCAGCGTGGCAACCGTGACGGGCAGGTCGAATGGTCGCCGAGCCCCCATCGCAAAGTCTGCGACCTGAAGCGCGGTGTTCGGGCGTTCGGCGAACTCAAGCAGTCGTGACAACTGCTCCCGCATGACCTCTGGTTCGCCGACCGGTCGACGGATGCAACTCTCATCGAGCACCACGAGGATCAGCGGCGGTGGAGTTCGGGCAAGGACCACCTGACGTTCCGCGACGAGCGACACCCGCTCGTGCGCCTGGGCAGGCGTGATCGCACCTCGCTTGATCTGCTCCTCCGCGAGCGCCGAAGCGTACTCAGGCGTCTGGAGCAGTCCCGGGACGATACCGACTTCGTAGAGCCGGATCTCAACCGCCCGGCTCTCGTACCCCACGTACTCGGGAAACCCCTCCAGCAACGCACCGTGCTTCAGTTCGCGCCACGCGCGTTCGAAAGTGTCCCCGGTTCCTTCGAGACCGAAGGCGACGTCAGTAGCACGCGAAAAGGGGAGACTTGGAGTCTTGCGTCCGGTTTCGATCGCCGAGATGTGCTTGCCCGAGTAGCCCATCAGCGCCCCGAGTTCGTCCTGCCTCAATCCCCGCGCCTCACGCAAACTGCGTAACCGCGCCCCGAACGCCGCCTGCGGCGAAGCATTCGGATTCAGCTCCTTGCGATTGACCAAGGTGCCCTCCCACCGAGGTTCCGTTGAAGAGTGAGCCCAGCCTAGGTCACGCTGACAGCCCTTGGTAGTCGTTTCGCTACAGAGAGGAGCGGTCATGTCTGACCCCAGCGCCGAACTCCCGGTCGGCGCGCTCGCCTACGACACCGAGATCAAAGCGCTCGGCGTCGTCATGGAGGCGTACCGCAACTACTACGCACTCCGCCCACCCCGCGGCGGGATCGAGTGGGACGCCCCGCGCGATGCCATCCGGCCCGCCACGGTCGTCGATCAGATCGCGCCCGCTCTCGCCGAGCGGAACGCCAACAGCAGGCAGGGGCTGTGAGGCCCCGGCGCCCGACCCGGCAGCGGAACTGCGCCGCGGTCGTCGCGCTGCCGGCCGAGTTGATGCTGGACGCGCTCGAAGTGCGGGGGCCGGGCGGGAGTGAGGAGGTCGCCACCGTGCTCGTCTGCGAACTCGGCGAACACTCCGAACAGGCCGAGCACGCGGGCGACGCGCACGCCGCGCTCGTACGGCCGTTGCCGATACCCCACCCCGGCAGCCTGTGGGCCCGTTGGCGCGGTGAGGACCAGCCGGAAGAGCTGGTGATGCTCGCCGACTGCAACACGCCGAACGGCGCACCCCCCGGCCAGGACGACACCTGCTTCCTCCCCCTCGGCCACACCGGCCGGTGCTCCTTCGAGATCGACTATCCCTGAACCTCACCGCCCCCTGACTCCGTCCGTGCCCTTCGCCCCAAAGGGCTCGGGCGGACCCGCCCGCCCCCGAGGGCACTGCCCCGGCCCCGGGGGCGGGCACCACGACGCCCGTTCGGTCGCGCCAGGGCAAGGGCCGCGACCGGGCGGGCTCGTGGGTTCCTTCTGCGAGCGGGACGCTCTACTCTGATGGGCCGTCAGGTCAGCTCCCGAGCCCGGAGGTGTCCGATGCTGTTGCAGGGGAAGACCGTGGTCGTGTCCGGCGTCGGTCCCGGGCTCGGGCAGCGAATCGCCGCGGCCGTCGTGCGGGACGGGGGACGGGCCGTGCTCGGGGCACGTACGGAGGCGAACCTCGCCTCGGCGGCGCGGGAGATCGACCCGGAGGGGGGCCGCACCGCGTACCGGCGCACGGACATCACGGACCAGACCCAGTGCAACGCACTCGTCGCGCTCGCCGTCGAGACGTTCGGCGGGATCGACGCCGTCGTGCACGTCGCCGCGCTGGACACCCTCCTCGGCGGACTGGCCGACGCCGACGAGGACTTCGCCGACTGGCGGCAGGCCGTGGACGTCAATCTGCTCGGCACCCTGCGGATGACCCGCGCCTGCCTGCCCGCGCTCAAGAAGGCGGGGGGCGGCGCGGTCGTCTTCATCGGGACGCAGTCGGCGGTGGCCGCGCCGACGCAGGTGCGGCAGACGGCGTACGCCGCGTCCAAAGGCGCGCTCACCTCGGCGATGTACTCGCTCGCGCACGAACTCGGGCCGGACCGGATCCGAGTGAACACGGTCGTGCCGGGGTGGATGTGGGGGCCGCCCGTGCAGGCGTACGTACGGTACGCGGCGCAGGCGGAGGGCGTGCCGGAGTCCGCGGTGCTGGACCGGCTCACGGAACGGATGGCGCTGCCCGCGCTCGCGACGGACGGGGACGTGGCGGACGCCGCGGTCTTCCTGGCCTCCGACCGCGCCCGGGCGATCACCGGTCAGTCCCTGCTGGTGAACGCCGGCGAGCTGATGCGCTGACGCGGGTGGCTACGTGGCCTCCGACTCCGCTCGCTCCAGGGCTTCTTCCAGCGCCGCCCAGTGGAGCGTGTTCACGTGTGCTTAACGGTGACGCCTGCCGGCAGTACGTCCCTGAGCGTGCCGTGCTCCGGCAGCAGCAGGGTGTGCAGCTTCGGGAACGCCGTCAGCCAGGTCTCGCCCGTGTCGGCGTAGCCGGACGGCAGCCAGAGGTGGGTGAGGAGTTCGGGGTCGAGGTGGTCGACCAGTTCACGGGCGACGTACTCGTAGTAGATCTGGACCTGGGCCCGGCCACCGAGCGCCCGCAGCGCCTTGAGGTGGTCGACGGACTCGACGGTGAAGTACAGGTCCGTCGGGTCGAGGTGGGCAAGGATCAGCGCCGCGTACCGCTCGGTGTCGAACCGGACCCACGACCAGGCGAGCTGACGGCGCACGTTCAGGGACGGGTGGTCGCGGTACTGGACGAGCACGGCGAGCGCCGCGTCCGTGCCGATGCGGGTGGCGGTCACCACGACGTGCAGGGCCTCTTCGTCCGTCAGCCCCGCGGGGCCCGGCAGCAGCCGGACCACCAGGGATCCGCCGGCCTCGGCCAGCTTCTGCGCCATCATCCTGTTCAACGGGGGAATGAGGTCGGCGACCAGCCCCTGCGCCCGGTCCACCACCGCGGGGTCGATCTCCAGCGCCTGGTCCAGGCAGGACGCGGCGAGGAGGATGCGGCGCAGGGCGTTCTCCGTCGGGACGCTGCGGTCCAGGAGGCCGTTCACGATCCGCTTGCGCTCCGCCGGGCGGCCCAGCGCGACCGCCATCCGTACGACGTCCTCCCACAGGTCGTCGTGCGCGCGGTCCAGCAGCAGCGGGAAGTCGCCCTCCTCCACCAGGGCCTTCGCCGCCAGGTAGTCCTGGAAGGTGCGGTGGACGAAGTCCAGGCGGCCCGCGGCCGGCTCCCGTAGCAGACCGGAGCGCTCGACGAGGTGGCGCAGGACGCGTTCCGGGGGCTCGGGGACGTGGCTCATGTACGTGAGGGCGCGGGTGAGCTGGACGAGGGCGTCCTCGCGGGTCATCTCCGAGCGGCCGTTGCGGACCAGCCAGTGCGCGAGCTTCTGGAGGAGGGCGATGCTGGTGTCGGAGGAGAGGCGCAGTTCGCCGTCGGTCGCGACGCCGCGTTCCACGTCCCGCCGCTCCAGCAGCATCCGTAGCGCCGCCTCGTACAACTCCTTGCGGCCGTGCGGGAGGAAGCCGCGGCGCTCGCGGTGCAGGGCGCACAACAGGCCGCACAGCAGCGGGTTGACGGCGAGGCGGCCGAGGTCGTCGTTGGTGTGGACGGCGTCGACGAGGGCGGTGGCGAGGGCGTCGTCCGCGCCGGCCGCGGCGTGCCAGCGGCGGACGAAGCGTTCGACCTCCGTGCGCTGCATGGGGGCGAGGGTGAGGCTCGTGAAGCGTTCGCCGGTCAGCCAGTCGTCGGCGACGGAGAGCGGGCGGGTGGTGACCAGCCACAGGTTGCCGGGGAACTCCGCCATCAGCTCGCGCATCCAGCGGCGGGTGGCGTCCCGTTCGCGCTGCGGGATCTCGTCCACGCCGTCGACGAGGAGCAGCGCGCGGCCGGCGCGCAGCACGCGGTCCACCCAACCCTTCGGCTGGGAGCCGGCGATGGCGGAGCGCACGGCGTGCAGGAACTCGTCCGGCGTCGGCGGCTGCCCGTCGCGCAGCACCCGGCGCATCGGCAGCACGAACGGCACCCGGCCGATCAGGTGCGACAGGTGCCCGCCGAGTACGGCGAGGTCCTGGCGGGCGGTGACGACCGCGAGCCACTGCACGAGGGTCGTCTTGCCGGAGCCCGCGGCGCCGCGCAGCAGGACGCGGCCCTGGCCGGCGAGGGCGTGTTCGGCCGGCAGCGCCACGGGGGCTTCGACGGCGCCGTCCGCCGTGACCTCCAGGGAGACGTACGCGGCGTCCAACGGCCACTCGCGGGCGTGGTTGAGGTCGAGCCCGTAGATCGTCAGCTCGCCGTGCTTGCGCTGTACGTGCTCGGCGTAGCGCTGCTCGAAGCGGGTGTCCTCGGCGAGCGGGGACGGGTTGCGTTCCAGCAGCAGATCGGTGGCGGCGACGAGCCGTTCGACGGCGCGGGACTGCTCGACGAGGGTGCGGGCGACGAAGGTGGAGCGGGTGGTGAAGAAGTCCAGGACGTGCAGGCAGGCGGTGTGCAGCAGGGGGTCGAAGTACGCGGCGGCGTCGGCCGACAGGTCCGCGGGGCGGGCCAGGCGCGCGGCGAACGCCTGCGGCCCGAGTCGTACGGCCTGCACGTCGTCCATGTCGAGGTCGCCGAGGCTGTGCAGGGCGGTCGTCAGGGCGTCGGCGAGCTCGTCGCGTATCCGCGCGGAGGGCGCTTCGTGCGGGCCGTACGCGTCGGCGGCGCGGGCGACGAGCACGTCGGCGAGCTTGCGCAGGCCGGCCTCGTCGAGGGTGCGCTGTTCGCCGCGGAAGGACACCAGGGCGGCCAGCCGCACGGGTCGGTCCGCCAGCCCGGCGCCGGGCTGGCCCGGTACGAACAGCTTCCTGATCAACGGGGCCAGGGCGCTGGACGCGAGGCGGACGGCGAGGGTGGAGGCATCCATGACGGGATGCTAGCCAACCTCCGCGGCTGGCAGGCCGGTTGGCGGGCCGGCGGTGGTGCGATCGAGGTACAGCAGGCTGACGAGTTCGCCCCGCGACGTCACGCCCGTCTTCTCGAACACGGCCTTCACGTGGTCGCGGACGGTGTGCGGGGACAGCAGCAGCTCGGCGGCGATGCCGGCGGTGGGCAGGCCGCGGGCGATCCGGGCGCAGACCTCCAACTCCCGCTCCGACAGGTCGAAGGCGTCGGCGAGCAGGGGCAGCACGTCGGACGGCTTGGCCGGCTCCAGGACGACGGCGGTGCCGGCCGGGCGCAGTGCGGTGGCGTGGCACACCAGCCAGGTGCCGTCGCGGGTGCGCAGCCGCAGGCGTACGGGGTCGGTCGTGCCGGCGCGGGCCCGGAGGGTGAGTGCGCGCAGCCAGGCGGGGACGGGCGGGGACGGCGTCGCCGCGGGTTCGCGGGGGCCGTCGGGGAGGCGGTCGAGGTGGTGGTGGGCGGCGTCGTTGGCGGAGACGAGGGCGCCGGAGCCGTCGAAGACCAACAGGCCGGGGCCGGAGGGGGCTGGGTCCGGGGTCGTTTCGGGGCGCTGGGCGGCGTACGAGCGCAGTCGGCGCGCCAGCGGGGTGACGAGCGAGGCGGCGAGCGCGGTGTCCGCGGCGTCGAAGGGCCGGTGGCCCTCGGCGCGGAAGAGGCTGACGGTGCCGTGGGGCCGGCCGTCGAGCGCCAGCACGATGCGCAGTTCGTCGTGGAGCCCGCGGGCGCGCAGGAAGTGCCGGTACAGGGGGCTGCGTTCGAGTGCTCCACCGGTGGTGTGGTGCAGTCCGGCGACGGGCACGGCGCGCCGCGCCAGCTCGCCGTAGCGGTTGATCCGCTCCGTGGACAGCTCGATGTCCCAGTACGCGGCGCAGCCGTGGGCGTCGGCGTGCTCGGCGTGGACGGGGGCGGTCATCAGGCCGGTCTCCGGGTCGGTGGCCCGCCACACGGCCGCGTCGTACGGCATGAGGCGGCGCAGCCGGGTGGACGCCGCGACGAAGAGGGCGAGGGGGTGCGGGGCGCGTTCGACGCGTCGGAGCAGTTCGGCGCGGGCGGCGGCGGTCGCGGGTCGGGAGCGCGAGGTACGGGCGGTGCGGGCCGCGGGCACGGTGGCGAGCGGTCGACGGGCGGAACGCGGCGCTCCGTGCGGTGGCGGGTGCGGGCGCATGCAGCCTCCCGGCCGTCGGCGGTGTTCCCGGCGCAACAGGGTCACGGCGGCGGGTATTCCCCGCACCGGCCCTTCCCGACCCCTCAATTGGGGGATGGGAACGCCGACGTGCGCTCCGCAGACTCCTCCGTGTCCAGCCACCGGCCTCGTAGTTGAGGGAACGGAGTCCACCGCTCATGTCCGTCGATGCATCCTCCCGCACGTCGCAACCGCAGCCCCACGATCCGCCCGAACCCGACAGGGTGAGTTCCGGGTCCGGTTCGCGTTCCGGTCCGAGCGCAGTGTCCGTCGGCGTACGCCTCGGGGCGCTGTTCGGTCCCGCCGTCTTCGGTGTGACCGCAGCCGGGATCGCGCTGCCCGACGTCGGCCGGGCCCTCGGCACGAGCCCGTCCGCCACGGCCTGGGTGCTCACCGTGCACGCCCTCGCGCTCGGCGTCGGCACCGCACTCGCCGGGCGGCTCGCGGACGTCCGCGGCGTGCGTCACGTGCTGCTCGCGGGCGTGCTGCTGCTCACCGCGGGAACCGCGGTCTGCCTGGCCGCGCCCGGCATCGGCGCCCTCGTCACCGGGCGCGGCCTGCTCGCCGCCGGGTCCGGTGCGCTGTCGGCGGCGGCGCTCGCGCTCACCGCGGCGTCCGCGCCCGAACGGCGGGGTCCGGTGCTCGTCGTGTTCGGCGCGACGATGGCCGTCTTCTCCGCGGGCGCCACGCTCGCGGGCGGCGTGGTGACGGAGTGGCTGACGTGGCGGCTCACCCTGGTGCTGCCGGTGCTCTCCCTCCTCGCCCTGCCGTTCGTCCTGCCGCTGGTGCCGCGCACGGGGGTCGCGGCGGCGGGCGGGAGGTCCGTCAGCTCCGTCGACGGGTTCGGGGCGGCCCTGTTGACCGTGACCGCGGGGTCCCTGCTCGTCCTCGTCCAGTCGTCGGCGCTGTCGCTGTCCGCGGTCGCGGTGGCGACGACCGCGGCCCTGCTGGTCGTCGCCGCGCTGTTGCTCGGGCGGCGGATCGTGGCGCGGCCGGACGGATTCGTGCCGCGGGCGACCGTCGCCGACCCGCTGTTCGTCCGGGCCGCGATCACCGGCGCGGGGGTGTACGCGGGCCTGTTCGGCGCCATGTACGCGGTGCCGCGGCTGCTGGTCGGCGACTTCGGCTGGAGCGTACTGGCGGTCGGCGGCTGGCTGCTGCCGGGCGCGGTGCTGGGTGCGGTGCTGTCCCGCTACGCGGGGTCCGGGCTGGCGCGGGGCAACGTCGGCCGCGGCACCGCGCTGTTGGCGGCGGCGTCGCTGACCGGAGCCGTACTCCTCGCCCTGATCGGTGTCGTCGACGGCCGGCCCGGGGTCGCGGTGGCGGGGGCGTCGTTCGGGTTCGCCGCGATGTCCGTGACGCAGGTCGTGGCCACGGGGGTGCTGTCGGCCCGGCTGGCACCCGAGCGGCGCGGCGGTGCGCTGGCCCTGCTGAACCTGACGTTCTTCGTCGGCGGCGGCATCGGCTCGGCGGTCGCGGGCGCGCTCGCCACGTCGCTGGCCGCGGACCGGATCGTGCTGGTGCTGGCGGTCTTCCCGCTGCTCGGGGCGGCGGGGGCAACGATGTTGGGCCGTGCGACGGCTCGACGGTCCGACTGAGTCCGTCGCCAACTGTTCATCTGGAGCACGCCCGTTGGTCGGGGCCGCCGTTGACCATGTCTGCATGAGCGACCGCATCAGCGCCCTGGCCTCGGCCTTCGGCGCATTCGCCAGCGTATTCCTGCTCCTCGGGTCCATCGACCAGTACCGCTCCGGGGCGTCGCCCCTGTGGGTCGTGGCGGGCAGCGCGATCCTGCTCGTGTCCGGGTACGCGCTGGTGCGGGACGTACGGCGACTGCGCAGGCGTACGTCCTGACCGGCGGCCCCTTACCTCCGGCGTAATCGCCCGCTCGCCGTCGTCTTGGCAGGATCGGGCACGTCGAAGAGTTCAGAGGGTTTCAAGGGTTCAGAGGGAGAACACCATGGCCACGAGTTCCACCGGCACCGCCCAGTCCGTCGCCGCCCAGTCCGTCGCCGAGCACACCCGCGCCGTCGTCCAGGAGTTCATCCGGGCCCGGCTCGACGGGGACGCCGAGCGGTTGACCGCGCTCTTCGCCGACGAGGTCGACTGGCTGTTGGCGGAGAATCCGGCCGTGCCGTGGATCCGGCCCCGTTCCAGCGCCGCGGAGTGCGCGGCCCAGGCCGCGGAACTGGCGGAGCACACCGTCCCCGAGGACGCCCGCACCACGCTCGACGCGTTCCTCGTCGACGGCACCGACGCCGTCCTGATGGGCCACCTGTCCGGCACCGTACGCGCGACGGGCAAGACCTTCGAAGGGCCGTTCGCGCTGCGCCTGACCGTCGAGGACGGCCGGATCACCCGGCACCACCTCTACGAGAACAGCCTCTCGGTCGCGGCGGCGTGCACGGCGTGATGCGCGTACGGGGGTCGCGCGTACGGGGGTCGCGCGTCACGCAAGGGCGTCACGTACGCGGGTAGCGGGCCAGCCACCCCGGTGACGTGACCGTGGGGTTGTGCAGCGCCGGGCCCTGGGTCATCTCCATCGCGAAGTCGTCGGCCAGCTCCAGGACCGTGGGGCGGCCCTCCAACTCCGCGAGCCAGGCGGGCGGCAGCGCCGTCTCGCCGTGCAACGCGCCCAGCAGCGCGCCGGTGAGGGCGCCGGTGACCTGGGACGGGCCGTCGTGGTTCACCGCCAGGCGCAGGCCGTGGCGGACGTCTTCGGCGACCAGCGCGCAGTACACCGCGATCGACAGCGCGTCCTCCGCGTGGTGGCCCTCGCCGAGTTCCGCGACGCGGGACGGGCTCGGGATGCCCTGGCGCACGGCGCCGAGCGCGTGCTTCAGGCCGTCCGTGACGGGCTGGTGGCCGGGGCGGGAGCCGATCTGCGCCAGGGCCCGCTGGACGGCGGCGTCCAGGGTCTCCCCGCGTGCCAGGCCGTGCACGACCACGGCGTACGCGCCCGCCGACAAGTATGCCGCCGGGTGGCCGTGGGTCTGCGCCGCGCACTCCACCGCCAACTGGCACACCAACTGCGGCTCCCAGCCCACCAGCAGCCCGAACGGCGCCGAGCGGGCGAGCGCCCCGGCGTCACGGGCGGTGGGGTTCTTCGGGGTCTCCAAGGTGCCCAAGGTGTCGTCGCCGAGGCCGAGGAGGCTGGCCTTGGGGGCGTCCCGGCAGGCGTACAGCCACTCCTCGCGGGCCAGCCAGCCGTTGTCCTTGCGGCGCTCGTCGGGGCCCCAGTCGCGCTGGGTCGCGGCCCAGCGCAGATACGCGCGGTGGACGTCGGTCGGCGGGTGCCAGGCGCCGGTGTCCCGGCGGACCTGGGCGCGGATCAGCCCGTCCACGGTGAAGAGCGTGAGCTGGGTCGCCGCGGTGATCGCGCCGCGGCGGCCGTACGCCGGCACGAGGTCGGTGACGCCGTCCTGGCCGTGCGCCTGCTGGATCTCCTCCCAGGTCAGCGCCGCCACGCCGGCGCCGAGTGCGTCACCGATGGCGGCGCCGAGGAGCCCGCCGCGCGCCCGGGAGCGGAAGTCCTGCTGTTCGGCACGCCCCCAGACGCCCGTGACCGCTGTGCTCACCGTGCGCCTCCCTCGACGTGTGCCCGTCCGATCGTGCTGCGAGCCCGTGTGCGGATGTGCCCGTACGCGCACCCACCTGTTTGCGTGCCCGGCGCAGCACTGTAATCGAACGAGGCGGAACCCCACCCTCAGTGCGAGACACCTCACGCTTTCCTCCGCACCTCGACCGCGCGAGCGTCACGTCCCGCGGCGTCCTGCGGCATCCCGTTCCGTGGTGTCACGTCCCGCGGCGCCCCGCAGCGTCATGTCACGTTGGGGGTCCCCGGACGTCAGGCGTCAGGGCCGGGGTCGCACGCGGGCGTGGGCGCCAGCGCCTGGGCCAGTTCCCGCGCCTCCCGTACCTCCGCGAACGCCGGCTCCGCCAAGACCGCCAGCGCCCCCGCCACCTCCCCCAGTTCCACCATCCGGCGCACGTCCGCGAGGGCCGCGCCGGTGCGGCCGTGGTGCAGGTGCGCCGCGGCCCGGCGCGCCAGGGCGGGCGCGGGGTCCGGGTTGATCTCCACCAACCGGTCCAGGTCGACGAACTCGGCTTCCGCGTCGCCGCGTTCCCGGTGGATCTCCGCCCGCCGCAGCAGCGCCCACCCGTACCCGGGGTTGCGCGCCAGCGCCTCCCCCAGGTCCGCGAGGGCCGCGTCGACCCGGCCGAGGCGGTGGTGGGCCATGGCCCGACTGCCCAGCGCCCAGGTGTAGTCGGGGTTCAGGAGCAGGGCGCGGTCGAAGAGGGCGACGGCCTCCTCGTACTGCTCGAAGTGGCGCAGGGTCTCGGCGTACGACGCGAGGACCGAGGCGTGATCCGGCTCGATCCCGCTGGCGGCGGACACGTCGGCGATGGCGCCGGCCCGGTCCCCGAGCGCCCGTTTCACATCGGAGCGCGCCACCAAGGCCCACGCGTAACGGGGGTCGGCGTCGACGGCCCGGTCCAGGTCGGCCAGCGCCTCCTCGTGCCGGCCGAGCCGGTGCTTGACCAGGCCCCTGCTGGCGGAGGTCCGCAGCGCGTCCGGGTCACGCGCCAGGGCCTCGTCGTACGCGGCGAGCGCCTCCTCGTACCTACGGCCCAGGCGCAGGTGCTCGCCGAGTTCGTGGTGGGCGACGACGGTGTCCGCGCCGAGCGCGATCGCGGCCCGGCAGTCGGCCGCGGCCTCGTCGAACGCGCCCAGCCGGTGGTGGTCGCGGGCGCGCACCAGCAGGGCGCGACAGCGGGTCGCGTCGTCCGTCTCGGCGCGCTCGACGACGACGCCGAGCAGCACGGTCGAACGGCGGGAGTCGTCGGCGACGGCCGCCAGGCAGGCGGCGCCCAGGGCGCGCAGGGCGTCGCTGTCGGCGTCCGTGCCGGCGTCGGCGACCGCCGCGGCCCACTGGCGCGCCGCGGCCGGGGACGCGTGGGCGGCGCAGACGCCGTCCCGCAGGGCGGCGGGCAGCGCGGTGCGCGGTCGGGCGCACAGCCGGTGGTACACCTCCTCGACGCGCGCGGCCCGCCAGGCGTCCACCGCCCACAGCTCGGACTCCGCTTCCCAGCCCGCTTCCTCCCTGCCCGCGTCCTCCCTGCCCGCGTCCTCTCCGTCCGCTTCTTCCGCCGCCCAGTCCGCGTACGCCTGCGCGAGCCGGGTGTGGGCGGCGCGCCAACGCTTGGGGGAACGGTTGCGCTGGAGCCGCAGCATGGGGTCGCGTACGACGTCGTGGTAGCGGGCCCGGCCGCCGCGGTCGCTGACGAACGGCAGCCCGAGCAGCCAGTCGAACAGCCCCGCCGCGTCCAGGGCGTCCTGCGCCTCGTGCGCCTCGTGCGCCTCGTGCGCCTCGTGCTCTTGCCGTGTTGCCACGGCGAGGACGTCCTCGTCGAGGTGGCGCGGCAGCGCGCCGTGCAGCGCCGCGGACCTGCGCCGGGCGTCGTGCTCCCACTTCAGGAAGCGCTCGACGGCGGTGGCGCTGGGGTCGTCGAAGCCGCCGGGCCGCGCGGCGTTCTCGGCGAGCATCGACACCAGCACCGGCAGCCGGCCCGACAACCGCAGCACGTCCCGTACGACGTCCTCGTCCCGCACCTCCTTGGCCGCCAGCAGCTCGCGGGCCTCCGCGTCGGTGAACGGCGCCAGCGGCACCTCGGTGACCAGCCCGGCGTGGTCGCCCCAGACGGCCGGGGCGGGCGGGCGCTGCCCGCAGGTGGTGACGACGACGTTCTCCGGGAGCTGCCCGTACGGCCCCGGTGCCGTCCCCGGCCCCAGCCCCGTCCCCACCAGCAGCCCGCGCAGCCAGGGGTCGAGGAGGGGCCCGGTGCGCTCGTACGTGTCGAAGAAGAGCGCCACCCAGGGCGCCTTGGCCGCGACGCGGTTCACCTCTGCCGCGAACACCGGGCTGATCACCCGCACCGGGTCCAGCACGAGCTGGACGTCCTCAGCCCTGCCGAACTGCCGCATCAGCACCCCGCGTAGCTGCTCCGCCCCCTCCACGAGCCGCACCGGATCCACCGCTCCCCCGACCCCGGGCACCACCGCCCCGACCCCGACCAGCGACGCCTGCGCCACGAGCACCGCCCAGGGGTTGGGCCCGGCGGGCGCCCCGGCGTCCGGCGCGTACAGCGCGGCAGCCGCCGACTCCGCCTCGTACCGCCGCTGCCGATACGTCGCCAACAGCTTCTCCACCGGCTTGAGCTGCTGCCCCTGCGCCCCGAACTGCGCACAGATCCCCGCCAGCACCTCCGGCACGCCGCCCGCCGACTCGTCGAGCACGGCGGTCAGCGCCCCGCGCTCCTGCGCGAGCTGCGCGAACCTCCGCACGAGGGACGACTTGCCGACACCGGCGTTGCCGTGCACGTGAAACAGGAAGCGAGCCCCGGGTGCGTCGGCCCCCGCGTCCAGGTTCGCCGCGAACGCCCGCAACTCCCCTTCCCGCCCAACGAACCCCCCGCGCACCCGCCCCTGCCCGCGCCCGCTCCGCCGCCCGCCACCGACCGCACCACTCATGTGACCAGTGTCTCAGCCGACGTGGCGGGCGTCAGGTCGACGGCGACTGCGACGAGAACAGCGGCGGAGGCGGTGACCAGTCATTCCCCGACGACGGCGCACCGGCGGACCAGAAGTCGGAGCGGACGTTGGGATAGGGCGCGCCGTTGTGCGAGTAGTCCTCGCCGTTGGAGTCGGAGGCGGGGGGCGGGACGTCGGACGGCTTGACGCAGGGAGTGATGGCTTCGAAGAACGCCTGCCCCTTGTCCCCGATGGTCAGTCGGATGGCATACCCCTCGCTGGAGCGGGCGATGACGGAGGGGTGTTCCTTGCTCGGATTGACAGAGATGATCTTGTAGCCGCTCTTCTTCCAGAACCGTTCCGTCACACCGAGGAAATTACCCCTCCGCTCCTCCGAGATGATCGTCATCACCGTGCGGTAGCGGGACAGGTCACAATCCCTCTGGCTCGTCCTGCTGTGGGTCCACTCGACCTCCGGGACGTACTGAGCCAGCGTCGCGTCCAGCATCGCGTCGGCCTTCTCAGCCGCTTCCTTCATGGTGATGTCCATGACTGGCCCCCTCGGCTCGCTCTCGTCCTTCAGTAGTCCACAACCACTGACCAGCGCTCCGGCCAGCGTCGTCACCAGTGCCATGCGAACGGCACGACGCACGTGCCTCACCGAGGTTCCTCCCTCTTGATGTCGTACGCGCCCGAAACTATCCGGGCGATGTTCTCTGCTGACACCGGGTCCTTTCCTGGAGAGAAATACTCTGAGTGGGCGGCGAACAGCTTGCCCGTGGTCAGCGGACTCGGTCCGTCCTCGACCGCGAAGCGCTGCGCTCCGAACGCCTCGCTGGCGGGATCCTTGCCGAAGTAGATGTCGTCATCGACAAAGCCCACGAGAGCTGCGCCCGCGAGTGGAGGGGGACTCGGCCATGTGGCAGCCTCCCCCTTCGATGGCAGCTTGGTCACGATGTCGTTGTCCGCAGCCCCCACGTACACCCGCTCCGCCGGAACTCCGAGATCAGCCGCCTTGTCGACGCCCACACCCGGACTGCCTACCAAGATGACGTCGTCGACACCCGGGATGCCTCCTGACTGCTTGGCCGCGGTACCCACCGTCAGCGAGCCGTAGGAGTGACCGATGGCCGTCACGTGCGGATCGTCGACCTGGCTCGTCGCGGCCAGCCCGGCCATGAAGCGGTTGTAGGCCGGCGCCCCGCGCTCGGCGTCCCCAGTGCTCATGACATCGAGGCTCTGCGGGGCGTCGTACCCGAGCCAGATAATCGACGCAGTGGACTTGTCGAACTCCTGTGCACCCTGGGCTGTGTCGTAAGCACGCTCCACCGTCCCCCCGGCGAATTTCTCGTCCAGCCTCGTCTGCAACCCGGGAACGTACGCGGACACGTTCCGCGAGGTGTCCGGGTTCCCGTAGGAGATGATCGCCCGGCCATTGCCCTCGGCGCCGATGCCGAGCAGGTACATCGGGATGGGGTTGTAGTCCCGCAGCTTGCCTTCGATCTTCCGCAGTCCGGCCACCATGTCCTGTTCGCCGCCCTGGCGTTCCAACTGGGCGATGAGGACGGGCAGGTGCGCACGGTTCGCCTCGTCTCGGGTGGCGGCGGGGATGCCGTCCAGCATCCCGATCATGTCGGGTGCGACCTCCATGAACTCCCGGCGCTGCGCGTCGCTCAGCTCCTCCCACCACTTCCGGACCTCCGCGGGAGGTGCGCCGTCGGGGACCGTGGCGGCGAGGCGGCCGGTGGCGGCGGCGCCCACGTCGGCGGTGTCGTGGAGGACGTCCTTCATCATCGCTTCCGTCACGTCCAGACCCTTGGCGGCCTTCAGCCGGGCGAACGTCTGGGCGTAGCGGTGGTCGACACCCGCCGCGGCGCGCACGGCGCCGGCGATGCGATCTGCGATGTCCTGCGCCTGCGTCGCCTTGGGGTTCAGGTGGAAGTCCACCCGGAACCGATCGCCGTCGGGGACGTCGGGGACGATCCGCGGAGGTTTGCCGTCGCCCGCGACGGGCGGTGTCAGCGGGTTGGGGAAGCCCGCCCGCGCCGTACCGCCCGAGACGCAGCCCCCGCCGCCGTGCGAACCGACGATCGCGGAAGGGTAGCTGACCGATCCGTCCGGGTTGACGGTGAGGGAAAGGGACGCAGCCTCCTCCAGCGCTTCGTTCAATCGCCGTTGCGGTTCGGCCAGATCGGCGGAGAGACCGGAAAGAGCCGACCGAATCAAGCCGCATTCTCGATACACGTACTCGTAATTGCGGATCAGCCGGTCCAAGCGCTTGACCGCGCTGTGGGACGCCTCGCTCTCCTGGGTCTCGATGAGCTTGTTCATGCCCCTGCGGACGGTGTCGCGATCGGCTGCGGAGCGGCTGGAGACTTCTCGCCAGGCGCGTGCCGCGTCGTCGAACTCGAAGCGTTTGACGTCCCGCAACTCCTGCCAGGTCAGGGAGTCCGTCGCCATCAGGCACCGTCCGCGGTGCGCGCGGAGGACCTGACGGAAGCGCCGACGTCCCCGTCCACGCCCGGCAGGTCCTGTGCGACCTTCAAGAGCGCGCCGTCCAAGTAGGCGCACTCGTCACGCAAGGAGGCCAGTCGCTCCTGCCAGGACGTGAGGACGGCCTGCAACGCGGGCACGCTGGTCAGACCGGCACCGCCCCGGGCGACGCCCTGGTGGCCGGTCTCCAGCGCTCGATGACTGCTGGCGGCGCGGGTACGCAGCTCGCCGGCCGTCTTCGCAGCGTTGCGCCACGGGCCGCTGCCGTGCAGCAGACGTCCTAAGCCGCCGACGTTGCCGTCCGTACCGGCTGGCGAGCCGGGCGCGACCGGGCCGAGCGGCGCCGTCGACGCAAGGTTCATGCGCGGGTCTTCCACTGCGGGAGCGGACTCGTCCGCCGTCGGGATACCGAACATTTCTTGCCATCGCTGTGCATTGAATTCCGGCATCTTTAAAAAGGCCCCCCTGGGTCACGAGCCAAAAAGTGACCGACACCGGGCGAGGCTAACGCAGCGGAGTTCCACGATGCCAAACATGAGGGGAAATTCCTCACAGAAAAATCCGAAATCCATACCACCACGGAACGGCTGACACAAGAGCACGTGCCCCTAATACGCCGGCTGTGGGTCGTGAGCTCCATGTCCGGGCTGCGGCCTGTCACCGGTAAATGGCTGGCGCGGGACCGAGCATGTTGGCTGCGTCGCCAGTCGGACCATCTGGGCCAGTGGACTGCGTCGTGAATCGGCCCGACGACGAGCGGGACGAACGGGCGCTGGAGCGCGACTGGTGCTGACGGGTGGGGAGGGCGGCCAGGTCGATGACGGCCCAGTCGTCGTAGCGGGGCGCCTTCAGCGGTGGCCGTGGCGTTCCCGCAGCCGGTCCCCCGGCGAAGTCGGGTGCACCAGATCGCGCTGGTACCAGGTACCTGGCTCACCGCCGAGGTGGGCCGGGTCGGCAGGGCCGGTGGGGGCGAACCCGGCTTTGGTCAGCACCTTTTGGGATGCGACGTTCTGGTGGACGGTGGCCGCCCGCAGTGTGCGCAACCGGTACCGGTCCGCCGCCAGGTGGCAGAGCTCCCGGACGGTTGCGGTCGCCACGCCCCGGCCGGCGACGTGCTGCGCGACCCGGTAGCCGAGTTCCGCAGCGTGGTCTTCGATGTCGACCAGGTTGAACCTGCCGATCACCGAGCCGTCCTCGGCGACGAGCGCGTGGAAGGCGCAGATGCCGGCCTCCTGCTCGGCCAGCAATGCGTCGTACCGGCCGGTGAACCGGTCGAAGAAGTCGTCGCCACGGTCGGGGACCGAGGCAGCGAAGTAGGCGCGGTTCTCCCGTTCCAAGGCCAGGACCGCCGGGGCATGGCCGGCATGCAGCCGCTGCAACTCGGGCATCGCCCGACTCTACCCAGATGGTGCGCAGAGGCCACTGGGTTTCCTCCGGCAGCAGACAGCTCCGAGCAACGCACGCAACGTGCCCCGTCCGTTTCCGCGCAGGCACTCAGGCGGCTGCGCTCGGACTTCTGCACCACGTGCGTCGACCACCCTTGGCTGCGGGCGGCGTCACAGGCCCGGCAGGTCCTGCTCGGGCCCATGACCGAGGCGGAGCTGCGGGCGGCGATCGCGTTCCCGGCCGAGGCGGTCGGGTTGCGGATCGAGCCGGGGTTGGTCGAGGTCCTGCTGCGGAACCTCGGCGTGCCGACGCCCGGCGCCGACGTAGGGAGCGGGCAGCAGGGCGAGCGGCCCGGGTACGAGGCGGGGCGGCTGCCGCAGTTGGCGCACGCGCTGCGCGCCACGTGGCAGCAGCGCCACGGCCGCACCCTGACCGTCGCCGGCTACCGGACCGCCGGCGGCATCCACCGCGCCGTGGCGAACACCGCGGAGCGCGTCTTCACCCGGCCCCCGACGGCCCTCGCCCCGTCACTCCCTCCCTTGCTCCGTCACCCCGTCACCTCCGCACCCGCTCGCTCCGTCACCTGTCACCCCTCACTCCGTCACCAGCGGCAACAGCGCCGGCAGGTGGCCGTCCGACGACTGGGCCTTGAGCTGGCGCTCCTCGGGGACGTCGCCGTAGAGCGTCGTCCGGGGCTTCGCGGGGCGGCCCGCGAGGTCCGCGATGGAGATCAGGTCCTTGATGGAGCGGTAGGAGCCGTAGCGGGAGCCCGCCATGCGGGAGATGGTCTCCTCCATCAGGGTGCCGCCGAGGTCGTTCGCGCCGGAGCGGAGCATTTCCGCGGCGCCCTCCGCACCGAGCTTCACCCAGCTCGTCTGGATGTTGGTGATGTGGGGGTGGAGCAACAGTCGGGCCATGGCGGTGACCGCGCGGTTGTCCCGAATGGTGGGGCCGGGGCGGGCGATGCCGGCGAGGTAGACGGGGGCGTTGGTGTGGATGAAGGGGAGGGTGACGAACTCGGTGAAGCCGCCGGTCTCCTGCTGGATGCGGGCCAGGGTGCGCAGATGGCCCAGCCAGTGGCGGGGTTGGTCGACGTGGCCGTACATCATCGTGGAGGAGGAGCGGATGCCGAGCTGGTGCGCGGTGGTGATGACCTCGATCCAGGTGGCGGCGGGGAGCTTGCCCTTGGTGAGGATCCAGCGGACCTCGTCGTCCAGGATCTCCGCGGCGGTGCCGGGGACGGAGTCGAGTCCCGCTTCCTTCGCGGCGGTCAGCCAGTCCCGGATGGACATGCCGGTGCGCGTCGCGCCGTTGACGACCTCCATCGGGGAGAAGGCGTGCACGTGCATGCCGGGGACGCGTTCCTTCACGGCGCGGGCGATGTCGAAGTACGCCGTGCCGGGCAGGTCGGGGTGGATGCCGCCCTGCATGCAGACCTCGACCGCGCCGACGTCCCACGCCTGGGCGGCCCGGTCGGCGACCTGGTCGAGGGAGAGGGTGTAGGCGTCGGCGTCGGTGCGGCGCTGGGCGAAGGCGCAGAAGCGGCAGCCGGTGTAGCAGACGTTGGTGAAGTTGATGTTGCGGGTGACGATGTAGGTGACGTCGTCGCCGACGACGTCGGCGCGCAGTTCGTCGGCGATGCGGGTGAGCGCGTCGAGGGCGGGGCCGTCCGCGTGCAGCAGGGCAAGGGCCTCGTCGTCGGTGAGCTTGGTGGGGTCGTCGGCGGCGGTGCGCAGGGCGGCGCGGACGTCGGTGTCGATGCGCTCGGGGGCCATGCCGGGCACCGCGGCCTCGCGCAGCGCCTCCCAGTCCCCGTAGACCACGTCGAAGTCGTCCCGGCGGTCGGTGGTGCGGCCTTCGGTGTCGATGGTGCGGTGCAGGTCGGTGCGGCCGGAAGAGGCGGCGGTGAAGGACTCGTCGGGCTCCTGCCAGGGCAGGCCCACCGGCATCGCGCCGGGGGCGGCGAGACCGGTGTCCGGGTCGGCGAGGGCGCGCACGTGCGGCAGCAGTCGGGGGTCGAGCCAGGGCTCGCCGCGCTGGACGAACTCGGGGTAGACGCAGAGGCGCTCGGCGAGACGGAAGCCGGCCGCGGCGGAGTGCTCCGCGAGGGCGTCGATCTGGGGCCAGGGGCGCTCGGGGTTGACGTGGTCGGGGGTGAGCGGGGAGACGCCGCCCCAGTCGTCGATGCCGGCGGCGATGAGGCGGGCGAACTCGCCGTCGACCAGATTCGGCGGGGCCTGGAGGCAGGCGGAGGGGCCGAGGAGATGCCGGGCGACGGCGACCGTGGCCACCAGCTCGTCCAACTCGGCGTCCGGCATGCCGCGCATGGCGGTGTCGGGCTTCGCCCGGAAGTTCTGCAGGATGAGTTCCTGGATGCCGTGGTACGTCCGGGAGATGCGGCGCAGCGCGAACAGCGAGTCGGCGCGCTCCTCGTACGTCTCGCCGATGCCGATCAGCAGGCCGCTGGTGAACGGCACGGAGCTGCGGCCCGCGTCCTCCAGCACCCGCAGCCGGACGGCGGGCTCCTTGTCCGGCGAGCCGTGGTGCGGGCCGCCGGGCTCGCTCCACAGCCGGGTCGCGGTGGTCTCCAGCATCATGCCCATGGAGGGGGCGACGGGCTTGAGCCGCTGGAAGTCCGTCCAGCTCATCACTCCGGGATTGAGGTGGGGCAGCAGGCCCGTCTCCTCAAGGATGCGGATGGAGATCGCGCGGACGTACGCGATGGTGGAGTCGTACCCCTCGGCCTCCAGCCACTCCCGGGCCTCGGGCCAGCGGTCCTCCGGCTTGTCGCCCAGGGTGATGAGGGCTTCCTTGCAGCCCAGCTCCGCGCCCCGGCGGGCGATCTCCAGCACCTCGTCGGGGGACATGAACATCCCGTGGCCGGCGCGGCGGAGCTTGCCGGGGACGGTGACGAAGGTGCAGTAGTGACACTTGTCCCGACACAGGCGGGTCAGGGGGATGAAGACGCTCTTCGAGTACGTGATCACGCCCGGGCGGCCGGCGGCTTCGAGGCCCGCGTCCCGCACCCGGGACGCGGACGCGCACAGGTCCTCCAGGTCCTCGCCGCGCGCCTGGAGCAACACGGCCGCCTCGGTGACGTCGAGGGCGACTCCGTCGCGGGCTCGCTTCAGAGCGCGGCGCATCGCATTCGCAGTGGGGCGCTCAGCAGCGGTTCGTCCCTGGTCAGCTGTCATGTTTCGAGCATACGAGCGCGAGAACGGGTTTCCGTTTCCTGGTCGTGAAGAGGGCATGTAGTCGACAACGTGTCCCCCGCCGGTTTAATCCCGCGAGCCGGTGGTAGCCCCTCCGGAGCCCGGGCGAGGGTCCGCCGAAGCAGCCGTGGACTCAGGCGCCACCGGATCCGGTTCGGAAGCCACCGGGCCCGTTCCGAGCACCGCCGGATCCGGTTCGGGCACGACCGGGCCCGTTCCGAGCGCCACCGGATCCGGTTCGGGCACGGCCGGTCGGGACGGCTCCTTGCCCGGCATCCCGCGCCACCACGGCCCGTTCCGCAGGCCGACGGTCGCCGGCACCGCCACCAGCGCCACGCACACCGCGCCCACCCACATCGACGTCCGGATCCCGGCGTACTGCCCGACGAGGCCCGCCAGCAGGGACCCCACGGCGATCGACCCGTACAGCAGGAAGCGGAACGTGGCGTTCATGCGGCCGAGCAGCTCAGGCGGCGTGAGGTGTTGGCGCAGGGTGACGACGAGCACGTTGTCGCAGCCGAGCCGGGTCATGACGAGGAACCACCCCGCCATCGCGATCCACAGCCACGCCCCGCGGTCGACGAACGGCACGACGAGCGCGGCGGGCGCCAGGCACGTCCCCATCCCGACGACGGTGCGCCCGAGCCCGAACCGCTCAGCCAACGGGCGGGCGCAGCGCGCCCCGAGGAAGATCCCGATGCCGGACACCGACCAGTACAGCCCGAGGACGCCGGCCGACAGGCCCAGGTGCCGGGTGAAGAGCACCGGGAGCAGCGTGTTCACGAACTGGATGCCGAGGTTGGTGAGGACGCCGGCGAGCACGAGGACCCGCAGTTCCCGGGTCCCGAGGACGTGTCGCAGCCCTTCCCTGATCTCGGCGGAGAGCTTGGGACGGGCGACCTCCCCCGGGTCCGCCCCCGCTGCCCCCGGCTCCGCCTCCGCCCCCGCCCGCGCCTTCTTCGTCGGGCCCGACTCCGCCCGCATGCCGAGCAGCCGCAGCGCCGACCCCAGGTACAGCACCCCCATCGCCACCACCGCGATCGGCGCGGAGAGCGCCTGGATCGCCAGTCCGCCCGCGCCCCGCCCGGCGACCTGCCCCGCCGCCTGCAAGCTGATCACCGAGGCGTTCGCCCTGGTCAGTTGACCCGTGTTGAGGATGCCCGGCAGCACGCTCTGTGAGCCGACGTCGAAGAAGACCGCGGCGCAGCCGGTCAGCAGCGTCACCGCGTACAGATGGGCGAGCGTGAGCCCGTCCAGCGCCCAGGCGAGCGGTACGGACAGGAACATCGCGGTCCGCGCGAAGTCCGCCCAGATCAGCACCCGCCGCTTGTCGAGCCGGTCCACCCACGCTCCCGCGGGAAGTCCGATCAGCAGGAACGCGCCCGTGCCGAGGGTGGTGAGCAGCCCCACCGCCCCCGGCCCGGCGTCGAGCGCGACGACCGCCACCAGCGGGATCGCAACGATTCCGACATTGCTCGCGAAATGACTGAAGATCAGCGAGGTGTACAGAATGCGGAAGTCGGGGACGCGCCAGGGGCTTCGACTGTCGGGCATGGCCTTCACAGTGCCCGTCCGGGCCCCGTGGCGACCAGCCAATTACCGTCCTGCGCGGGCGGCGGACGGCGGGCGGCCTTCGACGCGTTTCAGGAAGTCGCGGACGATGTCGACGTATTGGCGACGCAACGGTTCCGCCTCCAGATATCCCATGTGCGCCGCCCCCGGCTGCGTCACGTGCTCGGCGTCGGGAATGCGGGCGGCGATGTCGGCGAGGTGCGCGGGGGTGCATTCGTCGAATTCCCCGCCGAGCACGAGCGTGGGGACGCGGATGCGCTCCAGCCGGTCGAAGACGTCCCAATCCTTGAGGTTTCCGGTCACGTGGTAGTCGGCCTGCCCGACCATCGTCCGGAACGTCGTCCCGTCCATCAGCTCCGGCGCGAGTCGGGCCGAGGACGTGCGCAGGACGCACGCCCGCAGGTACTCGTCCTGGGCGACGAGGTAGTCGGGGTCAGCCGTCTCGCCCCGCAGTTCGCGCCCGTACGTGCGGTCCAGCACGTCGCCCGGGAGCGCCGCCAGCAGGGCCCGGACCTCGGTCTGGAAGCGCGGCACGCTCGCCAGCCCGCTGGCGCAGACGAGGCTGGTCCACCGCGGTGCGCGTTCCGCCGCGTACTGGAGGCCGAGCATCGCTCCCCAGGAGTGGCCGTACACGTGCGGCCGTTCCAGGCCGAGCGCTTCTTGCACCGCACCGAGTTCGTCGAGGAAGCGGTCCACGGTCAGCAGCGAGGTGTCGTGGACCGGGTCCGAACGACCCACGCCGAGTTGGTCGTACCAGATGACCTCGCGCTCCCCGGCGAGCGGTTCGAACGCCTCGAAGAGCGGGTCGCTCGGATAGCCGGGCCCGCCGTGGACGAGGAGCAGCGGCACTCCGCCGCCGCCCGCCCTGCGGTACCAGACGGCGCCGCCCGGCACCGCGATCCGGCCTTCCGTGACGCGGGGCGGCCTCACCGCCAGCACCGGCCGCGCGGCGCTTCGCGCACATTCCCACACCGAGGGAATGGGAGGGTTTTCCAGCTCACCTTCTGCTGCTGCATTTCACGCTCCTCTCGAACTTCACGGTAGGGAAGAGGTCCCGGAGAAGTAAGACTTGACTTGCCTTACCGCTTCCGACAGGTGAATTCCGCCGAAAGCGCCCGGGGGCAACGGTCTGCGCGCCCCTTTCAGCACACGTCAGTACGCGGGGAACGCCGTGCCGCAGGGGTAGTGGGGCTCCCGTTCTCCCTTGAACGCCGCGGACGTACGGGCCAGGGCCCCGGGCCGCAGTTCCGTCACGCGGCCGGCGGCGGCGAGCGCGGCGAGGGTCGACCCACCGAGGAAGGCGGCGCCCAGTTCGGCGGCGGTCAAGCTCAGGTCCGCAGCGCCAGCGCCCCCGGCCAGGCGCTCGCAGCTCACGTCGTCCCCGTCCGCCCGCAGCCGGTAACGCCCGGTGTTCCAGGGGCAGAAGTCGTCCGCCACGTCCAGGACCACGTCCAGTTCCGTGCCCGCCGGCACGGCGTACCGTCGCCCCGCCAGCGCCCGTCGGACGTCCACCAGACGCACCCACAGCCGGTCCACTTCGCTCGACTCCACCGCCCGCGGGTCGACGAGCAGATGCGGCAGCGTCTCGTCCACCGCGCCTTCGTACGTGATCGTCGACACCAGGTCGATCCCGGCGAGGTAGCGCCACAGCGCGGCGTACGCCTGTCGGGAGGTCGCGGCGAGCTCTTCGACCCGGACCTCCTCGTCCGACGCGAACCGGTAGAGCGCGTACCCCGTCACCGTCCCGTCGGGCTCGTGGTGCACCGCGTACCGCAGGGCCGTGCCGCCGCCGCGTTCGCCCGGCTCGTCGAGCAGCCGGAAGTCCCAGAAGCGGGCCGCGCGATCGGGCCAGCCGGGAGTGCGGACGCGGGCGCGCTCGTACGCCTCCTCGATCAGCGGCCGGGCCTCGTCGGGCGGCAGGAGCAGGACGCGGCCGGTGCCGAAGTCGGTGCCGGGCAGGAAGCGCAACTCCTTCTTCGCGCACCTCAGCCGCGCGCCGCGGGTCGCCGGGCCGTACCCGTACCGCCCGTAGATCGCGGCCTCGGAGGGGCGCAGCGCGGCGATCGACTCGCCGCCGCCCTCGTACACCTCGGTGAGCTGCCGGCGCATCATCGCGGTGAGCAGGCCGCGTCGGCGGTGGGTGGCCGCCACCCCGACCCAGGTGACGCCGGCGACGGGCAGCGAGCCCCCGGGCACGGTCATCACGCGCGAATACGCGGCGGTGCCCCCGACGGGCCTGCCCGCCGCGAACGCGCCGGACGCACCGAACGTGTCGGACGTGTCGAACGCGCCGATCGTCCGGTCCAGTTCCACCAGCGGGCGCAGTCGGTCGAGCTTCTCGTCGGTGTAGTCGCTGCCGCAGGTGTCGCCGATGAGGCGGGCCCAGGCGGGGAACTCTTCGTCGGTGACGGGGCGCAGGAGATGCGGGTCATCAGGCATCGGACTTGTGTAGCCGGTCCGCGGTCGGGGGCGCGACGGCATTTCCCGGCCGCGCCCCGACCCGGACGCGCCCCGACCCGCTGTCCGTGCCCCGACCCGGCCGCGCTCGGAGCCGGACGCGCCCCGACCCGCTGTCCGTGCCCCGACCCGGCCGCGCTCGGAGCCGGACGCGCCCGGATCCTTGCAGCGCTACGGCAGGTAGCGCGCCAAGTCGTCGAGCGCGCGCAGCACCTGGTCCTCGTCCGCCGACGGCAGCATGAAGACGACCTCCTGGGCGCCCACTTCTTCGTAGTGCGCCATCTTCTCGGGCGTCGGCTGCACCGAGTACGGCATCACCTCCAGCTCATCCGACGACCGGCCCGCCTCCTCCCAGACCGCGCGGAGCTCGGGCAGGGCCTGCTTCAGATCGACGCCGATGGGCATCCAGCCGTCCGCGTACTCGGCGACGTGCGCGAAGAGCTTGGGGCCCGCACCGCCGCCGACCAGGGTGCGCGGCGAGGTGCCGCGCACCGGCTTGGGGAAGGCGAAGGACGCGCTCACCGAGTGGAACTCGCCTTCGTACGAGGTCGGTTCGGCCGCCCACAGCGCCCGCATCACCCGCATCTGGTCGAGGACGACCTCCCGGCGGCGGGCCCAGTCGACGCCGTGGTCGACGGCCTCCTCCTTGTTCCAGCCGAAGCCGATGCCGAGGGTGAACCGGCCGCCGGAGAGGTGGTCCAGGGTGGCGACCTGCTTGGCCACGGTGATCGGGTCGTGCTGGGCGAGCAGCAGCACCCCGGTGCCGAGGCTGATCCGGGAGGTCACCGCCGCGGCCTGGGCCAGTCCGACGAAGGGGTCGAGGGTGCGGCCGTAGCCGGTGGGCAGGTCTCCGTCGGGGACGTACGGGAAGGGGGTGGCGCGCTCGACGGGGATGTGGGTGTGCTCGGGCAGGTACAGCCCGTCGAAGCCGCGTTCCTCCAACTCCCGCGCCAGACGTGCGGGGGCGATCGTCTCGTCGGTCACCATGAGGGTCGCTGAAATGCGCATCCCAAACCTTCCTCGTCGAAGCCGAAGCAGAAGCAGAAGTCAGAGCTGAAGCAGAAGTCAGAGCTGGAGTCGAAGTCGGAGCTGGAGTCGGCGCCGAAGCCCAACTGGCGACCTGTTCCTAGCCGTACGGGCCGCAAGACTCCACAACCGCGCCCCGCCCGACCCTTCTTCCGCATCGGCGCGTGATCACCGGAACGGGGCTTGATAGTCGGCGTCGGCGGCGGCGACATGACCGAGATCGATCGGTGTCGCCGGTGGGCCGTTGCGCCGTACGCCTTCGAGGAGTCGGGGCAACTGCGGCGGCCACAGCGGTTCCGTGTCGCCGGCCAGCTCCTGCGGGGACCACCAGCGCCAGCTCAGGATGTCATCGGCGGCGTGGGCCGCGGCGAGTTCGCCGATCGGATCGCGCCGCGGGCCGTACGCCAGGAAGACGTGCTCGTGCTGGCGCACCGGGACGCCCGCCCGGGTGAAGTCGTGCTCCCACAGGCACAGCACGGTCCCGTCGACCTCGACGTCCGTCCAGCCGGTCTCCTCCCGGACCTCCCGCAGCGCGCCCTGAAGCGGCGACTCGCCCGGGTCCAGCCCGCCGCCGGGCATCGCCCAGTGGACGCCGACCTCCTCGTTGTCGTAGCGGAACATGAAGACCGAACCGGTCGGGTCCACCACCGCGACGCGCGCGGCCTGCCTGGGTATCCGGGGCTTTCGCATCCGCTCACCCTCTCAGAGCACGCGCGGCGGCCCCCGTTCACCGGAGCCGGCCAGGATGCGGTGCATGACGAGCATCAGCAGGGACGGCGCGGCCGGGCCCGCGCGGCGCGGGCTCCTCGTTGCGGGCGCCGCCGCCGCGGCTACCGTGGGAAGCGTGGGTTCCGCGCACGCCGACGGCACGGACGGCGCCATGGAGCAGCGGACGAGGGTCATCCGCGGCACCCTGCCGCCCGGCTCCCCCGACTACGTCTACCTGCCGTTCGAGGTGGGGCGCGGGGTGCGCGAGATCCACGTCTCGTACGCGTACGAACGCCCCGCCGTCCCCGCCGGCACCCTCGGCAACGCCCTCGACATCGGGCTCTTCGACGAGCGCGGCACCGCACTCGGCGGCGAGGGCTTCCGCGGCTGGTCGGGCGGGGCGCGACAGGAGTTCTTCGTCCGCAGCGACGCGGCGACGCCGGGGTACCTCCCCGGCCCGGTCCGCCCCGGGACCTGGCACGTCGCCCTCGGCCCGTACACGATCGCGCCGCAGGGCCTGGCGTACGAGGTGACGGTCACGCTGCGGTACGGCGCGCCCGGCGCGCCCGCGCCGCGGCCGACGTACCCGCCCGAGCGGGCCAGGGGGCGCGGCCGGGCCTGGTACCGCGGCGACTGCCATCTGCACTCCTGGCACTCCGACGGCCGCCGCACCCCCGGCGAGATCGCCGCGCTGGCCCGTGCGGCCGGCCTGGACTTCGTCAACAGCTCCGAGCACAACACCCACGCGGCGCACGCCCACTGGGCCGAAGCGGCCGGCGACGACCTGCTCGTCCTGCTGGGCGAGGAGGTCACCACGCGCACCGGCCACGCGCTGGCGGTCGGCACCGACCCGGGGACGTTCGTCGACTGGCGCTACCGGGCCCGGGACGGGCACTTCGGCCGCTTCGCCCGGCAGATCCGGCGCGCCGGCGGGCTCGTCGTACCCGCGCACCCGTACGCCGGTTGCCTGGGATGCGCCTGGAAGCACGGGTTCGCCGACGCGGACGCGGTGGAGGTGTGGAACGGCGCTTACGGGCCGGACGACGAGGTCGCGCTCCAGGCGTGGGACGCGGAGCTGGCGCGCGGGCGCTGGGTCCCGGCGATGGGCGGCAGCGACGCGCACCGCGACCCGGACCCGGTCGGCACCCCGCAGACCGTGGTGCTCGCGGACGACCTGACCCGTGCCGCGGTGCTCGACGGGCTGCGGGCCGGGCGCAGTTACGTCGCCGAGTCCCGGTCCGTCACGCTGGACTTCGGCGCTTCGGACGGGCGCGGCGCACGGGCCGGGATCGGCGAGCGGCTGCGTACGGAGCCGGGCGCGCCGGTGACGGTGCGGCTGGCCGCGTCCGGGGCGGCGGGCTGCACCGTCCGCTTCGTCACCGACCAGGGCACGGCGCACTCGGCGCTGCTGCCGGCGTCGGGGGCGGGGGTGGTGGAGTGGCGCACGTCGGCGCGGGTCGCGGCGTACGTCCGCGCGGAGGTGCGCCACCCGCCGACGGCCCAGGGCTCCCTGGGCACTCTGGCCGCGTTCACCAACCCGATTTTCCTCGGGGACCGTTAGAGACCCCGGCCGGCCGGGGTCTGCCCCGGCCGGCCCTCCCCTCCCCGTTGTCCGAGCAGGCGCGTTGGCGCCGTGACAAGTGCGCGGTGATGGCGTCTGCGACTCGGCGGCAGGCTGTTCGCGCAGTTCCCCGCGCCCCCCAGGACCCCACCGTTCCCCCTGCGGGAGGGTTGATCTCTGTGGACCGTGGGTGGCTTCTCGTGCAACTCCTCCCCCTGTGCCCAGGGGAGCAGGGGCCCAGCGCCCCTGTGTCGCCGCCGCCGTCCTTTGCCCAAGGGGCACGACGGCTGGCCTGGATGAGGTCAGTCGGCGGGAACGGGTTCGAGGAATTCCAGGCGGTTGCCCAGTTTGTCGAACGTGTGGAAGCGGGCGTACCCGGGGAAGTCGTCGTCCCAGGTGACGTCGGCTCCGTTGACCTCCAGGCGCTGGGCGAGCGCGTGGATCGAGGTCACGAGGATGCCCGGATGCGCCTTCCTGCTCGGGTGGAAGTCCTCTTCCACACCCAGGTGGACCTCCAGGCCGCCACCCCGGAACCAGCACCCTCCGCGGGCTCTCAGCGCGGGCGGCTTCTCGACTTCCGTCATGCCGAGTACGCCCACCCAGAACTCGCGGCAGCGGTCTTCCGCGCCCGCGGGGATCGCGAGTTGTACGTGGTGCAGCCCACCCAAGGCGTATCCGAGCGCTCCTTCAGTCATGCCTTCTCCCTGCCTCCCCCACCAAGAATCTTGACATCAAGATAGCGAGGTCGGCCCGCCCACCACCAGGCGTTCGACCGCGACCTGTACGAACGCCTCCCGCTCGGCCTCCGAGTAGAGGTCCGGCAGGGTGAGCTGTTCGACGATCAGCCAGTTGAACGTGAGCATCAACAGCTTGACGGCCATCGCGTCGCCGGGGAGTCCGGACGCCTCGTGGTACGAGACGTTGGCGTCGACGTCGGCGCGGACGCGTTCGGTGAGCAGCCTGCGCAGTTCGGGGCGGCGGGTGGCCTCCAGGCGGAGTTCCAGGAAGGCGAGGTAGCCGGTGCGGAAGCCGGCGACGCGGCCGACGACCTCACGCATCAGCTCGACGTACGCGGCCCGGTCGTGCCCGGCGGCGACCAGCGGGGCGACGGTCTCCTCGTCGGGCTGGAGGCGTTCGTAGACCCGGGCGCCGGCCTGGTTGAGCAGGTCGTCGCGGTTGGCGAAGTAGTTGGACGCGGTGCCGTTCGGGACGGCCGCCTCGGTGTCCACGGCGCGGAAGGTCAGCCCGCGGGCGCCCTCCCGGGCCAGCACCTCGATCGCGGCGTCGACGAGCGCGGCGCGCCGTTCGTCGTTCCTTCTCACCATGACGACCACTCCTTGAAAGCCCGAGAGTTATACCACTCCAACTAGAGCACTATAGATGGAGTGACTTGCCAGCTCGCCAAGGGGCGCCAGAACCGTCGAACCAGAATGTCTGGTTGCAGATAATCCGCAAGTGAACCTCCTCGCCTACCCTGGACCCATGACCTCCCTCGCACCCCGACGCAACGAGCCGGACCTCTCCCACCTCCTCGACCACACCAGCCACGTACTGCGCACCCAGATGGCCGCGGCACTGGCCGAGATCGGACTCACCGCCCGCATGCACTGCGTTCTGGTGCACGCCCTGGAGGAGGAGCGGACCCAGGCGCAGCTCGCCGAGATCGGCGACATGGACAAGACCACGATGGTGGTCACGGTCGACGCACTGGAGCGGGCGGGGCTCGCGGAACGGCGACCGTCGCCCACCGACCGGCGCGCACGGATCATCGCGGTCACGGAGGAGGGCGCCCGCACGGCGGAGCGGAGCCAGCAGATCGTGGACGCGGTGCACCGCGACGCCCTGGCGACACTGACCGAGGGCGACCGCTCGACGCTGCTGGAGGCGCTGAACGCGCTGGCCACGGGCCACCTGTCCACCGCGACGGAAGCCGCACCCGCCCGCCGGGCCCGCCAGCGCTGACATCCCGCCCCCTCCGCCCCACAACTAAAAACATCCGAGATAGATAGTCTGCAACGGAACTATCTGCTACGGTCTCTCTTGTCGCCTCCACGGACTGCCCCACGGATTGACGGGAGAGAACCCATGTCACCGACCTCGGTCGCCACGGAACCCGCACCCACCGCCCCGCCCGCACAAGCGAAGCCCTCGCAGCAGACGCAGCCGCCCGCGGCCCGCTCCCGCTGGGCCGCCCTCGCCGTGATCGCCAGCGCCACCCTGATGCTGATCCTCGACGGCAGCATCGTCACCGTCGCGATGCCCGCCATGCAGAGCGACCTCGGCTTCTCCCCGGCCGGCCTGAGCTGGGTCATCAACGCGTACCTGATCCCCTTCGGCGCCCTGCTGCTCCTCGCCGGCCGCCTCGGGGACCTCGTCGGCCGCAAGAAGATGTTCCTGGCCGGCATCGGCGTCTTCACCGCCGCTTCCCTGCTCGCCGGCGTCGCCGCCTCCCCCGGCGTGCTGATCGCCGCCCGCTTCCTCCAAGGAGTCGGCAGCGCCATGGCGTCCGCCGTCGGGCTCGGCATCCTGATCACGCTCTTCACCGAACCGCGCGAGCGCGCGAAGGCCATCGGCGTCTTCAGCTTCACCGGCGCCGCCGGCGCCTCCATCGGCCAGGTGCTCGGCGGGGTGCTCACCGACGCCCTCGACTGGCGGTGGATCTTCACCATCAACCTGCCGATCGGCCTCGCCGTGCTCGCCCTCGCGCTGCCGCTGCTCCCCGCCGACCGCGGGCGCGGCCTGAAGGCCGGCGCCGACTGGCTGGGCGCCGGCCTGGTCACCTTCGGGCTGACCCTCGGCATCTACGCCGTCGTCAAGGCGGAGCAGTCGGGCTGGGCCTCCGCGCACACCCTCGGCCTCGGTGCGCTCTCCGTCGCCCTGGTCGCCGCCTTCGTCGTACGCCAGACCAAGGCCCGCTCGCCGCTGGTGCCGCCGCGGATCGTGCGCTCCCGCAGCCTCACGGGCGCCAACGTCGTACAGATGCTGATGGTGGCCGCGCTGTTCTCCTTCCAGACGCTGGTCGCGCTCTACCTGCAGAAGGTCCTCGGCTACGGGGCGCTGGAGACGGGGCTCGCGATGCTGCCCGCGGCCGTGATCATCGGCGTCACCGCGCTCGGCGGCTCGGCGCGGCTGATCGCCCGCTTCGGGGAGCGGGCCGTGCTGCTGACCGGTCTGGCCCTGCTGGTCGGCGTCCTCGGACTGCTGATACGCGTCCCGGCCAGCGACGCGAACTACGTGGTCGACCTGCTGCCGGTGATGCTGCTGGCGGCCGGTGCCGGCCTGGCGATGCCGGCGCTGACCTCGCTGGGGATGAGCGGGGTGCCGGCGGAGGACGCGGGCCTCGCATCGGGGCTGTTCAACACCACCCAGCAGCTCGGCGGCGCCCTCGGCGTCGCGGTGCTCAGCACCCTGGCCGCCGGGCGCACCGAGGGCGCCCTGGAACGCGGCAGCTCCGGCGCCGAAGCGCTGACCAGCGGCTACCAGCTCGCGTTCACCGTCGGAGCGGGCCTGCTGGTGGCGGCGTTCCTCGCGGCCCTGTTCCTGCTGCGGAAGCCCGCGGCGCGCTGACGAGCACCACGTGGGTGGGGGCGGCCGGTGATCACCGGCCGCCCCCACCCACGTCGTACGACCGGACTCAGTCCGCGATGATCAGGGACGGGGTGTCCCGCTTGAGCACCTCGCCGCGGAAGAACGCCGGGCTCACCCGACGCATCACCAACATGATCACCAGGCCGAGCGCCAGCAGCCCGACGCCGATGATGAAGACCGAGCCGACGCCGGCGACCGTGGAGCCGCTGCCGTACGCCGGGTCCCACATGTCGTACAGCGTCTTGCCGAAGACCGCCGCGAGCAGCAGCCCGCCGACGACCGGGGCCAGGCCCTTGAAGACGAAGTCCCGGCCGGAGCGGAAGATCTCGGCGCGGAAGTACCAGGCGCAGGCGAAGGCCGTGAGGGAGTAGTAGAAGCAGATCATGAGGCCGAGCGCGTAGATCGTGTCGATCAGGACGTTCTCGCTGACCAGCGTCATGACGGTGTAGAAGGCGCCGGTGGCGATGCCGGCGACGACCGTGGCCTTGCCGGGGGTCTTGAAGCGCGGGTTGACCCGGGCGAAGGACGGCGGCAGCGCCTCGTACGTGGACATCGCGAGCACCGTGCGGGCGACCGGGATGAAGGTGGTCTGGAGGCTCGCGGCGGCGGACGCGAGGACCGCGACGAAGAGCAGCACGCCGAGGCCGGGGCCCATGACCGGGCCGGCGAGGGCGGCGAAGACGTTGTCGGAGGTGTCCGGGTTCGCCAGGCCGAGGCCCGTCTCGCCGGAGCCGACGGCCATCTGCGCGGCGACGCCGGTCATCAGGTACGAGGCGACCAGCACGACCATGGCGATCAGCGCGGCCCGGCCGGGGGTCTTGCCGCTGCCGGTGGTCTCCTCGTTGGCGCTGAGGCTGGCGTCCCAGCCCCAGTACATGAAGATCGACAGCGACAGGCCGGCGGTGAAGGCGGCGAAGGACTCGACGGCGAAGGGGTTCAGCCACTCGCCGGAGAAGGAGAGCGAGGTCTCGAACGAGCCCGCCTTGGACAGCGCCATCGCTATGAAGACGCCGAGGACCAGGAGCTGGAGGCCGACCAGGGCGTACTGCACGCCCTTGGTCGCCGTCATGCCGCGGTAGCTGATCGCGGTGGCGATCGCGATCAGCACCAGCACGGTGCCGATGTGCACGGCCTTGTTGTCGTCGAGCGCGGCCACCGACTCGCTGCCGGTGACCTCGCCCGCGAGCAGCCAGAAGAAGGACGTGGCGACGCCGGCGAGGTTGGAGAGCACGATGATCGTGGCGACCACCAGGCCCCAGCCGCACATCCAGCCGACCCGCGGCCCGAACGCCTTCACCGTCCAGGTGAAGGAGGTGCCGCAGTCGGGCATGACCCGGTTGAGCTCCCGGTACGCGAAGGCGACCAGCAGCATCGGGAGGAAGCCGGCCAGGAAGATCGCGGGCATCTGGAGCCCGACTTCCCCGGCGGTGGAGCCGAGGGTGGAGGTCAGGCAGTAGACCGGGGCGACGGTCGAAATGCCGATGACGGCGCTGCCCGTCAGCCCGACGGAGTTCCCGCCGAGCCCTTTGCCGCGCACGCCACCGCCCTTGCCGGGGGCGGCGCCCCGCACCGTGTCTCCGGCCTGCGGCCGGGCTTCCAGCTGAGTCATGAACAGGACGTTAAATGCTGCGGTTTCCACATCCGGAGCCCAGGCGTCCGAATATCGAACCCTGCCTTTCGGTGGCGAGTACGGATGATTTCCTGCACATGAAAGATCTACTCCGGAACGTGCTCCCACCTTGGAAGGCGTGACGCCGAATTTACGACGTACGATAACCGCAGCGCTGCCCGCTTTACCCCTTTTGAAATTTTCCGGTGAGCCGACAGCGAACACCCGCCGGCCCGGGAGCCACGGGCGTCATCCGGGCCACACCAGCGCCTGCGTCTCGCCGTACGCGTGCAGGGCGTACGAGCCCACGTCCCGCCCCACCCCGCTCTGCTTGAACCCGCCGAACGGGGCCTCCATGTGCCGGCCGACCGTGTTGATCCCCACCCCGCCGGCCCGCAGCTCGCCCGCGACCCGGAACGCCCGCGCCACGTCCCCCGACCACACGTAGTCGATGAGGCCGTACTCGCTGTCGTTGGCGAGCGCGATCCCCTCCTCCTCCGTGTCGAAGGGCAGCACCACGACCACCGGCCCGAAGATCTCCTCCCGCACCACCCGCATCCCGCCGGTGCACTCCGCGAAGAGCGTCGGCGCCACGTAGAAGCCCTTGCCGAGGTCGGGCCGCTCGCCGCCGACGACCAGCCGGGCCCCCTCCGCCCGGCCGAGCGCCACGTACGACTCCACCCGGTCGCGGTGCGCGGCCGAGATCACCGGCCCCACCACGGTGCCCCGCGCGGCCGGATCGCCCACCGTCAGCCGGCCCGCGTACGCGGCGAGGCCCGCCACCAGGTGCTCGTAGATCCCGCGCTGCGCGATGACCCGCGTCGGTGCGGTGCAGATCTGCCCGCTGTAGAAGGAGTACGTCGTCCCGATCCCGGCGACCGCCGCGGCCGGGTCGGCGTCGTCGAAGACCAGCGCCGCGCCCTTGCCGCCCAACTCCATGAGCTGGCGCTTCATCCCGCGCCCGCAGACCTCGGCGATCGCCCGCCCCACCGCCGTCGAGCCGGTGAAGCTGACCATGTCGACGTCCGGCGAGTCGACCGCGGCCCGCCCCGCCTCCGGCCCGGAACCGGTCACCACGTTCACCACGCCCGGCGGCACCCCGGCCTCGGCCAGCGCCCGCGCCATCCGGAAGACCGACAGCGGATCCTGCGGCGCCGGCTTCACCACGACCGCGTTGCCCATCGCCAGCGCCGGCGCGACCTTCCCCGCCGCGTTCGCCCAGGGGTTGTTGTACGAGGTGATGCAGGTGACCACGCCCACCGGCCGGCGCACCGCGACCGCGCCGACGACCCCCGCCCTGCCGAACGGTCCGGCCGCCGTCACCTGCGGCGGCAGCGCCTGCTCGACGGGTTCCAGTGCGCCCCTCGCGTACCGGCGGAAGCGCGCGGCGGCCACCGCGACCTGCATCCCGCGCGCGGTCGCCGTCGTCGCCCCGCTCTCCCGGCGGGCCACGTCGGCGTGGGCGGCGGCGTCCCGCTCGATGACGTCGGCCGCGGCGGCGAGGATCCGGGCGCGCTCCTCGGGCGCGGTGCGCGACCAAGGGCCGAACGCCTCGCGCGCCGCCGCTGCCGCGGCGTGCACCTGGTCCCGGCCGGCTTCCGGCGCGAGGCCGACGACGGTCTCGGTCGCCGGGTCGACGACCTCGTAGTGCCCGTCGTCGGGCTCGACCCACTCGCCGCCGACGAACAGCCGCGGCTCGTCGGGGGCGGTCACGCCGAGACCCTGGTGTCGACCGTCTCCGTGTCCCGGCCCGAGCGCAGCACCACGCCCGGCACCGCGCCCGTCACCCGGTCGTCCCGGATCGCCTCCACCCCGTTCACCCGCACGGACACCACCCCCAGCGCCTGGGCGTCCAGCCGCGGGCTGTCCCCCGGCAGGTCGTGCACCAGCCGCGCCGGCCCGGCGTCGATCCGCTCCGGGTCGAAGAGCACCAGGTCCGCGTGGTACCCCTCGGCCACCCGTCCGCGCCCGCGCAGCCCGAACAGCCGCGCCGGGTCGTCGGTGAGCATCTTCACCGCCGCCTCCAGCGACACCAGCTTCCGTCCGCGCAGACAGTCCCCGATGAACCGGGTGGTGTACGGCGCCCCGCACATCCGGTCCAGGTGGGCGCCCGCGTCCGAGCCGCCGAGCAGCACGTCCTCGTGCTCCCAGGTGCGTCGCCGCAGCTCCCACGACGCCGGGTCGTTGTCCGTCGGCATCGGCCACAGCACCGTCCGCAGCCCGTCGTTGGCGCAGATCTCCACCAGGCAGTGGAAGGGGTCCTGGCCGCGCTCGGCCGCGATGTCGCCGACGACCCGCCCGCCGAGGCCCTCGTTCTCCTCGGCGTAGGTGTCCCCGATGACGTACCGCCCGAAGTTCGCCAGCCGCCGGAAGACGCCCGCCTCCTTGGACTCCGCGCGCCGCAGCATCTCCGCCCGCACCTCGGGGTCGCGCAGCTTCGCGATCCGCTCCTCGACCGGCAGCGCCAGCACCTCGCCCCACCCCGGGATCAGGTTGAGCGCGCAGAAGGTGCCCAGCGACATGTTCATGGGAGTGAGGATCGGCATCGTCAGCGCGACGATCCGCCCGCCGGCCGCCCGCGCCCGCTCGCTGGCCAGCAGTTGCCGCGGCACCCGCTCGGGCACGGCCGCGTCGATCGTGAGCACGTTCCAGTTCAGCGGGCGCCCGGCCGCCGCCGTCATCGCGACGAACAGGTCGATCTCCGCGTCGCTGAACCGGTCCAGGCACCCGGCGACGATCGCCTCCAACTGCGTCCCCTCGTGCTCCGCGACCGCCCGGGAGAGCGCCAACAGCTCCTCCGGCGCGGCGTGCCGGGAGGCGACCGGCTGCCCGTCGCCGTCGGAGTGGGTGGACGACTGGGTGGTGGACAGGCCCCAGGCGCCCGCGGCCATCGCGTCGTGCAGCAGCTCCACCATCCGCGCGAGTTGCTCGTCCGTCGCCCGGCCGCCGACCGCGTCGGCGCCCATCACGTGCCGGCGCAGCGCGCAGTGCCCCACCATGAAGCCCGCGTTCACCGCGATCCGGCCCTCCAGGGCGTCCAGGTACTCGCCGAAGGTGTGCCAGTTCCAGGGCGCGCCCTCCTCCAGCGCGACCAGCGCCATCCCCTCGACCCGGGCCATCATCCGCCGCGTGTAGTCGGCGTCCTCGGGCCGGTCCGGGTTGAGCGGCGCGAGGGTGAAGCCGCAGTTGCCGCCGGCGACCGTGGTCACGCCGTGGTTGAGCGAGGGGGTGGCGTACGGGTCCCAGAAGAGCTGCGCGTCGTAGTGCGTGTGCGGGTCGACGAAGCCGGGCGCGAGGACGAGCCCGGTGGCGTCCTCCTCGGTCCTGGCCGCCTCGTCGACGGTCCCCGGCGCCGCGACGACGGCGATCCTGCCGTCCCGCAGCCCGACGTCGGCGACGTGCGCCGGCGCTCCCGTGCCGTCGACGACGGTGGCGGACCGGATGAGGTGGTCGAGCACGGCGGTGCCTCCTCGTCAGGCAGTGGTGGCCGCGTTGCGGAAGCGGGTCGTGCGGTGCACGGGGTCGGTGTCGATCTGCGGGATGACGTGCTCGCCGATCAGCTTGATCGTGTTCATGGTGGCCTCGTACGGGACGCCGATCGGCAGCCCGAAGGAGAGCTGGTCGGCGCCCGCCTGCTCCCACCGCTTGCACTGCTGCAACACCTCGTCGGGGTCGCCGCAGATCATCAGCTCCTCCTGGATGAGGAGTTGGACGACCTCCGCGGTGTACTCGGGGATCAGCTCGGGCCACTCGGGCACGCCGTCGGGCCGAGGGAAGGTGTCGTGGTAGCGGAAGAGTAGCGACTGGAGGTAGTTCAGCCCGCCGCTCGCGGCTATCCGCACGGCCTCGTCGTGGGTCTCGGCGCAGACCGCGGTGGAGGTGACCATGACGTTGTCGTTGACGAACGCGCCGATCGCCCGCGCCTTTCCGACGGCGGTCTTGTACGAGTCGAGCACCCACTCCATGTCGGAGACCTTCTGCACGCTGAACCCGAGGACGCCGAGGCCCTTCGCGCCGGCCATGGCGTACGAGGAGGGGGAGCCGGCCGCGTACCACATGGCCGGGTGCGCCGGGCCGTACGGCTTGGGCAGCACCTTGCGCGGCGGCAGCGACCAGTGCCGGCCCCGGAACCCCTCGTACTCCTCCTGGAGCCACATCTTGGGGAACTCGGCGATGGTCTCCTCCCAGATCTCCTTGGTGTGGTTCATGTCGGTGATCCCCGGCAGGAAGCCGAGGATCTCGTGGCTGCCGGCGCCGCGCCCGGAGCCGAACTCGAACCGGCCCTCGGAGAGGTGGTCGAGCATGGCGACCTTCTCGGCGACCTTCACGGGGTGGTTGACCGGCGCGAGGGGGTTGAAGATGCCGGAGCCGAGGTGGATGCGGTCGGTGGCGTGGGCGAGGTAGCCGAGGAAGACGTCGTTGGCGGAGAGGTGCGAGTACTCCTCCAGGAAGTGGTGCTCGGAGGCCCAGGCGTACTTGAAGCCCGACCGGTCGGCCTGGATGACGTACTCGGTCTCCTCCATGAGCGCCTTGTGCTCGGCGAGTGGGTCGCTCTCGGCGCGCTTGCCGACGTATCCCTGTACGAAGATCCCGAATTCCACGGGGTGTTCACCGTCCTCTGCGCTGTGGTCTCCCGCATGACTGACACTTTCTGACGCACCGTCAGTTCTTGACTGTTCCACCGGCGTCCGGGGAGCGTCAAGAGCCGACGCCCCGCCGGATCGTCGACGTCCGGGGCGCTGGGGCGTGTTTCGAAAGTCCCGCCCGGCCGACGACGCCTGGCACCGCACTCCCCCGCGGCTACGCGCGGGAGGGACCCCCACCCCGCGTTGTCGGAGTCGTCCAAGTGCGTCCAGTACGAGGACGATCCTCCGCCTTGCGATGCACGGCACCAGACGCCGTCGGCCCCGCCCTTCGGGCAGACGGCGCCACTTCCGAAACACGCCCTAGCCGAGGCTCACGCCGGCGAGCCAGCCGCCGTCGATGACGATCGGCTGACCGGTGATGTACGAGGAGTCGTCGCAGCTCAGGAAGAGCGCGAGCTTGGCGATCTCCTCCGGGCGCCCCACTCGCCCCAGCGGCACCAGCTTCCGGTAGTACTCCCCCGCCCGCTGCCGCATCTTCGCCACGGTCTCGGGGTCGGCGTCCGGGTCGAAGGCGTCCGGGTGGGTCATCGGGGTGTCCACGGCGCCGGGGCAGATCGCGTTCACCCGGATCCCCTTCGACGCCAGCTCCAGCGCGGCGACGCGGGTGAGCCCGACGACGGCGTGCTTGGAGGCGGAGTACGCGCCCACGTACTCGATCCCCGTCATCCCCGCGTACGAAGCGGTGTTGACGATCGTGCCGCCGCCGGCCGCGGCGATCTCGGGCGCGACGGTGCGGATGCCGAGGAAGGCGCCGACCTGGTTGACCTGCGTGACGAGTTGGAACTCGGCGAGGGGGGTGGCGACGAGTTCGTTGAAGCGCAGCACGCCGGCGTTGTTGACCAGCCCGTCGACGTGCCCGAACCGCTCCTTCGCGGCGGCGAGCGCGGCGCGCCAACCGTCCTCGTCGGTCACGTCGAGGTGCAGGTAGAGGGCGCGCTCCGGGCCGATGTCGGCGGCGACGGCCCGCCCCTGCTCGTCGAGGACGTCGGCGAGGACGACGCGGGCGCCCTCGGCCGCGAAGAGGCGGGCCTCCTGTTCGCCCTGCCCGCGGGCGGCTCCGGTGATGAGGACGACGCGCCCGTGGAGCTTGCCGGGCGCGGGCTGGGGCTCAGTGCTCATGTCGGGGGTTCCCTCCGGGTCGTCGCGTTCCTCAGTCCGTCACGTGCGGTGCCACGTCGCGGGCGAAGGCGGCCATCTGGTCGGTGAGTTCGGTGCGGCTGCGGGCGCGGAAGCGCACCTGGATCTGGTTCACCCCCATCCGCGGGTACGCGCGCAGCGAATCGGCGAGCGCGGCCGGCTCCCCGGCCAGGGTGCGCCGCCCCACGTCCCACGCCGGCTCCCCCACGTACAACGGCTCGACGATCGCCCCGACCTCGATCGGCGCGGCGATCCCGGCCTCCTCGCGCAGCCGCCGCAGCCGGGCGATCTGCGCGGGGAGCCGGTCGCGCGGATCGCCCTGCGGCAGCCAGCCGTCCCCGCGCAGCGCGGCGCGCCGCACCGCGGCCGGCGACGACCCGCCGACCCACAGCGGCACCCGGACCTGCGCGGGCCGGGGCCGCTGCCCGAGACCGGAGAACGCGAACCGCTCCCCCGCGTGCTCGGGGTACTCCTCGGGCCCGAGCGCCGCCCTGAGCGCGTCGACCGCCTCGTCCAACAGGCCGCCGCGCCCGTCGAAATCGACCCCGACGGCCTCGAACTCCTCCCGCACGTGCCCGGCGCCCACCCCGAGGACCAGCCGCCCGCCGGAGAGGTGGTCGAGCGTGGCGTACTGCTTGGCACTCACCAGCGGGTGCCGCAGTCCGACGACGGCGACGTGGCTCAGCAGCCGTACGCGCCGGGTGGCCGCGGCGAGGTAGGAGAGCGTGGCGACGGGGTCGTACCAGACGGTCGACATCGCGTCCGCGAGCCGCCGCGGTATCGCGACGTGGTCGCACACGGCGACGTAGGCGAACCCGGTCCGATCGGCGACCTTCGCCACCTCCACGAGGTCGTCCACGCCCGCCTTCGCCTCCCACGCCTCGGCGAACAGCGCGCTCTGGGCCTGGACGGGAAGCTGCATCCCGTAGGCCATCCGCCCTTCGGGCAACACCTGCACGTACACCGCGTACGCCTCCTCGAATCGGCCCCCGGCCCACGACGCATGAATCTGACGCCTCGTCATATTGGACCGCCCGGGACGCGACCGGGCAAGGGTGGGGGCGGGACGGGACGGGGTCGCGGCGGGGCGCGCACGGGGCGGGGACACATCCGCGAAACACGACGGGGTCAGAATCCGTCGGATGGAGATCAGCACGTTCAGTGAGGTCGGCGGCGGCATCGTCGTCGGGGAAGTCGCCTGGGACGACGCGGACGCCGTCGCACTGCGGGCCGGGCAGCGGGCGGAGATAGCCGAGCTGTACGGCACGCACGACAGCGAGGCCGGGCCCGCACCGAGCGCGGGGGACATCGCCGTGTTCCTGCTCGCCCACGGCGCCGACGGAACGCCGCTCGGCTGCGGCGGGCTGCGGCGGCTGGCGGGGGCGACGGGCGAGGTCAAACGGATGTACGTGACGCCCGAGGCGCGCGGTACGGGCGTCGCCGAGGCGGTCCTCCGCGGCCTGGAGGACTGGGCGCGGCGGAGCGGGTGGCGGGCGCTGCGACTGGAGACCGGGGACCGGCAGCACGCCGCCGTACGCTTCTACACCCGCGCCGGCTACGCCCGCATCCCGAACTTCGGCCCGTACGCCCAGTCCCCGGACTCGCTCTGCTTCGAGCGCGTCCTGTAGCCCCTGGGGGGCGGGTGCGGCTGCGGTGCACACGCCGTCCCCGCGTGCGGGGGTGCTCCGATTCCGCGGTCGTAGGGCGACAGCGGGGTGCGGCCGTCCCCGCCTCGCGGGGCTCTTCAGACGGGCGGGCCCACGGGGCGGGCCGGCCGATCGGGCGGGGGGACCGTCAGCCCGACGGACTCACTCCGCCCACGGCAGCGGGATCTTGCCCTCGCTGCCCGGCCGCACCGCCCTGCCCCCCACGGGCATCGCGACCAGCGCCTCCGCCGGGCGGCCCCCCGCGGCCTTCACCTGCCGGACCGCGCCGGCCGGCAGGATCAGGGCCTGCCCGGGCTCGACCCGGCCCGTCTCGCCCGCCACCTCGACGTCGAACCCGCCGGACAGCACCGTCCACACCTGCTCGCGGTCGATGACGTGCACCGGCGTGCCCTCGCCCGCGGCGATCTCCACCCGCCAGGTGCTGATCTCGGCGCTGCCCCGGCTGGGCGCCGCCAGCCCGTACATCGAGCCCGCCGGGGTCCTGGTCGTCCCCTGCTCGCTCTCACTGACCACGCGCACGTTCGCGTCGACGCCGCCCACACCGTTCACGTCCATGTCGACCCGCACTCTCCCCTCCATGTAAAGCTCCTTTACTCGCCATGAGTAAAGGAGCTTTACACACCCGTGTCAAGATGGCTTCGTGGAGACCCGTGACCCCCTCGAACGCACCGAGCTGACCTTCCTGCTCGGAATGGCCTTCCAACTGCTCCTCTCCGAGTTCGTCAGCCGCGTGGAAGCCGCCGGCTACGACGACCTGCGCCCCGTGCACGGCCTGGTGTTCCAGGCGCTCCGCGACTCCGGCGCGACGAGCAGCGAACTCGCCGAGCAGCTCGGGGTCAGCAAGCAGGCCGCCGGGCAGATCGTCGACGACCTGGCGGAGCGGGGGTACGTGGAGCGGCGGCCGCACCCCGCCGGCGGGCGGCGCAAGCTCGTCGTCCTCACCGGGAAGGCACGGCAGCACCTCGCCGTGGCCGGCAGAATCATGCACGACCTGGAGGCGCGGTTGGAGCGGCAGCTCCAAGAGGCCGGCCACCGGGTTCCGCGGGCCGAACTCGTCGCCCTCGTACGCGCGTTGGCCGGGGACGCGCTACCGCCGCTGCGTCCCGTCTGGTGAGGCTCCGGCCCGGGCACCTCCCTGCCGCGGGTTACGATGCCCGCATGGGCATCGCAGTCACCAAGTAACTCCAGGAGTGCCGTTCCACGGCCCCGGCCGCACCGGTCCGCACCGGTGGGGTCCGCTCGTCGTGCCGGCACGGAAGCGTCCTTTCCGCTTTCTGGAGTACCTGGAGCACGCCTCCCATGAACGCCCTTTCCAAGGCGGCGGCACGCCCGCTGGCCGATCGCCGGACCGCGGCCCTCGCGCTGCTGTCCCTCCTCCAGTTCCTCATCGCGCTCGACGTCACCGTCGTGCACGTCGCGCTGCCGTCCATCGGCGCGCAGTTCGACGCCCCGACCGGCTCGCTGTCCTGGGTCGTCACCGGATACACCCTGGTCGGCGGCGGACTGCTGCTGCTCGGCGGGCGGGTCACCGATCTGCTCGGGCGGCGCAGGATGTTCCTGTGCGGCGCCGCGCTGTTCGCCGTCGCCTCCCTCGCCGCGGGCCTCGCGCCCGACCTCCCGGTGCTGATCGGGGCGCGGTTCGCGCAGGGCGCCGGTGAGGCGCTGGCCTCGCCCGCGGCGATGTCGCTGATCGCGCTGCTCTACCCCGACCCCGCCGAACGCGCCAAGGCCCTCGGGGTCTGGGGCGCCATCTCCTCCGGCGGGCTCGTCGCCGGTGTCCTGCTGTCTGGCGTGCTCACCGAACTGCTGCACTGGCGCTGGATCTTCGGCATCAACGTGCCGCTCGCGATCGCCGTACTGCTGATCACGCCGCGGCTGCTGCCGTCCGACGGCCCGCGCGTGCGCACCGAACGCCTCGACCTGCCCGGGGCCGCGCTGCTGACCGCTGGCCCGCTGAGCCTGGTGTACGGCGTGGTGGAGTCGGCGCCCGCGGCCGTCGTGGCGGGGGTGCTGCTGCTGGCCGGCTTCGTCGTCGTCGAGGCGCGCACCCGGCACCCGCTCGTGCCGCTCGCCTTCTTCACGCACCGCGTCCGGGCCGTCGCCAACGCCGTGACCGTGCTGCTGAGCGCCGCGCTCTCCACCGCGTTCTTCCTGCTCACGCTGTACCTACAGGACGTCGTCGGGTTCGGCCCGCTCCAGGCGGGGCTGGCCTTCCTACCGTTCTGCGCGGCCCTGTTCCTGGCCATCGCGATCACGCCCCGACTCATCACCGCGATCGGGCTGAAGCACACGGCGCTGGTGGGACTGGTGTGCACGGCCGGGGGGCTGGCGTGGCTGGCCCGGCTGCCCGACCAGGGCGCGTACGCCGCCGACGTGCTGCCGGGCATGGTCGGCGTCGCCGCGGGCATGGGCGTCGGGCTGCTCGCGCTCCAGAACGCGGCGCTGCACGGCGTCACCGAGGACGACGCGGGCGCGGCGTCCGGAGTGCAGCGCTCCGTTGACCAGCTCGGCGGGGCGCTCGGGCTCGCGGTGCTGGTCGGCGCGGTCGCCGGCGGCACGGCGGGCGTCGACGGCTTCCGTACCGCCTTCCTGTACGCGCTCGTCGGCATCGCCGCGGCCGCGGTCGCCCTGCTCCTCGCAGCGCCCAACGAGACGAGCAGTAAGGGGAGTTCGTCCCCCTGAAGGACGAGACGCGGGTGATTCCTCGTCATCACGGACGAGGAGGGAATGGCCCCGGAGTGGCTTCATGACGGGCCCCGCCGCGGATTACCGTGCGGTAGTCCGTGCGGGGTCGTCCCGGCCGGCTGCTGTCGCGGTCGGCCGGGACCCCGGACGGGACGTTGACCGTCGCTTGCGAAGGGACCGCCGTGACCTCTCCCGTGGACATCACCACGCGATCGCCCCGCCCCGCCCGACGGTGCCGTGGAGGGCACCGGACCACCGCCACCGTCGCCGTGACCGTCGGCGCGCTGACCCTCACCGCGTTCGCGGGCGTCGGCAGCGCGTCCGCGGCGCCGGCGCCCGAGTCCACGACCGCCGTCTCCGCGCTCTCCCACGGTGCGAAGGGCCGCCCCGCGCCCGGCAGCGGCAAGCTCGTCAAGGCGACCTCGCTGCCGCCGGAAGCCCGTCCCCACGGCGGGCCCGGCCAGGTCGTCGAGTACACCTCCACCGGCGCCGACGGCCGGAAGGTGCTGGTGTCCGGCATGATCTTCGCCCCGGCCGGGACGCCCCCCAAGGGCGGCTGGCCGGTGATCTCGCTGGCCCACGGCACCGTCGGCAGCGCGGACCAGTGCGCCCCGAGCCGTACGGACGCGGCGACGTTCGCCCACGACCCGGAGATCCGCCGCTGGTTGGACAGCGGCGTCGCGGTCGTGGCCACGGACTACGAGGGGTTGGGCACCGCGGGCGACCACCCGTACCTGCACGCGCGCAGCGCGGCGTACGGCACGATCGACATCGTGCGCGCGGCGCGGCAGGCGGACGTCGGCGTCTCGCGCAGGTGGGTCGCGATGGGCCATTCCCAGGGCGGCCACGCGGCGATCAGCACCGCGGTGCACGCCGCGCGTTACTCCTCCTACGCCCAGGGGGCGTGGGGGGACCCCCGTGGCCTGGACTTCCGCGGCGCGGTGGCCACGGCGCCGCCGACCTCGATGAGCCGTCTGGTGGCCGATCGCTCGACCTCGCCCACCATCGAGCGCAAGGTGCGTACGGCGCTGTATCCGCTGGTCACGGAGGGGCTGCGGGCCGTCGACGACGACTACGACTTCACGCACCTGTTCACCGACCGGGCCGCCGAGTTGGTCCCGACGGCCCGTACGAAGTGCCTGCCCGAACTCGTCGCGCAGACCGTGCAGTCCGGGCTGAACGACGACACGGTGTGGAAGCAGCGCCCGGAGACGGTGCCGGACCTGCTGAACGCGTTGCGCAAGCACGTGGACACCCCCGTCGCACGGCTGGACCAGCCGCTCTTCATCGGCCAGGGCGCCAAGGACGAGATAGTGCAGGCGCACGTCACCGCGGACTACGCGAAGGCGCTGCGGAAGGCCGGCTCGAAGGTGACGTACCGGGAGTACGCGACGGCCAACCACGGGAGCGTGGTCGACGCGGCGGCGGCCGAGTCGACGGCGTGGATCAAGCAACGGCTCGGGGTCCGGTAACGCCCGTCGCGGCCGGCCGCGCGCGATGCGCTCGACCGGTGCCGTTGTCGGTGGCCCCTGCCACGATGGGGCGATGACGACCATGCCGGACGGCCGACCCATCGCACCCCCGCAGGCGGACGAGCGCACCATGCTCGACACCTGGCTCGACTACCACCGCGGCACGATCGCGCTGAAGTGCGAGGGGCTCACCGACGAGCAGCTACGGCTGACGTCGGTGGAGCCCTCGTCCATGTCCCTGCTCGGCCTCGTCCAGCACCTCGCGGAGGTGGAGCGCAATTGGTTCCGCCGGAAGTTCGAGGGGCAGGACGTGCCCCCGGTCTTCACGGACTTCGGGGACGACGGCTTCGGCCTGCACCCGGACCGGGGGCTCGACGAGGCGATGGCCGCGTGGCAGGCGGAGATCGCCCACGGCCGGGCGATCACCGCGGACGCCTCCCTCGACGACTGCGGTCACCTCTCCGACGAGGAGGCCGCCTTCGTCGGGGGCAAGGAGATCTCGCTGCGCTGGATCCTGGTGCACCTGGTCGAGGAGTACGCGCGCCACGCCGGACACGCCGACCTGCTCCGGGAACGCATCGACGGCGTCACGGGGCCGTAGCGCCGACCCTGCGGATGCGGATGCGGATGCTCGCACGGTTCGGCCCCCTGCGCCCGGAGGCACGTGGGCCCCAACGCGCCTGACATACCCGCCGTTCCTCCACGGGAACGTTGGTCTCTACAGCCCGGTGGTGGGTTGTTCGCGCAGTTCCGCCCCCTACGCCCGGAGGCGTGGGGGGACCCCAGCGCCCCTGATGTGCTTCCCCGGTGCCCAGAGGGCGCTGGGGGGCGGAGGAACTACACGAGCAACCCACCACGGACGCGCAGAGACCAACGCACCAGCAACGCCCACCGCGGGGACGTCACCCGCGCAATCCGCCCGGGTCCACCCGGTCGCGCCGGGTCGTAGCGCGATCAGCCGATCGGTTGATCCGAGGTCGAGCGCGATGGCCGATGCCCCACCCGCAGCCCGCGCGCCAAGCTCTCCGCATGACCACATCGCGCAGGCCGCCCCCGGCCGGCAGGCCCATCGTCGAAGTCAGCGACCTCCGCAAGGCGTACGGCGGAAGAACCGTCGTCGACGGCGTCTCCTTCTCCGTCGAGGAGGGCGAGATCTTCGGGATCCTCGGGCTCAACGGCGCCGGCAAGACGACCTCCGTCGAGTGCGTCGAAGGGCTCCGCGTCCCCGACTCCGGCCGCATCCGGGTCGCCGGGCTCGACCCGCTCGCCGATCGCGCCGAGGTCACCGAAGTGCTCGGCGCTCAGCTCCAGGAGAGCGCGCTCCAGGCCAAGATCACCGTGCGCGAGGCGCTCCAGCTCTACGCCGCCTTCTATCCGCGCCCGCTCGACTGGCGGCCCCTCGCCGAACGGCTGGGGCTGACTCCCAAGCTCAACACCCGCTTCGGCAAGCTGTCCGGCGGGCAGAAGCAGCGGCTGTTCATCGCGCTCGCCCTCATCGGCTCGCCCCGCGTCGTCGTCCTGGACGAGCTGACCACCGGGCTCGACCCGCGCGCCCGCCGCGACACCTGGGCACTGATCGAGGACGTCCGCGCCAGCGGTGTGACCGTCATCCTCGTCACGCACTTCATGGAGGAGGCGCAGCGGCTGTGCGACCGGATCGCCCTGATCGACAAAGGGCGCATCAGCGCACTCGACACCCCCGAAGGGCTGATCGCCCGGGCGTCGGGGGCCACGGTCATCTCGTTCACGCCGTCGCAGCCGATCGACCACGGGGTGCTGGCCGCGCTCCCCGGGCGGGCCACCGTCGACAGCAAGGACGGCCGGATCACGCTCAGCGGAACCGACGAGACCGTCAACGCGGTGATCTCCCTCCTCGCCCGCAACCGCATCCAGGCGCACCAGCTCCGGGTCACCGACGCCACGTTGGACGACGCCTTCATCGACCTGACGAAGGCGTGAGCGACAGTGCCCGGCCGACCGACCACCCACTCCAGGAGCAGCGACATGACCGAACCAGCGACGACCGCGGTCCCGGCCGCCGGCACCCGCGGCGCCTCCCCGCGCATCGCCGTGCTGCGCTCGGAGGTCAGGCTCTACGGGCGTGACCTCTCCAACGTCCTCTCCGTCGTCTTCCCGCCCGCACTGCTGCTGATCCTCGGTCTCGTACCGACGTTCCGCGAGGTCAACGAGGAGCTCGACGGGCTGCGGGTGATCGACCTGTACGTCCCGGTGGTCGCGCTGATCTCGCTGATCACGGCCGGGCTCCAGGTCTTCCCGCCGATCCTGACCGGCTATCGCGAACTCGGCATCCTGCGGCGCATGTCGACGACCCCGGTGCGACCGGCGACCCTGCTGTCCGCGCAGATGTGGCTGAACGGCGTGGCGGCCCTGGTGTCCGCGATTTCGTGCCTGGCCGTCGGGCGGCTCGTCTTCGACGTCGCGCTGCCGCGCGAGGTCGGGGGGTACGCCCTGGCGCTGCTGCTCGCCGCCGCGGCCAGCCTCGCCATGGGCGCCCTGGTGGCGGCGCTGGCCAAGACGGCGAAGCACGCGACGGGCATCGGCACCGCGGTGTACTTCCCGGCGCTGTTCTGCACCGGGCTGTGGGTTCCCGTACGGTCCATGCCGGACGCCCTCGCCACCGCCGTCGAGTTCACTCCCTTCGGCGCCGCGGTGCGGGCCCTGGACCAGGCCGCCGCCGGCGGCTGGCCCGACTGGTCCCACCTGGCCGTCCTCGCCGCGTGGACCGCGGTCACCTCGGCGGCCGCCGTCCGTTGGTTCCGGTGGGATTGAAGGAGCGAGCGTGCACACAGAGACCGTGACGACGACGGAGAGCGATCTCGACCGGCGTTGGGCGGCCGTCCTCAGATGGCATCCGTACTGGCTGCTCGCCACCGGCACCCTGCTGTCGGCGGCGCGGCCGGAGCTGACGCCGACCGCGGGGGAGCGCGTCGCCACCGGCGCGCTGGTCGTCGCGGCCGTCGTCCTGCAACTGTGGTGGGGCCGGGTCCGGCGCACCCGGCCGGCCCCCGGCACCGCATCGGCCGGGTACTTCGCGCTGCGCTGGGCCCTCAGCGCGGTGCTCACCTGGCTGAATCCGTTCTTCGCGTTCTACGCGGCGACGGGCTACATCGACAACAACGAGCTGATCTCCGACCGTCGGTGGCGGAAGGTCGGCGCCTTCGCCTCCTCCCTGCCGCTGGCGGCGGCCCAGGCCGGCGGGCTGCCCTTCGAACACGCCCAGCAGTGGGCCCTGTTCGGCGGGCTGCTCCTGGTCAACAACGCACTGCTGACGATGATCGGCTACTTCGTCCAGCACGAGGAGGAGCGGTCCGCCGCCAGGGCCGCCACCATCACCGAGCTCGAACGCACCAACACCGCCCTCCACCAGGCGCTCGACGAGAACGCCGCGCTCCAGGCCCAACTCCTGCTCCAGGCCAGGGAGGCGGGCGTCGTCGAGGAGCGCCGACGGTTGGCCGCGGAGATCCACGACACCATCGCCCAGGGCATGGCGGGCATCATCACCCAACTCCAGGTCGTGTCGAACACGCCCGACCCGGCGACGGCGCACGAGCACGTCGACCGCGCAGCCGCCCTGGCCCGCCACAGCCTGGGCGAGGCCCGCCGCTCCGTGCACAACCTGGCGCCCGTGGACCTGGCCCACGACACGCTCCCCCAGGCGCTGCGGAAGTCGGTCGCCAAGTGGTCCGAGCAGGCCGACGTGCGCGCCGAGTTCACCGTCGCCGGCGAGGCCCTGGAGCTGCACGGCGAACTCTCCGCCACGCTGCTGCGCATCGCCCAGGAAGCGCTGACGAACGCCGCCAAGCACGCTGCCGCCTCCCGCGTCGGCGTCACCCTCAGCTACATGGACGGCGAAGTCACGCTGGACGTGCGCGACGACGGCCGCGGCTTCGACCCCCTGCGGGCCCCGAAGCGCACCGGGACCGGCGGATTCGGGCTGGCGGGGATGCGCTCCCGCGCCGAGCGCGTCGCCGGCTCCCTCACCGTCGAGTCCGAACCCGGCCACGGCACCGCGGTCTCGGCCCGACTGCCCCTGGTCCGCCCGTGACATGACATGGCGGTCAGCGCACCGGCAGAAGCCCTCCTAGCCGCAGAACTCCGCCGCCAACACCGCGTCCTCCAAGGCTTGGTCTCCCCAGTCCCCGTTCCTGTTGAGCGTGAGGACGTGTGCGCCGTCGCGGGTGGCCGCCGCCCTCGACAGGGAGCCGGGGACCTGACCGCCGTGGCCCCAGACGGTCACCCCGCAGGGCAGGGCGTCGGAGCGGATGCCGAGGCCGTACGCCGCGACCGCGCCCGCGCCCGCGGCCGTACGTCCGTGGCCACCGTCCTTGATGGGGATCCCGGTCAGCATCGCCTTCATCTGGCGGGCCGGCAGCAGGTCGCCCGCGAGCAGGGCCGCGTAGAAGCGGTTCAGGTCGCCGGCCGTGGAGATGATCTGGCCCGCCGCGCCGGCCACGGACGGGTCGAACTCCGTGACGTCGTGAATCGGCGCACCCGGGTCCTCGCTGTAGAGCTTCGAGTAGTGCCGGGAGTGCGGCCCGGGTATCGCGGGGGACGTGCCGGGGACGCTGGTGGAGCGGAGCTCCAACGGCCCGATGACGCGCCGCTCGACCTGGGCGGCGTAGCTGCGGCCCGTCGCGCGCTCGATGACCATGCCGGCCAGGATGTAGTTGGTGTCCGAGTACGACCAGCCGGCGCCCGGGGCGAACTCCGGCGGGTGCGCCAGGCCGATCCTCACCAACTGCTCGGGGGTGGCGCCCTTGTACCGGTTCTTGAGGAACGCCTCTCCGGTGAACTCGGCCAGGAATCCGGCGTCACGGTTGTAGTTGAAGATGCCGCTGGTGTGGTTCAGGAGCTGGCGCAGGGTGACCTTCCGGCCGTCGTGCCCCCGGCCGTGGACGACGCCCGGCAGCCACCGCTCGACGCTGTCGTCGATCGAGAGGGTCCCTTCCGCGTCGAGTTGCAACAGCACGGTGGCCGTGAACGTCTTCGTCAGGCTGCCGACGCGGAAGCGGTCGCCTGCCAGTCGCGGCCGGCCCGTGTCGAGGTCGGCGACCCCCGCGCCGCCGAACCACCGGCCCTCGCCCGTGGTGACGCGAGCCAGCGCACCGGGCGTCCCGGCCGCGACGATCGCGTCCAGCGCGGCCTGCGTCCGCGCGTGCGAACCGGGCGAACCGGGCGGACCGGGCGGACCGGGCGGACCCGACGAGCCGTGCGAACCGGGCGGACCGGGCGGACCCGACGAGCCGTGCGGACCCGACGAGCCGTGCGGACCGTGCGGACTGGGTAAGCCCTGCTGGCCCGGCGGTCCGTGAGCGTCAGCGCCGGGCGCCGCGCCGGCCGTCGTCGTCGCCACGGCGGCCAGCGCCCCCGCCGTCACCAGACCGACGAGCCGCCGGCGCGCGAACGGCCGCCCGCGCCCGCGCCATCGCCGTGCCGAAGCCTCCCGTACCCCTACCAACGTCGCTAACACCGCTGTTCCCCCTGGTCCGCGCCGTACGGCGGCGACGGGTCGGACCCGCCGCCGCCCTTCTGCCCCAAGTCAACCGGCCACGGACGTCCGGAACATCAGGGATCACCCACGAGCGGCCTGGGGGACACCCCTGACCCTTCCCTGAGGCGCAACCCCTGCGGGGCGCACCGCCAGCACTTCCTCGATGACCTCCGCGCTCCGGCGCGCGCCCCCGCACCCCCGCACGACCTCACGCATCCTGCTCAGTCGCGCGTGGAGCGCACCGTCCGCAGCGACCCGTGCCACGGCGGCGTGCAGCGAATCGGCCGTCACCGTCCCCGGGTCCAGCCGCCGCCCGAGCCCCAGCCCCTCCACCCGCGCCGCGTTGGCGACCTGCTCGGGCGTGTACGGAAGGGTGACCAGCGGCACCCCGTAATACAACGCCTCCATCACGGAGTTCATCCCGGCGTGGGAGGCGAAGACGGCGGCGTGCCGCAGCACCGCGGGCTGTGGGAACTGCGCCCTGACCTCGACGTTGCGCGGTAGCGGGTCGATCTCGTCCGGATCCAGGCCACCCACGGTCACGGCGACGTGCCACGGCCCGTCGGCGAAGGCATCGACGACGGCTCGGTAGAACTCGGGCCGCCCGGTGAGGACCGTCCCCAGGGACAGGTACAGCAGCGGGGTCCCGGGCACGGGCGGCTCCCATGACGTCGTACGCTCCCGACTCCCCACCGAAGGCCCGACGAAGTGGAAGGACCCGTCGAAGCTCTCCCCTTGGGGTTGGAATTCCCGGGGAATGAACACGAGGTTCAGTTCGTCGACTTGGTCGAGCGTGCCGGCCGGCGTGACGGTGACGCCGTGCTCGACGGAGAAGTCCAGGCATGCGGCGTGCAGTTCCATGAGCCCCGGATGGCGGGGCCCCACCTCGTCGAGCATCGACCCGAACAGGGCATACGAATCGTTGGACGCGAAATGGGGAACGCCCCGTACGGCGGGCAGCCCGAGCAGTTCCGCAACCACCCGGCCCGGCCAGTGGAGGGCTTCGTAACAGATCGCGTCCGGCCGTTCGGCACGGCAATACTCCAGCAACAGGGGAAAGATGCCGCGCATCGCAGCGAACTGGTGGCGCATCCACGCGACGACGGAGTCCGGCCCGGGATTCTGCTGGGGTACGAAGAGTTCGTACGACGGCAGCTCCACCCATCGCGCACCGGCCCTGGTCACCGCGGTGGAGTACTCGACCCCGGTGGCGTAGTCCACGCGGTGCCCGCGGTGCACTAACTCCTCAACCAAGGGGAGGGTGGGATTGACGCTTCCGAATCCGGAAAAAGCCACGAACAGCAGGTGCTTCGACATGCCGAAGAACCTACAAGACGAGTTACGGGAATTTCCACCACGGCATCTGGTTGACTTTCCCAGCTAATTGCTGACCCACTCCGAAACACAGAGAAGCCTTCAACTTTTGCGCAGCACGAACCACGGAATGCAAGTCATTCGCCGGACGCCCTGCCACGTTCCCCACGACAAAGCGGAACCATGCAGAATTCCGTCCGGAGCCGGAACTCAGTGGAGGCTCCCGCCCGCCCCAGGCATCCTGTCCCCATGCAGACGCCCTCGGCACCACCCCTCCACATCCGCCAGGCCACCTCCGAAGACTGGCCCGCCGTCTGGCGCTTCTTCCGCACCGTCATCGCCGCGGGCGAGACCTTCACCTACCCCACCGACCTCACGTCGGAGCAGGGCCGGGACCTGTGGCTGCTGTCCGCGCCGGACCGCACGGTGGTCGCCGTCGACGACGACGGCACGGTCGTCGGCACCGCGAAGATGAACCGCAACCAGCAGGGCAACGGCGCCCACGTCGCCAGCGCCAGCTACCTGGTCGACCCGGCGCGCTCCGGCCGGGGCGTCGGGCGCGCCCTGTGCTCGTACTCCATCGACTGGGCCCGCGCCCAGGGCTTCCGTTCCGTCCAGTTCAACGCGGTCGTCGAGACGAACGTCCACGCCGTGAAGCTGTACGAATCCCTCGGCTTCACCGTCGTCGGCACCGTCCCGGAGGGCTTCCACCACCCCACGCGCGGATACGTCGGCCTCCACGTCATGCACCTCGCGCTGTGAGCGCCGTGCCGTGCTGCGAGCGCGATGAGTGCTGCGAGCGCCGCGAACCCGTGAGCGCGACGAGCGCTACGACGGCGTAGGCGTACGGCCGAACGCCAGCCGAAGCAGGCGCCGCCAGTCCACGGGCGGGGCCGGTACGACGGCGGGTGCGCGGTCACGCGGAAGCAGCACCCGTAGCGCCCGGGGCCGCAGGACGCACACCACCGGGGTGGGCATCCGCAGTGCCTCCCCGTCCACCGCGACGGGGATGTCCCGGGCACCCTCGCCGGGGACGTCCCGGGCGCCCTCGGCGGAGGTGGCCCCGGACGTCACCTCCACCCTGCCCGCCGTCAGTACGGTCAGCCCCGTCGACTGCGATCCGCGCACCGCCAGGTCCGCCGCCTGCGCCCCGCTCTCCACCCTGATCCCCAGCACCCCCAACTCGCCGGAGTCCAGCCGGGGCCGGCGGCCGGTGCCGCCGAGCACGTCCGGGGAGGCGTACGGATTGTTGCTGACCAGCAGCGCCTGCTGGGCCGACAGCACCTCCTCGCCCACGCGCGCGTCCAGCCGCCGGCCCCCCGCCCCGACCAGGAGGTCCGGCATGACGTTCAGCGCCGTGCCCGCCTTCGCGTCGCGGTACTCGGGGCGCTGCACGACGTCCGCGTACACCCCGAACGAGACGGTGTTGACGAACGGCCGGCCCGCCACCGACCCGAGGTCGACGCGCACCTCCTCGCCGTCCGTCAGCGCGTCCAGGCTGCGGGCCGGGTCGGCGCGGTCGAGGCCGAGGTCCAGCGCGAAGTGGTTGCGGGTGCCGGCCGGGACGACGAGGAACGGCAGGTCGTGTTCGGCGGCGACGGCCGCGACGAGGGCCTGCGTGCCGTCGCCGCCCGCCACCCCCAGCAGGTCCGCGCCGTCGGCGACCGCGGCGCGGGCCACCCCCAGCAGGTCCGCGTCGTCGGCCGGGGCGGCGGGGTCGAGCAGGACCACCCGCGCGCCCCGCGCCTCCGCCCGTTCGACCAGCCCGAAGCGGCCCACCTTCCCGCCCCCGGACTTGGGGTTCATGATCAATACGGCTCGCCGGGGCCTGCGCGCGGCCACCGCCCGCCGCGCCCGCTTCGTCCGCCGCGGGTCCGACCTGCGCAGCGCCGCCCTTGCGCAGGCGAGCGTCGCGGCCCAGCAGGCACCCAGGACCAGCGCCGTGAGCCACAGCCCGGCGACGGTGAAGAGCACGACGACGGCCACGGGCGCGGCGACCGCGACGGCCGCGCCGAACAGACGCCGTACGCCCCGGTACGCCAGGAACCACCAGCCGCCGACGGCGCAGACGACCAGCCCGACCAGCCCTGCTCCGACGACCACGAGACCGGCCTTGCCCACCGCCACGACCAGCACGACCAGCACCGCCGCGGCCGCGAGCAGGGCGACCCGGGCCAGTGTTCGCGCGGCCACGCCCCCGCCGCGTCCGTCCTGGCCCATCTCGCGTCTCGCCTCTCCGCCCGCTCGCCCGTCCGACTCACCAATCTGCCCGCCCCGGCGCGCGGGAGCACCCCGCAACGAGCCAGGCGGGTGAGCACGCGGAACGGCCGGCCCTCAGCTCGCCCACGGCCGCAGCTTCTGCGGGTTGCGGACGGCCCAGATCCGGGTGACGCGGGCGTCGATGACGTCGGTGACATCGGTGACGTCGGTGACATCGGTGACGTCGAAGGAGGTCACGGATACGACGGCCCCGGCGCTCCGGGCCACCAGGCCCGGCAGACCGTTGACCGACCGCTCCAGGAGTTCGAGCCCCGGGGCCCGGTCGGCGATGGCGACCATGTAGTGGGCGATGCGCGCGCCGCCCTCGATCGGGCGCAGGGCGGTGCCGGGCGCGCCCCCGCCGTCCGCGGTCAGCACGGAGGCCGGGTCGAGCAGGCCGACGAGGGCCGCGACGTCCTTGGCCCGCCACGCCTCTTTGACGTGCCGCACCACGTCGGCCCGGCCGGTCGCCGGCAGCGGGGTGCGCGCCGTGCCCACCCGTCGTCGGGCGGAGGCGGCCAGTTGCTTGCAGGCCGCGGGGGTCCGGCCGAGGACGTCGGCGACCTCGGCGAAGGGGTACCGGAAGACGTCGTGCAGGACGAACGCCACGCGCTCTGCGGGCGTCATCGTCTCCATGACGACGAGGAACGCCATGGTCACCGACTCGTCCAGGACGATCTGGTCGGCGGGGTCCGCAGGTCCGGCGGAGCCGGTGGCACCCGGGCGGGCGGCGGCTCCCGCACGGCCCCACTCGGTGCGGTCCGGCAGCGGCTCCGGCAACCACGCGCCGACGTAGCGTTCCCGACGGGCCCGCGCCGAGCCGAGCAGGTCCAGGCAGATGCGGCTGGTCACCGTCGTCAGCCAGGCGCCGGGGGACAGGATCTGTTCCCGTCGGCTCCGCGGCAGCGCGTACCAGCGTGCGTAGGCGTCCTGCACGGCGTCCTCGGCCTCGGTCGCCGAACCGAGCAACCGGTAGGCGACGTTGATCAGCCGGCGCTGCTCGCCGGCTATCTCGTCCACGCCCGTCCCCATGCTTCCGGCCGCCCCCTCGCCTTACCTTTCGCAGGCCCGCGTCGTCGGACTGTCGAGACCTTATCGATCGACTGCCCGCGGGCGGAAAAGGGGACGGCGACATGGCCACTGAGGCGGCGGCGAAGACGAACGCACGGCACGGCGGCTCCTCGTTCCTGCGGGTCGCGATCGCCCTCCAGACCCTGACCGTCTTCCTCCAGGCGGTCTCGGCGGGCCTGTTGGTGTCCTGGTCCCACGGGGGGACGCTGCACGACGTCGGGGCCCGGGTGATGTACGGCGCGTCGATGCTGTACGTGCTCGCGGCGGTGCTGGCGTGGAAACCGGGCGGCGGCTCCCTGCGGCCCGTCTGGTACGCGTCGGGCTTCCTCGCCCTCGCCTCGGTCCAGGTCGCCGTCGGCATCGCCCACGTCCCGGCGGTCCACCTCCCCCTGGGAGTCCTGATGTTCGGCCTCAGCGTCCTGGCACTGGCGCGGCGGTAGGTCTTGTGCGCCTTCTTGTGCGTGCGGTGTGGACGGAGGCGCCGTTTCCCTGCGGGAGCGTTGGTCTCTGCGGCCCGGTGGTGGGCTGTTCGCGCAGTTCCGCCCCCTGTGCCCTGCGGGCACGGGGGCCCCAGCAGCCCCTAGAACCTCCACCTCCAGCCGGTAGGCGGGTGACGGGGGAGGCACAACAGGGGCGCTGGGGGTCCCCCCACGCCCGCAGGGCGTAGGGGGCGGAACTGCGCGAACAACCCACCACCGGGCCGCAGGGAGCAACGCTCCCGCAGGATTACGGCGGGTAGGCCGGGGGCGCTGGGCCCGTGCCCGCAGGGCACAGGGGCGGAACTGCGCGAACAAGCCCCACCGGCCGGTGGAGACCAACGCACCCGCAGGGAAACGGGTGATACGTCCCACCCGCACAAGGACGTCGCGAACACGGCCTAGGGTCCAGTGGGCGGCACGCCAGAAGACGGGCGGGCCGCGGACAGCAGGATCGCGAGGGGATGGCGCAGTGCGGATCTACATCAGCGCGGACATGGAGGGCGTGACGGGGCTCGTCGACGCCGCCGACGTCCAGCCGGCCGGCCGGGACTACGAGCGCGGCCGGCTGATGATGGCGGAGGACGTGAACGCCGCCGTCCGGGGCGCCCTCGCGGCCGGCGCCACCGAGGTCACGGTCAACGACGCGCACGGCCCGATGCGGAACATCCTGCCCGAGTCGCTGCACCCGGCCGCCCGGCTCATCCGCGGCAGGCCCAAGCAGATGGGCATGCTCGCCGGGCTCGACGCCGAGCACGACGCCGTGGTCTGCGTCGGTTACCACTCCCGGGCCGGGGCGCTCGGCGTGCTGAGCCACAGCTTTATGGGCCACGAGATCGAGGACATCTGGCTGGACGGCCGGCCGGTCGGCGAGATCGGTCTCGCGCACGCCACCGCGGCCGCCATGGGAGTGCCGGTGGCCGTGCTCACCGGTGACGACCGGGCGTGCGCCGAGATGGCGGAGTGGGACGGCTCGGTGCGGACCGTGGCCGTGAAGTACGCGCGGGACCGGTTCGCCGCGGAGCTGCGACCTGCGCAGGAGGCGCGTACGGAGATAGAGGAGACGGTCGCGGCCGGTCTCGCCGTGCGGCCGAAGTCCGCGGTGGCCGTGCCGGATTCGTGCACCCTCGCGGTCCGCTGGCAGTCGGCGTCCGTCGCGTCGACGCTCCTCGGCATCCCCGGCGTGACGGAGACGGACAGCCGCACCGTCCAGGCCCGGGGCGCGCTGCCCGCCCTCTACCGTCAGTTCGGGGTGTGGATGCGGGTGGCGGCGTCCTTGACCAACCAGCCGCCGTACTGCTGACCCGGACCGCGTGCGAGCGGGTGCCCCGCCCGTGCGGGGTTGGCCCGAAGGCCGAGGTGTACCTTTCCTTCGACCGCTGGCCGTCCCCGGAGACCCGGGGTTGCTCCCGACATCCGCCGGCCCGGTTACATCGACGTCGTGCCGTCCCCGCCCTTACGCGGGGGTGTTCCCAGGTCCAAGATGGTCTCCTTGATCCGGTTCTGTTCGTCCCCGCCTTCATGGTCACTCGGGCCGTGGCGGGGCTCCCGCACCTCCAGCACCACCGCCGTTCCCGACGCGTCACGGAACTCGTGCAGCGCGATGCGCTGGCCCGCCCGCACGTCCGTCCACAGCGCCGGGGTCAGCGGCACGATGCGGACGGTGGCCCGGCCGCCCGCCGCGAGGTGCGGCAGTTCCTCCAGCCACAGCGCGCCGACGGCGAGCGCCGCGCCGCCCTCGGGCGCACGGAGGCCGACGTCCCACATCGGGCGCAGCACGCCGGCGCCGGGGATCGGCGTCCGGCGGCGCGCTCGTGCGGCCGGGTGGAGCGTGAGGTCGGCGCGGACCACGCCGTTGCGGATCTCGGCGCAGCGCCAGTGGCACCACGCGGCGCTCCGCGGCAGGTGCGCCTGCTCCGCGGCGACGGCCAGTCGCGTCCAGAACGCCAACGGCAACTCGCCGCTGTCCCCCAGTTCCTCCAGCAGGTTGAGGGCGTGCTCCCACTCGTCGTGGGCCAGGTGCTCCCACACGTCGTCGACCGTGATGTCGTTCTCGGTGGCGACCGCTCCGGGGACCAGGAGACAGGCCGCTTCCAGCAGCGCGGAGACGTCCATGGTCGATTCTCCCCCGACGGCTGACCCCGGCCCCCGCACGGCCCCGTCAGCAGCCCGGCGGGAAGTCGGCGGGGGGGGGGCGGTCATGCGCGCCAGGCGCCCGTCGCCGCGACCCGTACGACGTAGTCCTCGAAGGTCCGCGGCGCCCGGCCCAGCACCTCGGCGACGTCGTCCGTCGGCTCGGCCAGCAGGCCGCGCTCCATCAGGACGAACATCTCCGCGACGTGGTGCGCGTCGGTCTCGCCCCACCCCTCCTTGAGGAGCGCCGCCACGTACTCGTCCGTGGAGGTCTGCCGGTACGCGATGGGCCGCCCGCTCGCCCGGGCGATCAGTTCGGTGGCCTCGCCGAAGGTGATCGAGCGCGGTCCGGTCACGTCGTACGTCTTCCCGGCGTGCAGACCGGGCTCGCTCAGCACCTTGGCCGCGACGTCGGCGACGTCCTCGACGTCGATGAACGGGTCGGGCACCGCGCCGGCCGGGAGCGCCAGTTCCCCGGCGAGCAGCGGGGCGTGGAAGAGGTCCTCGTCGAAGTTCTGCGCGAAGTTCGACGGCCGCACCACGGCCCACTCCAGCGCGGAGCCGCGCACGGCCTCCTCGGCGGAGCGCATCTCCAGCCCGAAGGTGGTGTCGCCCCAGGTGTCGGAGCCGCGCCCGGAGAGCAGGACCAGCCGCTGCACTCCGGCGGCTTCGGCCCGGGCGACGAACTCGTGCGCCGGGCCCGGCACGGCAGGGGGCACCAGGTAGACGGCTTCGGCGCCCCGCAGGACGGCGTCCCAGCCGCCGGGCTCGGACCAGTCGAAGGGCACCGCGCTGGTGCGGGAGGCGGAACGGACCGGGGTGCCGCGCAGCCGCAGTCGGGCGGCGACCCGCCGACCGGTCTTGCCCGTTGCGCCGAGTACGAGAGTGTTGGCGTCGCTCATGACGTCGATTGAACACGGCACTTTCGGACGATCCCATGGGTGAGAAGCCGGATTGCCTGCGTCATCGTCTAGCTTCGTCGAGATGGACATGTTCAGTGATCTGATCCGGGGCGTGCGGGCCCACGGCTCGTTGTTCGGCAGCTCGACCCTGTCTCCGCCGTGGGCGCTGCACTTCGTGGACGGGGCGCCGTTGACCCTGTGCACGGTGTTGAACGGGGCGGGCTGGATCGTGCCGGAGCACCATCCGCCCGAGCCGTTGCGGGCCCGCGAGACGATCGTCGTACGCGGCCCGGCGACGTTCACCTTCGTGGACGAGGTGGGTACCAGCGCCGAGCCGGTCGAGTGCGGCGAGTTCTGCGCGACGCCCGAGCACGGCGGGACGCGGCACCGGATCGGCTGGCACGACCCCGTGGAGGGGCCCGGGAGCGCCGCGGCCGCCCGCACCGACTGCGGTGCGACGACGCTGGTCGTGGGCGCGTATCCGGTCCGCGGCGAGATCAGCCGGCGGCTGCTGGAGGCGCTGCCGGTGGTGCTGCGGGTGACGCCCGGGGGCCCGGCCGACGCCGTGCTGGACCACCTCGCCGCGGAGGCCGCGGTGGACACCCCGGGCCAACAGGTCGTGCTCGACCGCCTGTTGGACTGGATGCTGGTCTGCACGCTGCGCCAGTGGTTCGACCGCCCGGGCGGCGAGTCGCCGCCCTGGTGGGCGGCCCAGCGGGACCCGGTCGTCGGCGATGCGCTGCGGCTGCTGCACGCGGAGCCGGCGGCGCCGTGGACGGTGGGCGCGCTGGCGGAACGCACCGGGGTGTCCCGTTCCACCCTGGCCAAGCGCTTCTCCGACCTGGTGGGCGAGCCGCCGCTGACGTACCTCACGCGCTGGCGGATGACGCTCGCCGCCGACCTGCTGGTCGAACAGCCGTCGGCGACGGTCGCGGAGGTCGCCCGCGCCGTGGGGTACGCGGACCCCTTCGGCTTCAGCGCCGCGTTCAAACGCGTCCAGGGCGCCAACCCGAGCGCCTTCCGCCGCACCGCGGTCGCCCGTGCCCGCGCTTCCGGCGCCCCCGTTCCGCCCCGCACGGCCACGGTCGGCTCGCCCGCCTGAGCGCGGGGCCCGCGGCAGGTCGTGTCCGGAAGGTGCCACGCATGTCCCTGGGCGGGTGGACGGAGCCGCCGTAGCCCTGCGGGAGCGTTGGTCTCCACCGGGCCGCAGTGGACATGATTCCCGCGGGAAAACGGCGAGGGCATTTAAGGGGTGGCACCGGCCCGCAGAGCACTGGGGCCCTGCGGAACACGACAACAGGCGGGGCGCCCCGAGGCGGAGCCAGGGGCACGGCGGGTTGCCGGCCGCAGACAAGCCATTGCAAGCCGCTCAGGCGAATCGGCGGACTCCCCCTCCCCCGCTGAACGGCCGCCAGCCCGGGTCGCCGGTGCGGGCGAAGGCGACCCACGCCGCGTGCATCTCCGCAGCCAGCGCGGCGGGCGGTTCGGCCGACGATTCGGCGGGCAGGTTCGGCGGGCCGAGTGGTCCCCGGGGGCCCAGCAGCCCTTGTGGGCCGCGCAGGGCGGGGAGGTCGAGCCGGTCGAAGACGAAGGGGAGTTCCACCGTGTGCGCGGCGCCGAGCAGGCCGTCGACGGCCGGGGAACGCCAACCGAACTCGTAGACGTGCGCCCGGCCGTGGGCGTCGGCCAGCCGTCGGCTGCCGGCGCCGAACAGCCCGTCGCCGAGGATCGCCGAACGGAGCTCGCCGTGCCCGGCGCCCGGGTGCCGGGCACGGTGGGCCGCCACGAGCGGGTCCGCGGCGCCGTGGGCCTCGGCCGCAGCGCGTACGTCCTGCGCGGTGGAAGTCTTCAACTCGCCCTGGGGTGCCAGGTAGAGGTTCCCCTCCTCCGCGTTGGTGCCGATCAGCAGGTCCACGTCCGCCAAGGGGCTCTCGGCCGGTTGCCGGGCCAGTACGAGGCTGAACGGGCTGAGCCCCATCAGGGGGTCGCGGCGCTCGGCCGTCCGCAGGTCGATGCCGCCCAGTTCGGGCACGACCTCGACGAACTCCTCATCGGGCACGTCCGCGAAGGCGGCGGCCGTCGGCGCGACGCCGAGCACCGCCGCGGCCCTACGCGTCACCCGCGCCGCCTGCTCCGGCGAGTACGCACCGAGCCCGCTGCCGCTCTGCACGATCGCGCGCCGCACGAGCCCGGCCGCAGCCGGCGTGGCGAGGACCGCGCCGACGATCGTGGCGCCCGCGGACTGGCCGAAGAGAGTGACGTTGCGGGGGTCGCCGCCGAAGGCCGCGACGTTGCGCCGGACCCAGCGCAGCGCGGCGACGACGTCGAGCAGGCCGCGGTTGGGCGGCGCGTCGGGCAGGTCGAGGAAGCCCGCGACGCCGAGACGGTAGTTCAGCGTCACCAGGACCACGCCGGAGCGGGCGAACGCGGCGCCGTCGTACAGGGCGGCGCCGGTCGAGCCGGCCACGAACCCGCCGCCGTGCACGAACACCATCACCGGGCGGCGGTCGGCCCCGCGCGGAGCCCACACGTTCACCGTGAGGTGGTCGTCGCCGCGGTCCCAACCGGGGCCGAAGTACGGCGACATGTCGAGCGCGCCGAAGGCGTCCCGGCGCGGCTGCGGTGCGCTGGGCCCCGGGGTCAGGGCGTCGCGCACACCCGTCCACCGCGCGTGGGGCCGGGGCGGGGCGAAGCGGCCGGCGCCCTGCGGCGGTGCCGCGTAGGGGACGGCGAGGAACCGCGCCACCTCGCCACCGGCGTGTTCGGTGAGTACGCCGCGGACGCGGCCTTCCGTCGTGGTCACGACCAGATCGGACACAGTTCCCTCGTTCTCGTTCTCGTTCTCGTACGCGGTGCAGGGCGGCGTGACTTCTTCAGATCCGGTCGAACGGAGCCCACGCCGCGATCGCGAACGCGTCGCCGTCCCGGACGACCTCCGCCGCCCCCGAGCCGCCGAAGTGCGCCGGCACGACGAGCGCGTTGGTGTCGCTGGCCCGGCCGAGCAGTCGGCGTCGGGTGGCCCTCGCCTCGGCTTCGTCCTCGCAGAAGCAGGTGTTGGTGTCGGGGGAGACGACCTGGAGCGGCATGTGCAGCAGGTCGCCGACGAACAGCGCCCGGTCGGTGCCCGATGCCAGCGCGAGCACCGAGGAGCCCGGCGTGTGCCCCGCCGCGAGTTCGAGCCGCAGGTTCCGGTCGATGGTGTGCGCGTCGTCCCACAGCAGCGCCTGCCCCGCCTCGTACACCGGCGCCACGCTGTCCTCGAACACGTTCTGGTTCCCCCGCCCCAGTCGCGCGGCGTGTCCGTTCGCCGGGTTCCAGAAGTCGAAGTCGCGCCGCGGCAACAGATACGTGGCATTGGGGAAGGTCGGCACCCAGGCGCGGTCCTCCAGCCGGGTGTTCCAGCCGACGTGGTCGACGTGCAGATGCGTGTTGACCACCAGGTCGACGTCGGCCGGCTGCACGCCGGCCTTGGCGAGTTCGTCGAGGAAGCCGGTGCGCCGCCGGCTCCAGATCGGTGCGTAGGGGCGTTCCTTGTCGTCGCCGATCCCGGTGTCGACGAGGATCGTCGCGCCCTCGCTGCGCAGCAGCCAGGTCTGCACCGCGTTGACGCACACGTCCGCCGCGAGGTCGATGAAGTCCGGCTCCAGCCAGTGGGAGTGTTCCCGCCACGCCTGCTCGGGCGCTTCGGGGAAGAAGGCGGCCGGGGCGATCCCGACCGGTCCGTGGAACTCGACGATCCGGGTGATCGACACATCGCCGAGCACGATCTCCTGCATGGCTGGTCCCGTCCGTTTGAGGTGGTGGAGGTCTGGGTGGTCGTTGGAGTCCCGCCAACCTCGCGCGCGGCGGCACCAGGCACCAGCCCCGCCTTGTGCCCACGCACGACCTGCCTACGCATGACGTGCCTACGCATGACGTGCCTACCCATGACAGGGCCAGGCTGCGGGTCGCGAACGCGGGCATACTCGACGCCATGGCGCGTTCCCAGCAGCTCAGCGAGTTCCTGCGGGCCCGAAGGGCCCGGGTGCGCCCCGCAGACGTGGGCCTTCCCGAGCTGCCCGGCGTACGGCGGGTGGCGGGCCTGCGCCGCGAGGAGCTGTCGCACCTGGCGGGCGTCAGCGTCTCGTACTACACGCGCCTCGAACAGGGCCGGTCGACCAACGCGTCCGACGGCGTCCTGAACGCGCTCGCCACCGCCCTACGGCTGGACGAGCACGAGCACGCCCATCTGCGGGACCTCGCCTCGCAGCGCCTGCGGCCGCTACGGCGCCCCCCGACCGAACGGGTCGATCCCCTCACCCGCGACCTGCTGCGTTCCGTCGGCCACACCCCGGCGCTGGTGCTCGGCCGCCGCGGCGACGTACTGGCCTGGACCCCATTGGCCCACGCCCTGCTCGCCGGCCACCTCTCCCCCACCGCCCCCGACCGCCCCGAGGACCGCCCCAACCTCTCCCGCATGCTCTTCCTCGATCCACACACGCGGGAGCTGTACGCGGACTGGGAGCGCAAGGCGCGAGCGGTCGTGGGCAACCTCCGCCAGGTCGCCGGCCGCCACCCCGAGGACGCCCTCCTCGCGTCCCTGGTCGGAGAACTGACCATGATGTCCCCCGAGTTCGCCACGCTGTGGAACGACCACCGGGTCAAACCGTGCGAGGCGGACGCGTACCGCCTGCGCCATCCCGTCGTCGGTGCCCTCACCGTCACCCAACAGGTCCTGCTCCCCGCCCGCTCCCCCGAACAATCCTTCGTCCTCGTCACGACGGAGGAGGGCTCCCCCTCCCAGGACGCGCTGTCACTGCTGCGCACGTCCTGACGCCCCGCGCGTTCCCTGTGCGCCTGGGACGTGGCCGCGGCGTCCCTGCGGAGGTGTGACCACTGCGGGGAAACGGCGAGGGCATTGGGGCGCCGAGGTCCCCCCACAGGCCCTCAAGACCCGTCCTAGCGTGTCCACTCGGCGAGGTGGTGCCGGATGAGCGCGTCCAGGCGGCGCCACGCCGGCGACGCGTCGCAGACCGCGCCCCGGATGAGCCCGGGGATCTCGGACGCCGCGTCGAGCTGCGGCAACTCGCCCTCGGCCCCGTAGCGTTCGCGGGTCGCCTCGCCGATCCGTCGGGCGAGTCCGTCGATGCGGGGATCGTCCGCAGCGAGGTCGTACGCCCGGTCGTACTCCAGGAAGAGCCGCCGTAGCGCCGGCTCGGCCAGGCTCGCGCACTGGTCGTGGAAGAGTGCGGCCGCCCGGTCCGGGTGGGTCGCGAAGACGAGGATCCACAGGTCGCGCTGGAGGTCGATCCACCGCGGGGTGAACCCCCAACCCTTCAAGTCACATAGATGGGCGGCGACTTCACCCGGCAGCGGCGCCAGCTCCCCCGCCGCGAGCTGGGACAGCCGCTCCTGCGTCGCCCGCAGGCCGCGGATGCGGGCGGCCAACTCGTCACCGATCTCCCGTAGCGCCCGCTGGAACTCCTCGTCGGACGCCGCCCTCAGCTCCCGGATGCGAGCCAGCGGCACCCCCGCCTCCGCCAACGTTCGGATCTTGATCAGGTCGACGGCGGCGTCCGCGCCGTAGCGCCGGTAGCCCGAGGCGTCGCGCTCAGGTTCGGGCAGCAGCCCCTTGTCGTGGTAGACGCGCACGGTCTTGATCGACACTCCGACGTACCCGGCCAACTGCCCGATGGTGATCACCCCACCATCGTCTCGCTTGACCTTTCCCCGGGGGCAGGGTTCCACCATGACGCCATGGACAACACCACCACCAACACCAACGCCGATCGCGGCGTGCTGCGCGAACTGGCCGACGCGGGCAACGAAGCCGCGCTCGACCGGCTGGCCGACCTCGCCGACGCGGCCGACGACGTCCACGAGCTGAGCGAACTGCTGGACGAGGGTTCCGCCCGCGCCGGCCGCCTCCTCACCCGCCGCGCGGTCGCGGCCGGCGATCTGCGCGAGCTGCAACGGATCCACGAAGCCGGCCACGACCCCGCGGAGCACGAACTGAACCGGCTGCTGGAGTCGCCGGCCGAAGGATCGTGACGGGCGCGGCTGCCTACCTCGCCTCCGCGGCGTCCGCGGCTTCGGCAGCGGCAGCGGCATCAGCGGCGGCCATGCGGACGAGGGTGTCGACGAGTTCGTCGGTGGTCGTGCGCAGCCGGTCGGTGTTGAGGTGTCCGCTCAGCTCCATGTCCGCGATGCCGTGGGCGCTGGTCAGCAGCAGGACGCCGTAGTGCCGTGCCTTCTGCTCCCCCATGAGGGCGGTGACGACGGCCAGGAACTCGTCCTGGAAGCGTCCGGCCGCGCGGACGCGGTCCGCGGCCGGGTCGCCCGCAAGTGCGCACAGCTTGCGCCGGACGCCGTCGAGTCCTTCACCGTGCTCTTCAGGACGGTGTCCTCGGCGCCTGAACAGCATGTGGTACAGGTGCGGTTTGTCCCGGCCGACGGCGATGAGGGTGCGGAGGGTGCGGCGCACCTTGTCGGCGGCCGACAGGTCCGGATCGGTCCGCAGGGCGTGGACCTGGTCGGTGATCCGTTCCCAGCTCTCGGTCACCACGGCGGTCAGCAGGCTGTCCTTCCCCGTGAAGTGCCGGTACGGCGCCCCCCTCGTCACGCCCGCCCGCGCGCCCACCTCGCGCAGGGTGACCGCCTCGGGCCCGCCGAGGTCCAGGAGTTCGGCGGCGGCGTCGAGCAGGGCGCGACGGGTGACGGCGGCGGACTCCGCACGGGTGACCATGACGCCCACCATACAGTTGACAGCGTCATCTGAATCGATAGCGTGACCCGGGTGACAACGTCATCTGAATCCCAGAAGCTGATCGTCATCACCGGAGCTTCCACGGGCCTGGGCGCGTCGAGCGCCCGCGAACTGGCCCGTCGGGGATTCCACGTCCTGGCCGGCGTACGACGCGAACGTGACGCCGACGCCATCCGATCGGCCGGCGTCGAACCGGTCATCGTCGACATCACCGAGCCGGAGCAGGTGGCGGCGCTCGCCGCGCGGGTCGCCGACGACCCGCGTCCGCTGCACGCGCTCGTCAACAACGCCGGCATCCAGGTGAACGGCCCCGTCGAAGCGCTGCCGATGGCGCAGTGGCGGCGGGTGTTCGAGGTCAACCTGTTCGGCCACGTCGCCGTCACCCAGGCCCTCCTGCCCGCGCTGCTGCGCAGCGGAGGCCGTGTGATCAACATCAGTTCGGTCGGCGGCAAGTTCGCGATGGCCACGTACGGCGCCTACGCCGGCGCCAAGTTCGCCCTGGAGGCGGTGAGCGATTCGCTCCGCCGGGAGGTCGCACCGCTGGGCGTGCAGGTGGTCGTGGTCGAACCCGGCGGCGTCCGCACGGAGATGGCCGCCCGCGGGATCGCGACGGCGAACGACCTGGCCGCCCAGATGACACCGGAGCAGGAGGAGCGCTACGGCGGAGTGGTCCGGGCGAACAACGAGTTGATGGCCTCGGGCACGGCGTCGGGCCTGACCGCCGACGCCGCCGCCCGGGTCGTCGCGAAGGCCGCGACGGCACGCAGACCGCGCACCCGCTACACCGCCGGCCGGGACGCCGCCCTGATCGTGCACCTGGGCCGACTGCTGCCCGATCGCACGCTGGACCGCCTCCTCGCGACCAACCTGCGCCGCCACCACCCGAAGGCACCCGCCGCCGCCACGCGCCGGGGCCGTCGGGCGGCACGCGCCCTGTGTTGACCCGTGGTTGGGCGGGCACCGCGGCCGCGCAGTCCACGCAAATCCCTTTGGTGGGGCGCCGCGACCGCTGCTACGTTCCCGGTGGCCGTGCGAAAGGACGAGGAGGTGGTACCCGTGAACGCTACATCGACGTGGGTGCTCCCCTCCGGGGTCACGGTCGGGCGATAGGTCGTCGTCCGGGAGCGCCATCCAGCGCACTCCCGAAAGGCACGACCATGCAGTTCATCTCCGAGCAGCGCCACGACGACGGCGTACTCGAACGCGAATTCACCCTCGGCGAGATCCCCGGCACCGAGATCCCCGGCACCCTGTGGACGCCCGAGTCCGCCGCGCCGGTCCCGCTGATCCTGATGGCCCACAACAACGGCCTGCCCAAGAACGCGGCCCGGCTCGTCGCCCGGGCCCGGGCGTCTGCGGCCTGCGGCTACGCGGTGGCCTCCATCGACGCCCCCGGGTGCGGTGACCGGCCCCAGTCCGCGGCCGACGAACAGGCGCGCACCGACATCCGCCGGGCTCTGCAAGCCAGCGAGCCCGTCGACGACCTCTTCGAATCCTTCATCGGCCCGCTGGTCGAAAAGGCGGCCCCGGAATGGCGGACCACCCTCGATGCGCTCCTTGAGCTGCCCGACATCGGCGGCCCGGTCGGGTACTCGGGGTGGACCGCCGTCGGCATCCGCCTCGCGGTGACCGAGCCCCGCATCGCCGCGGCGGCATTCTTCGCCGGCGGATACGTGCCCCGCGCCCAGCGCGAGGAGGCCCGGCAGGTCACCGTCCCGCTGCTGTTCCTCCTTCAGTGGGACGACGAAGGAAACCCCCGACAACGAGCCCTGGACCTGTTCGACGCCTTCGGCACCCGGGAAAAGACCCTCCACGCCAACCTGGGTGGACACACCGGCACCCCGTGGTTCGAAGTGGAGGACGGAAACCGCTTCTACGACCGCCACCTGAAGTAGCCGGAGCCGGCTTCGGCGACGCCCCTCCCGCGGCACGCTCCTGCCGCGGGAGGGACCCCGAAGGCTCACGCGACGGGCGCCCCGGCCGCGAAGGTCACAAAGCAGGACCAGGCGGCGGTGGGAACGAGCAGGGCGGGGCCGTGCGCAACCTTGGAGTCACGTATGCCGATGTGGGTGGCGAGGTCGGCGACTTCGACGCAACTGTTGCCGGTGCCGTCGCTGTACGACGACTTGAACCAGGCGACCTCCACACAACTGTTGCCCGTATCGCCGCTGTACGACGACTTGAACCACGGACTCGTGGGTGTCAGAGCTATCGCAGGGGTGTGAGTGTTGATGGCTCTACTGCTTTCTCGCTAGTTCCTTCACGAATTCGATGGTTTCCTCGACTCCGAGGGCCGCACCCGCCATCGCGTTGAACCGGCGAGTGAACCGGTCCACTTCCCGGGGCTTGTCTGAGGTGGAGACCGCACCCCAGGCGTTATCGGTCTGGACACGGGACGGTAGATCGCCCAGATCCAGAATCGCGAAATCGTGTATCGCTCGGTATCCACGCCGGAACGGCATCACCTGAAGCGCCACGTGTTCCTCGCCCGCGAGCCCTACGATCTCCTCGTACTGGACGCGCATGACTTCGTCATCGCCCACAGGTGTGCGCAAGGCTGCCTCTCCGAGGATCACCCGGAGCCGAACGGGGTTCTCACGATTCAGGGCCCTGCGCTTGCGCTCCATCCGGACTTCAACGCTGCGCTTGATGAACTCAGCAGTGGTGTCCTCGATGGGGCGCCCCATCTCAAGGACCGCCTTCGCATACTCGGGGGTCTGAAGCAGACCGTGCACCACCGTCGGGTGATACACCATGATCCCGACCGCCTCCGCCTCCAACCCCACATAGTGCGGCATCCCCGTCGGCATGAAGCTGCGGTACTGCGTCAGCCACTCCTCTGTCGGCGCCTCGCGGTTGAGGTCGATGAGCTGCTGGACCAGTTCCGGGTCCGTCACGCCGTACCGCTTCAGCAAGGTCCGCAGGTTTCCCACGTTCCGACGGAAGTTCAGCTCGCCCAGCTCGATCCGGGCCAGGGTCGGTTCCGAGAGGTCGCTGAGCCCCTTGACCGCCGCCTTGCGGGTCATGCCGCGGAGGCGGTCGGGCTCGACCGGCGGGCAGTTCTCGCGTAACTGCCGTAATTGGATGCCGAGCTCCAGGCGACGGCCTGTCGCTCCTCGTTTGGCTGCCACGTGCGCACCCTCCAGTGCCCCTCGTGCTGTCAAGTATCCCGTTGTGCAGGCGGACTGCGCCCGTGCGCAGGCAGTCCGGCCCGTTGTGCACGTCCCCGCATAGTCCATTTCTGACCTGGCAGAAATTTCAGAGACGTTCCGCTTGCGGGGCATTCTGCCCACGCGTCACGGTAGTTCAGGTAGCACGACGTATGTGCGGCCTTGCTCGAACCCAACCCCCCTTGCGAGCTGGCAATTCGCACGTCCGCGCGACCTCCCCCCAGGCTTGCGAGAGGACCTCTACATGCCCACCATCACCCCCACACCGGTGGCTACTTCACCGGTCGGTTTCGACGTCACGTTGAGCAGGTCCGGCAAAGCCGGGGAGCCCCTCAGCGACGAGGACCGACTCTGGCCCGGACTCATGCGTCACGCGGCCCGCGCGCACGCCACCCTCTGGCGGCTGGACCACCTCGTCGACACCGTGGACGTACTCGTCTCCGAGTTGGTCACCAACGCCCTCCAGCACGGCGAAGGCTCCGTCGAAGTGCACCTCTGGCGCACGGGCAGCCGGCTGCTGATCGAGGTGGGCTCCGTCAGCCCGTGCGTGCCGCGGGTGCGTGACGCATCGCCGTACGACGAGAACGGGCGCGGGATGTTCCTCGTGACGCTGCTCGCCGACGAGTGGGGCGTCACGCCCGGCGGCGCCTGGTGCGCGCTGCGGCTGGACGGGGGCGGCGCGTGATGCACGCGGACGACCTCGCCGCGCGCGTACGCGCCCTGCGGGACCTGGACGCCAACGGAGACGCGCTCGTGCCGCTCGGCGGGCGGCTGTTCGACGTCGTGATCAGCGCGGCCGGGCAGCGCGGGCACGCCACCGTCGCGACGGTCGAAGCAGCGCAGACGTACGGCTGCGGACCGGTCATCGCCGATGTGCGCCGGCCGTGGCTGTACTGGCTCGTACCGCCCGGCACGACCGCGCGGTGGGAGCACCATCCGCACGGCGTGTGCGTCGGCGCGCCCGCGGAGATCGTCGTGCCGGCGCTGACCCAGCGGCGGCCGAGCGGCGGGGCGTACTGGTTACGTCCCTGCCGCGGGCGCCTCCTGGTCTCGCCGGGCGCCCTGCGCCGCGCCCTGTATGCGCACCAGCCGCGACCCACGCCGCACCGCTCGATGCGGGAAGTGCTCGGCGGCCCGGCCTGAACAAATGGGGCCGAGGCCGGGGCGAAGGCCGGGACCTACAGGAGCTTGCTCCTCGCCGACCGCGGCCCCGAAGCCGAGCGGCCACCCCGCGCCCGGCGTATGGAACGGGGTCGGTTCGGCTCCTCGTCCGGCCGGCCCGCTGGCCCCGACACCCTCGTCGCCATCGCCACGAACGCCTCAACCGTCAGCCCCGAGCGCTCGATGACCTGCTCCGCCCGCTCCCGGCAGCCCGGTGTCCCGCAGTGCACCGGGCTCGCCACCACCCCGGGCAGGGACGGATAGGTCATCGACTCCGGCGGGAGGTAACCGGCGGTGCATCCCAAGCACACGTACCACGCACGCATCTGAACTCCTCGAATGTCCTTAACGGGTCCACCCGTTCACGACCGTCTCCGACCTAGCCCCACCACACTCCGCACCCGGACGGTCACTCACAGATCCAGCATGACGGACCCCGCCCCACCCCACATCCCTCACCTGAGGGAGATTCCCCCTCACCCCGCCCACAGCCCGTCCCCCGTCAGCCCCAGCAACTCGATCGCGTTCCCGCGCACGATCCGCTCCACCACGTCCGGCGCCAGGTGCCCCATCTGCGCCTCACCCACCTCCCGCGACTTGGGCCACGTCGAGTCCGAGTGCGGATAGTCCGTCTCGTACAGCACGTTCCCCACCCCGATCGCGTCCAGGTTCCGCAGGCCGAACGCGTCGTCGAAGAAGCAGCCGTAGACGTGGCCGGCGAAGAGTTCGGACGGCGGGCGCAGGACCTTGTCCGCGACGCCGCCCCAGGCCCGGTTCTCCTCCCAGACGACGTCCGCGCGCTCCAGGATGTACGGGATCCAGCCGATCTGGCCCTCCGCGTACATCACCTTCAGGTTCGGGAAGCGTTCGAACTTGCCGCTCATCAGCCAGTCGACCATGGAGAAGCAGCAGTTCGCGAAGGTGATCGTGGAGCCGACCGCGGGCGGGGCGTCCGCCGAGGTGGAGGGCATCTTGGAGGAGGAGCCGATGTGCATGGCGACGACCGTGCCCGTCTCGTCGCAGGCCCGCAGGAAGGGGTCCCACTCGTCGCCGTGGACGGACGGCAGGCCGAGGAAGGGCGGTATCTCGGAGAACGCGACCGCGCGCACCCCGCGCGCCGCGTTCCGACGGACCTCCGCCGCCGCGAGGTCGGCGTCCCACAGGGGGATGAGGGTGAGCGGGACGAGACGGCCCTGCGCATCGGGGCCGCACCACTCCTCCACCATCCAGTCGTTGTAGGCGCGCACGCACAGCAGCGCCAGCTCCCGGTCCTTCGCCTCGGTGAAGGTCTGGCCGCAGAAGCGGGGGAAGGTGGGGAAGCAGAGCGCGGACTGGACGTGATTGACGTCCATGTCGGCGAGGCGCTGGCGGACGTCGTACGAACCGGGGCGCATCTGCTCGTACGTGATCACCTCCAGCTTGATCTCGTCGCGGTCGTAGCCGACGGCGGTGTCCAGGCGGGTGAGGGGGCGGTGCAGGTCCTCGTAGATCCACCAGTCGCCGATCGGGCCGTCCTCACCGGGGGCGCCCATGACAGGGGCGAACTTTCCGCCGAGGAAGGTCATATCCCTGAGGGGGGCGCGGACGACGCGCGGGGCGACGTCCGCGTACTTCGACGGGAGCCGGTCCCGCCAGACATTGGGGGGCTCCACCGTGTGGTCGTCCACCGAGATGATCTTCGGGAAGGTCTCCATGGGTTCACGGTAGCGAGCATCTGACGGTTCGTCAGCTCCTTGGGGGGCGGGAACTCGCCCCCGGGTGCCTCAGGCCACCAGCAGGCGCAGGCCCAGCTCCGCCGCGTCGTGGGCGACGAGGTCGCGGTTGCGCTCGGCCCAGCGGCCCGACGCGAGGTCGTCGCGGAGCCCGCTGACCGCTCGCCGTTCCGCCTCCGGGCCGACCCTGGTCCACACGGACACCGCGCGGCGCACCTCCTCGTCCAGGTACGCCTCCGGGCGGCGCCAGTGGGCTTCGAAGAAGCCGTCGGCGCAGTCCCACGGGATGAGCACCGGTTCCGCGCGGCCCCCGATGGCACGGGTCAGGTCGGCCAGCGAGGGCCAGTCCACGAGGAGGTCGGCGAACTCGGGGAGGTAGTCGCGGGTCAGCCAGAACCGTTCGAGCCAGCCGGTGCTGCTGGCGTCGTACGTGAACACCACCACGCGCCGCGCCACCCGGCGCATCTCGCGCAGCCCCGCGATCGGGTCCCGCCAGTGGTGCACGGTGCTGAAGGCCATCGCCGCGTCGAAGGACTGGTCCTCGAAGGGGAGGCTCTCCGCCGCGGCCGCCACGCACGGCGCCGCGTCCGCGGGGCGCTGGGCGCGCATGACCGCCGACGGCTCCACCGCCGTGACCTCGCGGTCCGGGGGTTCGTACGAGCCGGTGCCGGCGCCGACGTTCAGCACCGTACGGGCGTCCCCGAGGGCCTCCCAGACCCTCGCGGCGATCCGCGGTTCGGTGCGCCGGGTCGCCGGGTAGGCGGATCCGATGGCATCGTAGAGCTGCGCGCCGAACACCTTCAGTTGCTCTTCCGACGTCGTCCGTATGCCCATGGCACGTGCCTCCAGTTCCTTGTCGATGGCCGCCACGGTGGCGGCGGCGCGGTCGCGCTGCTCCAGCAGCAGGCCGCGCAGTCGGTGCAGGTGCGCGACCGCGTCCGTGTCCGGGTCGTCGACCAGGTCCGCTATCTCGCGCAGGCCGAAGCCCAGCCGTCGGTAGGCGAGCACTTCCCGCAGTCGCTCCACGTCGCCCGGCGAGTACGCGCGGTACCCGGCGCCGGTCCGACCGGACGGCCGGACGAGGCCGATCTCGTCGTAGTGGTGCAGTGTGCGGACGCTCACGCCAGCCAGCTCCGCGACCCGCCCCACGGTCAGGTGCTCGGCCGCCGGACGCTCCTCCGCAGGACGTTCCTCCAGGTGTTCCGCCACGCCCCGACCATGCGGCATCACGTCACGTGAGGGTCAAGCCCCGCCCTGCGCGGCCGGCTGCTTCCACCTCTCGAACACCCCGGCGAACCCTGTGGGACTCCTGTGTATCGTGCAGGCGGAACCGACCAATCCGATCCACCCAGGGGGACCCCCACCATGCCCGCCACCAGGAGGAAATCCAGGACCGCGGCCCTCGCCGCCGGCGTCGCAGCCCTCGCCCTCACGCTCAGCGCGTGCGGCATGGACACCACGGCACCGGCGAGCGCGCGCGGAGACGCGAAGGGCAAGCCCCCGGCCGGGCAGGTCGACTGCGAGGAAGTGAAGTGCATCGCGCTGACCTTCGACTCCAGCCCCGGCAAGAAGACCCCGGAGCTGCTGGACTACCTCAAGAAGGAGAAGGTGCCCGCCACCTTCTTCGTCCTCGGCAACAAGCACCTGACCAAGTGGCCGGACGTGGTGAAACGATTCGCTGACGAGGGTCACGAGGTCGCCAACCACACCTGGACCCACCCGCGCCTCGACAAGCTGAAGAAGCACGAGATACGCGAGGAGTTGGAGCGCACCCAGGTCGAGCTGGAGAAGATAACCGGGCAGAAGCCCAACCTGATGCGGCCCCCGCAGGGGCGGATCAACGACGACGTGACGGCCGTCTCCAAGGAGCTCGGGCTGGCGCAGATCCTGTGGAACGCCACCGCCAAGGACTACTCGACCACCGACTCGGCGCTGATCGAGAGCCGCATACTCAAGCAGGCGAAGAAGGACGGAATCATCCTTCTGCATGACATTTACGACGGAACGGTTCCGGCCGTTCCCGGAATTGTGACCGAACTCAAGAAGCGGGGCTACACCTTCGTCACGGTCTCCCAGCTCCTGGCGCCAGCGAAGCCCAACCCCGGGGAGATCTACCGACCTTGACGGCTTCCCGCGCAGGCCGCGCGGAAACGGAGTCCCCTCTCGCGGATGTGGCGGAAGATCGCCAAACGGCGTTAAGACGCCGGGTTCGCCGGGCAAGGAGCCGAAGGAAGCGTTCCGGTGGCTGACGGAGTCACCGCGTACAGGGCAGACTGTCGGGGGCTAACCGGAAGTTGGGGCAGGGGGCAGCATGGACCGTGACCGCGGGCCGCGCGTACCGGAGCAGCGCGTTCCGGCGCCCAGCGAATCCAGGGAGACGGGTGGTGCCGTCGACCTGCGCTTCAGCGTGCTCGGGCCGGTGCGCGCCTGGCGGGCGGGGGACGCGTTGGAGCCGGGGTCCCCGCAGCAGCGGGCCCTGCTCGCCGCGCTCCTGCTCAGGGACGGGCGCACCGCGACCTCGCGCGAGCTGATCGACGCGATCTGGGGCGAGGAGCCACCGCTCCAAGCGCTGGCGACGATCCGTACGTACGCGTCGCGGCTGCGGAAGATCCTCTCGGCGACGACGCTGATCAGCGAGGCCGGCGGCTATGCGCTGCGGATAGAGCGGGACGCGCTCGACCTGTTCGTGGCGCAGGAGTTGGCGGGCGCGGCGGAGAAGGTGCGGGCGGCCGGGGACCTCAACCAGGCCCGGCTGCTGGTGAACAAGTCGTTGGGCCTGTGGGACGGCGAGCCGTTGGCGAACGTCCCCGGGCCGTACGCGCAGGCGCAGCGCACCCGGCTGGAGGAGTGGCGCCTCCAGCTCGTGGAGACCCGGCTCGACCTCGATCTTGAGGTGGGGGCGCATGCGGAGGCGATCTCCGAGCTGACCGCGCTGACTGCGGCGCATCCGCTGCGGGAGCGGCTGCGGGAGCTGTTGATGGTCTCGCTGTACCGCAGCGGTCGACAGGCCGAGGCGCTCGCGGTGTACGCGGACACGCGTCGGCTGCTCGCCGAGGAATTGGGGGTCGACCCCAACCCCGAGCTGTCGCAGTTGCAGGAGCGGATCCTGCGGGCGGACGCGACGCTGGCGCCGCCTGCCGAGCAGCATTCCGCGCCGCCTCCGGTGTCGTGCCCCGCGCAGCTTCCGGCGACGGTGCCGGACTTCACCGGACGGGCGGCGTTCGTCCGGGAGTTGGGCGGGCGGCTCGCGTCGTCGGACGGTGCGGTGATGGCGGTGTCCGCGCTGGCGGGCATCGGCGGTGTCGGGAAGACGACGCTCGCGGTGCACGTGGCGCATGAGGCCAGGCCGCACTTCCCGGACGGCCAGTTGTACGTGGACCTTCAGGGCACGAGTGCGCGGGCGGCCGAGCCCGAGGCGGTGCTCGGCGCGTTCCTGCGGGCTTTGGGCACCCCGGACGACGCGATTCCGGACACGTTGGCGGAGCGCGCCGCGCTCTACCGGTCCACGCTCGCCGGCCGCCGCGTGCTGGTCCTGCTCGACAACGCGCGGGACGCGGCGCAGATCCGACCGCTGTTGCCGGGCACGGCCGGGTGCGCGGCGCTGCTGACCAGCCGGGTGCGGATGGTCGATCTGGCCGGGGCGCATCTGGTCGACCTGGACGTGATGTCCCCGGAGGAGTCGCTCCAGCTCTTCACGCGGATCGTGGGGCAGGAGCGGGTCTTGGCGGAGCGGCAGTCGGTGCTGGACGTGGTCGCGGCGTGCGGGTTCCTGCCGTTGGCGATCCGGATCGCGGCGTCCCGGCTGGCCGCGCGGCGCACGTGGACGGTGTCGGTGCTGGCGGAGAAGCTGGCCGACGAGCGGCGGCGGTTGGACGAGCTCCAGGCCGGCGACCTGGCGGTGAAGGCCACCTTCGAGTTGGGGTACGGGCAGATGGAGCCCGGGCAGCGGCACGCCTTCAGGACCCTGGGCCTGGTCGACGGCCCCGACATCTCGTTGACGGCCGCGGCGGCAGTCCTCGGGCTGCCCGCGCAGGACACGGAAGACCTGCTGGAGTCCCTCGTCGACACCTCCCTGTTGGAGTCCGCGGCCCCCGGCCGCTACCGGTACCACGACCTGGTGCGGCTGTACGCGCGCGCGTGCGCCGAGCGCGACGAGGGCCCGGAGGAGGCCGAGGCGGCGCTCAAGCGCCTGTTGGACTTCTACCTCTCCACCTCGGTGCGGGTGTACGCGATCGAGCGCCCCGGCGACCGCCTGGTGCACCACGTCGGCCCCACCGTCCACCAGGGCATCCCCTTCGCCGACCAGCGCCAGGCCCAGGACTGGCTGTACGCCGAGGCGAACAATCTGCTGGCGTCCGCCCGGCAGGCGACGCAGGGCCGACGGCTGCAACTCGCCGCGGACCTCCTGTGGATCACCCAGGACCTCTCGGAGTCCGGCGCCAACGCGAAGCTGTACGAGATCGCCGCGCTCGCGGTGCGGGACGCGGCACACGAAGCGGGCGACCTGCGCACCGAGGGACGGGCGCGGGTCGCGATGACCAACGTCCACCTGGTGACCGGGCGTTACGACCAGGCCGACGACGAGGCCCGGCTCGCGGCGGACCTCGCCCGCACCGTCGGCGACCCCGCCCCGCTCTACTGGTCGGACAACGACCGCGGCATCATCGCGCTCAACGAGGCGCGTTACGAAGCCGCGGCCGAGTTCTCCCGGCGGGCCCTGGAAGGCGCCCGCCGCGACGGCAGCACCCCCACCGAGGCCAGCGCCCTGTGCAACCTCTCCCGGACTCAGGTCGGACTCGGCCGCCTCGACGAGGCGATCGAGACCGCCGAGCAGGGCGTGGAGGTCTACCTCAAGCTGGGGAACGCCTTCCGGTTGGCCAACGCCCGCTATGCGCTCGGCATCGCGCTCACCCAGGCCGGCCGGCACACGGACGCGCTGGAGCAGTTGTTGGAGGCGCTGGAGCTGTTCGAGGTGAACCGCCAGCGGCTGTGGGAGGGCACGACGCACTTCCGCATCGCCCAGGCCCATCTGGAGGCGGGCCGGCTGGCGCGCGCCGCCCAGCACTGCGAACAGGCCCTCGCCATCGGCTGCATCGGCGGCGACCGCATCCGCGGCATGGTCCTCATCACCCTGGGCCGCGCCCTGTCGGGCCTCGGGCAGCCGGACCGCGCCCGCGCGTGCCTGCTGGAGGCGAAGTCGCTCCTGGAGTCCTGCGGCGCCCCGCAGGCGGAGGAGGCACGGATGCTGCTGGCCCCGCTCGGAACGGGCTGACGCCGGAGCGGGCAGCACGTGCGTCGGAGGTACCGCACGGCCGGCCGGGGGCGTACGTCGGCGGTGCCGCGCGGGCGGCCTGGGCGTGCGTCGGAGGCACGGCGCAGGGCGGCCGGGGGCGTACCGCGATCGGGGCGCAACGCCGGTGTACGCCGGGCGGGGCATCACGGGTGCCCCCTGGGCCGGGGCGTCATCGGTGGCCCCCGGGCGCCCTGCGGTCTGCTCGAAGTCCCCTTGAGGAGTGCCGGAGCGCCTTGGGCGCCGTGCCGGGTGCCCGTACGGGCCGATGCGCCGCGGACACGACGCGCCGGGCCGCTGCGATCGGATTCCGCTTCTGCCCCTGACGCAGGTTCCGGTTGCGGTTCCGGTTCGCCTTGCGGTTCCGGTTGTTGTCCTAACTGCTGTCCTAACTACCGCCCTGGTGGCCGTCTTCAGGTTGCCCTCAGGGCTGCCCTTGTTGCCGTTTCGGTCTCAACCGTCCCGGGAGTGTGCTGCTTTCGTCAGGGCCCGTTGCCAATTTCCCGCACGGGTGTGGAGACTGGGCCCCCGTCGCGTACCGTCAAGAGACAGCCAGGCCGTTCGGGTCCGTACGATCCAACGGGCCGCGTCCGCGGCCGTCCGGCAGCACTCGCCGGCAGCGCCCGAGGGGCGCGCAAAGTGAAAAGGGCGCGCGCGGCAGCGCACTTGCGGCGCGCAAGGGGACGAGCACCACGCGGCATGCCGCGCTTCGTCGACGTCGTCCCTGTTCAGCGGCATTGTGACAGCATCCTGCCTGGACGTTCATCGAATGTTTATGCCGGTCAGTCATGCTCTCTTTCAGTCGATCCGTCGCATCGGGGGGCAGACGGATCGCGTGGGACCTCCTCCTCTCCGGGGGGTGAGGAGAAGGTCCCCCGGCCTTCCGTCCGGGGACCCTCGGGGGAGTCTCCGGCCGGAAGGCCGGTTCTGGTTGATGGAACGACAGCACAATGCATGGGGGCAGAACGATGACACAGAAGAACACGAACACCAGCGCCGGTGAGTTCATCACCAGCAGGGGCGCGGCCCAGGTGGCTCCGGCCACCGCTTTCGAGGGCACCTCGCCCCGGGAGCGCCACAGTCCGGCGCCGCCCGCACCACCCACGTCCGCGGCCGCGGCCGCCGAGCAGGGCGAGCCCGCCTCGCCCACGACACCGACCGTTCCGACGACTCCGCCGGTCACCCCGGCCGACGCCCAGGTGGACACCGCGACTGACGCCCCGGCGGAGGGGGGCGCCACGACGGTGGACACCGACTCGACCCCTTCGACGGGCACCGGGCTGGAGGACGAGATCGTCATCATGGAGCGTCACTCGCCGATGCCGCCGCCGCCTCGCGACTGAGACGGCCGGCTCCCACGCGTCGACGCCCGCTACCCCGACCAGGAGTGACGTCGACCACAGGGCACAGCGCAGCGAAATCGCAGAGCGACGGAGCAGAGGAACGACATCGCACAGAGACCACCGGTGAATGTGTACGGCCGTGGCGGCCTTGGGGGAGGACCCGCCACGGCCGTACACCCTTTTCGGTGCGGCCCGTTGCGCCCCTGCATCCGCGGACGCCTCGACGACGATCGAGGCGCGACGAGAGTGCGACGAGAAAGCAACACAGGGAACGACATAGAGGACGGACTCACCATCAACCGCCCTCAACTAGTCCATGCCCACAGCAAGGACGACATAAGCGGCCGACCATTAAAGCAAGTTCATAATTTTCTGCCCGGCACCCCTCCCGCTATCGATCAATAACGGTGTGTACTTGACCGGTCGCCTTCTTGGACGACATGTCACCACCGCCCTCCCCGAGGTTTCCATGATCGAGCTACCGGACCTGGCCGCCGTCGGCCTGGCCGCCGGGACCCTGTCGGCGTTCGTTCTGGGAGGCGGGCTCCTACGCTCGCGGCGCCAGCGGGCCGAGCAGCGCCGGGAGATCGCGGAGCTGCGGTCCCACCTCGACGTCGCCCGGCAGGAAGCGGGCCGGGCAGGTCGGGCGTACGCCGCCGAGGTCGCCCACCTGGCGCAGAAGCGGGTCCCCGCGGTCGCCGCCCGGACCGCGCACGCCCATCTGCCGGTCCCCGGACCGCTGCGCCCCGAGGTCGTCAACGGGCCGCTGGGCGAGGGCCTGGACGCGGTCCTCGACGGACTGGTTTCGGCCATCGCGCGCGAGCGCAAGCGCGTGGACGCCGCCGCCCGCGCCGGAATGCGCGGCGCGACCCGGGAGATCCAAGCCGGGCTCTACCGGCTCCAGGACGTGCTGCGCGGACTCCAACAGCACTACGACGACCCCGAGCTGGCGCAGACCCTCTACGCCCTCGACCACGAGAACGAGCAGTCGTTGCGCCGCGCCCAGGTCACCGCCGTGGTGTGCGGGGCGTGGGTGGGCCTGGCCCGCGAGGAGTCGCACCTCGTCGACGCGGTCACCGGCGGCCAGTCCCGGCTGGTCGGCTATCACCGCGTCGAGGTCAACAACCACCTGGAGGACGGCACGGCGCTGGTCTCGCACGCCGTCGAGCCCGTCGCCATCATCGTCGCCGAACTCCTCGACAACGCCCTGCGCCACTCCTCCCCCGACACCCGCGTCGTGGTCAACCTGGAGCGCGCGCACCACGGCGCCACCGTCACCGTGGACGACGCCGGCGTCGGCATGGCCGCCGCCGAGCGCGCGTACGCCCAGCGCATGGTGGCCGGCACGGACCCGATCCTGCTGTCCGAGTTGGGCGATCCGCCGCGGATGGGGCTGGCCGCGATCGGCCAGCTCACCCGACAGTTCGACCTCTTCGTCGACCTGTCGTCGCCGTCGCCGTACGGCGGCGTCCGAGCCGTGCTGCTGATCAAGAACCACCTGCTGAGCCGGATCGACCCGACCGTACGGCCGCAGGCACCGAGCGCGCCGCGTTCGACGCGGGGCACGGGCGGTGCGGCGGAGGCCGCGGCACAGGACCATTCCGGCCAGTTCGCCGTACCGCACGGGCTCACCACCGCGCCCACCGCGCCCCACGTCCCGGCCACCCCGACGGCGCCGGCGACCCCGGCCGCGCAGGGGTTCCCCCCGCCGACGGCGTACCCCACCGCCGCACCCGCCACGAGCGCCGCACCCGCCGCACCCGCTGCCCACCCCGCGGCCGGCCGGACGCACGGCCTGCCGCCGGCCGAGGCCATCTCCCACGAAACCGCCCTCGACCCCGCCCACCGGCCCCAGCCGGACGGCGACGCGCTCCCCCGGCGCCGTCGCCGCGCCCGCCCGTCGGACGCCGGCGCGACCGCCGCCGCCCGTCCCCGTACCCCCGTGCGCACCCCGGAGGAGGCCGCCGCCGCTCTCGGCGCCCTCCAGGCCGGGACCGCAGCCGCACTCAGCGGCGCCGAACACGCCGATCACGTCGTGCCCCCCGTGCCCGTCGAACACCGCCCCTTCGGCGACGGGGCCGCCGCCGCCTCCGCCGACATCGAAAGGAACAACCCCCGATGACCACCCGTACCTCCCGCGAGACCGGTGAGTCCGCATGGGTGCTCGATCCGATCCTGGAGATCCCGCACGTACGGGCCGCCGTCCTGCTGACCCTCGACGGCCTGGTCGCCGGCTACTCCGACCGGCTGTCCCGACCTTCGGCCGAGCGCACCGCCGCGATCATCAGCACCGTGCAGGGCGCCTGTCGCACCGCCGCCGCGACGTTCGCCGACAAGGAGACCGCCGAAGTGCGCCAGGTGGTCATCGAGTCAGACCACGGATACATCCTGGTCGCGCCCACCCACCACGGGACCTGCGTCGCCGCGTACGGCGACCCCGAGGTACGGCTCGACCTGCTCGCGCACAGAGTGCACTCGCAGGTGGCGCGGCTCGGCGAGAAGGCCATGGCCGCCGCGCCACGTGGGACCGATGGCGACCCCCGTACGCCGTGAACGCGCGCAGGGGCGGCCGGCCGCTGGTCCCCGCGTACCTGTCGACGGGAGGCCAGACCCGGCCGAGTTCCGGCGCCCTGGAGCGGCTGTCGGTGCTGACGGGCCTGGTCAGGCCCGAACGCACCGGCGGGGCCCAGGAGTCGGACGGGCCGCCTGCGGCTGACGGCGACGGTGCGGCGGGGCGGCCGGGGGCGGGCCCTGCAAGCCCCGCGGCCCCCGCGGGCCTTGCAGGGCGTGCGGGCCCGGGTGGTCGCGAAGCCCTCCAGGACGCGTACGACCCGGAGAACTTCGTCCCGTTACCGCCAGGAGCGCGAGCGACCCCGGCACCGTCTGGCCCGCCCGCACCCGTAGCGGCGTCGGCACCCGTACCGGCGCCCGCGCCCGTACCGGTGTCCGTACCCGCGTCCGGTCCTGCGGTCCCGGCCGACCTGCCCGCCGCCCAACTCTCCCTGCTCACCGCGTTGGACGGCGGATCCCTCACGGTCGTGGAGGCCGCCGCCCTGCTCGAACTGCCCGTGTCCGCCGTGCGCGTGCTCGCCGCGCACCTGATCGACCGCGGACTGGTGCGCTCCCGCCCGCCCGTCCCGTACGCAGCCCAACCCCCATCCGATCTGTTGGAGAGAGTCGCCGATGGCCTCCGCGCCCTCAAGCTCTAGCAATGGCTCCGGCGGCCTGCATCTGCCGGACACCGCCAGAGAGCTGGTGAAGATCCTGGTGGCAGGCCCCTTCGGGGTCGGCAAGACCACCCTGATCGACTCCGTGTCCGAGATCCGCCCGCTGCACACCGAGGAGCGGCTGTCGGAGGCGTCCGTCTCCGTGGACGACCTCGAAGGGGTCCGCAACAAGACGACCACGACGGTCGCCATCGACTTCGGGCGCATCTCCCTCAAGGGTGGAATCGTCCTGTACCTGTTCGGCACGCCCGGGCAGGAGCGGTTCCGCTCGCTGTGGTCGGACATCGCCTACGGGGCACTGGGCGCGCTCGTACTGGTCGACACCCGACGGATCGACGACTCCTTCGAGGTGCTGGGCCTGGTGGAGGACAGCGGGCTGCCGTACGCGGTGGCGCTGAACACCTTCCCGGACTCGCGCCCCTACACGGAGGAGCAGTTGCGGCGCTCCCTGGACCTGGACCCGACGACGCCCATGGTGCTGTGCGACGCGCGGGACCAGAACTCGTCCGTCGACGCGCTGCTCTCCCTGGTCGAGCACCTGTTGACGCTGGCGCCCCCGGTGACGCCCCCGGCGCCCGCACCGGCCCCCGCCGCGGCGGCCGCACCGAACCCCGCCGCCAGCCCGTGGACGGAGAACCAACCCCGTTGAACCACCCGCACGCCCCCGCCCCCGCCCACTCCGCCTCCCCCTCATCCCCCGTCGCTCCCGCCGTGACCGGCCCGGTGCGCCTGTGGGAGGACGGCTTCGCCGTCGACCCGTACGCGTACTACGCGGCCCTGCGCGCCCAGGGCCCGGTCGGCTGGGCCGAACTGGCGCCCGGCGTCGGCGCGTACGTCATCACCGACCGGCGCGCCGCCCTGGACCTGCTGCACGACGCCCGGACCTGGTCGCGCGACCCGCGCCCCTGGGAGGCCACGGTCCCCGCGGACTCGCCGGTGCTCGGCATGTTGCGCTGGCGCCCCAACGCCCTCTTCGCCGACGGCGCCGTGCACGCCCGCTACCGCACCGCGCTGACGGACGCCTTCGACCTCGTCGAACCGCACGACCTGCGGGAACGGGTGCTGCGCTCCGTCGACACGCTGGTCTCCCGGATGGGCCCGGACGGCAGCGCGGACCTGGTGTCGCAGTTCTCCCGGCCACTGATGGCGCTGATCTTCAACAGCCTGTTCGGGCTGCCCGACAGCGAGAGCAGCCGGCTGAACGACTCGCTCGCGCTGCTGATGGAGGGCGGCGACGAGTGCATCCGCGGCGAGGAGGAGTACGGCAGGTACGTACTGGACCTGATCGCCGCGAAGACGGCGGAGCGCGGCGACGACATCACCAGCCACCTGCTGGACCACCCCCTCGGGCTCAGCCCCGAGGAGGTCACCTGGCACGTCTTCCTGACCCTGGGCGCCGGCCACGAGCCCACCTCGAACCTGGTCGCCAACGCCCTGTCCCGGATCCTCGGGAACCCGGCGTACTACTCCACCCTCACCAGCGGGTCCCGTCCGGTCATGGACGCGGTCATGGAGGTGCTGCGGTACGAGACCCCGTTGGCGAACTACGGGGTCTACTACGCGCGCGAGTCCGTCAGCTTCCACGGCGTGTGGGTGCGCTCCGCCGTGCCGGTCATCGTCTCGTACGGCGCGCTCGGCCACTTCGCGGAGCGCGAGCAGGGCGGGGCGCACCACCCGCACGACGCCTCGCACCTGTCGTGGTCGGCGGGCGAGCACTCCTGCCCGGTGAAGCACCAGACCCTGCTGATCGCCACGACGGCCATCGAGCGGCTGACGCAGTGGCTGCCGGACCTGGAGCCGGTGCTGCCGCGGGCGGAACTGACGTGGCGACCGGGGCCGTTCCACCGCTCCCTGACGGCGCTGCCGGTGCGCTTCACGCCCCGGCTGCCGGACGGGGACCCGGCCCACGCGACGTCGAATCAGAGCCAGATCCAGAGCCACATCCAGAGCCCGAGTCACAGCCAGAGCGGCCAGACGAGTCAGGAGACCCCGAGATGAGCGTGCAGGAAGAACGAGTCGGGGGAGCCGCGTCCGCTCCGTACGCCATCGACCCCTTCGGCGCCGACCCGGAGGCGGAGTGCGCCCGGCTGCGCGAGTTGGGCACGGTCGTCCCGATCGAGTTGCCCGGCGGGATCCCGGCGTGGGCGCCGACGACGTACGCGGCGCTGCGCGCCCTGATCCTCGACCCGCAGGTCAGCAAGGACCCGCACAAGCACTGGTCCCGCTTCGAAGAGGCCGCGCAGACGCCGCAGTGGGTGTGGATACTCGGTTGGGTCGGCGTGGTCAACATGCTCTCCACGTACGGCGCGGACCACACCCGGCTGCGGAAGCTGGTCGCCCCGAGCTTCACGGCCCGCCGCACGGAGGCGATGCGCGGCCGGGTGGAGGCGACCACCGCGGAGCTGCTGGCGGACCTGGATTCGGCGGCGGACGCGGGCGGGCCGGTGGACCTGCGGAGCGCGTACGCGCACCCGCTGCCGATGCGGATCATCTGCGAGCTGTTCGGGGTGCCGGACCACCTGGTCGCGGCGATGGGCACCCTGGTGGCCGCGATCATCGACACCTCGGATCCCAGCCCGGAGCACGCGGCGTACGTGCAGCAGCAGGTCGGGACGGTGCTGCCGGCGCTCATCGCCCACCGCAGCGAGCACCCCGGCGACGACATGACCACCGAGCTGATCAAGGTCCGGGCCGAGGACGGCGACCGGCTCAGCGAGGAGGAGCTGATCTGCACGCTGCTCCTGGTGATCGGGGCGGGCTTCGAGACCACGGTCAACCTGATCGGCAACGCGGTCGTCGCGCTGTTGCAGCACCCCGAGCAGTTGGCGGCGGTGCGGGCGGGCGAGATCTCCTGGGACGCGGTCGTGGACGAGGTGCTGCGGGTGCATCCGTCGATCGCGAACCTGCCGCTGCGGTTCGCCGTCAGCGACCTGGTGGTGGACGGGGTGACGATCCCCGCGGGCGACGCGATCCTGACGACGTACGCGGCGGCGTCGTACGACCCCGCGCAGTACGGCGACGACGCGTCCCTCTTCGACGCGCGGCGCGGGGCGGACGAGCACCTGTCCTTCGGCATCGGCGTCCACCGCTGCATCGGCGCTCCGCTGGCCCGGGTGGAGGCGCTGACCGCGCTGCCGGCGCTCTTCGAACGCTTCCCGGACATGCGGCTGGCCTCGTCCGCGGACGAGTTGCGCCAGGTCCCGTCCTTCATCGCGTACGGCTGGCAGCGCATCCCGGTCCTCCTGCGCTGACGCTCCGCGCGGCGGGGGTCGCCGAGGTGTTCGGGCACCCCCGCGCCGTGCCCCTGCGGGCGCGTTGCCCCCTGCGGCCCGGTGGTGTGCTGGTCGCGCAGTTCCCCGCGCCCCTAAACACCCGGCCCTCAGCCCGCAGTCAAAGTGACGGGGCAGCGAAATAGGGGCGCGGGGAACTGCGCGAACGGCCCCCACCGGGCCGCAGAGACCAACGTGCCGGTGGAGACTGCGGCGCTGGTGTCCGGGTAGCGCCGGTGCCCCTTGCCCGCAGCACGGGGGGATTCAGGGGCCCCGGGAGGACCACCACGTCGTCGGGGGCCCTGGGAGACCCCCGGCTACCTGGGGCGAGGGGGCGCAACCGCGGCCCGCAGGGCTAGGCGCGGAGGTGGGTCTTCAGGACCTTGCCGGACGCGTTGCGGGGGAGTTCGGGGAGGAACTCGACCTCCCGCGGGACCTTGTAGTTCGCCAGCTCGCGACGGGACCAGGCGATCAGGTCGGTCGCGGTGAGCGCGGTGCCCGGGCGGCGGACCGCGTACGCCTTGCCGACCTCGCCGAGGCGCGCGTCGGGGACTCCGACGACCGCGACGTCGGACACGTCGGGGTGGCGCAGCAGGACGCGTTCGATCTCCGCGGGGTACGCGTTGAAGCCGCCCACGACGTACATGTCCTTGATCCGGTCGGTGATCCGCAGGTTGCCGTCCGCGTCCAGGACGCCCAGGTCGCCGGTGTGCAGCCAGCCGTCCGCGTCGACGGCCGCCGCGGTGGCCTCGGGGTCCTCGAAGTAGCCGGTCATCACGTGGTGGCCGCGGACCAGGACCTCGCCGGGGGTGTCGGGCGCGGTCGCGAGGACGCGCACCTCGGTGTCGGGGATGGCGCGGCCGGAGGTCGTGGCGACGGTCCCGGGGTCGTCGCCGCGGCGGCACATCGTGACGATCCCGCTGGCCTCGGAGAGCCCGTACGCCGTGAGCACGGTCTCGACGCGCAGCTCGTCCCGGAGCCGTTCGACGAGTCGACGGGGCACGACCGCGGCCCCGGTGACGACGAGGCGGAGCGCGGACAGGTCGTGCGCGGCACGCGCCGGGTGGTCCAGGAGGGACTGGTGGAGGGTGGGCGGGCCGGGGAGGACGGAGATGCGTTCGGCCGCGATGCGGGCGAGGACCGCGGCCACGTCGAAGACGGGCTGCGGGACCATCGTCGCGCCCCGCATCAGGCAGGCGATGACGCCGGCCTTGTAGCCGAAGGTGTGGAAGAAGGGGTTGACGATCAGATAGCGGTCGCCCGCGCGCAGTCCGGCGAGCTCGCTCCAGACGTTGTAGCAGCGCAGGGTCTGGGCGTGGGTGATCACTGCGCCCTTGGGGCGGCCGGTGGTGCCGGAGGTGTAGACGATGTCAGAGGGATCTGTGGGGGCGATGCCGGCGGCGCGGGCGCGGACCTCGGCCGCCCCGACGTCCGCGCCGGCCGCGAGGAAGTCGGGCCAGGCGCGGTAGTCGTCGGGCGCGGAGTCCGCGAGGACGACGACCTGCTCCAGGTGCGGCAGTTCGCCGCCGTGCCGGCGCAGTTGGGCGACGTACGACGTGCCGAGGAAGGTGCCGGTGACGAAGAGCAGACGGGCGCGGCTGCGCCGCAGCACGTCCGCGGCCTCGCCGCCCTTGAAGCGGGTGTTGAGGGGGACGAGGACCGCGCCCGCGGTGACCGCGCCGAGCGCGCAGACGATCCAGTCGAGGGAGTTGGGGGCCCAGACGGCGACGCGGTCGCCGCGCTGGACCCCGGCGGCGATGCACGCGGCGGCGGACCGTTCGACGCGGGCGCCGAGTTCGGCGTAGCTGACGCGGGTGCGGCCCTCGACGACGGCCTCGCGCGCGCCGTGCGCCTGCGCGGCGCGGTGCACGAGCGCGGGGACGGTGCCCCATTCCAGGTCACCGCGCATCAGGTGCGCGGCGGGGCGCGAAGCAGCGTCGGCCGTGTCCATCAGGAGCCCTCCCGCTAGCTGACTATCCGTCAGATTAGCGGTAGCCTGACGCGCTGTCAGCATTCGGGATCGAACGGCGGAGGTGCTCGTGCCCGGTCTCAAGGACGCGACGGCGATAGCCGGCATAGGCCAGACGGCCTTCGCGAAACGGCTTCCGGAGTCCGAGAAGACGCTGGCCTGCCGGGCGATCGTGCAGGCCCTCGACGACGCCGGCATCGCGCCCGCCGAGGTGGACGCCTTCGCCTCGTACACGATGGAGGAGACCGACGAGGTCGAAGTCGCGAAGTCCATCGGCGCCGGCGACGTGACCTTCTTCGCCAAGGTCGGCTACGGCGGCGGCGGTTCCTGCGCCACCCTCGCCCACCTCGCGGCGGCGATCGCCACCGGTCAGGCGAGCGTCGGGGTGGCCTGGCGCTCCCGCAAGCGCGGCAGCGGACCGCGCCCCTGGAAGAACACCGCGGTGCAACTACCCACGCCCGGCCAGTGGACCCGACCCTTCGGGCTGCTGCGCCCGGCCGACGAGATCGCCATGCTGGCCCGCCGCTACCTGCACGAGTACGGCGCCACCCGCGACCACCTCTTCAACGTCGCCCTCGCCTGCCGCAACCGGGCCAACCAGAACCCGGCCGCGATGATGTACGACCGGCCCCTGACCCGCGAGATGTACATGACCTCGCGCTGGATCAGCGAACCGCTCTGCCTCTTCGACAACTGCCTGGAGACCGACGGCGCGCTCGCCTGCGTCGTGGTCTCCGCCGAACGCGCCCGCGACCTGCGGCAGAAGCCGGTCTATCTGCACTCCGTCGCCCAGGGCCTGCCGGCCCAGCACCACGGCATGGTCAACTACTGGAACGACGACCCGCTGACCGGCCCCGCCTGGACCTGCGCCCGACAGCTCTGGAAGAGCGCCGACTTCGGCCCCGACGACGTCGACGTGGCCCAGATCTACGACGCGTTCACCCCGCTGATCCCGCTCTCCCTGGAGGGGTACGGCTTCTGCGGCCGCGGCGAGGGCGCGGCGTTCACCGAGGGCGGCGCGCTGGAGATCGGCGGCCGGCTGCCGATCAACACCGGCGGGGGCGGGCTGAGCGAGGCGTACGTCCACGGCTTCAACCTCATCACCGAGGGCGTCAAGCAACTGCGCGGCACCTCCACGGCACAGGTGCCGAACGCCACGACCTGCCTGGTCACGGCGGGCGAAGGCGTGCCCACGTCGGCCGTGCTGCTGAGGAGTTGACCCATGAGCGAGACGTCCGGACTGCTGTCCCCCCTCGTCGACGGGGACGGCGCGCCGTTCTGGGAGTACGCGGCGCGCGGCGAACTGCGGGTGCAGACCTGCGCGTCCTGCGACGAGCCGAGGTTCCCGCCGCGGCCGTGCTGCCCGCACTGCCAATCCTTCGACAGCGAGTGGCGCAAGGCGGGTGGCCGGGGCCGGATCTGGTCGTACGTCGTACCGCACCCGCCGCTGCTGGCGGCGTACGCGGCGCTCGCCCCGTACAACGCGGTCGTCGTCGAACTGCTGGACGCGCCCCGCATCCGGCTGGTCGGGAACGTGGTGAGCGCCCCGGACGCACCGCTGGACTCGGTCGACCCGGCGCGGCTGCGGATCGGCGCGGGCGTGAAGGTGGCGTTCGCGCCGCCGGACGGCGCGGGGCTGCGGATGCCCCGGTGGCTGCTGGAGCGGCCGTGACGGGGGTGTACGTGGACCGGGACGCGGTCGCGGAGACCGGCGTCGCGGTCGTCGTCCTGGACCGGCCGTCCCGGCTCAACGCGATCGACCTCGCGGCGGCGCGGGCGCTCACCGAGGCGTGGCGGTCCTTCCGCTACGACGACGCGGTCCGCGCAGTGGTCGTGACCGGCGCCGGCGACCGCGCCTTCACCACCGGCATCGACCGCGCCGCGGAGGTGCCGCAGCCCACCTCCCCGTACAGCATCGACGACCCACTGGCCGCGATCGGGCCCAAGGCGAACGACCTGTGGAAACCGGTCGTCGCCGCGGTGGAGGGCATGGCCTGCGGCGGCGCGTTCTACCTGCTCGGCGAGTGCGAGTTCGTGATCGCCGCCCGCACCGCGACGTTCTTCGACCCGCACACCAGCTACGGCATGGTCAGCGCGTACGAGTCCGTGTTGCTCGCCCAGCGCATGCCGTACGGCGAGATCGCCCGGCTCGCCCTCATGGGCACCGCGGAACGCCTCGGCGCGGAACGCGCCCACCAGATCGGCCTGGTGTCGGAGCTGACGGAGCCGGGCGGGGCGCGCGCGGCGGCGCTGCGGTGCGCGACCACGGTGGCGTCCCACCCGACGGAAGCGGTGCAGGGAACGGTCCGGGCGCTGTGGTCGGCCCGCGAGCCGGTACGGTCGACGGCGCTCGCCCTGGCCCCCCACCTGATCGCCCTGGGCAACGCGTCCCCCGCGGCGCAGACGGCCCGCTTCGAGTCCAGACGCACCGGCGGGCCCCCCGGGGTGCGGTGAGCTGCCCGTACGTCCCGCACAGCACAGCCCGGTCACCGCCGCGCCGAAGACAGGCGCCGTCACGGGACTTGTCCGGCTTCGTCGACGATGCCGCTGCTCATGACGGCGACGGAGGTCACGGCCGTGCCGGCCTTGCCCCAGGCGTTGTCCTCCAAGAGGACCGTGCGTGCCCCGAGCAGCCGCACCGTACTCCTGTCGAAGATCCACTCGGTGCGTTCGCCGTCGTGCACCCGGGCCACCGCCACACCTCGACGTCCCGCGGCGTCCACGACGTCGGGGACGACGACGACCCCGGGGATGCGGGCGGCGGCGCGGTAGAGAGCAGCAGTGGTTGCGGGGGGTGCCGCCGAAGTGCGCAGCAGGTCGCCGATGGTGACGAACGCCTGCTGGTCGGGGCCCGTCGTGGAGCCCGAACCCGATCCGTGGTTCTTCTCGGCGTCCTCGTAGATCCGCTTCAGCAGGGCGTCCGGGTCCGTCGGCAGGGCCGCCAGGAAGGTGTGAGTCGGTGAGTTCAGATCGCCCTTGCCCGGGGCGGCCGGCAGCAGTTGGTCCCGTCCGCCCTTGCGCTGCAAGGTCCGGTCCCCGCCGTCCACGGAAGTCCACTGCTCCATGCCCTGGTCCTCGCGCAGGCGCTCCATCTCGCCGCTGGCGCCCTCGGACAGGACCGTCGTGCGGCCGATCACCTTCACGTACGCGTACTGCCCCGCGCGCACCTTCGGCAACGGTTCCGCGGCCGCGGTCAGGGCCGCCCGCTCCAGCAGCCGTACGGACGCCGCGGACGCCGGCGGCGCAGCTCGCGGGGCGGGGCTGCCCCAGGGGCCGAGGCCGAGTGCGCCGACGGCCGTGGCGGCGACCGCCGCTGCGCCCAGGACGAGGGCCACGCGCCGCCCCGGACGGAGAGCCGGCACCCGCGGCTGCCGGGCGATCTCGTCCAAGAGGTGCTGCCGACGGGCCCGCACCAGCCCGGGCGCCGGCTCCGGGTGCGGAGCGGGCGGCAGCACCCGGGCCGCCTGCTCGCGTTCGGACCGCTCCTGCTGCTCCGGATTCATGATGCGCTCCTCCTGTGGGACGCACGGGCTGCGGTCGCCCGGCCGTCCGTTGCGTGTCCACTGCCGGTCGGCGGTTCCACCGCCCGTGCGCCCGGCGTCAGTTCCTCCTCGACGAGCTTCCGCACCTTCTCCCTCGCGCGGGACAGCCGGGAGCGGACGGTGCCCACCGGAATCCCCAGCGCCTGGGCGGCAGCCGCGTACCCCAGTTCGGACCACACGACCAGGGCGAAGACCTCCCGCTCGCTCCGCTTCAGGCGCTTCAGCGCCGCGGCGGCCGCGACCAGCCGCTCCGTGTCGGCCAACTGCCCGACCACCTCGTCCGAGAAGTCGGGCAGCGCTTCGGGCGGCGGCAGGCGCGACATCGCGGCCCGGTGTCGACGCGCGGCCCGGGCGGTGTTGCGCAACACGTTGGTCGCGATGCCCAACAGCCACGCCCGGACGCTCCGCACCTCCTCGCGGAGCTTGTGGCGCAACCGCCACGCCTCCAGGAAGGTCAGCGACGTGACGTCCTCGGCCAGGGCCCAGTCGCCCGTCGTCCGGACGGCATGGGCGTACACCGCGCGCGCGTGCAGGTCGAAGATCTCGGCGAACGCCGCCCGATCGCCTAATCGGATCCGTTCATTCAAGGGGGACTCCACACCCGACAAGTGTCCGCACGGGCGGGTCGGTTCCACTTCTCGCGGGAGCTCGGCTCGGCTGCGCGGGACCGGTTCAGCTTCCGCAGCCGCACGCCGGTGCGGGCTCGGGGGTCGCGGGCGTCTCCGTGGCGGGGCTCTTGCCCATGTCGGCGGCGTCGGCCTTGACGACGTAGACCTCCCAGGGCTCGCGGCCGGGGCCGTGGACCCAGACCTTGTCCTGGAGGGCGTAGCAGCAGGAAGTGTCGTTCTCCTCGAAGGTGGCGAGCCCGGACTCCTTGAGGCGGGTCGTGGCGGCGGCGACCTGGGCGGTGGTGGTGACCTCGACGCCCAGGTGGTCCAGGCGGGTGGGCTGGCCCTCTTCGCCCTGGATGAGGACGAGCTTCAGCGGGGGCTCGGCGATGGCGAAGTTGGCGTAGCCGGGGCGGCGCTTGGCGGGCTCGACGCCGAAGAGTCGGGTGTAGAAGGTGACGGACGCTTCGAGGTCGGCGACGTTGAGGGCAAGCTGGACGCGGGACATGGTTCCTCCTCGAACAGGCTGTATCGATATTCATCGATGCCTTACACCGTCGAGCTTGCCCCTTGGATCGAAGTTCGTCAACATAGAAGCATGTCGAATCAAGAACTGCCGGTGATCGGACAGGACACGACGGCGGAGGGCCTCGGGACGGAGGGCTGCTGCCCCGGCCTGCTGACCGCGCCGCTGGACGAGGAGCAGGCCGTCGTGCTGGCGCGGGTCTTCAAGGCCCTGGGCGATCCGGTGCGGCTGCGGCTGTTGTCGATGATCGCGTCCCGCAAGGGCGGCGAGGTCTGCGTCTGCGACCTGACCCCGGCGTTCGACCTGTCCCAGCCGACGATCTCCCATCACCTGAAGCTCCTGCGCGAAGCCGGGCTGATCGCCTCCGAGCGGCGCGGCACGTGGGTGTACTACCGACTGCTGCCGGAGATGACCGACCGGCTGGCCGACATCCTCACCCGGCCAGCGGGCGAGCCCTTGCGCGAGTCCGCCGGGCTCTCCGCGTGACCGGCCCGGCGGAGCCGACGGGGCCGGTGGCCGCCCGGCTGTCGTTCCTCGACCGGTACCTCGCCCTGTGGATACTCGCCGCGATGGCCGCGGGTCTCGGCCTCGGCCGGCTCGTGCCCGGCCTGGGGGACGCGCTCGCCCGAGTGACGGTCGCGGGGGTCTCGCTGCCGATCGCGCTCGGGCTGCTGGTGATGATGTACCCGGTGCTGGCCAAGGTCCGCTACGACCGGCTGGACACCGTGACGGGCGACCGGCCCCTGCTGGTCTGGTCGCTGGTGCTGAACTGGGTGCTCGGCCCGGCGCTGATGTTCGCCCTCGCCTGGACCTTCCTCCCGGACCTGCCGGAGTACCGCACCGGACTGATCGTCGTCGGGCTCGCCCGCTGCATCGCCATGGTGATCATCTGGAACGACCTCGCCTGCGGCCACCGGGAGGCCGCCGCCGTCCTCGTCGCACTGAACTCCGTCTTCCAGGTGCTCGCCTTCGGCCTGCTGGGCTGGTTCTACCTCGACCTCCTGCCCGGCTGGCTCGGCCTGGCGACGACCGGCTTGGACGTCTCCGTCTGGGAGATCGCCGGCAGCGTCCTGATCTTCCTCGGCATTCCCCTCGCGGCCGGGTACCTCACCCGCCGCCTCGGGGAGAAGGCCCGGGGCCGCGACTGGTACGAGACGAAGCTGATCCCCCGGATCGGGCCGTTCGCCCTCTACGGGCTGCTGTTCACGATCGTCGTCCTCTTCGCCCTCCAGGGCGAGGCGATCACGTCGAAGCCGCTGGACGTGGCCCGGATCGCGCTCCCGCTGTTGGTGTACTTCGCCGTGATGTGGGCGGGGTCCATGGCGCTCGGCCGGGCGGTCGGGCTGGACTACCCGAAGACGACGACGCTGGCGTTCACCGCCGCGGGCAACAACTTCGAGTTGGCGATCGCCGTCGCCATCGCCACCTTCGGCGCGGCTTCGGGGCAGGCCCTCGCGGGGGTCGTCGGACCGCTGATCGAAGTACCGGTCCTGATCGGTCTGGTGCACGTCGCGCTGAAGGCGCGCCGCTTCTTCCCCGACCCCACCGCGCTCGGCCCTGCGGCCGGAGCGGGTGCCGTCCCAGAAGGGCCTGCCCGTGTCTGAACTCCAGCCGCCGAAGACGTCGAAGTCGTCGAAGTCGTCGAAGTCGTCGAAGTCGTCAGCGCCGTCGGTGCCGTCGGTGCTCTTCGTGTGCGTGCACAACGCGGGCCGTTCGCAGATGGCCGCCGCCTTCCTCACCCACCTCGCCGGCGACCGCATCGAGGTCCGCTCCGCCGGCTCCTCCCCGGCCGCGACGGTCAATCCGGCCGTCGTCGCGGCGATGCACGAGGTCGGCATCGACCTCGCCGCCGAGACGCCGAAGGTCCTCACCGCCGAGGCCGTGCGGGCGTCCGACGTGGTGATCACCATGGGCTGCGGCGACGCCTGCCCCGTCTTCCCCGGCAAGCAGTACCTGGACTGGACGCTGGAGGACCCGGCGGGGCGGGGCGTCGACGCGGTCCGGCAGATCCGGGACGAGATCGAGGGACGGGTGCGACGGCTGGCCACCGGTTTGGGCGTGGCGCTCGACGAATAGCCCACCGCTTCCGGGCGACTCGGCGGGCGGTCCCGGCTCGGCAACGGCCCCGCGTCACTGTTGCGTCGGTGAAACAGAGCGGAAAGGCAGCCGCTGCCGTACCTATGCACGACCAAAGCACAGGCTGTCCACGATGGGGAGGTCCGCGGGCGCCGTGGACATTCCCGTCGTCCCCTGCACGGAGGCTTCTTCCCTTGTCACCGATGACCGATCACCGCAGTGTGCGACCCCGCTCCGTCGGGGTCGCACGCCGCCGCGCCCTGACCGTCTCCGTCTTGGCTCTGGCCGGATTACAGGCGAGCACGGGACTCGTCGCCGCGCAGGACAGTGAACGTTCCGCCGCGACGGAACTCCGCTGGCAGCTCTGCTCGACCGCGGCGGTGAACTGGCCGGTTCCGAACGACACCCGTAGCGAGTGCGCCGAGCTGTCCGTACCGATGGACTACGCGAAGCCCGACGGCCGGAAGATCACGATCGCGGTGAGCCGCGTCAAGGCCACCCGCCCGAAGGCGGGCGCCGCACCGATCGTGGTCAACCTGGGCGGACCGGGGCTCTTCAACATCGCCGACTCGCACACGCTGACGCGACGCGGACTCGCCGCGCTCAACTCCGAGCGCGACTTCATCGGACTGGACGTCCGGGGAACCGGATACAGCGACCACGTCGCCTGCGCCTACAACCCGGTGGCCGAACCGCCGCCGACGGCGACGGAGAAGAGCGTCAAGAAGGCCGAATTCGACAACGAGGCCGAGTTCAACAACCGCTGCGCGGCCGTCGACCCGGAGTTCGTGCGCCAGCTCACCCCGGAGAACGCCGCCCGCGACATCGACCGGCTCCGGGCCGCGCTCGGCACGGAGAAGATCAGCTACTACGGGGCGTCCTTCGGCACCGCCATCGGAATGGCCTACCGTTCCCTGTTCGACCGCCGCACGGAACGCATGTGGCTGGACTCGGTGATGCCTCCGACGGGCCGCCACTGGCCCACGCTGGACGGCGAGATAGAGGCGGTGGGCCAGAAGAGCGGCACGCCGATGCTCGCCTGGTTGGCCCAGCGCGACGCCGAGTACGGCCTGGGCACCGACGAGTCCACGGTCGCTCGACGGCTGGGCGATCTCCGCAGCGAGTTGGAGCGGAAGCCGCGCGTCAGCGGCGGGGTGCGCTTGGGCGGGGACTGGGTCGGCGACCAGGTCATCCGCCCCCGGGAGGAGTGGGGCGAGGCGGCGCGGAACCTGGTCGCGGTGCGCAACGGGGGTACGCCCCCGACACCCCCGACACCCCAGGCAGCCAAGGCCGCACGGACACCGGTCGGCACCTTCGGGCTGGGCAACCCGCGCAGCGGCATGAACGCCATCCAGTACAACGCCATGCTCTGCAACGCCTCCGATCCCGCGAGCCGCCGTTTCGGGGACACCTGGGCGGCCCGGGAGGCCCGCCGTGCGGCTGACCCCTTGATGGGAGGAAGGTATTTCAGCGCCTGGTGCGCGAAGTGGCCGCTGAACGCGCCGGACGCCAAGCCCGTGCGCGGCAACAGCGCGCTCCAGCTCTCCGGCCACCTCTACGAGGCCGTCACTCCCCACGTATGGGCCGAACGGGCCAGGGACGCCACCGGTGGCACCCTGCTCACCGTGCTGGACGGCGTCCACGGCTCCCTGCCCTCATTGCCCTGCGCCACGAAGGCGGTCACCTTCTTCCGCACCGGGCAGAAGGCCGAGGGCACCTGTGACGGCCTCCAACAGCCCTGACACGGCTCACGGTCGCGCTACAGCGCCCGGGCGTGCCGACTGACGCGCCACGTCGCCCCGCGGGCGCCCGCGGGGCGACTCACGTCGCCGTCCACGCCCAGAAGTCGCGGAGCACCCGCGGGGGCGTCGGGCCCTCCAGGCCCAGCTGGGTCAGCAGGATCGCGACCGTGCCCGTCGTCGGGACGGCGTGCGCGGAGGTGCCGGTGCCGCCGATCCAGCCGTAGCGGCCGGGGACGTTCCACGGCTCGCGGACCGCGACGTCCACCGAGCCGCCGCAGCCCCAGCCCTGGCCCTCCAGGAACAGCTCGCCGCCCGCGCGCTGCTCCGGCGTCAGGTGGTCCGTCGTCATCAGGCGGACGGAGTCGGGGGTGAGCACGCCCGCACCGTCGGCGAGCAGCATGCGGCTGAAGGCGTGGAGGTCGTCGACGGTGGAGACCAGGCCGCCCGCGCCGGAGGGGAAACCGGGCTCCCGGCTCCAGAGGCCGTCCGGGGCGTCCCACAGCTCCGGCGGGCCGGACTCGGTCGGGCGGTAGAGGGCGGTGCAGCGGTCGAGGTCCGCGGGGCGCACGCTGAACGCGGTGTCGACCATGCGCAGGGGTTCGAAGATGCGCTCGGCCAGGAACTCCGGCAGGGGGCGGCCGGCGAGCCGGGCGATCAGGACGCCCTGGATGTCGGAGGTGGTGTTGTAGAGCCAGCGCTCACCGGGCTGGGCGAGCATCGGGATCCGGGCCAGGTCCGCGATCCACTCGTCGGGGGTGACGTCCGACGGCTCCGGGGGCCGTTGGCGCAGGTCGCTGAAGAGCGCCTGGACCGCGGGGAGCGAGAAGTCCGACGGGAAGCCGTAGCCGGCGCGCGCGGTGAGCAGGTCGAAGACGGTGACGGGGCGGGCCGCCGGGACGACGTCGTCGAGCGGGCTCTGGGGCGTACGGACCACGCGCGGCGCGGCGAGCTCCGGCAGCCACTCGTCGACCGGGTCGTGCAGCCCGACGCGGCCGTCCGCCACGAGCAGCAGCAGCGCCGCCGCGGTGATCGGCTTCGTCAGGGAGGCGACGCGGAAGAGCGAGCGCCGCTCCATCGGCGGTCCGTCGAACGCGGTGCGGCCCACCGCCGCGACCTCCACCTCGTCGCCGCGGGCGACCAGCGACACCGCCCCGGGCAGGGACCCCGCCTCGACGTGCGACGTCAACAGGGCTGCCAAGCTCGTCATACGACTTCCCTCTCGTGGGTGGGTACGGAGGGCAGACCGCGCCGACGGGCGGAACTCATCGCCGTCCCGTCGCCGTGCCCTTCACCGCGTCCAGCGCGTACACGCAGCGGTCCTTGCTGCACGCGTACACCACCCCGCCGCGCACCAGCGGGGAGCCGGTGATCTCGCCGCCGGTCGCGAGCTTCCAGCGGAGCTGGCCGCCGCCCGCGTCCAGGGTGTAGAGGACGTGGTCCGCGGAGCCGAAGTGGACGCGGCCGTCGGCGACGACGGGGGCGCCGATGACCTCGCCGCCGGCCGCGAACCGCCACAGCGGGGTGCCGGTGACCGCGTCGAGGGTGTAGAGCGCGGAGCCGCTGCCCACGTGCACGTGGCCGGCCGTCACCAGCACCGGTTCGATGGACTGGCGGGCCTCGGTGGCGATCCGCCAGCGGTCCTTGCCGGTGGTGGCGTCCAGCGCGTAGACGGTGCCGAGGTAGTCGGCGAGGTACACCCCGCCGCCGGTGACGGCGGGCCCGGGCGCGAAGGCGGGCGGCGACAGGAAGACCGCGGGGGCCTCGAAGTGCCAGCGGACCAGGCCGTTCGCGACGTCGACGGCGAAGACCCGGGTGCCGGCCGAGACGTACGCGAAGCCGTCGGCGGCCGGGTGGACGCGGACGGGGACGCCCCCGCAGGACGCGGCGTCCCCGACGGGGTACGACCAGCGCTCCACGCCGGTGCGGGCCTCCAGGGCGCGCAGCCGGGCGTCCTTCCACACGTACACCGTGTCGCCGCTGATGACGGGCCCGGCTTCCGGGGTCTCGAAGTCGGTCTGGGCGCCGGTCAGCTCCCACAGCTTCTCGCCGTTGGACGCCTCCCACGCCTGGACGCCGCCGCCGCGGGTGCCGGTCAGCACGGTGCCGCGGTCGGTCTTGAGGGAGTACACCCAGGCGTCGGTGCCGACGCGCCAGCGCTCCTGGCCGTCGGCCGCGTCCAGGGCGTAGAGGGTGGGACCGTCGGACGCGTGGATCCGGCCGCCGTCCACGGACATCGTCCAGGCCACGTCGCGGGTCTTGAACTGGCGCCGGCCGGTGCCGATGTCGAGGGCGTGCACCTCGAAGGAGGTGACGTACAGCAGCCCGGCGTCGACGACGGGGGTGCCCCAGACCTCGTTGGACATGCGGAACCGCCAGGGCCGCCAGTGCGCGGGGGCCTCGGGCGCGGCCGGGGGCCGGGTGGGCGGCGGCGGGGCGGGCGGGCCCTGCGGCGGGGGCGGTGCGGTGCCGTTCAGCCCCGCGGGCGGCCGGATCCAGCCGGTGACCGGAGGGGAGCCGGGCAGCGGGCCGCGCGCGTCGGAGACCCGGAGGCCGGGGCCGATCGGCTCCCGTACGCCCGGTAGCTGCACGGAGGCCGCGGCGGAGGGCGAGACGCCGTTGGTACGGGGGTCGTGCGCGCTCTGCCGGGCCCACTCGGGGTCGCGCCGCGGCGGAACGGGCGAGGCGTTCGGCGGTCGCCAGGGCGCGGGCGGGGCCGGCGGCGCCTGGGTGCGGCCGCCGCCCCGACGGGCCTCGATCATCGCCATCGCCCCGGCGGGCAGCCAGGCGGACGCGGTGCCGCCGTCGTCCCCGGAGGCGAAGAGGTGCGGTGCGAGCTGGGCCTGGAGGTCTTCGGGGGTGGGGCGGCGGGCGGCGTCGCCGCCCATGCAGGACTCGATCAGGGGCCGCAGCTCGTCCGGCAGGCCCTCCAGGTCCGGGCCCTCGCGCAGCAGCATGAAGACGGTCTCGACCGGGTTCGCGCCGTGGAAGGGGGCGTGGCCGGTGGCGGCGAAGACGAGGGTGGAGCCGAGGGAGAAGACGTCGCTGGCGCCGGTGACGCTGCGGGAGTCCCTGGCCTGCTCGGGCGACATGTAGGCGGGGGTGCCCACGGCGACGTTCGTCATGGTCAGCCGGGTGTTGGAGACCCCGGACGCGATGCCGAAGTCGATCACGCGCGGCCCGTCCTCGACGACGAGGACGTTCGACGGCTTCAGGTCGCGGTGGACGAGCCCGGCGCCGTGGATGGACTGCAGCGCCTCCGCGATGCCCGCGGCCAGCCAGCGCACGGCCTGGGCGGGCAGCGGCCCGGACTCGTTCACTATCTCTTCCAGCGAGGGCGCGGGGACGTACGCGGTGGCCAGCCACGGCACGTCGGCCCGCGGGTCGGCGTCCACCACGGCGGCGGTGTAGAAGCCGCTGACGGCCCGGGCCGCCTCCACCTCGCGGGTGAAGCGGACCCGGAAGAGCTGGTCCTCGGCGAGTTCGGTGCGCACGGTCTTGATCGCCACCCGGCGGCCGGATGCCGACCGGGCGAGGTACACCAGCCCCATGCCGCCCGCGCCGAGCCGGCCCAGCACCTCGAACGGACCGATCCGTCTCGGGTCGTGCTGCGTCAGCTGTTCCATCCCTGCCACCTCCCCGTACGGGCCCCGGCTCCTTCAGGCCCGTATCCAAGCCCTGTGCGGCGTCTCACCGCCGAGCCCCACAGCGGTCGCGCACCCCGATTGTTCCTGTCCAGGGCGACGGTTGCGAACCCGGGGGCGGATCGGGGTGTCTCGCCCGGTTTCGGACACGACGGGCACATCGGGGCGCGAAAGGCGCGCTCCGGGGCCGACTCGGGACCCGCCCCGACACCGCACGCCGTGTGCTGATTGTCCGGAAGTAGGGAGATTCATCCAGGGAAAACACAGCAGGGGCGGACGGCGGCGCAGCGGCCGGTACGAACGGCGTCGACGGCGGGCGGGAAGCGGGCGCACGGCGCGAAGCGGCGTGATCCTTGACGCAGAAATGGACGAAGGACACCGCACCGGGTGGCTGAGAACGGCCGGTGCACCCCATTTGCAGTCGGCCGAATCGCGCGCCGATCACCCCTCGGTAAGCTGACGGCATGACAGGACAAGTACGCACTGTCGACGGCCGAGTGGCCGGACGACGCGGCCAGGCGACGCGGCAGAAGCTGCTCGACTGCCTCAGCGAGATGCTCAGCTCCTCGCCGTACCGGGACGTCAAGGTGATCGACGTGGCCCGGAAGGCGGGCACTTCCCCCGCCACCTTCTATCAGTACTTCCCCGACGTAGAGGGCGCCGTTCTCGAAATCGCCGAGGAAATGGCCAAAGAAGGCGCGAGTCTGACCGAACTGGTATCCGGTCGCGCCTGGGTCGGCAAGTCCGCCTGGCAGACGGCGGAGGACCTCGTCGACGGTTTCCTCGACTTCTGGCGGCGCAACGACGCCATCCTCCGGGTCGTCGACCTCGGTGCCGCCGAGGGCGACAAGCGCTTCTACAAGATCCGCATGAAGATCCTGAACTCGGTCACCAACTCCCTCACGGACGCGGTCAAGGAGCTCCAGGCCAAGGGCCGGGTCGACAAGGACGTCAGCCCCGCCGCGATCTCCGGTTCGCTGGTCGCAATGCTCGCCGCCGTCGCCTCGCACCAGAAGGGCTTCACCACCTGGGGCGTGAAGCAGGCCGAACTGCGACCGAACCTCGCACTCTTGGTCCACCTCGGCATCACGGGCAAGAAGCCGCTGAAGTAGGGGCCCGACCCCGGCGCGCTCGCCCGCGCCGCACGTCGGGCCCCCAGGCCCAGGCCCCCCTCCCCCGCCGCGGTCCGTCAGTCCGCGGTTCCCGGCTTCGCGCCCCATATGTAGAGCGCGTCGTCGATGTCCAGCAGGTCCCACAGCGCCTTCGCGTCCGCGAGGCGCAGGTTGATGCAGCCCGCCGACCCTCCGCCGTCGTAGAGGTCGTCCAGCCTGCCGTGCAGCGCCTGCCCCCCGTCGAAGAACTGGGCGTACGGCATGGGCGCGTTGTCGTAGATCGTCGAGACGTGGTCGCGGCTGCGCCAGTAGATGGAGTGCCAGCCGAGCCTGGTCTCCTGGCTGTCCCGTCCGCTGCGGATGGGCACCGGGTCGAAGACCACGTCCTTCTTCTTCTGCACCCACAGCAGTTGCCGGTCCAGGTCCACGCAGGTCACCCGGTAGTTCTTGACGGGGCACTTGCCGGCCGCGTTCGGGTTGGCGCGGGCCTTGACGGCGACCATGACGCGGTACGTGCCGAGGCTCGCGTACCCGGTCGCCGGGTCGATGTCGTTCTTCGTCTGGAAGTCCCGGATGGCGACGCAGTCGGCCTCCGACTGGACGCCGTCCACCGGCCGCTTCAGGAACTCCTCCATGGGCCGCTGGTACGGGCCCGTACCGGCCGTGCAGGGCGCGGGGGCCGCGGCGGCGCCCGGCGCGGCGACGAGCGTGCCGGCGAGGGCCGCGGCCAGCGCCGTCGCGGCGAGTGCGGCGGTGGGCCGCGGGCCGGTACGTATCCGGGCCGCCTCGTCCGAACCTCCGGCGGCCTTCCCTGTGGTGTTGCGTCGCATGCGGCACTCCGTCCTCGTGCGTACCCCCGGATCACCCCCAGTCCAGAGGTACCAGCGCGCGTCGGAACGCGCCGCCACGGCGGGCCAAAAAGGTGAGAGGCGCGGGCGCCCGTTCCCGGCGCGCCCGCGCCCCTTGTCACCCCGTCAGGGGTTTGCCGTGAGGAGGTTCCCCGTCGGGGGGTCCGCCTCAGGGCGGGTCGTCAGCCCTTGCGCTGCTCGACGACCCCGCCGTGCTTCTGGCCCTTGCCCTTGCCGGGCTCGCCACGCTTGTTGGCGACCTCGACGCGGACGGGCTCGTCGGCGTTCTCGGCGGTGATGGTGAACGGCCCGCTGACCGGGTTCTCCGGCAGGACGTACCCCTCGGGCACGGCCGTCTCCAGCACGTAGTACGTGCCGAGCGCCAGCTCGTCGAACGTGCAGTCGCCCTGCGCGTCCGTGGAGCAGCCGGGGCCGACGCGGGTGTCCGCCGCGGTGCCGCCCGACGGCCTGGTCTGGAGGCCGGGCACGTCGTTGGTCTCCCTCCACAGCTCGAACACCGCACCGGGGAGCGCCTTGCCGTTCTTGGCGTCCTTCTTGTGGACGTCGATCTCGCCCTTCGGCGGGGTCGGCGTCTTGGTGTTCTGCGCGGTGACCGTGGCGCCCTGCTGGGCGTTCTCCTCGGTCAGTTCGATCGGGAAGACCGGGTTCGCCGGCAGCTCGTAGCCGGGCGGTGCCGACGTCTCCTGCCAGTAGTACTCACCGATCTCGACCGTGCGGGTGCAGCGGCCGTTGGCGCCGGTGGTGCAGGGGGTGCCCACCCGGGTGTCGGGGTCCGCACCGGTGGTCTGGAGACCGGGGATCCCGTTGGTCTCCTCCCACAGCTGGAACACCGCGCCGGAGAGCGCGGCACCGGAGATGGCGTCCTCCTTGACCACCGTCACGTCACCGCGGACGGGCGGGACGGGGGTCTTGACGTTCTCCGCGGTGACGGTCACGCCGCCGGGGATCTCGCCTTCGGTCAGTTCGATCGGGAACACCGGGTTCGCCGGCAGGTCGTACCCGCTGGGCGCGGTGATCTCGCGCCAGTAGTACGTACCGGCGACGACGTCGCGCGAGCACCGGCCGTTCACCCCGGTGGTGCAGGGCGGCGGGAGCTGCGTGTCGGGGTTCGCGCCCGTGGTCTGGAGACCGGCGACGCCGTTGGTCTCGTGCCAGAGCTGGAAGACGGCACCGGCGAGCGGGTCACCGGTCTCCGAGTCGACCTTGACCACGGTGATCGGCGCCTCGCCGGGCGGGGTCGCGGTGTTCTCGGCGGTGACGGTCACGCCGTCCGGGATCTCCCCTTCGGTCAGGACGATGGGGAAGACCGGGTTCGCCGGCAGGTCGTAACCGTCCGGCGCCGAGATCTCGCGCCAGTAGTACGTACCGGCGACGACGTCGCGCGAGCACCGGCCGTTCACCCCGGTGGTGCAGGGCGGCGGGAGCTGCGTGTCCGGGTTCGCACCCGTGGTCTGGAGACCGGCGACGCCGTTCGTCTCGTGCCAGAGCTGGAACACCGCACCCGCGAGCGGGTCACCGGTCTCCGAGTCGACCTTGACCACCGTGATCGGCGCCTCGCCGGGCGGGGTCGCGGTGTTCTCGGCGGTGACGGTCACGCCGTCGGCGGCGTTCGCCGGAGTCAGCACCAGCGGTCCGAAGACCGGGTCCGTCGGGAGGTCGTAGCCCTCCGGCGCCGCCGTCTCCAGCCAGTAGTACGTGCCGATCGGGACGGTGCGCGCGCACTCGCCGTTCGCCCCGGTGGTGCAGGGGGCGCCGACCTGGGTGTCGGGGTCGGTTCCGGAGATCTGAAGACCGGGGATCCCGTTGGTCTCCTCCCAGAGCTGGAAGTCGGCTCCGGCGAGCGGGGCGCCCGTCGCCGAGTCCTCCTTCACCACCGTCACGTCACCGGTGATGATCGGGGTGCGGGTGTTCTCGGCGGTGACGGTGACGCCCTCGGCGGCGTTCTCGTCCGTCAGCACCAGCGGTCCGAAGACGGGGTTCGCCGGCAGGTCGTAGCCGGGCGGCGCCGACGTCTCCTGCCAGTAGTACTGCCCGACCTCGACGGTGCGGGTGCAGCGGCCGTTCAGCCCGGTGACGCAGGGCGCGCCGACCGTGGTGTCCGGGTCGGCACCGGTGGTCTGGAGACCGGGGATGCCGTTGGTCTCCTCCCACAGCTGGAAGGTGGCGCCGGGCAGGGTGGCGCCCGAGATGGCGTCCTCCTTGACGACCGTCACGTCACCGCGGGCCGGCGGCACCGGCACCTTCACGTTCTCCGCGGTCACCGAGACCCCGTCCGGGATGTCGGCTTCGGTGAGGGTGAGCGGGAAGACCGGGTTCGCCGGCAGCTCGTAGCCGGGCGGCGGGGTGATCTCGCGCCAGTAGTACGTGCCGGCGACCAGGTCGCGGCTGCACTGGCCGTCGGTGCCCGTGGTGCAGGGCGGCGGCAGTTGGGTGTCCGGGTTGGCGCCGGTGGTCTGGAGACCGGCGACGCCGTTCGTCTCGTGCCACAGCTGGAACTCGGCGCCGGCCAGCGGCGCGCCCGTCTCCGAGTCGACCTTGACGACAGTCACCGGGCCCTCGCCCGGCGGGACCGGGGTGCGGGCGTTGTCGACGTCGACGTTCACGCCGGTCGCCGCGTTCTCCTCGGTGAGGGTGAGCGGGAAGACCGTCACGGCGGGCAGGTCGTACCCGGGCGGGGCCGAGACCTCGCGCCAGTAGTACGTGCCGACGGGGACGATCCGGGCGCACTCGCCGACCACGTCCGTGGTGCAGTCCGGCAGGAGCTGGGTGTCCGGGTTCGGGCCCGTGGTCTGGAGACCGGTCACGCCGTTCGTCTCGTGCCACAGCTCGAAGATGGCGCCGGGCAGCGGCTCGCCCGTCTCCGCGTCGAACTTCTCGACGGAGACCTCACCGGTGACCGGGGTGCGGCTGTTGTCCGCGGTGACGGTGACGCCGCCGGGGACTTCCTCGGCCGTCAGCACGATCGGGAAGACCGGGTCGGCCGGCAGGTCGTAGCCCGGCGGTGCGGCCGTCTCCTGCCAGTAGTACGTCCCCGGCTCCACGGTCTGGGAGCAGGTTCCGTCGGCGCCCGTGGTGCAGGGGGTGCCGATCTTCGAGTCGGGCGAGGCGCCCGTGGTCTGGAGGCCGGGCTCGCCGTTGGTCTCCTCCCAGAGCTGGAAGGTGGCGCCGGCCAGCGGGTCGCCGGTGGTGGCGTCCTGCTTGACGACCTTCACCGGGGCGGTCGGGACCACCACGGAGCAGTCCGGCAGGTCGCCGTTGAAGGGGTACGCGTGGAACTCCTGGCCGCCGCCACCGCCGACCACGCTGGTGTGCGTGATGTTGCCGGTGGAGAAGAAACGACCGTTGGTGCCCGGCAGGGTCACCGTGGTGTTCGACGCCTGGTTGCCGATCAGCACGCTGCCCTGGAACTGGCCGGTGCCCTTGAGGGTGACCGTGCCGGCGTCGGGGAAGTTCCACAGCAGCCGCTCGCGGAGCGCGTTGAGCGGGTCGGTGTCGGCGATGCCGCCGCTGTAGGTGTTGATGGTGCGGTTGCCGCCCAGGACGTTCACCAGGACCGTGGCGTTCGCCGGGATGTTGTTGAAGACCAGGCCCTGCTGTCCGCCGGAGGCCGACTGCATGTCGAAGTCGACGTTGAAGACCTGGAGCGCGGAGGTGCCGTCACCGGTGAAGGTGGTCTGGCCGCCCTCGTTGACCGCGGTGCCGGTGGCCGGTCGGGTGCCGGTCTCGGTGCGCGCGTAGCACTGGCTGGCGCTGGTCAGTTCGTCCCGCAGCGCGGTGTAGGGGGCCGCGGCGTTGGGGTCCTGGATGACCGTGCCCTCGATGGTGCCGGTCGCGGTGCCCGCGTGGCGGACGTTGCCGCCGTCGGCGAGCAGTCGCTGGCCGGCGGCGATGGAGACGTTGCCGCCGGTGGTGAGGAAGTCGGTGCCTTCGTCCGGGGGCACGCGCGAACCGACGCCGACGACGCCGATGTTGTAGATGGCGCTGCCGCCGGCGGCCTTGTTCTGGTCGAAGTTCCCGAGGACGACGACCTTGCCCTCGGCTTCGGCCGCGCGCTCGCGGACGAGGAAGTTTCCACCCGCGAAGATGTTGATGTTGTTGTCACGGCCGGCGATGGGGCCGTTGTTGATCGGCGGGTACGGGTCGGGGCAGTCGCCCGGCAGACAGGGGCCGAGGCCGCCGGGGAGCGGGGCGCGCAGCAGCGGGGCGCGGCTGGCGCTCTTGGCGCCCGCGCCCTTGCCGCCGGCGCGCTGGCCCTTCTCCTTGCCCTGCGCCCTGTTGTCCTTGTCCTGCCCGGAGTCGGCCGCGGTGACGGCCCGCACTCCTTGGCCGGGCACGGCGACGGCGTTGGTCGCCATGCCCGGTGCGAGGGCGAACGCGGGTGCGGCGACCGCCAGGACCGTACAGGCCAGGCCCGCGGTCCAGGAGCGTTGTCGCAGCCGCGTGAGAACTGCTCTCATCACATCGACTTCTCTCGTTAGGTCGTGGGACTCCCGTTACGGATCCCCGCCCAAGGCTGACGAGCCGACACATCCGGACAGAAGCGACACTCCCAGACAAGGCGAACACTGATTCTGATAATCACCCGCGCGTCGGTACGTCGTCGGGCGCGCCGGATATTCGCTGGCGCTATCGCCCGGCAGGAGGCAGAGTCGCGCGCGGACGGGCCGACGCCCGTGCCCGTAGCCCAGCCGGCCCGGCCAGCTCAGCCAGCTCAGCCACGCTCTCGAACAGGGACGACGCCCGATGCCGCACCCCTCGGCCCTCGATGCCGACGCCGTACGACGACTGCTCAGCCTCGAATCGCCGCCCGCGCTCCCCGTCCAACGCGTCGCCGAGGGGGGCGAGCACGTCACGTGGACGATCGGCGCGGACCGGGTGCTGCGGATGGCGGTGGACGAGGAGACCTCCGAGCGCCAGCGGCGGGAGGTGCGGCTGCGGGACGCGGTGCGCGGTCACCTGCCGGTGGCGGTGCCGCGGAGCCTGGCCGCGGGCGAGTGGGCGCCCGGGCTCGCGTACACCGTGGACACCTTGCTGCCGGGGGTCTCGGCGGAGCGGCGCACGGTGTCGGGGACGGGGGAGCAGGACCTGTCGGGGCTGCTGGCGGGCTTGCGTTCGTACGACGCCGGGAACGCAGAAGGAAGCGCGGGGGACGACGGCCTCGGGCTGCCGTCGGAGCCGTGGCGCGACCTCGTGGAGCTCAAGGCGCGGGCCCTGGTCGCGGCCCGCCGACTCGCCGCGGACCGGGAGTTCGACGCCACCCTCACCGAGCGCCGGCTGCACGCCCCGCCCGAGCCCGAGCCGTCGGTCGTCCTCCTCCACAACGACCTCAAGGGCGAGCACCTGCTGGTCGACGAGGACGGCGCGCTGACCGGCGTACTGGACTGGACGGACGCCGCGCTGGGCGACCCGGCCGAGGACGTCGCCGGACTCGCCATCGCCGTCGGCGCCTCCGCCGCGGTCCGGGCCGCCGCGCTCGCCTCGTACGGACCTCAGGTGTGTCTGCGCGGGCTGTGGCTGGCGCGCTGCGACACCCTGCTGAACCTCTCGGACGCGCTGTACGGGCCGGACGACAGCCCGGTCCCGCTGCTGCGCACGCAGCGCGGGCGCGCTTGGCAGCTCACGCCGCTGGACTTGTGAGGCCGGGCCCCCGGGGAGCTCGTCGACGGCTCCCGGGGCCCGGCGTCATCGCTGCTCAGCGACGGATCGCGGTGGGCAGCTTGACGTGCGTGATCTTGGTGTTCAGGCCGCTGTCGCGCAGCCGGCCGTTCTCGTCGAACGCTTCGGGCCCGTCCGTCATCCCGAAGTCGTTGTCGTTGATCAGCGCGAGGGTGTCCCGGCCCACCAGGGCGGCGCCCTCGACCTTGCCCGGCACGCCGGGGACCTTGCCCAGGTCGACGACGAGGCTCTTGGCCAGCACGTCGACGCCGGCGCCGGCGAGGTCCGCGGTCTGCTCGTAGCTGGGGGACGTCGCGACCTCGTCCCAGCGGCTGTCGAGGATGCCCTCGTCGCTCGGCAGGGTCACCCGGTGCAGCCGGGCGGTGCGGTCGGTGCGCTCCTGCACCAGGACGGTGTTCGCGCCCACCGGGACCAGCGCGGACACCTTCAACTCGGACTGGTCGGCCTCCTGCGGGTCCACCACGTTCACCGGGTCGACCTGGTAGGCGTACTCCCCCGTCACCTCGCCCTCCTCGGGCGAGAACCGCAGCAGCCGCAGGTTCCGGGACGCCTCGCCGGCGGCCTTGTCGGGCACCAGCAGCGGGCTCTGCACCGCGATCACCAGATCGCCGCCGGGCAGTACGGTCAGCGCCTCGAAGCCGCGGTTCTGCTTGCGGTTCAGCAGGATCGACGGCAGCGCCTCGACCACGGGGTAGTCGGCGCCCTGCAACTTCAGGCCCTCGGGCACGTAGCGGGTGAGCACCTTGCCGCGCGCGGAGAGGTGGACCAGGGACGGGCTGTACTCGTCGACCACCCAGAACGTGCCGTCGGCGGCCCGGGCCAGGCCCTCGGCGTCGAGCCCGTTCGGGTTCGTCTCCAGCGCCGTGCGGGCGTCGTACGTGAACGGGGCCTCGTCCCGCGAGAGTTGGTTCGGCAGGCCGGTGACGGGCTTGCCGGAGCGGGTGGTGATCGGGACGGCGTCGAGCACCCGCAGCCGTGCGCCGTCGGCCTTCACCCGGACGATCGCCGGGCTGAACCCGGGAACGGCGAACGTGCGGCGCTTCTTGCCGTCCACGGTGATCAGGCCGTTGGGACCGCGGTCGGTGAGCGCCCAGAACTCGCCCGGCCGGTCGGCCGGGTAGAGGTCGCTGCCGACGCCGAGGTGCACGCCGCGGTCGTTGTCGACCGAGCCGGGGAACAGCCCGTTGCTGAAGTCGGCGAGCGGTATCTCGTCCAGCACGGCCGAGCCGGTGACCACGGGCCCGCGGGCCTGCTTCGGGGCCTCGCCGCCCGGCCGGTCGTCGGTCGCGGTCGCCGTGAAGGCGACGCCGCCGACCAGGGCGAGGGGCAGGGCGACGGTGAGCGCGACGCGCAGGGGGCGCGGCAGGCGGGAACGGTGCGCGTGGGCGCGGTTACGGGGGGACATCGGGCCTCCTGGTGGGGGACAGGAACCGAGCGGTCGGCCGGCGAAGGACGCCGACCCCGCGTGGATCACCGACTCTGCCGCACGCCCCGGGCCCGCGGGCGAAGTTCCCTCCCATACGGCCGAAGCTCACCCCTGCACCACCGGTTCCATCAAGACTTCACCCGGGTTTCACCCGGAATACCGACCCCACCGAAACCCCTTCAGCGCCATTCTGGCTGAAATGCATACGGCACCCATGGTGTCGGGGCGCTCAACTCGCGGCGCGGGCCAGGGCGCGGTGCTCCGTCGGACGGATCCCCGTGGTCCGCTTGAACGCCACGCTCAACGCGTACGCGTTGGCGTACCCCACCTTGCGGGACACCGCGGCCACGGTCTCGTCGGTCTCCACGAGCAGGTCCGCGGCCCAGCAGATGCGCCAGTCCGTCAGATACGCCATCGGCGACTGCCCCACCAGGTCAGAGAACCGCCGGGCGAACCGCGCCCGGGAGAGCCCGACCTCGGCGGCGAGCCCGGCGACCGTCCACGCCCTGGCCGGATCGCCGTGGATCAGCTTGAGCGCCCGCCCCACCTCCGGGTCCCGGTACGCCCGGTACCAGGCGGGCGCGTCCGCGTGCGGCAGTTCGAACCAGTCCCGCATCGACGTCACCAGCAGCAGGTCGAGCAGCCGGTCCAGGACCACCTGGCGCCCTGGCACGTCCCGCCCGATCTCCCGCTGGATCATGTCGAGCGGCGGACACCCGCCGGGCGCCGCGGGCAGCCGGGCGATCGGCGGCAGCGCGGTCAACACCCGTTGCGAGACGCTGCCGTGGAGCTGGTACGTCCCCCGCAGCAGGACCACCCCGGTGCCGTCGTCCCGCCCCGGCACCGGTTCGAGCCCGCACATCGGCAGATCGCCCAGGACCAGTGCGCCCTCCGGGGTCGTGCACCGGTGGTCGTCGTGGACGAGCGCGTGCGGCGCGGTGTCGGGCGCATCGGCGACGGTGTACGGCGCGGGCCCGACGACGATCGCCACGTCCCCCTGCTCCAGCGGCACCGGCTCCACGCCGTCCCGCAGCACCCAGGCGTCCCCGCTGAGCATCGTGAGCAGCGCCAGCGGCGTCGCTTCGAGGAAGCGCATCGACCAGGGCGGGTTGACCAGGGACTGCTTGAAGAGGGCGCCCCGGGGCCGGACGTCCTGGAGCAGGCTCGACAGCGCGTCATCCATGCCCGGATCGTACGGCCGGGCCACCGGCGGCCGCCGCTGCGGCGAGACGATCAGACATCGAAACGAGAGGAACAACCATCGCCCGTGCCGTGCGCCCCCGCTGTACTGGGGTGCATGACGACGACTCGCCCCGCTACCTCTGCTTCCTCTGCTTCCTCGGCCTCTTCGGCTTCCTCCGTGGACTTCGGCACCGTGCTGGTGCTCGGCGCCACCGGCAAGACCGGCCGCCGGGTCGCCGCCGAACTGCGCCGCCGCGGCTTCACCACGGTCGCGGCCTCCCGCACCAGCGAGGTCCGCTTCGACTGGGCCGACCGCTCCACCTGGGAGCCGGGCCTGACCGGCGTGCGTTCCGTGTACGTCGTGGACTCCCAGGGCCCCGCCATGGGCGTGGAGATGACGGAGTTCACGGCGCTCGCCGCCCGCCTGGGCGTGGAGCGGCTGGTGCTGCTCTCCGCCCGGTCCTGGCCCGAGATCGACGAGACCAATCCGCACCTGGTCCCCGAGCGGGCGGTCCGCGAGTCCGGTCTGACGTGGACGGTCCTGCGCCCCACCTGGTTCGCGGAGAACTTCACCGAGCTGGAGTTCTTCGCCCCGCTGCTGGCGACCGGCGAACTGCGGCTGCCGACCGGCTCGGGCCGGGAGCCGTTCGTCGTCCTCCAGGACCTGGTGGACGTCGCGGTCGCGGCGCTGACGGAGGACGGACACGCGGGCCGTACGTACACCCTGTCCGGTCCGCGCGCGCTGAACTTCACCGAGGCGGTCGCGGAGATCGCCGAGGCGGCCGGCCGCTCCTTGCGCTTCACACCGGTGAGCGAGGAGGAGTACCGCGCGGACGTGGCGGCGGCCGGCTACCCCGAAGACGTCGCCGACCTGCTGGTGACGGTCCTCCACCACATCCGGGACGAGGGCGGCGCGAGCGTGACGGACGGCGTCCGGCAGGCGCTGGGGCGCGAGCCGCGGGACTTCTCGGAGTACGTCAAGGCCACGGACTTCCCCGCGGCCGCGCCTACGGCTTGAGGTCACCCGCGGCGGCACGCCGCTCGGCCCAGTCCGACCGGGCGAGTGCGTACTCGACCTCGCCGTGCTCGGAGCCCTCGACCGCCACCGGCCAGTCCCCCGCGTAGCTCCGCAGGAGGGCCAGCCCGGCCTTCTCCATCACCCGTCGGGAACGCGTGTTGACCGCCATCGTGTTCGCGGTGACCAGGCTGACCCCGAGTTCGGCGAAGCCCTTGTCGACCAGGGCCCGGGCGCCCTCCGTGGCGTACCCCTTCCCCCAGGCGGACGCCTTCAGCCGGTAGCCGAGTTCGACGACGGCGGCGATGTCGTCGGCCACCGGCCGGAACTCGAACCAGCCGACGAACGCGCCGGTCTCCTTCTCCTCCGCGGCCCAGTAGCCGCGGGTGCCGGTGCAGGGGTGGTCGTGCAGGACCCTCGGCAGCACCCGTGTCCGCACCGTCTCGCGGCTGGTCGGCTCGCCGCCGCTGAGGTAGCGCATCACCGCGGGATCGCCGTCCAGGTCGAAGAGGCGGTCGGCGTCGTCGGCGGTGAAGGGGCGCAGGGCGAGACGCGCGGTCTCCAGGAAAACGGGCATCCCCCGATTCTCACCGCCGCCCGCCGGGCCTGCCATCCGGTTTACGCGGGCGTCGCGGGGTTGCGCACAGGCTCACCGTCAGGCGGTGGGCCCGTCAGACAGTGGGCCCGTCCGCGGTCGGGACGGCCGCGTCCTCGCCGTCCAGCCAGATCCGTTGCCGGCCGTCCGGGGTGACGGTGATCCCGTACCGGTCCCGCGCGGGCCGCCCGCGCAGCGCCCAGTCCCCGTAGGCCGTCTCGACCGTCTCCCACAGCCGGCGCGGCCCGTACTGCTCGACGGCGTACGCGTCGCGCCCCGGGACGTAGTCGACGGAGGCCCAGGACCTGCGGTCGTCGGCGAGGATCCACAGCGTGGACTCGCGGCTGCCGTCGTCCGCGTCCACCAGCACGTACCAGGCGTCCGGCAGGGCCAGCCCGATGTGGAACAGCGCGTCGGAGTCACCCAGGACGGCCCGGGGATCGAGGGTCGTCCGCGTCTCCTCGGCCAGTTCGGCGTGGTGGACGAAGTCGCACAGGAAGCCCCGGTGCGGCCGGCCGTTGCGCGTCCGCATGAACGCCGGGAACCCGTGGAACCTGCCCCGCCCGACGCCGTCGACCACGTCGAGCACCGCGTAACTGGCGTGGAAGAAGCTGCCGCCCCACGGCGCGACGATCCGACCGCCCGGCACCTGCTCGATCCACGCGTACGGGATCCGGGGCACGGTGTACGTGGCCAACAGCCGGTCGTACGGGGCGCTGTCGGGCCACCCGCGGTCGGCGTCGCCGCGGACGACCGCCGGGCAGTACCCCGCCAACGCGCAGTTCTTGACCGCCTGTTGCGCGAGCACGGGATCCACCTCAACGGACACCACGTTCTCCGAGCCGAGCCGGTGCGCGAGCCACGCCGCGTTGTACCCCGTACCGGCCCCCGCTTCGAGCACCCGGTGCCCCGGCGCGGCCTGGAGCAGCCGCAGCATCTCCAGCATCACCGACGGCATCGAACTGGACGACGTCGGCAGCAGGTAGGCCCCCTGCGGGGCGTCCCGGCCGTCGTTGTACTGCGTGGTCAGCGGCAGGTCCCCGTACGCGTACCGCAGCCACTGCGCGGGCGTGCGGCTGCGGGACACCACCCGTCCCCCGGCCTCGAACGTCTCCGGCAGGAACAACTCCCGCGGCACGGCGCCCACCGACTCCCGCCACTCGACGGGCACCGCGCCCTTGTTGACCAGGATCTCGACCAGCCGCTCCGGTGAACTCACGTCCGCGCGTCAGTCCTCGTCCGGCTGCGCCGGCGGAATGGGCCGCTCCCACTGCCCGTCCGACTCCCGCGGCGCCTGCTGCTGATCGCCGTCGGCGCCGCCCTTGCCGTCTCCGTGCTTCCCCATGGTCTTCGCCCTCCGTCCGCTCCGGTGCGCCTGCTGGTTAGTCAGGCTCCCGCACCCTCGCCCCGTCCGGCAGGCGCCTTCCAGCCGCCCGCGCGGCGCGTTGTGGCACACCCGGCGCGGACTTCCGGGCGCGGGCGCAACCGGGCGCGCTACGCGCGCAGTTCAGCGGTGGGAGCCTCCGGCCGGGTCCGCATCACCCACGCGTAGCCGGCCAGCCCGATTGCCCCGCGGACCACGGCGTCGACCTACGCCCACGCCATGCCGTCCCGGGTGCCCCAGGTGCCCTGCCCCAGCCTCCAGAACACGAGCAGGCTCAGCGCGCCCGCCACCATGACGGCGCTCACGTACTTGGCCAACGCCGTGCCGCCTCTGCCCAGCCAGGTTCCCAGCAGCCCCGCCGGGATCTGCACCGCCACGTGGAAGAGCGCGCAGGCCAGCGGCGCAGCGAGAAGGAGCGCGAAGGGGGCGTCCGCGGTCGGGTCGCCCGGCGCGTTCGCATAGCCGGCGTCCAGCAGCCACGACGGCGGCACCAAGAAGGTCGGCTGCGGCGCCGGACGGGCCGCCGCCGAGCTGGCCGCGCTCGGCGTCCGTGCAGTGGGCGTGGACCCCGACGCGTGGATGCTGGGCGCGGCCCGCGAGCGGTGGCCGGGCGTCGAGTTCCTGGCGGCCGGCGCGGAGGCGTTGCCGTTCGCCGACGGGAGCGTACGGGGCTACCGCGCCGACAAGGTCCTTCACGTGCTCCAGGAGCCGGCGCGCGCGGTTGCGGAGGCGCGCCGGGTGCTGTGCCGGGGCGGCCGGATCGTCCTGGTCGGCCAGGACTGGGACGCCGTCGTGGTCGACGCCGACGACGCGGCCCTCACCCGTACGATCGTGCACGCCCGCGCCGACCTGCTGGCCGCTCCCCGCGCCGCCCGGCAGTTCCGGAGCCTGCTGCTGGCCGGCGGCTTCGGTGACGTCGCGGTCGGGGCGCACACCAGCGTGTTCACCGACCCCGCGATGCTGCCGCTGCTCACCCGACTCGCCGAGCCGGCCCGCGCCAGCGGCGCGATCGACCGCGATCAGGCGGACGCGTGGCTCGCGGAACAGCGCGGCCGCGCCGAGGCGGGGCGCTTCCTCGTCGCGATTCCGTTCTTCGTGGCGTCCGCATCCGCGTGAGCATTCTCGCCCCGCTCATTCCTTCACCGAGGCGGAACAGGATGTATACGTGCGTTGAGGACGGAGGAACGCAACAGGATGGTCGTTCCGGCCAATTCCTGGACGGCCGGAACATCACCTTCTGACCCTTCTCCATGTCCTGCACTCTGAAGAGAAGGGCGTCATCCAGACAAAGTAAGGGGAGTTCACGATGAGGAACTTATGGAGAGCTGCCGCTATGGGCGCCGCTTCCCTCTCCCTGTGTGCTGCGGGCCTGACCTTCGCGCCCTCGGCGGCGGCCGGCTCGGACCGCGGGTGCCCCGAGGGGCACTTCTGCGTCTGGGACAACGGCACGTACTCCGGGCCTCCCACCTGGAAGTCCACCACTGGCCTCTACGACCTGCCGGAGTCGACGGGCATATCCTTCGTCAACAACACGTCGGTGGATGTCCGCTTCAAGATCATCATTGACTTGGAGGAGCAAGACGGCTGGCTGATCCCCTGCCTGAGCTCCCTGCCGGGCCGGAACGCGCACGCCTGGAACGACCGGTACGAGCGCAGCCTCTCGTGGACCAAGATCGGCGAAACCTGTTGACGGGTGCGGCATCGTGCGCACCGGTCGGCCGCAGGCGAGGAATTGCGGCCATGACATTGCTTCGCCGAATTCTCTACGCATGAGATCTCATGGGCTCCTTCGATCTCCACGAAGACGCCTTTACGATCGATGACCTTCCGGGAGCGCGGGTAGACGTGCCACCCGCAAGGAATTCGGCGACTTCAGTCGGGCAGCGTCATTGAATGCCGCGACAATCTACGCTAAGAGGTTTCCGCCCTCCGGTAACGGACTCACCCGCGAAATCCGAGCTTCACACTGCACCCATGCCCTTCGGCGTCAGCGCTGCGGACTGATCCCCGCGACGGCGAGGTGGAAGAGCCGGTGTGCCAGGGCGACGGGGTCGGGGTGGCCCGCCGTCGCCAGGGCGATGCCGACGGACAGGGCGATCAGGTCGGCGGTGGTGACCTCCGGGGCGACCGCGCCGTCCCGGACCGCGCGGGCCAGCAGCGGGGCCGCCGCCGCTTCGAGGTCGGCCGCGCAGTGGTTCTCGTCGTGCGGCTCCGGCTGGGCGATGTCGTACGAGAGCGCGGCGGCCAGGCCCCGGACGCAGACGCAGTACTCGACGACCTCTCCCAGCCACTCCAGGAGCGCGGCGCGGCCGTCGTCGTGGGCGGCCAGTTCGCGGGCGCGGGCGCCGAGGCCGGCGATGCGCTGCTGGGCGACGGCCTCCAGCAGGGCGCGGCGGGTCGGGAAGTGGCGGCGCACGGTGGCCGAGCCCACGCCGACGGTGCGGGCGATCTTCTCCAGGGAAGCGTCCGCCCCGTGGGCGGCGACCTCCTCCTCGGCCACGGCGAGAATCCGCTCGTAGTTGCGGCGGGCGTCGGCGCGTTGGCGCACGGGACGCTCGGGCTGCTTCGGCATGGCGTTCACCTCCGGCGTTGCTAAGTGGCGGGCCCCGCCGTATCGTACCCAAACGTAAACGGCGGGGCCCGCCACTTGCTGCACCATCACCTGAGGAGCGTCATGCCCACAGATCCCGCGACCCCCGTAGCCCGCTCGACTTCCGCGCCCGTCCTGGTCACCGGCGCCACCGGCAAGCAGGGCGGCGCGACCGCCCGCGCCCTGCTCGCGCAGGGCGTCCCGGTCCGCGCACTGGTGCGCGACGCGTCGACCGACCGGGCCCGAGCCGTCGAAGCGCTCGGCGCGCACCTCGTCGTCGGCGACCTCCGCGACCGCGATTCGCTGGTCCGGGCCGCCGAGGGCGCCCGCGCCGTCTTTTCCGTACAGCTGCCCGTCAACGAGCAGGGGTTCGACTTCGACGGAGAGGTCACCCAGGGCCTGAACCTCGTCGCAGCCGCGAAGGCCGCGGGCGTACCGCAGTTCGTGCACACCTCCGTCACCGGCGCCGACCAGCACACCGAGGCTCCCGGCTGGGCCGACGGCCGGTGGGCCGCGATGGAGCCGTACTACGCCGCAAAGTGCGCGATCCAGGACGCGGTCCGCACCGCCGGCTTCGCCCACTGGACGCTCATCAAGCCGGGCTTCTTCATGGAGAACGCGCTCCCGTCCGAGGGCTACCTGTTCCCCCGCGGCATCGAAGGCGGCCTGGTCACCGCGATGGCCCCGGAGACCGTACTGCCCCTGGTCGCCGCGGACGACATCGGCGCGGCAGCCGCCGCGGCCGTCGCCGCGCCGGAGCGCTTCCACCGGGTCGAGTTGGAGCTCGCGAGCGAGCGCCTCCCGGTGAAGGAGGTCGCCGACATCGCCTCCCGCGCCCTCGGAGTGCCCTCGTTCACGTTGGCCACGACGGAGGCGGAGGCGATCGCCGCCGGGATGTCGACGCTGCTCGCCCCCGCCCAGGCGTGGCAGAACGCGTTCGACCCGCCGGCCCACCCGCAGTACGCCCGGGAACTGGGCATCCCGCTGACGCGTTTTGAGGACTGGGCGCGCAAGCACCTGTCCCCTGTCGCCTAGGAAGTTCGGCAGATCGAGGAGGACGGCATGGCGACTCGCCACCTGTACGTGGTGCGGCACGGCATGGCGGACGCGTTCGGCGAACTGACCGACGCGGGCCGGCAGCAGTCCGAGCTGCTGGCGGAGCGCCTCGCCGCCCTCCCGATCGACGCGGTGTGGCACTCGCCCCTGCCGCGCGCGGTGCGCTCCGCGCAGATCGTCGGTGAGCACCTGGGGAACATACCCGTGCGCGAGGCCGCCGAGTTGGTGGACCACGTGCCGTACGTACCCGCCGACGTCCCACCGCCCTGGGCGGGCTTCTTCGACGGCTACGACCTCGCCGAAGCGGAAGCGGAAGCCCGCCTGGCCGACGCCCTCCTCGCCCGCTTCGCCCGCCCCGCCTCCGCCGAGACGCACGAGGTCCTGGTCACCCACGCCTTCCAGGTGGCCTGGCTGGTACGGCACGCCCTCGGCGCCCCGCCGGTGCGATGGCTGGGGTTGAGCTGTGGAAACACAGCCCTGACGGCGATCACCTACCCGGACGGCGCGTCCCCGACCCTGCTGACGTACAACGACATGGCCCACCTCCCAACCGCCCTGCGCTGGACGGGCTTCAGCCCGGGCGTCCGGCCGTAGGAACTGGTTCGGGGCCAGTTCAGGGGGCCGGGCCGTGCAGCCGGATCCGGCTCCCGTGTTGCCGAGGTCTCCGCAGGTCAGCCCGCGTCCCTGAGGACCGCGTGGGCCGCGGCGAGGCGGGGTTCGGGTTCGGGTGGGTGGGTGCCGGAGACGGTGTCCGCCCAGGTGAGGAGGCGTTCGACGGCGGCGTCGGGCTCCGTCGTGGTGAGGGGCGGGGTGCCGAGGGCGACGGTGCCCGTCGTGCCGTCGACGGTGATGAGGGTGCCTTCGCGCAGCGCGCGGTCGCCGGTCGGCAGGGGCGCGCCGACGACGGCGGGTTTGCCCAGGGCGCGGGCGACGACCGCGGCGTGGCTGGTGGGGCCGCCGCGTGCGGTGAGGATGCCGGTGGCGACGGCGAGGCCGGGCATGTCGTGGGGGGAGGTCTCGGGGCGGACGAGGACGACCGGGCCCGTCGCGGCCATGCACAGCGCGCTCTCGGTCGTGGTCGCGACCCGGCCGACCGCCACGCCGGGGCAGGCGCCGACGCCGCGGGTCAGGACGTCGACGTCCGGGGACGGGGCGATGCGGGGGGTGCGGGCGTGGCGCAGGTGCAGCGGGGTGACCCTGAGCAGCGCTGCTTCGCGGGTGATCGTGCCCGCGTCGGCGAGGTCCGTGGCGACGCGTACGGCCGCGGCCGCGCTGAAGCGAGCCGGGCGGCACTGGAGGAACCACAGCTCGCCGCACTGGAAGGTGAACTCGACGTAGCAGGCGTCGCGCAGGGACTCTTCAATGCGCCACAGGGCGGTGCGGAGGGCGGCCCAGACGGTGGGGGCGTGCTCGGCGAGGTCGAGGAGCGGGCGGGTACGGGTGCGGCCGGAGACGACGTCGTCGCCCTGGTGGCCGAAGAGGACGTCGCCGTACGGGGCGTTCTCCCCCGTGTTGGGGTTGCGGCTGAAGGCGACCCCGCTGCCGCTGTGGGCGTCGCGGTTGCCGAAGACCATCGCCTGGACGACCACCGCGGTGCCGAGGTCGTGCGGGACGTCGTGGAGTTCGCGGTAGGTGCGGGCGCGCTCGGTGTGCCAGGAGGAGAACACCGCGCCGAGCGCCAGTTCCAACTGGCGGGCCGCGTCGTCCGGTAAGGGCGCGTCGTCCCGTACGGCAACGCCGTCCGACACGTTCGCGTCGACGTCGGCCGTCGCCGCCGCGAACGTCGACAGGAACCGCTGCCGTGCGGCGTGGGCGAACCGTGCGTCACCGGTTTCCGCAGCGAGCGCGGCCGTCGTCTCCGCCGTCAGGCCGAGGTTCAGGACCGTGTCCATCATGCCGGGCATCGACACGGCCGCGCCGGAGCGCACGGACACCACCAGGGGGCGGCCCGGCCCGCCGAACCGGCGCCCCGTCGCGGCTTCCACGTCACGTATCGCGTCGGCTAGTTCGGACGTGAACCCGTCGGGCAGATGGCCGTCGCGCAGGAACGCCCGGCACGCCTCCGTGGTGACGACGAATCCGGGCGGCACCGGCAGCCCCAGGCGCTGGAGCTCCACGAGCCCGCGCGCCTTCGCGCCCAACACCTCCGCCGACTCTTCGGCCTCCGCGGACAGCGGACGGATCCACTTCACCGCGGGATCCCCAGGGTGATGAGCAGGTCTTCGTGCAGCTCGGCCCAGACGGTGTGGTACGAGGCGGTGTGGTCGGTCACGTACCCCAACTCGCCTGCCACCGAACGCTTCAGGGCCTCGGTGAGCCGGATCCCGTAGCCGGTGAAACGGGGCAGCGCGGCGGTCAGTTCGGCGCAGACGACCGCGGCCCGCAGGTGCAGCGCGAGGAACCGGTCGAGGACCCGGGCGTCGTACGTCGCGTCCCGGTGGTCGTTGACCGTCGGCACGCCGTCGACGGTGCGCAGTTGCCAGGCGGTGCAGAGGTCGAGCAGTTCGGGATTGAGCACGAGGAAGCGTTCGTACGCCGCGAGGACCGCGGGGCGGGCACCGGTCGACTCCAGTTCCCGCGCGGTGCGGTCGGCGTCGGCGGCGCGGCCGGCTTCGGTCAGGCCCCAGCCGCCGAAGCTCCCGCTCAGGTACGTCACGAGGCCGGCGACCGCGAGGTCCAACAGCTCGGACTCGACTGCCGATTCGTCCAGTGCGGTGGCCGCGGACAGCCGCTCGACGCCGGCGAAGCCGCCGCAGCGCAGGGCGTGGAGCACGAGCGGCGCGGTCTCGGTGCCGGGCAGCTCGATCACGCTTCGTCCCTTCGCAGTGGTGAGCTCGCCGAAGAGTCGACGGTCGATGTGGTCGGAGCCGTCGATGCGGTCGGAGCCGTCGATGTGGTCGGAGCTCCCGATGTGGTCGGAGCTGCCGATGCGGTCGGAGCCGTCGATACGGCATGGGCCGCGCCCCGGCCGTGGGCGCGGGCGACGATCGCCCCGCCGTGGACGCGGACGGCCCCCTCCGTCTCGGCATCGCTGTCGGTCAGCCCCGCCGCCGATGCCACGCCACCCTCGCCGTCGACGACGAGTTGCAGACGCTGCCAACTCTCCGCCGGGAACACGGCGCGCAGACCGGCCGTCAGGTCCCTGACCTTGAGACGTACGAGACTGCCGGTCTCGGCCGGGTCGGCGGTGGTGACCACGACGGTGACCCGGTCGCCCGGCCGGGCGGAGCGCACGGCCTCCTCCGCGGCGCCGACGCGGCCCGCGCCCACCACCGCCACCAGGCCGTCGGCGGCGAGGTCGACCGGGTCGTCGGTGAGCAGGTCGACCAGGCCCGCGGGCGGGGACCAGGGCTCCCGGCACGCCTCGGCGGGCCCGACGTAGGGCAGGTACGAGGGGGCCCAGCGATCGGCGAGGTCGAGCCCGGCCAGGTGCTCGCACGCGCGCGCCCGGTCGAAGGGGTCCCCGAAGCCCGGCGCCTGCTCGGCGAGGAACCCGGCGCCGCCGAGCAGGGTCAACACCAACTCGGCCAACCGCACCTGGCGTACCGGCGCAGCACCAGGCACCCCCTCGGGCCCGTACGACTCCAGCGCAAACCCCAGCAACAGCGCCTCCAGCGCGGCGAGTTGGGCCAGGGCCGCACGCCCTTGCTCGTCGTCGACCACGCCGACCAGGGAGCGCAGTTGGAGGCGCCCACCCGCCGCGGTGTCGTCGACCAGCGGCAGCCGCTCCAGCCAAGTGCGGGCGAAGGCCCCCAGCGCATCGGCCAGCGAGGCCGGCGGCAGCACTACCGTCGCCGGGGCGACGGACGGGGCGGCGCCGTCGACCAGGTCCACGAGGACCGCCAGATACAGCGCGCGCTTGCCGGGGAAGTTCGAGTACACCGCGCCCCGGGTCAGCTCAGCGCGCTCCGCGATCCGGTCGACCTTCGCCGCGGCGTACCCGTGCGCGACGAACTCCTCCCGGGCCGCCACCAGGACCGATGCACGCGTGCGCGCCTGCTGTTGGACCCGCGTCAGCCGAGCCACGACCAACTCCCTCCCGCCGACCGCGCCGGCCTCACCGAGGCCATCAGAATACGCACACCATCCAGATGATGTCGACATCTCAAATGTCCGGGGTCCGGAAACACGGTTGCGCGCGGGGCGCGCGCGGCCCGCTCATCGGTCACGTCGGGCCGTCGGTGTACGTGGCCGTCCTCCACTCCGCGGTCTGCCTCGGCCCGACGGACGGCCGGCTCGTCGCTGCCGAACTCCTCGACGGCACCCCGCACGAGGCGCTGCGCCGCTGCCGCCCGCACTCCGTGTGAGGCGTAGCACCCCTGCTCCGTACGGCAGTTGACAGCCCGAACACTGCACGTCAGAGTCCCGGAGTGAGCCAGACCAGCGAACTGACGCCCGCGGAGGAACGCGTCCAGCGGGCCTTTCCGCGCGGCGAGTCCGTCGACTTCGGCGCCCCCGGGGAGGAGGGCCCGGCGCACGGCGGGAGCTGGGGCCCCGAGCGGACCGTACGGGCGGGCGTGCTGCGCGCGCTGCTGCTCGGGGCGCCCCGGGAGGAGGGGGAGGTGGCGGCCCTCAGGGTCAACGGAGCGCGGATCACCGGCGTGCTGGACCTGGCGTACGCGACCGTCGACGCCGCCGTGCGACTGCGCGGGTGCCGCTTCGACGCCGTCCCCGACCTGTACGGCGCGCAGCTTCGGGAACTCGACCTGACGGCGTCCGACCTGCCCGGGCTGGCCTCGGCATCCGTGCGCGTCGAGGATGCGTTGCGGCTGACGGACTGCCGGCTGAGGGGACCGGTGCGGCTCGCCGGGGCGCAGCTCGCGGGCGCGCTGTTCATGGAGCGCGCCCACTTCACCGAACCGACCACCACCGATGCCGGGCCGGACGGCACCGAGCCACGCGACACCGGTGACAGCGGCGACACCGAGCCCGTGCTCCAGCTCAACCAGGCCGCCATCGGCGCCGACCTGTGGGCGCCTGAGCTGCGCGCGTACGGACAGGTGCGGCTGACCGGCGCATCGGTCACCGGCCGGATCAACGTCCAGGACGCCGAGTTCCACCGCCCCGGCGGCACCGCGCTGGACGCGCAGAACCTCACCGTCGGCGGCCACGTCCGGTTCAACTGCATCCGCACCCGCGGCCGGGTCGAACTCCGCGGCTCGCGCATCGAGGGCCGGCTCGACCTGCACCACGCCCGGCTCTCCCACCCCGGCGGCACCGCCCTGCGCGCGAGCAGTTGCGTCATCGGGGAACTCTGGCTGCGGCGGGGCCCGCGGATCGTGGGCGCGCTGAACCTGCGGCGCTCCCAGATAGAGATCCTGACGCTGGAGCCGGAGATGCTGCCGGACGAAGTGCACCTCAAGAACCTCACGTACACCATGCTCACCCCGCACGAACCCGCCGAGCGCCGGCTGCCGATGCTGGAGCGGCACGACGGCCAGTACGAGCCGCACGGCTACGAGCAGCTCACCGCGGCGTATCGGCACGTGGGGGACGACGACGCGGCCCGGGCCGTCCAACTCGCCAAGCAGCGCCGCCGGCGTGCCACGTTGAACTGGTACGAACGGCTCTGGGGGCACGTCCAGGACACCACCGTCGGCTACGGCTTCCGGCCGGTGCGCTCGGCGGTCTGGCTGCTGGTGCTGACGACCGTCGGGGCGATCGCGTACGGGCTGCGGCACCCGCGGCCCGTCAAGGCGGACGAGGCGCCCGACTTCAACCCGTTCTTCTACACCCTCGACCTGCTGCTGCCGATCGTGAGCTTCGGCCAGGAGGCGGCGTACGTCCCGGACGGCTGGTACCAGTGGCTGTCGTACGCGCTGATCATCTCCGGCTGGATCCTCGCGACGACGATCGTCGCGGGCGTGACGCGCACGATCAGCCGCCAGTGACGACGGCCCGCCCGGGAAGAAGTCCCGGGCGGGCCGTCACCGTGCGGAGCCGACTGCTAGACGTCCTCGGCCGGACGTCCGTTGAGCGACTTCTTGTCCTTGTCCTTGTCCTTGACCTTCACGGTGCCGTGGGTGGAGCAGCGGGGGTCGGTGCTGCCCTCGGTGCAGTTGCTCGGCGCCGGGGAGACCACCGTGTTGTCCAGCTTCAGGTCCCCGAAGGGACGGTTGTGGACGGTGACGGAGAAGGTGATCGTCGCCGTCTGGCCCGGTGCGAGGGTGCCGGACCACTCCAGGTCGGGCGAGGAGAACGTGACGTCGCCGACGGTCGCGGTGGCGTCGTCGTTGTAGTTCGCGTCGTCCAGCAGCCCGCTGAGGTCGTCGGTGAAGGACGCCTCGGTGCTGGTGGTGCCCGGGTTGTTCACCGTGATCGTGTACGACACGGTGTCGCCGGGCTTCACCGTCGCGGGCCCGTTCTGCTTCTTCTTGATGACGACGGGCGACGGTGTCGGCGTGACCGTGGTCGTGGTGGTGCTGGTGTTGTTGTCGGGGTTCGGATCGTCGTCCTTGCCCGTCACCCTCGCCGTGTTCACCAGACTCGTGGCGCCGGCCGCGGCCGTGCCCGTCACCTGGATCGTCGTGCTCGCACCGTCCGCCAGGCTGCTGCCCGTGCAGGTCAGCACGCCGGCGCCGATGGAGCAGCCCGGCGTGCTCGTCGTCGCACCGCTCAGCCCGGCCGGCAGCGTGTCGCTCACGGTGTAGCCCGTCGAGTCGTCCGGACCGTGGTTCGTCACCGTCAGCTCGTACGTCACCTGCCCACCGGGGTCCACGGACGCGGGACCGGTCTTCACGATCCCGAGGTCCGCCTCGATCGGCGTCACGTTCGTCGTCGTCGTACTGGTGTTGTTGTCCGGGTTCGGATCGTCGTCGTCGCCCGTCACCGTCGCCGTGTTCACCAAGCTCGTGGCGCCGGCCGCGGCCGTGCCCGTCACCTGGATCGTGGTGCTCGCGCCATCGGCAAGAGCGGCACCCGTACACGTCAGCACGTTCGCGCTGATCGAGCAGCCGGCCGTACTCGTGGTCGGGTTCGACAGGCCCGCCGGCAACGTGTCACTCACCGTGTAACCGGTCGAGTCGTCCGGACCGAAGTTGGTCACCGTCAACTGGTAGGTGACCTGACCACCGGGGCTCACCGACGCCGGGCCCGTCTTCACGATCCCGAGGTCCGCCTCGATCGGCGTCACGTTCGTCGTCGTCGTACTGGTGTTGTTGTCCGGGTTCGGATCGTCGTCCTCACCCGTCACCGTTGCCGTGTTCACGATGCTCGTCGCACCGGCCGCGGCCGTACCCGTGACCACGATCGTCCGGCTCGCGCCATCGGCGAGAGCGCCACCCGTACACGTCAGCTGGTTCGCACTGATCGAACAGCCCGGCGTACTCGTCGCCGCCCCGGTGATCCCCGCCGGAAGGTTGTCACTCACCGTGTAACCGGTCGAGTCGTCCGGACCGAAGTTGGTCACCGTCAACTGGTAGGTGATCTCACCACCCGGCGACACCGATCCCGGACCGGTCTTCACGATCCCGAGGTCCGCCTCGATCGGCGTCACGTTCGTCGTCGTCGTACTGGTGTTGTTGTCCGGGTTCGGATCGTCGTCGTTGCCCGTCACCGTCGCCGTGTTCACGATGCTCGTCGCACCGGCGGCAGCAGTGCCCGTGACCTCGACCGTCCGACTCGCGCCGACGGCGAGAGCGGCACCCGTACAGGTCAGCACGTTCGCGCTGATCGAGCAGCCCGGCGCGCTCGTGGTCGGGTTCGACAGACCGGCCGGGAAGGTGTCGCTCACGGTGTAACCGGTCGAAGCGTCCGGCCCGTTGTTGGTCACCACCAGCTCGTACGTGATCTGACCGCCCGGGAGCACGGCTGCCGGGCCGGTCTTCACCATCTGCAGGTCCGCTTCGATGGGGGTGAAGGGGATGCGGACGATGTTGCTGGTGTCCTGGGTGGTCTCGCCGTCGGGGGCGGTGCCCACGGCCGTGCCCGTGTCCGTGATGCTGCCGGCGGTGACGTCCGCCGCGGTGGTCGTGTACGTGGCGACGCAGTTGATGCTGTCGCCCGGGGCCACCGGAAGGCCCGGGCAGGTCACCGGCGGGGACCCGGGGCCGTTGTCGGTGACGGCGATGTCGGTGAGCGGGACCTGACCGGTGTTGGTCACCCGGAAGGTGTAGGTGATCGTCTCGCCCGCCGCGCTGAACGCCGTGTGGTCGGCGGTCTTGGTGACGGACAGGGCCCGCAGCGGGATGGAGACCTCGTTGCTGGTGCCGGTCACCGTGTTGCCGTTGATGGTGCCGGTGACCGTGGCCGTGTCGGTGATCGTCCCGTTCGCGACGTCGGTGGCATTCGCCGTGTACATCGCGGTGCAGGTCATCGACGCGCCCGCGGCGAGCGTGGTCGAGGGACAGCTCACCGTCGGCGTGCCGGGGCCGTTGTCCGTGACGGCGATGTTGGTGAGCTGGGTGGTGGCCGTGTTGGTGACGTCGAAGGCGTACGTGATCGTCTCGCCGGCCTCGAAGCTGGCGGCGTCCGCCGACTTGGCGATGGTCGGAGAGCCGAGCACGTTGACGATCAGCGTGGCCTCTCCGGGCGGATTCACGCCGGTGACGGTCACGTTCGCGGGCTCGTTCACGTACGTGCCCGGGGTGTTCGACGTGACGTCGACGGAGAAGGTGCAGGACGCCGCGCCCGCGGCGAGGTCACCGCCGCTCAACCCGACCGTCCCGGTCCCGGGGACCGCCGTGAGGGTGGGGGTGCCGCAGGTGGTGGAGGCGTTGGGGACGGCCGCCACGGTCACCCCGGCCGGCAGCGCGTCGGAGAAGGAGAAGCCGTTCTTGGCCGCCAGCTCCGAGGTGTTGGTGACGGTGAACGTCATCGTGGAGGTGCCGCCCTGCGGGATCGAGGCCGGCGCGAACGCCTTGTCGAGCTGCGGGGTGACGTCCAGGATGCGGATGTTGTCGTAGGCGTGGTCGTTGCCGAGCCCGCTGCCGTTGGCGTTCGTCATCTTGATGCCGACCGCCGAGCCGGTGAAGAGCACCGACGAGTTCGACGCGAAGGACCCGGCCTGGATGGGGCGGGGCCCGACGTTGTACGTGGCGGAGCGCGGGTCCGTGCACGGGTTGATCGGCGATGTGGTGACGGGGATGTCCGGCCCGGCGCCCGTGAGGAAGAAGTTCAGCAGCGGCGCCGACACGTTGCAGTTCACCGCAGCCGCGTCCACCGAGAAGGTGATGAAGCGGTTCGAGGTGGCGAGCGGAATCGGAGTGACGGTCTGGAGCTCGACCAGGTTCGCCCCGGGGTTCGCGCCCTCCGTGTACGCGGAGACCGCGTGGTTGTCCCGCGGTGTCGCCGCGCCCGCCACCTGCCCCAGGACGTTCGCCATGTACTTCAGCTCCGCCATGGCCGTCGCGCTGCGGGTCTGGCAGGCGGCGTTGTTGGCGCCGGACTGGTTCAGGATGATCCCGTTGCAGTGCGTCGCGCTCACCCAGGGCGGGTCCGCGGTGTACTGGGCGTTGACGGTCGGGGCGCCGACGTAGGCGGTCAGCAGGATCGGGGTCTGGCCCGTCCCGTTCTCGAAGTCCTCGTCGAAGGCGACGACGGGTGTCTGCGGAACACCGGGCGTGCCGGGTGTTGCGGCGGCCGGGGCCGCGAAGGGAAGGGCGACGGCCCCGAGGGCCACCACCTGGGCTCCGATCGCCAGGCCCGCGGATGTGAGGGCGCCGAGGCGCCTTCGTCTACCGGGAGAACCACGCATGTCGACATGTGCTCCGTTCGTTCAGGATTCATCAGGTCGTCCGGTACGCACCCCCGGCGCACAGCAGTACCGCACCCCGCACGGGATCCGGCGCACTCTCCGTGGCCGCCGGGCCGGGCGTCACCCGAGGAGCGCTGGCGTCGTCAGCCGGCCGGAGCAGCCCCGGGGGCCGCGGCACTCCGGGCGGTCGGGACGCGGTCGACGGCCGTTGGGGGGCGGCCCGTTCGCTCCAGCGGCGCAACGGTCCTCGGCTCGTGGCGGCCCGTGGTCGCACGCGCGCCACCGGCCCCGGGCAGGGGCGGCGGCACCGGGCACCGCTGCGCAGGACGACGGCGCACGACCCGGAACGAACCGCGCCGGCACGCGCACCCCGTCGGGGGCACGCATCGTGGAAGCAACAATTCCGCGCCTGTTCCGCGCCCACTTCGTGGAGGCCCAGCACCGATGCGAGCCATATTCACCCGCCGTTCCCGCGCCGCCCTGCCCGTCGCCGCGGTCGTCCTCGCCGCCCTGGGGGCCGCGCTCGGCCCGGCCGTCGCGCCCGCCTCCGCGGCCGGCCGCGCCGACGGCTGCTCGACCGACACCGGCCCGTACCAGAAGACGGTCGAGACCCACCTCAAGCTGACCGCGGACGGCGTCCAGTCCGCCGCCGACTGCGCCGCGATCCGCACCCTCCAGACGCGCAACGGCATGGAGGGCGCGAACGGCTACGCCGGCCCCGAGACCTGGCGGATGGTCCAGTACGAACAGGCCCGCGCCGACCCCGCCCGGCTGACGGGCTGCCGGCACGGGGACCTCCTCGCCGTCTGCGTCGACCTGCGCCGGCAGATCCTGTGGGTCTGGGACGGCGACCACGTGGCCTTCGGCCCGGTGCCGATCCGCACCGGCAAGTCCGGTTACGAGACCCGCACCGGGCAGCACCGGATCTACGAGCGGGTCGAGAAGCAGTGGTCGGACCTGTACGAGGGGCCGATGCCGTTCAGCCAGTTCTTCGACGGCGGCCAGGCGCTGCACGCCAGTTACCGCAACATCTGGGAGGAGCCGGGCTCCCACGGCTGTGTGAACCTGCGCTACGACGACGCCAAGCGCCTCTGGCAGGCACTGCGGCTCGACGACACCGTCCACGTGTGGGGAACCCGCGGCCCGTAGCCCCGCAGCGCGTGCGCCCGAGCCCGCGGGCTGGGGCTCGTCCGCAAGGCCCTGTGCGCTTCCCTGCGCGTGTGGACGTGCGCGAGACTTGCCGGACCCGCGCTGGCTAGTGCGCCGCAGCGCAACCCGCCGACGCTACCCGAGCCCGCCGCACGGCGAGCCCGCGGAGAACAGACCCGCCCCCTCCGCCGCGCGCTCCCGCAGCCGGTGCACCGGACCGAACAGCAACTCGTCGGCAGCGGCCCGTTTGAAGAAGAGATGCGCCTCGTGCTCCCAGGTGAAGCCGATACCGCCGTGGAGCTGCACCGCCTCCGCGCTGACCGTGCGCAGCGCCTCCAGGCACTGGGCGAGCGCGAGCCCCGCGTCGGCGGGGTGCCGGGCGGCCCAGGACGCAGCCGAGCGGGCCGCGCGCGTGCTGACGTACAGGTCAGCCAGGCGGTGCTGGACGGCCTGGAACGAGCCGATGGCCCGGCCGAACTGCTCGCGCTGGCGCACGTACGCCACCGTCCGCTCCAGGGCGCCTTCCGCCGCGCCGACGGCTTCCGCGGCGATCAGGGCCGCGACCCACGTCCCGGTCGCGGCGAGCGCGTCCAGGACCGACGTGCCATCGGCGCTGTCCACACCGAGGAGTTCGGCGGGGCAGTCGCGCAGCTCCACCCGGGCCTGGCAGCGGGTCTCGTCCAGCGCCGTCTGCCGACTGCGGGACAGCCCGGTGGCGTCGGCGCCGACGAGGAAGAGGAGGGTGCGGCTGCGCGGGAACCCGCCGGTGTGCGCGGCGACGACGAGCAGGTCGGCGCGGTGGCCGTCGACGACCTGGGCCGCTTCCCCGTACAGCAGCCAGCCGGCGTCGGGGGCGGGTCTGGCCTGGACGCCGCCGGCCCGGCCGCCGCCCGCCCAGTCACCGGCGGGGCGGCCGGCACCGATCAGCCCGAGCGCGGTGGCGATGCTGCCGCCCGGGACGGCGAGTGCGCACGTCAGGGAGCCGTCGGCGATCCGCGGGAGCAGGGCGGTGCGCTGCGCCGGCGTGCCCACCGCGGTGACCAGCGGTGCAACGAGCCCGCAGGTGGCGAGCAGCGGGGAGGGCAGGAGGGCGCGGCCCGTCTCCTCGCAGGCGGCGGAGAGTTCGACGAGGGTGCAGCCCACTCCCCCGTACTCGGCGGGGAGCGCGAGGCCGGGCAGCCCGAGGTCGCGGGAGAGCTGCGCCCACAGGTCGGGGTCGTGGCCGGCTTCGGTGCGTACGGCCGTCTTGACCAGGTCGGGTGCGGCGCGTTCGGTGAGCAGGGCGCGCAGGGTGCGGCGTATCTCGTCCCGCTCCCCGGAGTCCCCGGGGACTCCTGAGCTCCCGGCGTCCCCTGCTCCCGCTGCGGTCCCGTTGTTCGTGTTCACGGGCAGCCCCCATTTCTGACGGTGCGTCATATTAGAGCGGGGCGCCGGAGATGGACAGACCCGGGCGCCGTACCGCGCCCGCTCTATCTGATGTACCGTCAGATTCATGACTGCGCTAGCGTCCGCGCCCCGCCGCAAGGTCGCCATTGCCGGCGTGGCCCTCGCGGACTGCGGCCGGGTCGACGACCGCACCCCGTACGCCCTGCACGCCCAGGCCGCCCGGCGCGCCGTCGCCGACTCCGGCCTCGGCCGGACGGTCATCGACGGCTTCGCCTCCGCCGGACTCGGCGCGCTCGCCCCGATCGAGGTCGCCGAGTACCTGGGGCTGCGGCCCCGCTGGGTGGACTCCACCGCGGTCGGCGGCGCGACCTGGGAGGTCATGGCGGCGCACGCGGCCGACGCGATCGCCGCCGGGCACGCCAACGCCGTGCTGCTGGTGTACGGATCCACCGCCCGCGCCGACGTCAAGGCGCGCCGCCGCACCGCGAACCTCTCCTTCGGCAGCCGCGGACCGCTCCAGTACGAAGTGCCCTACGGACACACCCTGATCGCGAAGTACGCGATGGCGGCGCGCCGGCACATGCACCAGTACGGCACCACCCTGGAGCAGTTGGCGCAGGTCGCCGTGCAGGCCCGCGCGCACGCCGCCGCGAACCCGGACGCCCTCTTCCGCACCCCGATCACCGTCGACGACGTCCTCGCCGGACCCGTGATCGCGGACCCCTTCACCAAGCTGCACTGCTGCATCCGCAGCGACGGCGGCTGCGCGGTGCTGCTCGTCGCGGAGGAGTACGTGCCGGACGCGGCGAAGGCGCCCGTGTGGATCCTCGGCACCGGCGCGTACGCCTCGCACAGCGCGATGTCGCAGTGGGACGACTTCACCGTCTCCCCGGCCGCGGTCTCCGGCCGCCTCGCCTTCGAACGCGCCGGCCTGACCCCCGCCGAGATGGACATCGCGGAGATCTACGACGCCTTCACGTACATGACGCTGGTGACCTTGGAGGACCTCGGCTTCTGCGCCAAGGGCGAGGGCGGCGCGTTCGTCGAGAAGGGCCGCATCGGGCCGGGCGGCGAACTGCCCGTGAACACGGACGGCGGCGGGCTCTCCGCCTGCCACCCCGGGATGCGCGGACTGTTCCTGCTGGTGGAGGCGGTACGCCAACTCCGCAACGAGGCCGGCCCCCACCAGTGGCTCCGCCCCGACGGCAGCCCGCCGCGGCTGGCGGTGGCGTCGGCGACGGGCGGCTGGTTCTGCTCGTCGGCCACGGTGGTCCTGGGCCGCGACTGAAGACCGACCGCGTCCGCGGGGAAACTCCTCGCCCGGATCCGCCGCTCCGTGCGACGCTCGCGCCATGACGACCGGACCCGCCACCCCCTCACCCGCCTGGGAGGCCCGCAGCGCAGCGCTGTGGGCCGCCTTCGACGACCACGAGCCGGCCGCCTTCCGCGCCCTGGTCCAGGGACTGGTTGACGAGTTGCCCCGGGGCCACCCGCTGATCGCCTTCGAGCTGGCGTGCGCCAACGACAGCACCGGCCGCCCCGACCGGGCCGCACCCCTCTACCGCACCGCGCTCGCCGGCGGGCTCGACCCGTACCGGGAGCGGCGCGCACACATCCAACTCGCATCCACCCTGCGCAACCTCGGCGAGTTGGCGGAGAGCATCGCGCTGCTGCGCGCCGAGCGGGCGAAGGACCCGGCCGGGCTCGACGACGCCACGCGCGGGCTGGCGGACGCGGTCGACGCCGTGCTCGCCCTCGCACTGACGGACGCCGGACGGGAGCGGGAGGCGGTGGCGCTGGCCGTGGGCGCGCTCGCCCGCCACCTGCCCAGGTACAACCGGTCCATGGCCGCGTACGCCGCCGCGCTCGTCGCCCCCGAGCCCGGGCCACACTGACCCCATGAACACCACGGACGAGCAAGGACGCGAGCACGGGAACGACGGCGAAGGGGCGGCGTTCCGGGCGCTGCTGCACTCCCAGCGCGTGTGGGACGTCGAGCTGCCCTCCTTCGATCCGGCCGGGGCGCCCGAAGCGCCGCTCCCGCTGTTCCACCGGTGGTTCGCGGCTGCGGTGGCCGCGGGCCAGCCGGAGCCGCACGCCATGACCCTGGCGACGGTGGACGACGCGGGCCGGCCGGACGTGCGCACCCTGATGCTGCACGACGCCGACGAGCGCGGCTGGCACTTCGCCACCCACGCCACCAGCGCGAAGGGGCGCCAACTCGGCGCCCACCCGGACGCGGCGCTCGGCTTCTACTGGGCCGCGCAGGGCCGCCAGGTACGGGTGCGGGGCACGGTCACCGCGGCCGGGGCCGCCGAGAGCCGGGCCGATCTGCGCGCCCGCTCCACCGGCGCGCTGGCCGCCGCGCTCACCGGCCGCCAGAGCGATGTGCTGTCGTCCACTGAAGAGTTGGCGGCGGCGTCCCGGGCCGCCTGGGTGCGGGCGGAGGCGGAGCCGGACGCGCCCGTACCCACCTGGACGCGTTACGCACTGGCGCCACGCGAGGTCGAGTTCTTCCAGGGGGACGCGGCGCGCCGGCACGTACGGCTGCGCTACCGACGCGACCTCGACAGCGACGAGGGTTGGGTGCGCGAGCTGCTGTGGCCGTGAGGCGGTGACGACCGGCGCTCAGGGGAACGCGGGGCGGAAGACGGGCACGGCCAGCGCGCCCCCGCTGCCCTCCGCCGCTGGAGCCGCCGCCCGGACGCCCGCCGCCCGGACGTCCTCCGTCCGGAAGGTGACCGCCAACTCCATCCCGATCCGCAGCCGCCCCTGCGCGCACTCCACGACCTCGGTCATCATCCGCGGCCCCTCCGCCAGATCGACCACCGCGGCCACGTACGGCACGCGCTCACCGAAGGGCGGCAGGTCGTTGCGGTGGACGACGGACCAGGTGTAGAGCGTGGCGCGCCCGCTGGCCCGCTCCCACTCCACCTCGTCGCCCCAGCAGTACGGGCAGAACTCGCGCGGGTAGTGGTGCGGCAGCCCGCAGCCGCGGCACCGGCGGATCAACAGCTCCCCGCGGGCGGCCGCATCCCAGTACGCGCGGCTGAAGTCGTCGACGTCGGGCGTCGCTGCGGTCACGGCGGATACCCCTCCCTGTGCATACATCTGACGTCCCATCAGTTCAAGCCGAACCCCCCGACCCGCGCAAGAGGCGGGAGGAAACGATCGAGAACGAACACCCGTCGGGCACTCGTGATCAGTTCGCAATCCATTCCCGCCTCGACCGAGACCCACCAAGTGACGACGCCGTTACGCTCGGGCTTCATGGGCATCGACCGCACCGACGACAAGGACGACGACTCCGGCAGAGCCGGCCGGAAGAACCAGAAGGGCAGGGGCGGTCGGGCCCATCCGGACGACCGGCCCGTGTACGTCATCGGCGCCGGCCCGGCCGGGCTCTCGGTCGCGGCAGCGCTGCGCGAGCGCGGCGTGCGCGCCGTGGTCCTGGAGAGGTCCGGCGCGATCGGCGCCTCCTGGCGCGGCCACTACGACCGCCTCCGCCTGCACACCACCCGCCGTCTGTCCGCCCTCCCCGGCCTGCCCATGCCCCGGTCGTTCGGCCGCTGGGTCCGCCGGGACGACGTGGTGCGGTACTTGGAGAAGTACGCCGAGGTCCACGAGTTGGAGGTGGTCACCGGCGTCGAAGTCACCCGCATCGAGCCCGCCCCCGCCGACGAGCGCCACCCCGGCCGCCCCGGCTGGCTGCTGCACGCCACCGGCGGGCGTCGGCTCACCGGCCGCGCGGTCGTCGTCGCCACCGGCTACAACCACACGCCCCGACTGCCGGACTGGCCCGGCCTCGACACGTACGCCGGCGAGGTCGTGCACGCCGGCGCGTACCGCGACCCCGGGCCGTACGCGGGCAAGGACGTGCTCGTCGTCGGCGTCGGCAACACGGGCGCCGAGATCGCCGTCGACCTCGCCGAGGGCAAGAAGCCCGGCAAGCGCGGCGCGGCCGGCGAGGGCGCCGCGGCCCGGGTGCGCATCGCGGTCCGCACACCGCCGCACATCGTGCGCCGCAGCACCCTGGGCTGGCCCGCGCAGCGCACCGCCGTGCTGGTCCGCCGCCTCCCGGTGCGGGTGGTCGACGGGCTGGCCGCCGCCCTGGCGAGGGTCGCCGTGCCCGACCTCACCGCCCACGGCCTCCCGCGCCCGCGCGCCGGCCTGTACACCCGGGCCCGACAGGGCGCGATCCCGGTGCAGGACGTCGGCTTCGTCCGGGCCGTACGGCGGGGCGCCGTGGAACCCGTCACCGCGGTCGACTCCTTCGACGGAGACGAGGTGGTCCTCGCCGACGGCACCCGGATCCGCCCGGACGCGGTGATCGCGGCGACCGGGTACACCCGCGGGCTGGAAGCCTTCCTCGGCCACCTCGACGTACTGGACGAGCAGGGCCGGCCGGTGAGCCGCGGGCGGCGCTCCCCGAAGCGGGCCCCCGGGCTGTACTTCACCGGCTTCACCAACCCCATCAGCGGGATGCTGCGCGAGATGGCGCTGGACGCCCACAAGATCGCGAGGGCGCTGGCGCGCGGCTGAGAGCCCCGCCCTTCTGCCCGACGGGCCGGGGCGCCTCGGCCGAAAACCTGCGCGTCGGCGCGCCTACTGCTGGGTAGGTCACGCTTGCGCAACCCCTCGTCCTGCACGGCCGTTCAGTCAGCCGGCCGCCGTCCAGCCAGCCGGTCACCCACCGACCTTTGCCCGCACACCCATTCCTGACATGCCGTCAGTTCTTGTAGCCTGACTACTCGTCAGTTACCGAATCCGATACGCCCTCCACCAACCACCCGACCCGCCCGACGACCACCACCGCCCGACGATCAGGACACCCCACGGAAGCAGACCGAACCCGAGAACGAGACCGAGAACGAGCAGGAGCGGGGCTCACCGATGCTTGGATCCACTCGCGGCACCCTCACCTCCGACCTCCGTGCGCGCGTGGTCGCCTGCGGCGAGCAACACCGCGACGCCGTCCACGACGCCGCGTCGCACACCGCGTCGGACGGCGACGCTGACGTCAGCGGACGCCCCCTGTACGCCCCCGTCCCCGATCTCGACCGCTTCTTCCGCCCCGCGTCCGTCGCCGTCGTCGGCGCGTCCGACGCCGAGGGCCGCCCCAACACCGGCATCACGCGCCAGCTCATCGCCTGGGCCGAACGCGTCGGCGCCCGGCTGCACCCCGTGCACCCGAAGCGCACGCAGGTCTTCGGCCTGCCCTGCGTGCCGAGCGTCAAGGCGCTGCCCGAACCCGTGGACCTCGCGGTGCTGCTGGTCGGCGACCCACTGCCGCTGATCGACGAACTGGCCGCAGCGAAGGTCAAGTTCGCCGTCGCCTTCGCCTCCGGGTACGCGGAGACCGGCGAGGAGGGCGCAGCCGCCCAGTCCCGGCTCGCGGCAGCCGTGGAACGCGCGGGCGTGCGCCTGCTCGGCCCGAACACCAACCTGAACGCCTTCGAGGAGTTCCGCGACGACCTCGAAGGACCCGCGATCGCCCTGATCACCCAGTCCGGGCACCAGGGCCGGCCGGTGTTCACCCTCCAGCAGCTCGGCGTGCGCCTCTCCCACTGGGCCCCCACCGGCAACGAAGCCGACCTGGAGACCGCCGACTTCATCTCGTACTTCGCCGAACGCCCCGAGGTCGGCGCGATCGCCTGCTACGTCGAGGGGCTCAAGGACGGCCGCTCCTTCCTGCTGGCCGCCGACCGGGCGGCGCGCCGCGGCGTGCCGGTCGTCGCCGTCAAGGTGGGGCGCACCGAGGCCGGCGCGCGGATGGCCGCCTCCCACACCGGCAAGCTCACCGGCGCCGACCAGGTCGTGGACGCGGCGATGCGGCAGTACGGAGTGATCCGCGTCGACGGGCTCGACGAACTCCAGGACACCTCCGCCCTGCTGGCCCGGGCCCGCAAGCCGCTCGCGGACGGTGTCGTCGTGTACTCGATCTCCGGCGGCACCGGCGCCCACTTCTCCGACCTGGCGACCGCGGCCGGCCTGCGGCTCCCCCGACTGAGCGAGGGGAAACAAGCCGAACTGCACCAGTGGATACCGGAGTACCTGAGCGTGGCGAACCCGGTCGACAACGGCGGCCACCCCGTGGGCGACTGGCGCGGTCGGAAGATCATCGACGCGATCCTGGCCGACCCCGAGGTGGGGGTGCTGATCTGTCCGATCACCGGCCCCTTCCCGCCGATGAGCGACAGGCTCGCCGAGGACCTGGTCGCGGCGGCGGAGGCCACCGACAAGCTGGTGTGCGTGGTGTGGGGTTCGCCGGTGGGGACGGAGGAGGCGTACCGCACCACCCTGCTCGGGTCGGCGCGGGTCGCCACGTTCCGCACGTTCGCGAACTGCATCACCGCCGTGCGCGCCTACCTCGACCACCACCGCTTCACCGCCGCCTACCGCTCCCCCTTCGACGAGGCACCGCGCACGCCGTCCCCGTCCTTCCGCAAGGCGCAGGCCCTGCTGCGTCCCGGTGCGCAGCTCAGCGAGCACGCGGCGAAGCAGTTGCTGCGGGCGTACGGGATACGGGTGCCGCGCGAGCAACTCGTCACCAGCGCCGCCGCTTCCGTGCGCGCCGCGGCGCTGGTCGGCTACCCGGTCGTCATGAAGGCGTCCGGCACCCGGCTCGCCCACAAGACCGAGCTGGGGTTGGTGAAGGTCGGGCTGACCTCCGCGAGCCAGGTGCGCGACGCGTACCGCGAGCTGACCGACGTCGCCCGGTACGAGGGGGTCGACCTGGACGGGATCCTCGTGTGCCAGATGGTGGAGCAGGGCGTGGAGATGGTCGTCGGCGTCACGCAGGACGTGCTGTTCGGGCCCACGGTCACGGTCGGGCTCGGCGGGGTCCTGGTGGAGGTGTTGCAGGACGCGGCCGTGCGCGTACCGCCCTTCGGGGAGGGGCAGGCGCGCGCCATGCTGGACGAGCTGCGCGGCCGGACCCTGCTGGACGGGGTGCGCGGCGGGCCGCCGCTGGACGTGGACGCACTGGTGGAGGTGGTGCTCCGGGTGCAGCGGATGGCGCTGGAGCTGGGCGACGAGTTGGTGGAGCTGGACGTCAATCCGCTGATGGTGCTGCCGCGCGGGCAGGGCGCGGTGGCGCTGGACGCGCTGGCGGTGTGCCGGTGACCGCGTCCGACGGCGCGGCGGAGGTGCTGCACCGGGTCGAGTCCGGCGTCAGTTGGATCACGCTGAACCGTCCCGCGGCGATGAACGCGATCACCTGGGAGCAGCGGGAGCGGATCACGGCACTGCTCGCGGACGCGTCCGCGGATCCGGAGGTGCGGGCGGTGGTGATCACCGCGGTGGGCAGGGGGTTCTGCGCGGGCGCGGACCTGCGCGGCGCGCCGGGGGACGCGGCCGGAGAGCGGGCGGTGGGGGACGTGGCGCGGCTGATCCGCAACGGTGCGCAGCGCTTCGTGGCGGCCGTGCTGGACTGCGAGAAGCCGGTGATCGCGGCGGTGAACGGCCCGGCGGCCGGCCTCGGCGCACACCTCGCCCTCGCCTGTGACCTGGTGCTCGCCTCCGCGGACGCCCGTTTCATCGAGGTGTTCGTACGCCGCGGGCTGGTCCCGGACGGCGGCGGGGCGTATCTGCTGCCCCGGCTGGTGGGCCCGCAGCGCGCGAAGGAGCTGATGTTCTTCGGCGACGCGCTGTCGGCGGCGGACGCGGAACGCATCGGGCTCGTCAACCGCGTCGTCCCGGCCGAGGAGTTGACGGTCGTGGCGCGGGAGTGGGCGGAGCGGCTGGCCCGGGGCCCGACGCGGGCGATCGCGCTGACGAAGCAGTTGGTGAACGCATCCCTGGACTCGGACCGCGCGACGGCGTTCGCGGCGGAGGCGACGGCGCAGGAGCTGAACATGGGGACGCGGGACGCGCAGGAGGGCGTGGCGAGCTTCGTGGCGCGCCGGACGCCGGAGTACGAAGGGCGCTGACCTCAGTTCCGGGGGTGCCGAGACGGCGGCCTTCCCTTCTGATGTGCCGTCAGTTTCAATGGTCGGTGTGATGGGACACGCAGCCATGGCCGCCACCGCCGTCCGCTACCTCAGGTCCGTGAGCACCGCTCCGGTGAACGCCGCTTCCGCGGGCGCCGCAGGCACGGACGCCGGGGCGCCGTCAGCGCCCTACGAAGCCCACCCCCGCCCCGAGCTGCGGGCCGTGCGGCAGGGCGAGCGGCCACCGCTGGACCCCGGCGAGTTCCGTCGGGTGCTGGGCCACTTCGCGACCGGGGTCACCGTCGTCACCGCGCAGGACGACGACGGCCCGGCCGGCTTCGCCTGCCAGTCGTTCTCGTCGCTGTCGCTCGACCCGCCCCTGATCGCCTTCATGGTCGGCCGCACGTCCACGACCTGGCCGCGGATCGCCCGCGCCGGTTCCTTCTGCGTCAACGTGCTGGGCGAGGAGCAGGGCGAGCTGTGTCGCGGCTTCGCGGTGAGCGGCGCGGACAAGTTCGCCGGGGTCACCCACCGCCCGGCCCCGGTGAGCGGCGCACCGCTGCTCGCGGGCACAACGGCCTGGGTGGACTGCGCCGTCCACGCCGTGCACACCGGTGGCGACCACCTGATCGTGGTGGGCCGGGTCACGGCGCTGGGCGCGGAGGCGGACGGGGATCCGCTGGTGTTCCACCGGGGTGCGTTCCGGCGCCTGGAAAAAGACGGTGCCACACCGTCCTGAGCTGCGTATCGTCCGTTTCATGGAACCGCTCAGTGACCAGGAGATCCGCGCGTCCCTCGTGAACTGTACGAAGGGCGAGGCGAAGCGGCTCCGCCTCCCCCTGGACTTCGCCGAGCTCCCCTGGCCCGACCTCGACTTCCTCGGCTGGATCGACCCCGGCGCGCCCCTGCGCGCGTACCTGGTCGTCCCCCAGCCGACGGGCGCACTGCTCGGTCTGGCCCTGCGGGCCCCGAGCACGAAGAACACCAGCGCGTTCAAGTCCAGCATCTGCGACTTCTGCATCACCTCCCACGCGTCCTCGGGCGTCACCCTCTTCGCCGCGCCCCTCGCCGGCCCGCGCGGCCGGGAGGGCAGCACGGTGGGCGCGTACGTCTGCGCGGACCTGGCGTGCTCGCTGTACGTCCGCGCCAAGCGCACCCCGAAGCTCCGCACCCTCCGCACAGAAGAAAGCCTCACCCCCGAGCAGAAGATCGCCCGCCTCACGAAGAACCTCACGACCTTCGTAACGAAGGTCACCTCCCCCTGACACCCACCATCGCCCTGCGGGCGCGCTGATCCCCGCGGATGCGCTGGCCCTTGCGCATGCGCTGACCCTGCGGGTACATCGTGGCTGTTTGGTCAGTTCCGCCCCCTTATGCCCTGTGGGCACAGGGGGAGGAACTGCGCGACCAGCCACCCACGGTCCGTGGACGGCCGAGGGTTCAGGGGCGCGAGGAACTGCGCGACCAGCCCACCACGGTCCGCAGCGACCAAG
>NZ_JBIRGU010000002.1:0-323228 GCF_044328175.1 Streptomyces sp. NPDC017979 | reverse complement strand
AATGTCCCCGCAGGGCTACGGCGAGTACGTCAGGGGCGCGGGGAACTGCGCGACAAGCCACCCACGGCCCGCAGACGGCCGAGGGTTCAGGGGCGCGAGGAACTGCGCGACCAGCCCACCACGGTCCGCAGCGACCAATGTCCCCGCAGGGCTACGGCGAGTACGTCAGGGGCGCGGGGAACTGCGCGACAAGCCACCCACGGCCCGCAGACGGCCGAGGGTTCAGGGGCGCTGGGGTCCCCCATGCCCACAGGGCATAGGTGGGGGTGCCCCCGTGCCCGCAGGGCACAGGGGGAGGAACTGCGCGACCAGCCACCCACCGGGTCGCGGAAGCCGACGGGCCCGCAGGGCAACGGCGCATCGGCCAAGGCCAGACCAGACCAGGCCAGGCCGCGCCGGAGGGCCCGCGCCCAGATAAGGCCAGGCCGCCCGCAGGGCGAGGGGATGCGCCACGCTACGCGCGACGTATCACCAAAGACATCAGCGCCGCCGCCGCGCACACCGCGCCAGACGCGTACCAGACCACGTCGTACGACCCGAACACGTCCCTCGCCACCCCACCCGCGAACGCCACCACCGCCGCGCCGACCTGGTGCGACGCCAGCACCCAGCCGAAGACGATCGCGCTGTCCTCGCCGTAGTGCTCGCGGCACAGCGCGATCGTCGGCGGCACGGTCGCGACCCAGTCCAGGCCGTAGAAGACGATGAAGAAGATCATCGGCGGCTGCACGGTCGGCGCCAGCAGCATCGGCAGGAACAGCAGGCTGACGCCCCGCAGCGCGTAGTACACCGCCAGCAGCCGCCGCGCATCGAAGCGGTCCGTGAGCCATCCGGAGGCGATCGTGCCGACGACGTCGAAGACGCCGATCACCGCCAGCAGCGACGCCGCCGCCGTGATCGCCATGCCGTGGTCGTGCGCTGCGGGCACGAAGTGCGTCTTGATCAGGCCGTTCGTGGACGCGCCGCAGATCGCGAAGGTGCCGGCCAGCAGCCAGAACGGCCCGGTGCGGGCCGCCCGGAACAGGACGGACACGGCCCGCCGCGCGGCCCCCGGCACCGGCGCCGGCTTCGGGACCGCCTCGTCCGACCCGTACGGTGCGAGCCCCACGTCCGCCGGGTGGTCGCGCAGCAGCAGCCAGACGAAGGGGACGACGGCCAGCGCGGAGAGCGCGACCGTGATGGCCGCGGGGCGCCAGCCGTGCTGCTCCACCAGCCAGGACAACAGCGGCAGGAAGACGAGTTGGCCGGACGCGCCCGCCGCCGTGAGGATGCCGGTCACCAGGCCGCGCCGGGCCACGAACCAGCGGTTGGTGACGGTCGCCGCGAAGGCGAGCGCCATCGAGCCGGAGCCGAGGCCGACGAGGACGCCCCAGTACAACACCAACTGCCACGCCGCCGTCATCACGACGGTGAGCGCGGAGCCGGCCGCGATGACCGTGAGCGCGACGGCCACCACCCGGCGGATGCCGAAGCGGTCCATCAGAGCCGCGGCGAAGGGCGCGGTGATCCCGTACAGCGCCAGGTTCACCGAGACCGCGAACCCGATCGTGCCGCGCGACCAGGAGAACTCCTCGTGCAGCGGGTCGATCAGCAGGCCCGGGAGGGACGCGAAGGCCGCCGCGCCGATGATCGTCACGAAGGCGACGGCGGCCACGAACCAGGCGCGGTGGATCCGCGGCGGGCGGCGCGCGCCGCCCGAGCGCGCGCCGCCCTGCCCGGGCGCCCCCGCCCCGCCGACGCCGGAGGTCTCGATCTGCGATGTGGTCACGGCGTACAGCTTCCGCGCCCCGATCTCCCGCATCGAGTGGCCCGAAGGACAGCATTCGCTAGGATCGGGCCATGGCCGGTCCGCATCGCGTCGTGGTCCTCGTGCTCCCCGAGGTCATCCCGTTCGAGCTGAGCATCCCCCACCGGATCTTCGGCCGGGCCACCACGCCCGCCGGCGAACCGCTGTACGAGGTCGTCAGTTGCACCCCCGTCCCCGGCCCGGTCGGCACCACTGCCGACTTCGACGTGCACGTGACGCGCGGGGTCGAGGAACTGGCCACCGCGGACACCGTGGTCGTGCCCGCCGCGTACCACCCCGCCGTGCTCTACGCCGAGGGCCGCCTCCCGGCCGAGCTCACGGACGTCTTCGCGGCGATCCGCCCGGGCACCCGGATCGCCTCCATCTGCACCGGCAGCTTCTTCCTCGCCGCCGCCGGCCTCCTCGACGGCCGCCCGGCCACCACCCACTGGGGCTGGACGGACCGCTTCCAGCAGCTCTTCCCCGCCGTGCGGGTCGATCCGAACGTGCTGTACGTGGACGACGGCGACGTCCTCACCTCGGCCGGCGTCGCCGCGGGCATCGACCTGTGCGTCCACATCGTGCGCCGCGACCACGGCGCCGCCGTCGCCAACGAGACCGCCCGCAAGAGCGTCGTACCGCCGCACCGCGACGGCGGCCAGGCGCAGTACATCAGCCGCCCGGTGCCCGAGGCCCAGCTCGCCACCACGTCCGCGGCCCGGGCGTGGGCGCTGGAGCGCCTCCACGAACCCGTCCAACTGCGCGACCTCGCGGAGCAGGAGGCGATGAGCGTACGGACGTTCACCCGCCGCTTCCGCGAGGAGGTCGGCGTCAGCCCGGGCCAGTGGCTCACCCAACAGCGCGTCGAGCGAGCCCGGCAGTTGCTGGAGTCCACGGACCTCTCCGTCGACCGGGTCGCCCGCGCCGCCGGCTTCGGCACGGCGCAGTCGATGCGCAGTCACCTCCAAGCCGCGCTCGGCGTGTCCCCGACGGCGTACCGCAGGACGTTCCGGTCGGTCGCCCATCCGTACGCCTACTCATCCCGCTGAGTAGCCACTCCGTGTCCCGCCGGGCCGGCGCCGAACGACCATGGCGGTCGGACACGGGTGCGGGAGGGCGGGCGCGGTGCGACGACGTACGAAGTGGGCGGCGCTGACCGGCGCCCTGCTGCTGACCGGCACCCTCGCCTCCTGCGCCTTCGACAACGGCGAACTCAGCAGCGACGACATCCGCCGCTACGGCTCTTCGGCACAGGCCAAGTCGAACCGCGTCGACGCGGAACGGGCCCTACGCGACCGCGTGGCCGCCTTCGCGAAGGGGACGGACCTGGACCTGACGCTCCTCCGTCTCCAGTGGAGCTGCGGCGGCGGCCAACGCCCGGACTGGCTCGACCCCATGGAGCACCCTTACGCCTTCGACTGTTCGATGCAGGCGTACGCGTACTACGGCACCGACACCCCCGTCCCCACCGTGCTGCGCAAGATCGACGCCGCCGTGCTCGGCCACTGGGGCACCGCACTCGGCGGGGACGACACGGTCGAGCGCGCCCTGGGCTACTACCGGCTGAAGGGCGTGCAGGACGGGGTCAAGCTGGGCCCTCCGCAGTTGTCCGACCCCACCACCATGGTGTCGTGGGACGACCCCCTGTCCGGGTCCACGGTCCTGGAACCGGTCGTGCACTGCCCCGAACCCCCGCTGCCCGAAGGCGGCGGACGCTGCGTCAACGAGCCGGCCGGCACGACCGTGGCCCAGCTGCGCGAACGCCACGCCACCGTGTTCCAGGTGCACTTCCGCAGCGAGAGCTACTTCCAGGTGTCCTGGGAGAGGCACGAGAAGAACTGAGCCCGCGACGCGAACCCGTGGACCGCGCCAAAAGCCTTCAGAACGTCAACACGCCCCGTGCCACCCGCCCGTGGTGCGCGTCGTCCGCCGCCCGCGCGAAGTCCGCCACCGGGTACGTCTCCGTCACCAACTCGTCCAGCAGCAGCGCCCCTCGCCCGTACAGCTCCGCGTACAGCGCGATGTCGCGCTGCGGGCGGGACGACCCGTAGCGGCAGCCCAGTATCGACTTGTCGAGGAACATCGACGCCGGCAGGAAGCTCGCCTCCGCCTTCGGCGGGGTCATCCCCAGCAGCACGGCCTGGCCGCCGCGGTCGAGGAGGTCGACGGCCTGCCGCACCAGCCCGGTGTGGCCCACGCACTCGAAGACGTGGTCCGCACCCGTCGTCAGCACCTCCTTCACCTGCGCCGTCGAGTCGAGGAAGTGCGTCGCGCCGAAGGTGCGCGCCGGCGCCTCCTTCGCCGCGTTCGTGTCCACGGCCACGATCGTCGTCGCGCCCGCGATGCGTGCGCCCTGGATGACGTTGAGGCCGATGCCGCCCACGCCGATCACCACCACGCTCTCGCCGTGGCCGACCTTCGCCCGGTTCAGCACCGCACCCACGCCGGTCAGCACCCCGCAGCCCAGCACCGCGGCCGACGTCAACGGGATGCCGCGCGGGATGCGAACCGCCTGGACCGCCTTGACGACGGTGCGTTCGGCGAACGACGAGTTCGCGGCGAACTGGTACAGCGGCTCGCCGCCCAGCGAGAACGGCCTGGTCGGACGGCCGATCGCGGCGCGGCACAGCGTCGGCCGACCGCGGTCGCAGTCCGCGCACGCCCCGCAGTTGGCGAGCGTGGACAGCGCCACGTGGTCCCCCGGGGCCACGTGCCGCACCCCCGGCCCGACCTCCTCCACGACGCCCGCCCCCTCGTGCCCCAGCACCACCGGCACCGGGAACGGAATCGTCCCGTCCAGCACCGACAGATCGCTGTGGCACAGCCCGGCGGCGGCGACGGCCACCAGCACCTCGCCCGGCCCCGGCGCCCGTACCTCCAGGTCGTCGACGACCCGCGGCCGGCTCCCGTCGAACACGACGCCCCTCATGGCCGTGGCTCCCTCGGTAGGCCGAGCACCCGCTCGGCGATGATGTTGCGCTGGATCTCGTCCGAGCCGCCGTAGATCGTGTCGGCCCGGGAGAAGAGGAACAGCCGCTGCGCGGCGTCGAGTCCGTACGGCTCGGCGGGCCGCCAGTCGGCCGGCCCGACGGTCGCCGCCGCGCCCCGCACGGCCACCGCCAACTCCCCCAGCCGCCGGTGCCAGCCGCCCCACAGCAACTTGGCCACGCTGGGCGCTCCCCCTTCGTCGCCGTGTCCGTCCAGCGCGTCGATCGCGGTCCACCGCAGGGTGCGCAGCTCCGCCCACTGCCGTACGAGCCGGGCGCGGAGCACCGGGTCGTCCGCCGCACCCGTGGCCAGGGCCGTGCGGACCACCTCCCGCAACTCCGTCTGGAAGCCGATCTGCTGGGCGAGGGTGGCGACGCCGCGCTCGACGGCGAGCAGCCCCAGCGCGACGCGCCAGCCGTTGCCCGCCCCGCCGACCACGTGCTCCGCACTCGCCACGGCCCCGTCGAAGAACACCTCGTTGAACTCGCTGGTGCCCGTGAGCTGTCGGATCGGCCGCACCTCGATCCGCCCGCCGGGCTGGTCCATCGGCACCAGCAGGAGCGACAGCCCGCGGTGGCGCGCCGTGCCCGCTTCCGTACGGGCGAGCACGAAGCACCAGTCGGCGTCCTGCGCGAGGGACGTCCAGATCTTCTGTCCGGTGATGCGGTACGCGTCCCCGTCGCGCACGGCCGCGGTGCGCACCCCGGCGAGGTCGGAGCCGGCGTCGGGTTCGCTGAAGCCCTGGCACCACAGCTCCTCGCCGCGGGCGACGGGCGGCAGGAAGCGTTCCTTCTGCGCCGGGGAACCGAAGCGGATCAGGGTGGGTGCGAGCAGGTTCTCGCCGATGTGGCCGACGCGGGCGGGCGCGCCGGCCCGCGCGTACTCCTCGGCCCACCCGACCTGCTGGGCGGTGGTGGCGGTGCGGTTGCCCCAGCCGGACTCGGACCAGCCGAGGCCGATCCAGCCGTCCCGGCCGAGCTCGCGCTCCCAGGCGCGGCGTTCGGCCATCCCCAGGTGTTCGCTGCCGGGGCCGCCGCCGATGCGCCGGTGCTCCGCGGTGACGTGCGCGTCGAGCCAGGCGCGGGCCCGGCGCAGGAAGTCGGCATCGGCGTCGGCGTCCACGAACTGCGCCTCCTCAGGCATTGGGGCGGTCGCCGGACCGTGCGGCGCGCGCCATCTCCTCCAGCGCGGCGAGCATGGGCATGGGGTCGACGCCGACCGTGCCGGGCAGGAAGTCCGCGATCTTCTCCGGCGTCCAGGAGCCCTCGGCGTACCCGGCGCGCAGCTCCCGCGGCTGCGCCCACACCGCGATCTTGGGGCCGGCGATGGTGTACACCTGCCCGGTGATCTCGCGGGCGCGGTCGGAGAGCAGGTAGACGACGAGTGCGGCGACGTCCTCGGGCTCCCCGATCTCCTTGAGCTCCACGGGGACGTTCGCGGACATCCGGGTGCGGGCCACGGGTGCGACCGCGTTCGCCGTCACGCCGTACTTGTGCAGTCCGAGCGCTGCGCTGCGGACGAGCGAGATGACGCCGCCCTTGGCCGCGGAGTAGTTGGCCTGGGCGACCGAGCCCTGGTGGTTGCCGCTGGTGAAGCCGATGAGGGTGCCGGAGCCTTGCTTGCGCAGCACGGCGGAGGCGGCGCGGAAGACGGTGAAGGTGCCCTTGAGGTGGGTGGCGACGACCGGGTCCCATTCCTCCTCGGTCATGTTGAAGAGCATGCGTTCGCGCAGGATGCCGGCGACGCAGACGACGCCGTCGAGCCGGCCGTACTCGGCGAGCGCGACGTCCACCAGGCGTTGGCCGCCGGCCATCGTCGCGATGTCGTCGGCGACCGCGGTCGCGCTGCCGCCGGCCCGCCCGATCTCCCGTACGACGTCCTCCGCGACCTCGGACGTCGGCTCCGCTCCCTCGATCGAGACGCCGTGGTCGTTGACGACGACGTGCGCGCCCTCGGCCGCGGCTGCGACGGCCACCGCACGTCCGATGCCGCGGCCCGCACCGGTGACGGCGATGACCTTGCCTGCCAAGAAGTTACCCACACCGGCCCCTTCCAGCGTTTCTGACGGACCGTTAGATTTTACGGTGTGCTGGACGCCCCAGCACAAGCCCCCGTCCCCGGGGCATCCCCGCGGACACCTCCTGGAGGTCGGTCCCGATGCCGCTGCCGCCCGAGTTCCACGAGATCGCCCGGCGCGTCAACAACTGGGGCCGCTGGGGCGCGGACGACGAACTGGGCACCCTCAACCTCGTCACGGACGAGGTCGTACGGACCGCCGCCGCGACCGTCCACACCGGCCGTCGCATACCGCTGGCCCTGCCGCTCCACCGCGACGGCCTCCAAACGGGCCTCATCCCCGGCCGCACGAACCCCCTGCACACCATGATCCAGATCAACTACGAGATGTTCGGCCCGGACGCCGTCGCCACCAGCGACGACACCGTGACCATGGCGCTCCAGGCGGCCACGCACTGGGACGCCCTCACGCACGTCTCCCACAGCGGCAAGATCTACAACGGCCGCCCGGCGACCACCATCACCGCGCACGACCGCGCCCGCTTCAGCGGCATCGACAAGGTCCCGCACGTGGTCTCCCGCGGCGTCCTCCTCGACGTCGCCCGCGCCAAGGGCCTCGACCGCCTGCCCACCGACCACGCGGTCACCCCCGAGGACCTGTCGCAAGCAGCCGACTTCGGCGGCGTCACACCGAGCCCGGGCGACATCCTCCTCGTCCGCACGGGCCAGATGCGCCTACTCCTGGACGGCGACAAACACGCCTACGGCTTCCCGTCCCCGGGCCTCTCGATACGCACACCGGAGTGGTTCCACACCCACGACGCGTCCGCGGTCGCAACGGACACCCTCTCGTTCGAGATCATCCCCCCGGAGATCGACGACCTCTGGCTAGCGGTCCACGCCCTCGACCTGGTCGAAATGGGCATGCTCCAGGGCCAGAACTGGAACCTGGAATCCTTGTCCACAGCCTGTGCACAAGAATCCCGCTACGCCTTCTTCCTCTCCGCCATGCCCGAACCCTTCCTCGGTGCCACCGGCACCCCGGTATCCCCCGTGGCGATCCTCTAGAGGGGGTGCCTGCAAAGAGCGGCGGCGCCTTCAAGGTCCCGCCAAAGCGCCGCCCCACAGGCGAACGGGGAGCGCGTCAGAGCAGCGCGGGAACCACCCGCACCCCCACGCCGAGCCGCCCACAGGGAACCCCCGCACCCCGCTCCCGCCCTAGCGATGCGCTCCCGCCAGCACCCGGACCCCCGCCCGGACGTCCCTCCGGTACGACGCGATCACCGGCACACCCCGGTCCACCTCGCACCAGATCGCCTTGCCCGCGCCCTCGCGCTCCCAGCCCCAACGGTCCGCGAGGCCGTCGACCAACTCCAGCCCGCGTCCGTTGGTCTCGTCCTCCTCGGCGGTGCGCCGCCGCGGCGGACGCGCGCAGTTGTCCGCGACCTCCACCCGCACCGTGCCCGCCTCCACCTTGCCCGAGCCGAAGAGCATCCTCAGCACGGCGGGGCAGCCGGTGTGCACCACGGCGTTGGTGACCAGCTCGGAGATCAACAGGATCAGCGTCTCCGCCAGCGGCTCATCATGCTGTATGCCGGATCCCACCAGCCGAGAACGCGCCCATCTTCTGGCCCGCCCCACCTCCGCGGGATCCGGACCGACCTCCAACTGAACCTGGAGCACCTGCACCGCTCACACCATCCGAACCGGCGGACACAACGCCTCGCGCCTCGACTGGGTCTCTCCCGAGAGAGTCACCGTGCGTGACTCCCCTACGGGCCAGCATGGTTGACGTACAGTCACGGCAACAAGCGCTTCGGGCATATTCCAGCGCGAAGGATGACGCTTGGTGCATACTGTGCGACGCCTGCTGCAAGGAGTCGAACAGAGGCGCGCAGCCCGCTCACCAGGGGTGTGAGCGGCGCACTTTCCCGCGCCCGGAGCCGCCACAGGGGCAACACCGGGGCCGTTACGCCTCGGAACGACTCGCACCTCACGGAGCGTACCGGAGCGAGTGCCCGACGACGGCCCGTGACGAGTCATCCGAAGGACACAACCCGATATCGACGCACCGTGACGTCCAATGGTGCTATAGCGACGCGACGGTCAGCGCCTGTGCTTGCACCTCCTCCGCCTCGGCGGCCCGGGGCCGCATCCCTGCCCGCACCCAGGCACGCTTCAGGTGCAGATGGACATCCGCCTCCCAGGTGAAGCCCATGCCGCCGTGCACCTGAAGGCAGTCACGGGCACCCTGCACGGCCGCGTCGTCCGCCAGCAGCTTCGCACCGGCCACCTCGACGCGGTCCCCCGTGACGGCGGCCCCGTACACCGCGGCGCGGGCGACTTCCGTACGCACCAGCATGTCGGCGCACAAGTGCTTCACCGCCTGGAAGGCGCCCACCGGCCGCCCGAACTGCTCACGCTCCTTCGCGTACCGTACGGCCACATCGGTGACCCGGGCAGCAGTGCCCAACTGCTCGGCGGCAACGAGCAGGGCCGCCTCCACGTCCCAGCCCCCCGCCTCGAAACCCGTCTCCACGCGCGGGGAAGCGACGCGATGCAGCGGGGTCAACGGGTCCAAGGACCTCAGCGGCACGGCCCGGGCCGTATCCACGGGAACGCGGCCCATGTCCGCCGCAACGACGGCGTCCGCCGCCGCCAGCCACGCCACCAACCCGCCGTCCACCCGGGCCACCACCCGATCCCCCGTCGCCGCACCCGGCACGACTCCGGCGGCCAGATGACTCGCCACCAGCGGCCCGGGCACCAAGGCCCGCCCCAGTTCCTCGAAGACCAGGACGGCCTCCACCCGCCCAAGGCCCACCCCGCCCGCCGCCTCTGGCAGCCGCAGCGCGAACACCCCGGCCTCGGCAAGCGCCGCCCACATCCGCCGGTCGAGGGCCGGCGGCCCATCCAGCACGGCCCGCAGCGCCTCAATTGGGCAGACGCGCTCCAACAACTCGCGGGTCGCGGCCTTCAGCACCCGCTGGTCGTCGGTGAACTGGAATCGCACGTCAGACACCGCCCTTCGGTTCCTTGGGGAGGCCGAGGATGCGCTCGGCGATGATGTTCCGCTGGATCTGGGAGGTGCCGGCGGCGATGGTGTACGAGAGCGAGGACAGCCGGTCCGCGGTCCATCCGCGGTCCAGGTCCAGCGCGTCCGCACCCAACACCTCGGCCGCCGCCTCGTACAGCTCCTGACGGGCTTGGGAGTAGCGAAGCTTGAAGACGGAGCCGCCGATCCCGGGCACCCCGCCGGTGGCCTGCGCCTCGCTGACGTTCCACTGGGTGAGCCGCCACAGTGCGGCGAACTCGGCGTGCAACCGCCCGATGCGGCGGCGCACGACCGCGTCGTCCCACCTGCCGTTGGCACGGGCGACCCGGGCAACCTCCCGCAAGGTGCGGCGACAGGCGACGACCTCGCCGACGAACGCGGTGCCCCGCTCGAAGGAGAGCGTGACCATGGTGACGCGCCAACCGTCGTGCTCCGCACCGACCCGGTGGGAGACCGGCACCCGCACCTCGTCCAAGAAGACCTCGGCGAACTCCGCCGAACCGACGAGCGTGCGCAGCGGACGAACCGTGACGCCGGGCGCATCCATAGGCATCGCGAGCCAGGAGATCCCGCGGTGCTTGGGCGCGTCGGGGTCGGTGCGCACCAGCAGCTCGCACCAGTCGGCTACCTCCGCGTGCGAGGTCCAGATCTTCTGCCCGGTGATCACGTACTCGTCGCCGTCCCGCACCGCCCGAGTGCGCAGGGCCGCGAGGTCCGAACCGGCGTCGGGCTCGCTGAAGCCCTGACACCAGATCTCGTCGCCGCGCAGGATCGGCTCCAGCCAACGGTCCCGCTGCTCGGGCGTGCCCTCGGCCGCGATGGTGGGGCCGGCGTGCAGCAGTCCGACGAAGTTCGCCCCCACGTACGGCGCGCCCGCCAACTCGCTCTCCTCCAGGTAGATCAGCCGCTCGGTGGGAGGAGCGCCCCAATGGAGGTCGGCATAGCCCGCGTCGTACAGCATCCGCTGCCAGAGCGTGTCGTAGGCGCGTCGGGCGGGCCAGTTGTCGGGAGACGGCTTCGAAGGAAGCTTCGGCAGACTGACTCCGAGCCACTCCCGCATTCGGGCCCGGAACGCCTCTTCCTCTTCCGTATAGCTGAGGTCCACGACCCGGACCACCTCTCCCCGCCGATGTCTGACGCTGCGTCAGATATTGCAGGTTAGCCCCGCGCCTCTGGACCGACAAGCGCCCGAGACCTACCCTCTCGACCATGCCTGACGGTGCGTCAGACATGGCTACCGCGGGCCCGGGGTGGATGGAGGCGTACGCCCAATGCACACGGACGGCACACATCACACGGACGGCAGGCGCGCCGCGGAAGGCCAGGGCCAGGCGCCCGCCACGAACGGCGCGGACACCGCACACGCGCTCGGCGACTCCCCCACCCTCTGGGGCCTCGTCACCCGGCGCGCGGAACTGACCCCGCACCGGCGGGTCCTCCTCCAGGGCGAGCGATCGCTGACCTTCGGCGGCCTGCGCACCTCCGCCGAGGAGACCGCGGCCGGGCTGTACGCCCGGGGAGTGCGGCCCGGCACGGTCGTGGCCTGGCAACTCCCGACCACCATCGAAACCGTCGTCCTGTGCGTCGCCCTCGCCCGGCTCGGCGCCGTGCAGACCCCGATCATCCCCTTCTACCGGGACCGTGAAGTCTCCTTCGCCCTCCGCGAGTCCAAGGCCGAACACTTCGCGGTACCCGGGGTGTGGCGCGACTTCGACCACGGGGCGATGGCCACCCGCATCGGGGCACGGGGCGTCTTCGACGGCTACGGCTCGCTGCCCTGCGGCGACCCCGCGACCCTGCCCCCGCCACCCGACGGCGGCACCGACGTCCGCTGGATCTACTGGACCTCGGGCACCACCTCCGACCCCAAGGGGGTCCTGCACACCGACCGCTCCCTGATCGCGGGCGGCTCCTGCCTGGCGCACGCGCTGCAACTGACCCCCGAAGACATCGGCTCCATCGCCTTCCCCTTCGCCCACATCGGCGGAGCCGACTACCTGGTGATGCTGCTGCTGTACGGCTTTCCCGCGGTCCTGTTCGAGAAGTTCGCGCTGCCCGGCGCACTCGACGACTACCGCCGTCACGGCGTCACCACCACCGGCGGCTCCACGGCCTTCTACTCCCTCTTCCTCGCCGAACAGCGCAAGCAGCCGGGCCGGAAGCTGATCCCCACGCTGCGGCTGCTGGCCGGCGGCGGAGCACCCAAGCCACCGGAGCTGTACCACTCCGTCGTACGCGAGCTGGGCTGCCAACTCACCCACGGCTACGGCATGACCGAAGTACCCATGATCACGATGGGCTCTCCCGACGACTCCGTGGCCGACCTCGCCACGACCGAGGGGCGGCCTCCGGAGGGGATGGAGATCCGGATCGTCGACGGTGAGGTGCGCCTGCGGGGCGAGGCCGTCTGCCGGGGCTACCTCGACCCGGTCCAGTCCGCCGCCGTCTTCGACGAGGAAGGCTTCCTCATCACCGGCGACCTGGGACGGCTGACACCCTCCGGACACCTGGTGCTCACCGGTCGTCTCAAGGACGTCATCATCCGCAAGGGCGAGAACATCTCCGCGAAGGAGGTGGAAGACCTGCTGCACACCCACCCGGACGTCACCGACGCGGCCGTGATCGGGCTGCCGGACGCCGAACGCGGCGAACGGGTCTGCGCGGTCCTGGAACAGCGGACCGGCAGCGCCCGGCTGGACCTTGCCACCGTCACTGCCTTCCTGCGGGCCGAGGGCCTCGCCCCCTACAAGCTGCCGGAGCAACTGGAAGTGGTGGACGCCCTCCCCCGCAACGACGCCCTGCGGAAGGTCCTGAAGTACAAGCTGCGGGAGCGCTTCGCCTGACCCGGGGACGGCGTCCCGGGCCACGTCCCCGGCCTTCGGCGCCGCGGGCCGTGCGCCGTTCGGGGCAAGCACCGGGCCCGTCTCCGCGGTGGTCGGCCGCCGCCACGGCAGTCTTCCTCGGCGGGGGCCACGAAGGGACGGGTCGGCATGGGCGGTACTCAGCAGCCACCGGGGCCACAGGCTCCGAAGCCGCCCCAACCGCCGCAGCCCCCGTCGAACGGGCCGGCGCCAGCGGGCTTCAGCCGGGCTCGGCGCTGGAGCATGCTCGCGGTGCTGTGCGCGAGCCTCCTGCTGGTCGCGATGGACGCCACCATTCTGAACGTCGCGCTGCCCTCCCTCATCGACGACCTGGAGCCCGATGCGCTCCAACAGCTGTGGATCATCGACGTCTACGGGCTGGTCCTCGGCGGTCTGCTCGTCACCACCGGAGGCATCGGTGACCGCTACGGCCGCAAACTGCTCTTCCTCAGCGGCTTCGTCCTCTTCGGTGCCGCCTCCGTCGTCGCCGCCACCGCGGCCACGTCCGCGCAGCTCATCGGCGGGCGGGTGCTGCTCGCAATCGGCGGCGCCATGGTGATGCCCTCCACGCTCTCGCTGATCCGGAACATCTTCACCGACCCGCACGAACGCACGCTCGCCATCGGCGTGTGGGCCTCCGTCGCCGGCGCGGGCGCCGCCATCGGCCCCCTGGTCGGCGGCGTACTCGTCGAGGAGTACGACTGGTCGGCTGCCTTCTGGGTCAATGTGCCCGTCGTCGTGGCCACCGTCGCGGCCGGGGTGTGGCTCCTGCCGGAGTTCAAGGACGCCGGACACGGGCGACTCGACTGGGTCGGAGCGGTGCTCTCGGTCGTCGGCGTCATCGCGCTGGCATGGGGCATCAAGCACCTCAGCAAGAGCGGAGCCGACGCGACCGGGCCCATCGCCCTGGTCCTGGGCCTCGCCGCGCTGGCGCTCTTCGCCCGCCGTCAGCTCGCCCAACCCGATCCCCTCCTCGACGTACGGCTCTTCCGGCGCCGCGCCTTCACGGCCGCCGCGCTGGCGACCCTGATGGCGATGCTCGCGATCGGCGCCGCGCTGTACCTGCTGTCGCTGTGGATGCAATACGTCCACGGCTACTCCCCCTCACAAGCCGGTGTCCGCACCCTGCCCGCAGCGCTCGCCACCCTTGTCGGCTCGCTCTCCGCTCCCTGGCTGATGCGCAAGATCCAGGTCCGCGCCGCGATGGCACTGGGGCTGAGCGGGCTCATCGCCGGCTTCCTCGTCCTCGCGCTCTCCCCGGAACCGACCACGTATCCGTACGTCGCAGTGGTCCTGATCGCCCTCGGGCTCGGCGACGGCATCGCAATCACCACGGCCGCCGCGGTCCTGGTGTCGGCGGTGCCCGCGGAACGCGCCGGACAGGCCGGTGCCGTTTCGGAGACGTCGTATGAACTCGGGGTGGGCCTCGGGGTGGCGCTGCTCGGTTCCATCCACGCGGCCGCGTACGCGGGCCACATGGCAGGCCAGCCGTCCGCCGCGCAAGAGTCCATCGGCGACGCCGAGCAACTGGGCGACCCCACGGTCCTGGCCGCCGCCCGTAACGCCTTCGACGCAGCGCTCACCACGACGTCATGGGTGTCAGTCGGCATCGTGACCACAGTGGCGGTCTTGGTGACGGCATTGGTGCCACGCCGCTTCATCGTGACCTCCTCGGGGCACTGAAGGAGCCGGAAGAACGAGAAGAAGGGGAAGTGTCTTATGAGGAGCTGGACTTCGATGCCGTGAGGGAGGTGGAGGCACCGAGAGACCTGGAGGTCAACGCCGCAGAGTCTTCGGTGCGACGCCCGCCGCGCCGATCCTCATTGCCTGCGTCATCGCTCGGGGCCTCCAACTTGCCGCTGCGCAGGATCCAGATGCAGACCAGCACCATCGGCAGCAGGGTCAACAACGTGACCGATATCGGGCCGGGCCCGCCTTCCTTGCCGTCGCCGCCGTTCATGACGAGGACTTCCAGGAGCAGGGAGATCACGAGATTGTTCCCCGCGTGGGCGAGGGACGCGGTCCACACCGTGCGGCTGCGCACGGCGAGCGCCGCGAGCATGATCTCCAGGGCGAGGAAGCCCACCGACCAGACCGCCAGGCCGAGCAGCAGGTGCTCGAACTCGATGTAGCCGTTGAAGGCCAGCGGATAGTGCCAGACCGCCCAGATCGCACCCGTGAGGACCACGGACGCCAAGGGGCGGCCGGAGCACAGTCGGGGCCTGAGATAACTCGTCCAGCCGAACTCCTCGCCCCAATAGATCGGCGACAGGATCAGCACCGCGAGCATCAGCAACGGCACGACCGCCCACCCCGGCACTCCGTCAACGGAGTCGCCGAGCTGCGACAGATCACCGTCCCAGATTCCGAACAACCGGGCAGTCCCCAGGCCCACGACGGCAAAGGCCAACGGGCCCAGCCAGGCGATCAGATAGTGCGGCCACGCGGTGCGGAGACGAAGGCGGAGCCCGGCATCGGAGAAGCCCTCCCCCGTGACGAGACGGGCAACCACCGCACCAAGGGCGGGCATGAAGCCGAAGATGATCTGCACCAGAGGGTGTAGCGGAGAGAGGTCGGTGAAGAACGGCAGTGACATCCCCGCCCAGGCGCCACCGAAGGTAATCAGGAAGAACACCCACAACCCGCGGGTGCGGTTCCTCCTCGATAGCTGATCAATCTCGGTCGGGACGACGTACGTCATGGCGTGCAGACCTTCTCTCCCGTGGGCATGACTATGGCTTTCTGCGGCTCGTGAGGCACGCCGCATGCCGACCACTGTCCGCCGGACGGCCGGTCGCCCACATCGCGATCGTGAGCGAGATTGGATCTCCCTCACCTGGGGGAGGCGCCACCGCGCAGCCATCTGCAAAATCGGAAGGGTGTGGAAGAGCAAACAGGCCCACGAGCGTCCGTCATCCCTGCCAACGTCTCCGACTCATCCAGCTACCCGTCCACAATCTCCAGCGCGTGCAACAGCCCGCCCGCGTCAATTCCTCGCGGGTCTTGCAAAGCTGTCGGGCAGCTCGATGCGCCAGCACCTCCTTCTGTCCCTGCACCCGCGAAGTACCTTGCGCGGACTTGGGCACGTCGTCTTCGCTACGTGCCTTGGCTTCATCGCGCTGCTGACCGCGCTCTTCTTCTTGGGGGCCAGCACCCGCACGTGGTCTTCAGGTTGGCGAACGGTCGCCAGCGGCATGCTCGCGGCGGATCTCATCATGCTCTGCGGGCTGTTGCACTCCGCCCGCCGGCGAGCCGTGTGGCTGGCCAATGCGCTCCTCGGCTCCGAGTTGCCCGCTCCCACCCGCGCGGAGGCACCAGAGCGACTGCGTACGGGAGCGTGGTTGCTGGCGAGTTCGGTAGTCGGCGGCTTCGTCGTCATGGTGGCGGCGATATCAACTGCCGTCGCACTCCTCCCCATCACGATGTGGCTCAAGGGTGGCGGGAAGGACCTCCGCATTCTCTCCGTGACCACGGACGTCGCAGCGGGCTGGCACGGCGCGTGGACGGTGCCGTTGGCCGGTGTCGCGCTGCTGCTCGCCTGGTTCGTCGTCGCCGTGGGCACCGCGGTGCTCCGCTGGCTCGCGCCCTTGTTCCTCGGGCCGGGGCAGGCAGAGCGGGTGGCCGCGTTGGAAGAGCGGATGCGGGTGTTGGCGGAGGGCAACCGCCTGGCTCAGGAGCTGCACGACTCCATCGGTCATACGCTTACCGCAGCCACCATCCAGGCAGCGGTGGCCGGTGAGTTGCTGGACAGCGACCCGGTGGCCGCGCGGAGAGCCCTCAACAGCATCGAAGAGACCTCGCGCGGCGCGCTGGACGACCTGGACCACGTCCTGGGTGCCCTTCGGCGGGGTGGCGGCGTCCCCGCCGCGGCCGTCATCGGACCCACCCTGGCCGAGCTGCCGTCCCTGGTCGACCGCGTTCAACAGGCCCGCATCGAGGTGCACATAGACATCAACGGCGACCTGGAAGGCGTCCCGGGCCCCGTGTCTCGGGAGGCGTACCGAATCGTGCAGGAGGGACTGACGAACGCGCTGCGACACGCCGCGGGGCCCGCTGTGCAGTTGGTACTGAACGTGACAAGAGATCGGTTGGAGGTCGAGTTGACCAACGCGATACCTGGATCCGCGGCCCGACGCTTCCGCCCTGCCCGCGCCGGCCGACTCGGTTTCGGACTCAAGAACCTGGAAGAACGAGTCCACCTGTTGCACGGCGACCTCGACTGCGGCCCCACTTCCGACGGCCGTTGGCGACTCGCCGCCAGCCTCCCGCTGCAACCAGATCCATGACCTTGGACGAGGAGGGGTCGATGAACGACACCACAGCCGCGACCGCACTCGCGCCGCCGCCCCAGCCTGCCACCGCGACCACAGCCACGCCACCCGCCCAAGCACCCCCACCCGCGTCAACGGCATGGGCGTCGGATGCGGGTGCGGGTGCGGAGGCAATAGAGGGAGCCAGGGCGGCAAGGACCGTCAGCGTGCTTATTGCGGACGATGAGGAGCTGACCCGCACCGGTCTGCGCACCTTGCTGTCGGCGAAGCCCCAGCTCGACGTGGTCGGCGAAGCGGCTGACGGGACGGAGGTGGTGCCGCTGGTGGCCAAGTTGCGGCCGGACGTGGTCCTGATGGACGTGCGAATGCCCGGGATGGACGGCATCGAGGCCACGCGACGGCTGCGGGCGGAGTTGGACGAGCCGCCGAAGGTCGTGGTGATCACCACGTTCGAGAGTGACCAGTACGTGTACGAAGCGCTGCGCGCCGGCGCGGACGGGTTCGTGCTCAAACGGGCGCCGTCGGACCGCATCGCCCGCGCCGTACACCTGGTCGCCACCGACGACTCGCTGCTCTTCCCGGATGCGGTCCGCCGGCTGGTGACCGCGCGCCCGGCTTCAGCAGTCCCGCCCCTGCCGCTGCCGCTCACCGGGCGCGAGCAGGACACCTTGCGGCTGATGGCGAAGGGCCTGTCCAACCCGGAGATCGCGCAGCGACTCGTGGTGAGCTTGGAGACGGTCAAGACGCATGTGAGCAACGTCCTGATGAAGCTCGAAGCGCAGAACCGCACACAGGCGGTCGTGATGGCGTACGAATCGGGCCTGGTCGTCCCAGGGGAGGACTATGTGAGCAACGGTTGAACAGAGGCGCCCGCCCAGGGGCCGGCACCACCGGCCGGGACCACCAGCCAGGACCACTGTCCGGGACCACCGGCCGGAAACCCAGGCAACTACTGGAAGCCACTGCAAGCCACGGGCAGCCAGCGACAGCCAGGGCTTTGCTCGGCCCAAGGGCTCAGTTGAAGCCCAAGGCCCCGCCTGGAACTACAGGGCTGCCGAACGCCTAGGACTCCCCTGGGAGCCGAAGGGCTCCCAGGGCTCCTCCAGGACCCCAGGTCTTCGCCGGGAGCCCAGGGGCTCTGGGGCCCCGGGCTCCACGGGAACGTGCGAAGCCGGCCGGGAGCTGTGGCAGGGGAGGCCGCTTCGGGGAGTTAGGGCTGCTCAGGCGTCACGTAGTAGGAGGCGAAGGCCCGTAGGACCTCGTCCTCGCCGATGCGACCGTCGCCGTCGGTGTCCAGGGCAGTGGCCACTTGGGCCGTCACCTCGGTGCCCACGCCTAGGACTCGTAGCACTCGCTCGGCCGCCGCGGGGGTCATGCCCTGACCGTCGGCGTCGGCCACGGCGATCACCGCGCTCAGGAAGGGGCGGGCGATCTCCGCGAAGCGCTCGGGGTTGTCGCGGAGCCGCTTCACCGCTCCGGTGACGAACTCCTGGCGGCTGACGCGCTGGTCGCCGTCCACGTCGGCGATACCGGCCATGCCCTGCCAGAACGCCTCCGCGCCGTTGTAGAGGGCCTGCCCCTTGTCGCAGCGGGGAGTGGTGGAGAACTCGGCGAGCAGGCGGGCCGCCGCCCCGCTGAAGTCCTCGCGGTCGATGTAGCCGTTGCCGTCCTGATCGAATGCGGCGAAGCGAGACGCGATCTTGCGCTCGTACTCTGCGCTGTCCATGCGGGGAGCGTACGGCCCCGGAAGGCTGACGCGTGCAAGTACCCGCCAATTAGCTGCTAGGGAGCGCAAAACGAACCATGGGTGAAGACCTGATCACAGTTTCGAAGGCGAGGGCTCGGGGCGTCCGGTGCGCCCCCCGTCGGGCCGTGCTCGGGACGTCTTCCGGCCCGAAGCTCCATTACCACCTCAACCCTCCCTCGGGGGCGCACTTGGAGCAAAGGGGCGTGCGGGCATCGTCACGCGCATTACATTCGTTGACGGGGAAAGGACATCGAGGGCACCAACAGCACCGTGGCGCTTCGTGGGACACCGCGGAGGGCGGTGCACGGAGCGGTACGCGCGAGCAGGCTTGGGGGACGGAACCGATGGCGAAGGACGCGCAGCCGCGCTGGGACCGCAAGATGCAGCAGCGGCTCGCCAGGGGCGAGGCCGCGGCGCTCGGCGAGCTGTACGACAGGCTCGCGTCCCTCGTGCACAGCCTGGCCCACCGAGTGCTCGACGACGACGAGGCAGCGGACCAGGTGACCCGTGAGGTCTTCGGCTACGTCTGGGAACACCCGGACGAGTACGACCCCAAGCAGGGGTCGTTGCGGTCCTGGGTCGCCAAGTTGACCAACCAGCAAGCCGTGTCGCGGCTGCGCCGCACCGGTGCCGCTGCGCTCGCCGACGGCGGGACGGGCAGCACCGAGGAGTTGGAGCAGCGGGTGCGCCGGGCGGCGGCGGAGGCCCGGGCCGACTACATACGCACCTCTATGCCCGCTCCCCTGCGCAGGGCGCTGGAGTTGGCCTATTTCGAGCGGCGTGACTACCGACAGACCGCAGCACACCTGGGAGTGACCGATGACGAGGCCAGGCGCAGACTGCGGCTCGGCCTCCAGTTGCTGTCGACTGCACACACGCGGCCCGTGGAGGGCTCGTCACCCCCTGGATACGGGCGCTCCCTGTGATGGCGCACCGGGAGGGCGGCGACGGCGAGTACGAGGAGGTGCAGGGCGTACCACGCATACCCGCGCCCAGGCGGGCGGGTGACGGCCTCGTCCCGCCTTCGTCGTGGGAAACCTCCGGGGTGCCCCGGCCCAGGAGGAACGTCGCACCACGCGTCCCCCCGCCTTCCGCAGCGTCCACTTCACGCCACACGCCCCCGCCCACCCACGGATCCACGCCAGCCGACCGACCGGCCGAGGCCGATATGCCCGAAACACCAGAGTCACCAGCAGCAACAGACGAACGAGAAGAGCGAACCGAGGAGCCGGCAAAGACCGCGGGCGTCGAGGGCCCGGGCGTCGAGGGCCCGGGCGTCGACCCGGGCGACGTCGATCGAGCAGGGCCGCCGTCACCGCCGTCGCACGGCGTGCTCAAGTCCCTGCTCGGCGCCTGGGCCCTGGCCGCCTGCTCCGCCGAGGAGACCGCGGCAGTCGACGCACATCTGAAGCTCTGCGTGCCCTGCCATGACGAGGCACAGCGGCTGCGCGGCGCGGTCGAGTTGCTGCACACCGAGTGCGAGCTCGACCTTCCGCCCTCCTTGCGCTTCCGGGTGCTGGAGAACTGCCTCGGCCGCCGGCCGCCCCGCATCCCGGTGCCCGACTGGGCCACGCCGTACGACGCGGAGACCGCCCGGCTCGACGCACTGCTGCGGGACATCGGCGACGCCGAGTGGGACGCGCCGCTGCACCTGCTGTGGTTCGACGGCCGTGAGTCGGTGCGGCGCATGACGACCGTCGGCGGCGTCATCGGCCATCTGATGACCGTCGACGGGCTCGTGGCGAACGCCCTCGGACTCGATGCCCCGCCCGGTCGCGACGGCCCGAAGCAGCCGATGGAGCGCACGGAGAAGTTCTGGCGCTCCGAGCACCTCCCCACCGGGCGTGCCGCGCACCGTCTGTGGCGCGACCAGAGCCACACCCTGATCCGTACGGTGTCCTTCGCGGCGCACGGCGCGGCGGAGATGTCCGTGTCGTACGGGGACTTCTCGCTGCCGTTGCGGGACGCGCTCATCGACCGCGCCTTCGAGTGCTGGATCCACGCCGACGACATCGCGGACGCGGTGGACTATCCGTACGACCCGCCGCGCGGCGCGCACCTCAAGCGGATGATCGACCTGGCGGCCCGGCTGTTGCCGGCGACGCTCGCCGCTCGCAGGCGGGCCGGGCTTGCCGGCCCGGTGAAGGAGTTGGTGCCCGCGGGGGCGCCGGGACGTTCGGTGCGGCTGGAGGTGGAGGGAGCGGGCGGCGGCGACTGGTACATCGCGCTCGACTCGCCCGCGGCGCTCGGCTCCCCGGACCGTGCGGTGGCGCAGGTCGCCCTCGAAGGGGTGGAGTTCTGCAAGCTGGTCGCCGGACACGTGCCGCCGGAAGAGGCGGCGGTCGGTCAGGACGGCGACCGCGAGGCGATCCGGGACGTACTCTTCGCGGCCGCGTCGCTCAGCCGGATGTGACCACGACCGTCGGCCCGCCAGCCGACCACCAGCCACGCCCCACGTCCTGCACCCTGCGCGCTGCGCGCTGCGCCCGCCATGTGCGGCACCCCCACCACCCGCAGGACCGAAGGCCGTGGGCCGGTGCCGTCAGGCGAAGACGACCGTACGGCTGCCGTTCAGCAGGATGCGGTGTTCCGCGTGCCACTTCACCGCGCGCGCCAGCGCCTGGCACTCGACGTCCCGGCCCACCGCCACCAGCTGCTCGGGGGTGAGGTCGTGGCCGACCCGTTCGACCTCCTGCTCGATGATCGGGCCCTCGTCGAGGTCGGCGGTGACGTAGTGCGCCGTCGCGCCGATCAGCTTCACACCGCGGGCGTGCGCCTGGTGGTAGGGCTTGGCGCCCTTGAAGCTCGGCAGGAAGGAGTGGTGGATGTTGATGATCCGGCCGCTGAGCTGCTTGCACAGGTCGTCGGAGAGCACCTGCATGTAGCGGGCCAGCACCACCAGCTCGACGTCCAGCTCCCGCACCAGCTCCAGCAGGGCGCCCTCGGCCTCGGCCTTGTTGTCCTTGGTGACCGGGATGTGGTGGAAGGGGATGCCGTACGAGCCGACCAGCTCGGCGAAGTCCCGGTGGTTGGAGACCACGGCGGCGATCTCGACCGGCAGGGCGCCGATCCGGGAGCGGAAGAGCAGGTCGTTCAGGCAGTGGCCGAACTTGCTGACCATCAGGACGACCCGCATGGGCTCGTCGGCGAGGTGGATCTGCCAGTCCATCTGGAAGGCGTCGCCGACGGCGGCGAAGCTGGCCCGCAGCTTGTCCACGGTCACGTGCGGCTCGGCGGAGAAGTGCACCCGCATGAAGAACAGACCCGTGTCCTGGTCCCCGAACTGCTGACTGTCCTCGATGTTGCAGCCCGTGATGAAGAGGTAGCTCGACACGGCGTGCACGATGCCCTGTTTGTCCGGGCAGGAGAGCGTCAGAACGTACTGGTCCGTCATCCTCGTAGGGTGCCACACCGGCTGTCGCGGAGGCGTTCACGTCCGCCGTGCGGACAGGCGGAATATTTCCCGACAAAAGCCACCGAATCGACAGCACGGCACCTCGCGAGTGCCCGCGCGCCGCCCCTACGCCGTACGCGTCATGATCCGCAGCACGTCCAGCGAGCGCGGCGGTTCGTCCGCGGCGTCGCCGTCGTTCGCCGCGAGGCACACGTGGGCCTCGCGGGCCGCCGCGACCGCCTCCGGCCAGCCCGGGTGCTCCATGTACGTCGAGACGTGGGCGTCCGCGCCGACCTGGTGCAGGATCCGCAGCACCCGCAGCACTGCGGCGTCCACGAGCGCCGCCTCGTTCGCGTCGCGGAAGATCGTGCCGACGTACTTCTCGGCGGACCAGTTGTCCAGCCAGGTGTCCTCGACGAGGCGGTAGACGGCGTCGGTCACGTCGCCGTACCCCTCCTGCCCGGCCAGCCAGACGTCCTGGTGGAAGGCGGGGGCGGAGAGCATGTGCAACGCCGAGCGCACATTGCAGCGCCAGCGCCACCACGGCATGTCATTCAACGGCATACCGCCCATGGTGGACGAGCGACGGGTGCGACGGGAAGGGGTGACCGGGGCTTGCTCCACGCCGTCGATCGTACGTTCCCGCTCCGTGCGCCCCGCGCACCCCCCGGCTGTTCATCCGTCCGACACCCCGCGGCCAGCATCGCTCACGGTTCCGTTACCGCGGTAGCGGAACCGTGATGGACCATGACCAGCAGGCCCGGCACCGCTGCCATCCGTGAGACCTCGCCCCGTCCGCAGAGGGCCCGTACGGCCCGTACCTCCAAGGCCCGCACGTCTCGGGCCGGCACGCCTCCGACCCGTACGGCCGCGCCCCGCCCGGGACGGCGCCGGGCCGCGGCGACCGCGGTCGTGGCCGTCGCCACCGCGCTGCTGGCGTCCGGCTGCGGCGTGCTCCCCGGTCTGGACGGCGGCTCGCGCGAGCCGGTGAAGGTGATGACCTTCGCCCCCGAGGGGACGGACGCCACGAACATGCCGGGGATGCCGGCCATGGCGAAGGCGTACGCCCGGTGGGTCAACGCCAACGGCGGCGTCGACGGCCATCGGCTCACCGTCGTCACCTGCAACGAGAAGAACACCGCCGAAGGGGCGTCCCAGTGCGCGCGGCAGGCGGTCGAGGAGGACGTGGTCGCGGTCGTCGGCTCGTACAGCCAGCACGGCAGGGCGTTCACGGCGCCGCTCCAGGTCGCGGGGATCCCCTTCGTCGGCGGCTTCGGCGCGTCCGAGGAGGAGTTCACCAACTTCCTCTCCTACCCCGTCAACGGCGGGCCGGCCGCCCTCTTCGCCGGCCAGGGGCGCCAACTCGCCGACACCTGTCGCCGGGTGGCGATCGTCCGGCCGGACTCCATCGCCGGTGACAAGCTGCCGGAACTCCTCGACGCGGGGCTCGCGCAGGGCGGTCACAGCGAGGCCGTGGACGTCCTCGCACCGGACAACGCGACCGAGTACACCCGCCAGGCCGACCAGGCGCGCACCAAGGCCGGGGAGGGCTCGGAAGCCAGCGACGACAAGCGGCCCGGGTGCGTGACGACGGCGCTCGGGGACCGCACCGAGACGTTCGTGGACTCCTTCCGCCGCCTCCCGGACGACGGGCGCGACATCGCGCTCTCGTCGGTGGTGGGCAGCGTCGGGCAGTCCCTCATCGACCGTACGGGCGGGCGCTCGGGCCCCTTCGAGGGCGCGTTCATCACCGGCTGGTACCCGGCGGCTGCGGACCCGCGCTGGAACCAGATGAAGAACGTGATCGACGAGCACGCGTTCGCGGACAACAGGGTCGACCCCACGGACGTGGGCACCCAGACCACCTGGATCGCCTACACCGTCCTCAACGCGACGATCGAGGCGATCGACGCGGACGAGATCACGGCGCACGCGGTGTCGCAGACCCTCGCGGACGGCCTGGAGGTGTCGACGGGCGGGGTGACGCCGACGCTCCGCTGGGACCGGGGGACGAAGTTGGGCACGCCGGACTTCCCGCGGGCGGTCAACCGGCACGTGACGTTCAACGTGGTGCGCGAGGGGCGGTTGGTGGCCCAGGAGCCCGACTTCGTGAACGTCGACGCGATCCTCTCGGCGCAGCGCAAGAACTGACGACGCCCCTGGACGCCTCCGAACGCCCCGGACGCCCCGGACGCCCCGGACGTGCGAGGAGGCGTCAGAGTTGGTCGCCGGAGCGGCGCGGCAGGTCGTGGGTCGCGGCGATGGCGTTCCAGTAGCCGGCCGCCTGGCGCTTGGCCTTGGTCGCCTCGCCGCTCGCGCGGTTCGCCGCGACCGTGCTGCGGGTGCTGCGGGCCCGGTCGTCCTTGCAGCCCTTCTTGCCCTTCACCTGGGTCGCCCAGGCCGCGTAGTGGTCGTCGGCGGTGGCGGACGACTGCCACGCCTGCTTGAGCGCGGCCGTCAACTCGGCGTTGCGCGGCAGCTTGTCGACGCTCACGCCCTCCAGCCGGGTGACCATGGCGCGGCGCTGCTTCGCGGCGGCGCGCAGGTCGGACGCCGCCCGGTCGAGTTCCTTGCACTGCTTGATGTTCTCGACGGAGCGCAGCACCGCGGCCCGGCTGCTGTTGCTGTCCGCGAGGAGCTTGTCGAGCGCGACGGCCTGCGTCCTGACCGGGTCGGCGGCCGCGGTGGACGGCGACGGCGCGGACGGCGAAGGGGGCGGCGTGCCGGCGTCGGCGGGGGCGGACGGCGGCGGGGCGTTCCGGTCGACGGTGGACTTCGGCGCGTCGTCGTCGCCCGGGCCGAAGAGCGCGGCGCTGACCCCGAGCCCGAGGACGGCGCAGGCGACGATCACCGCGCCCATGACGGCGAGTTGCGACGACTTGCGCCGCCGCTCCTCGCGGTCCTCCCGGTTGGCGCGCGAGGCACGCCCGCCGCGCCCGCCGCGCCCGCCGTGCGCGCCCCCGGGTGCGTGACGAGCGTCGTCCCATCCCGCCCCGGACTCCGCCTGCGCGCGGAAGAGCATGTCGAACTCCCCCGGCACCGCCGCGTCGGAGACCGGTGGCAGGTGCTGCGTCACGGGCTCGGCACCGCGCCCGGCTCCGTACTCCCCGCCGCGGCCCGGGCCCTGCTGCCCGAGCCGTCCGGTGCCGAGGAAGGTGGTGGGCGGGTCCGCGGCGGGCCCGGTCGGTACGGGCGGGATGACCTGCGTCGCGTCACCACCGCCCGCAGGAACGGGTGGGATCACCTGCGTCGCGTCCACGGCGCCGGCGCCGTACGACTGCTCCGGCGGCAGCGCGCCGGGGCCGGGCGGCGGCGGCCCGGCCGGGACGGGCGCGATGACCTGCGTCGCGTCACCGGCCCCCGGCCCGGAAGGCGTGCCCGACCCGGAAGGCGTGCCCGGCGCGAAGGGAGCGCCCGGCGCGATCGGCGGGATGAGCTGCGTGGCGTCCGCCGCGCCGTACGGCTGTGGCCCCGGCTGCGCCGGCGGCGGCATCGCACCGCCACCCGGGCCGACCGGAGGAGCCTGCGGAGGTACGACGAGTTCCCCGGCCACGGGCGGCAGCGGGCCGGGGTGCGCGGCGGGCGGGTACGGTGCCGGGTTCGGGTGCTCCGGGTTCACCGGTGACGCGTACGCACCCGGCACCGCGCCCGGCGGATACGCCTCCGGCCCCATGCCCGGCGGATACGCCCCCGGCACCGCGGCCTGCGGAGGAAGCCCGGCCGGCGGTAGCGGCGCAGCCGGATGCCCGCCCCGATGCGGAGTCGCCGGATGCCCGCCCTGATGCGGCGCAGCCGCATGCGCACCCGTCGGCGGCGCCTCGGGCGGCAGCGGCACCGCGCCCGGCGCCGTAGTCGGCGGCGCGGATGGCGGCGGAGCCTGCCCCGCCCCGCCCTGCGGCCCCCACGGCTCGCCCCACGGCACCCCGCTCGCCGGCGTGGTGTGCTGCTGGGGTGCCGGGGTGTCGGGTATCCAGGGGTCGGATCCCTCGGCGGGCAGCACGACGCCCTCGTGCGCGGGACGGGCAGCGGGATGCCGCTGCCCGTCGCCGTGTCCGCTCTGCGTCACCGGAACTCCTACGTGTGAAGACGGGGGAACCTCGGAACCGAGGAACCGCCGCTTCACGCTACCGGGTGGTTCAAGACCCCCGCTCCCCCGCGCGGGCCGGTAACGCAACGCCGCCCCCAGACGCTGTTGATGCCCCCCGTTCAACCTGCTGGACGCCCCCTCACCCGACGGTGACCGCTCGGGCCGTACGGGAACGGCGCCGCCGCGCCGGTACGGGGCGCCCCCGACGCCCTTGCCGGCGGCCCGCGTTCACGCCGCCGCCTGTAGCTCCAGCCGCGCCCCGAACTCGCGCACCGACGGTTCCGACGCGTAGGGCTCCAGGCGTTGTTGCAGGTCGTCCAGGTACTCCGCGCCCCGGCTGGAGCGCAGCGTCCCCATCAACTCCAGGGCGCGGGTGCCCGTGTGGCACGCCTGCTCGACCTCGCGCTGCTGCACCTGTGCGGTGGCGAGCAGGACGAAGCCGATGGCGCGCCGCCGCGCCCGCCCCTCCGGATGCCCGTCGAGGGCGCTCGACGCGTGGTGCGCGGCGGCCTCCGCCTGGCCCAGGTCGCGGTAGCAGTGGGCCAGTTCGTCCGCGAGGTACGCCTCGTCGAAGTGGGCGATCCACTCCGGGTCGTCGCCCTCCTTCGGGTCGGTGCGCTCCATCGCGGCCAGCGCCTTGCCGGCGACGGAGTGGCAGGTGCGGGCGTCGCCGAGCAGGGCGTGGCCGCGCGCCTCGGCCGCGTAGAACAGCGCCTGGGCACGCGGGGTGACCTGGCCGCGGGCGCCTTCCTGGGCGGCGCGGGCGAGTTGGGCGATCTCCCGCGGATTGCCGAGTTGGGCCGCGAGGTGGCTCATGGACGCGGCCAGGACGTATCCGCCGTAGCCCCGGTCGTCAGCGGCCTGGGCGAGCCGTAGCGCCTGGATGTAGTAGCGCTGGGCGAGCCCCGGTTGTCCGGTGTCGACGGCCATGTAGCCGGCGAGTTCGGTGAGTCGGGCGACCGCGGCGAACAGTTGGCGCCCCACGGACTCGCGGTACGAGCCGGAGAGCAGGCCGGAGACGACGGAGTTGAGGTAGTGGACGACGACGGGCCGGATGTGGCCGCTGCCGAAGCGGTGGTCGAGTTCGGTGAGCGCGGTCGTCATCGCCCGTACGGCTTCGACGTCCGAGGTGCCCACCCGGGCGCCGGCGCTCCGCGCGACCTGTGCGTCGGCGCCGGTGATCAGCCAGTCGCGGCTGGGTTCGACGAGCGCGGACGCGGCGACGGACGCGCCGGACAGGAAGTCGCGGCGACCGACGTCGCTCCGCCACAACTCGCTGACCTGCTCGATCGCCCCGAGGACGGTCGGCGAGAACTGGAGGCCGACGCCCGAGGCGAGGTTCTTGCCGTTGGCCATGCCGATCTCGTCGATCGTGACCGTACGGCCGAGTTTGCGGCCAAGGGCCTCGGCGATGATTCCCGGGGCCCGCCCGCGCGGCTGTTGGCCGCGCAGCCAACGCGCCACGGACGTCTTGTCGTAGCGCAGGTCGAGCCCCCGTTCCGCACCGACCATGTTGACGCGGCGCGCGAGCCCGGCGTTCGAGCACCCGGCTTCCTGGATGAGTGCCTGCAGCCGTTCGTTGGGCTGGCGGGCGACGAGCGGTCTGGCTGCCATGGTTCTACCCCCTGAGAGCCGCGGTGATCGACGAACTGACCACCGCTCGGCTGTTATACGGAGAATGCAGACTTAAGAGAGTTGAGAGAGAGTTGGTCGGGTTTCTCCAGAATCCTGGATGCATCCGGAAGGTCAGAAGCCCAGAAGTCCGGAAGACCCCCCGAAAGAAGCCGTCGGAAGAGTCTGTTTCCCTTCGAAATGAAGCACGCGGGATACGTGCACTCCGCCCCGCCGACCAGGCGACTTCGCCCGGCAGGGCGTGCACCCCCGCACAGCCGCCCCCTCGTCTGTGGATACCCCCTTCGGTGCACCATGTGCATGCGCGCCCCCGTATGTGCATCCATGCGCCCCATATGCGGGATCATGATCCCCGGGGCGGCCCGTCGGAGGCCCGTAACCCCAGGTGACCGCGGGAGTTGAGAGGGTCGTGGAAGAGACCATCGGAGTCACAGAAGCCGCACAAATCCCCCAACAACGGGGTGAACAGATGCTGGATCACGCCGTCCGGTACGCCGAGGAGCGGCACTGGGACGTGTTTCCGGGGACGTGGCTGGAGGCGGCCGGGACCACGGAACAATGCTCGTGCGGCGACTCCGACTGCGCGGCGCCCGGCGCCCACCCGGCCCGCTCGGACTGGGCGAACCAGGCGACCGGCAGCGCCAGCGGTGCACGTCGGCTGTGGGGCAAGCAGCCGAGGGCTTCCGTGCTGATGCCCACCGGCCGCACCTTCGACGTCCTCGAACTCCCCGAGTCGGCCGGCTTCCTCGCCCTCGCCCGGCTGGAGCGGATGGACCTCCCGCTCGGCCCGGTCACCCTCACCCCCGACCGCCGGATGTCCTTCTTCGTGCTGCCGGGCGGCGCGGCCAAGGCGCCCGCGCTCGTGCGCGACCTCGGGTGGGCGCCGAGCGCCATCGACCTGGTGCCGCGCGGACAGGGCCACTACATCGCGGCGCCGCCGACCAGGGTGGGGGCCCGCGGCGCGGTGCAGTGGGTGCGCCGACCCACCGCGGAGAACCGCTGGCTGCCGGACGCCGACGAGTTGATCAGCCCGCTCGCCTACGCCTGCGGGCGGGACGCGGCGGCGACGCGGGCCGCCCGCCGGGCCTGACGCCGCCGGAGCTGACACCCGCCGGGCCTGACCCCCGCGCGCCGTCGACGACGACGCGCAGGGCGGGAGTTGCACGGGGCGGGGCGAGGGGAACGCGGGGGTTTGTGGGGATGATCGGGGGAGGGGCGGGAAACCGCAGGTAGCGCCCTGTTTAGGGTGGTTCCGTACTGACGCGTACACAGTCATTTCACCTCACGCCCACCGGGCTGCACCTGGTCCGGACGTCGTGGCTGTGGCGCGTGTGACCACGGGGACCCTAAGGAGCAGGACCATGCCGGACGAACAGACGGCCCCAGCGGCCGCGGGGACGGGCGGAGCGCACCCGGCGCCGCCCGCGGTCCGCGTCGAAGGACTGTGGAAGCGGTTCGGTGAACAGATAGCCGTGGCGGGCGTCGACCTGACGCTGCCGGCCGGCCGCTTCATCGGCCTCGTCGGCCCGAACGGCGCCGGCAAGACGACGACCCTGTCGATGGTGACCGGTCTGCTGCGGCCGGACCAGGGCCGGGTGCAGGTCGCCGGGCACGACGTGTGGCGGGACCCCGTCCGGGTGAAGTCGCGCATCGGCGTGCTGCCGGAGGGGCTGCGGATGTTCGAGCGGCTGTCGGGCCGCGAACTGCTGGCGTACAACGGCCGGCTGCGCGGGCTGCCGGGCGACGAGGTCGACAAGCGCGCCACCCAGCTCCTCGACGTGCTCGACCTCGCGGGCTCGCAGCACAAGCTCGTCGTCGACTACTCCACCGGCATGCGCAAGAAGATCGGCCTCGCCTGCGCCCTGCTGCACAACCCCGAGGTGCTCTTCCTCGACGAGCCCTTCGAGGGCGTCGACCCGGTCTCCGCGCAGACCATCCGGGGCGTGCTGGAGCGCTACACCGCCTCCGGCGCGACCGTCGTCTTCTCCAGCCACGTGATGGAGTTGGTGGAGTCGCTGTGCGACTGGGTGGCCGTGCTGGCGCAGGGCCGGATCCGCGCCCAGGGGCCGCTCGCTGAGGTGCGCGGCGCTGCGCCGTCGTTGCAGAGCGCCTTCCTCGAACTCGTCGGCGCGCAGGACCACGACCGGAGCGGGTCCCTGGACTGGCTCGGCGGCGCGGGTGCGGCCCGATGAACGCGGCGCCCTCGACCACAGTTGCGGGTACGGGCACGCGCACCGCGGATGCGGGCACGGGCGAGCTCGCCCCCGGCGCCCTCGCCGGGATCTTCGTACGGCTGAAGCTGTCGCTGCTGCGCAACGGCCTGCGCCAGTCGACCAAGCGCAAGCGCGCCTTCGTCACCGCCCTCGTCGCGACGCTCCTCTTCGCCCTGCTGCAACTGCTCGGGCTCGCCGCGATGCGCGGCCACGACCACGCCGCCGCCGTCACCGTGCTGTTCGCCGGGGTGGTGGCGCTCGGCTGGACCGTCATGCCGCTGTTCTTCGCCAGCGGCGACGAGACGCTGGACGCGACGCGGCTGGTGATGCTGCCGCTGCGGCCGCGGCCGCTGGTGGCCGCGCTGACCACGGCGTCGCTGGTGGGCATCGGCCCGCTGTTCACGCTGTGCGTGCTGCTGGGCTCGGTGATCGCACTGGCGCACGGCCCCGCCGCGTGGGCCGCGGCCCTGGTCGCCGTACCCCTGACGCTGCTGGTGTGCGTGACGCTGGCGCGGGCCGTCGCCGCGGCCAACGTCCGGCTGCTGACCTCCCGCAGGGGCCGGGACCTGGCGCTGCTGAGCGGTCTGGTGATCGCGGTCGGCATCCAGTTCGTCAACTTCGGCTTCCAGCGGCTCAGCTCGACCGACGTGGACCTGTCCGCGCTGGAGCCGGCCGCCGCGGTGGTGCGCTGGGTGCCGCCGGCGTCGGCGCTCGGCGCCGTCGACTCGGTGAGCGAGGGCTCGTACGGCACGGCCGTCGCCCAACTCGCCCTGTCGGCCGCGGCGCTGTACGGGCTGTTGGCCTGGTGGCGGGCGAGCCTCGGCAGGCTGATGACGTCCCCGGACGGCTCCACGATCGCGGCGGCCGGCCCGCGGGCCCGGGCGGCCCGTTCGTCCTCGGACGCCACGGAGTCCGCCCTGCTGCACCGGCTGTTCCCGCGGGGCCGCACGGCCGCCGTGATGCAGCGCAGCCTGCGCTACTTCTGGCGCGATCCGAAGACCAAGGCGGGCCTGGTCAGCACGTTGGCGATCGGTCTGTTGATTCCGATCTTCAACGCCGCCCAGGGCGTCGAGTCGGTCTATTTCGCATCGTTCGCCACCGGCATGCTCGGCTTCCAGATGTACAACCAGTTCGGCCAGGACACCTCGGCGTTCTGGATGGTCATGCAGACGCTGGCCACGCCGCGGGACGCCTACGAGGAGTTGCGGGCGCGCGCCCTGGCGCTGCTGCTGGTGGCGCTGCCGTACACGGTCGTCGCGGTCGTGACGGTGGCGGCGTTCGTCGGCGACTGGCAGGGCCTGCCGTCGGCGCTGGGGCTGTCGCTCGCGGTGCTCGGCGCGATGGTGGGCACGGGTGCGCTCGCCTCGGCCCGCCGCCCGTACACGATCCCGCAGGACAGCGCGTACAAGAACGTGGCGGCGGGGCAGGGGGCGCTGGCCTGGACGTCGTTGCTCAGCGGCGCGGTCGTCTCCGCGCTGGTGTGCGCGCCGCTGATCGCCGTGACGGTCTGGCTGCACCTGACGGACGGGCACGGACACCTGTGGACGGTGCTGCCGGCCGGTGCCGCGTACGGGCTGCTCGTCGGGTGGGCTGGGCTGCGGCTCGCGGCGCCGGCGACGATCCGGGAACTGCCGGAGATCCTGGCGGCGGTCAGCAAGTAGCGGGTGGCGTAGGTTGCTGCTCATGTCGACGCCGCCGCCTCCGCACCAGCCGCAGCAGCCCCCGCAGGGAGGCTACGGACAGCCCGGCCCGTACGGACAACCGGGGCCGTACGGCCGGCCCGAGGCGCACGGACAGCCGGGAGCGTACGGGCAGTCGGGGGCGTACGGGCAACAGCCCCCGCATCCGCAGGGGTACGGAGCTCCGGGGCCCTGGCCGACGCAGGCCCAGGCCCAGGCGCCGGCGCCGGGACCCTGGGGCGTGCCGTTCCAGGGCCCGCCGCCGCCCCCGCCGAAGCGGACCGGCCGGAACGTCCTCATAGCCTTCGCCGCCGTGGCCGGTCTGCTGCTGCTGTCCTGGTACGGCAACAACGTCGTGGGCGGCGGCTCCGACGACGGGCCGTCGGACGGCTACCCGCCCGCCGAGCACCAGCTCACGCTGCCCTCCACGCTGCTCGACGGGAAGTACGAGCTGGCCGGCGACATGTCGAAGGAGTACCAGGAGCGGCTGAAGGGCACGAGCGAGGACATCATCAAGGACGCCCGGTCGACCGTCGCCCAGTACACCTCGGTGCACGGGCAGGCGGCGGGCGTCATCGTGGTCTCCGGGCTGCACGGCCGGATCAGCGACCCGGACCGGGCCCGCGACTCGATCCTCCGCGGCAGCGCGACGGCGAAGGGCATCGAACTGGCCGTGCCGGCGAAGGACGTCACGCCGGCGGGCTCCGAGGTGAAGATCAGCTGTCAGGTCCTGGTGGCCGACCAGAGCGACACGGGCCGGGCGACGATGCCCATGTGCGCCTGGGCGGACGACAACACGAACGCGTCGGTGTCGATGGTCACCCCCGCGTCGATGGGCATGACGCCGAGCGCGGTCGACTTGGCGGAGGTCGCGGAGGCGACGGTGCGGGTGCGCGAGGAGATGCGGAAGCCGCTCGGCTCCTGAGCCGGGCGCCGGTGCGCTGCGAGGGGCTGTTTCCCGTCGAAGCGGCGTGGCTGAAGGAACGTACCGCCTGAGCAAGTGTGCAGCTCAGGCGTTTGTTTCGGGTTGGACCACCCGTGATCGTCCATATGTTGGACGCCTTGCACGAGGCGTCCACACCCGCAGCGAACAGCCCGAACGACCATTCGGTCACCCCTAACGAGTGATGCGCGACCGGAAAACAGCGCAGTCGCATGCGCTCACTGTGTGCGTACGCAAGACTCCTGTCCGCAGTCGTACAACCCCACCAGCGCATGAGCCAACGAACCCGTGCGAACTCGCGGCTCCGGTAAGCCTGGTGGCTCTCACGTCACACGCACCCCTCGCACCCGTTGCACCTCTCGCATCACCCTCGTAACCCTCGTAGTGAAGGAGTCCCTCCATGCGCCATCTGCGGAGCACGATCGCCACGGCCGCCGCACTTCTGTTGAGCGGTACGGCTCTGGGCACCGCAGTAGCCCAGCCGATCGCCCAGCCCGTCGCCGGGCCGGCCGCCCCGCCTGCCGCCGTGAGCAGCCTGTACGCACCCTCCGCGCTCGTCCTCACCGTCGCGAAGGGCACGTCGGCGGCGCCGTCGACGGTGGAGCGCGCGGTCACCCTCGACTGCGCGCCGCGGGCGACGGGCACGCACCCGTCCGCCGCGGCGGCCTGTCGCGAACTGAACGCCGTGGACGGCGACTTCGCCGCGCTGCCGTCCGAACTGCCGCAGACCCTCTGCACGCGCGAGTGGGACCCGGTCACGGTGAGCGCGAACGGCGTCTGGCGGGGCGAGCGCGTCGCCTGGTCGGGGACGTACAACAACGGTTGTGAGATGACCGCGACGTTGGGCGTCGTCTTCTCCTTCTGAGTCGCAGGGCTCAGTCGGGCTCAGGCGGGCTCCGATTTCAGCTCCGGCTCCGGTTCCGTCGTGAAGTCGTACATCGTGAAGTCGGCGACGGGGCGGTAGCCGATCCGCCGGTAGAGGCCGTTGCTGGTGGGGTTCGTGAGGTCCGCGAAGAGGACGACGTCCGTCGCGCCCGCGGCGAGCGCCGCCCGGCCGGCCTCCGCCGTCACCGCACCCGCGTACCCCAGGCCGCGCAGGTGGGCCGGGGTGTACACGGGCGCCACCCTGACCTGGCCCGCGACCATCGGGGACACCGCGGCCATGGCAGCGGGGGTGCCGTCCGGCCCCTCCCAGAGCGTCACCCTGCGGTCGGCGATCCGGACGTCGGCCCAGGTCCCGGGGGCCTGCCCAGCGCCCCGTCCGATCGCGGCCCCGAACTCCCGGTACCAGCGCACCAGCAGGTCCCGGTCCCGCACCCCCGCGACCCTCCCGCGCCCGGCCGGCGGCGGCTGCGACGGGCTCAACTCGCCCAGCCGGTAAAGCCGGTGCCGCTCCTGAAGCACCGCAGTCACCCCGGTGGCCCGTTGCCAGGCGGCGGCGAAGGGCACGGCGGTGTCGTGGTCCGCGGTGACGCCCGGCAGCGGGTGCGCGAGTTCGGCCAGGAGGGCGGCGAGGGATTCCGCGCCCCCGGGGTCGAGCGGGGTGAGGGTCAACCTCCTGGGCGGGGTGCGGAAGAAGGCGGCGCGCACCTCCCCGGACCGCTCCAACCAACCGAAGACGGGCGCGTCGGGCCCGTACGCGTCCGCCCCCTGCGCACGGAGCGTCTCGGTGACGGTCAGGGGGAGCGTGTGCAGGGCGGGTCGCGCGTGGAGGAAGCCACGGGCGCGGCTGAGGAAGTGGTGCAGGTCTTGGGTGAGGTGCCAGTCGTCCGGACGCATGGGGCATGGTCGCGCGTACGCGTGCGTTTGGCACGGCGCGGGCGGAGATGGCGCAGCTCCGGGGCGCGCCGTTGACCGGAACCACCGGTGCGCGACCCGAACGGCCGGTGCGCGAACGGCTTCCCCTCAACCGTTCCTGCGCCGCGCGGCGTCTGTATGTGCATGGAAACAACTCTGGGCGAACAGCTCCTGCTCCTGTCGCTGGACGACGAGTCAGGCGTCGAACGGGAGTCCGCGAAGGTCGCCCTGGCCATCGGGGCGGCCTCCCTGGTGGAGTTGGCGCTCGCCCGCCGGATCGCGATCGACGCCGACGGCGTCGTCTCGGTGACCGACCCCGCGGAGAGCGGCCCGGCCCCTGTCGGTCCCCCGCATCTGGAGGCCGCGCTCGACGCCGTCACCGCCCGGAAGAAGCCCGGCAAGGTCGCCCACTGGATCGAGGCCCTGAAGAAGGACGCGGTCGCCGCGGCGGGCAAGGGGCTGGTGGACAAGGGCCTGGTCCGCGCGGAGACGAAGAAGGTCCTCGGGCTCTTCCCGGTGCGCCGCTACCCCGAGGCCGACGGTTCGGTCGAGGCCGCGGTGCGCGAGCGGCTTTCCGCCGCCGTGCTGCGCGGCGCGAGTCCGGACGAGCGGACGGCGAGCCTGATCGCCCTGCTGCACGGCGCGGGGCTGGCCCGGCTGGCCTTCCCGACCGACGACGAGTCCCGGGTCGAAGCCGCCATGGCCGAGATCGCGGAGGGCCGATGGGCGGCTCCGGCCGTTCGACGGGCCGTCGAGGCGGCGCAGCTCGCCCTCACGACGATCATCACCACCGCCGTGGTCACCTCGGTCGTCGTCGGCACCTGACCGCCGGGCCGCCGACGGTTGGCCCGCTCGTTCGTTCCGTACGGCCGCGGACCGCCCGGGGTGGCCGACGGTCAGGCGCTGGCCACCTCGTCGAGGAAGGGTTCGATCGCGGCGCGCCAGCCCGCGGGGTGTTCGTAGTGGATCAGATGGCCGGCGTCGGTGACCTCGGCGTACCGGCCGTGCGGGAGGACGCGCACCATCTCGTGGGCCTCCGCGCGGCCCAGTTCGCCGTCCAGGCCGCGGACCACGAGCGTGGGGCAGCGGACCTGGGCGAGTTCGTCCCAGTGGGCGTCGTGCACCCAGGTCTCGCGGACCTTGAGGAGTTGGCGGCGGGAGAAGACCGGGCGCCAGCCGTCGGGGCGTTCGGCCATCACCTCCGCGTAGAAGTCGCCGCGGACCGGGCTGGGGCGCTCCACCAGGGGGTCCTCCTCGCCGAACCACTTGCGGGCGTCCGCGAGCGTGGCGAACGGGACCGGCCAGGCGCGGACCCAGCTCTCCCACACGCGTTGCGAGGCCGCGCCGAGCGGGGAGGCCCGCATGTCGCTGATGACCAGGGCGCGGACCAGGTCGGGGCGGCGGGCGGCGAGGCGCCAGGCGGTGAGCGCGCCCATGGAGTGGCCGACGATGCTGACCGGGCCGAGCCGGAGCTGTTCGACGGCGGCTTCGGCGTCGTCGACGTACGCGTCATGGGTGAACGGGCCGTCCGCCGACCGGTCGGAACGGCCGTGGCCACGCTGGTCGAGGGCGACGGTGCGGTGGCGGGTGGAGAGCCAGCGTGCGGTGGTGGTCCAGTGGGAGGCCCGGCCCATCAGCCCGTGCAGCAGTAATACGCCGGGGTCACGGCCGGCGCCCGAGGTCGTCCCGGAGGTCGCTCCGGGCGCCGTGCCGGAGTTCGCGGGCGCGCTGACGGGCGGCGGCGTCGGGGCGCCGTACTCCCAAGCGACCAGGCGTGCGCCATCCGCTCCGGTCACATCAATGCGCCGCACCACGTACCCGGCACCCCCCATCCCTCCCGCACGGCCAGTAAGACCAGCCTATCGAACTGTTATTCGAACACGGGCCCATGCCCGGCTAACGGCGGACAACACCCCACCTTCGTGTGACGGGGGGCGAGGGTTGGCGCCGAGTGGCCGGGGGAGATCTTTTGCGGGAGGCGGGCCGCTCGGGGAAGACGGTCCGACGGGAATGACCCTGAGAGCTCGGGGCTCCGGGTCAGCACAGGGGAGGACGGGCCCCGGCATCCACGGATGCCGGGGCCCCACCAGGCGGTACGCGAGGGGCGCGGGAGCGGCAGCGCGCCCCAGGAGTGAGGGGAGTGGGCCGGGGCGAGGTGAGTGCGCCGCTGGGTGCGCCGGGCGTGCCAGGGGCGCATATGCCTGATCCCTCCACGGCTCTGAGTCATATGCCTCGCCCCAGCGTGGCACGCGCGGCGCGCAGACGCTGTAGTTCCGTACGGAAAAAGCCACGACAAGGCGACCCGGACGCGATGAGGTGACGCGATGGCGCTGCACAGGGGGCTGCGGGTGCGCGGTGCGCCTCGCGGCGACGTACGGCGGGGGAGGCGCGCTGGCTCCGTACGGCAGGCACGCAGCACGCCCGGTGCGTCTAGGGCACCGGGCGCGCTCGGCTCAGCACCGACGGCTCAAGACGGGCAGCCCGGGGGCCGCAGCTCAAGGCCCGCGGCTCGGGCGGGCGGCTCAAGCGGCAGGTTACTCAGGCGGCAGACGGCTCGGGCGGCAGGCGGCTCAGCGCTTGGCGACGAAGACGTGCGACGCGACGTCGGCGTCCAGCTCCGCCGCCTCGCCGCCGCTGCCGACCAGGACGCCGCCCGCGGCCTCCGTCACGCTCACCACCGAGCCGGGCTGCACGCCCGCCCGCCGCAGCGTGTACATCAGCTGGGCGTCGGTCTGGATCGGCTCACCGATCCGGCGGACGACCACGGTCTTGCCGTCCGAGCCCGGGTCGAGGTCGGCGAGCGAGACCATGCCGACGTCCAGGAACGGATCCGCCTCCGCCTTCTCCCCCAGCTCCTCCAAGCCCGGGATCGGGTTCCCGTACGGCGACTCGGTCGGGTGGCGCAGCAGCTCCAGCACGCGCCGCTCCACCGCCTCGCTCATCACGTGCTCCCAGCGACACGCCTCGGCGTGGACCTGCTCCCACTCCAGGCCGATCACGTCGACGAGCAGGCACTCGGCCAGCCGGTGCTTGCGCATCACGCGCGTCGCCAGCCGCCGGCCCTCCTCCGTGAGCTCCAGATGGCGGTCCCCGGCGACCGTCACGAGGCCGTCGCGCTCCATTCGCGCCACGGTCTGACTGACCGTCGGCCCGCTCTGGTCGAGCCGCTCGGCGATGCGGGCGCGCATGGGAACCACACCTTCCTCTTCGAGCTCAAGGATGGTGCGGAGGTACATCTCCGTGGTGTCGATCAGTCCGGACATTCGTGCCCCTCGAAGAATCGTGCGGTGCGGCCCCGAACTCAATTCTTACGCATCCCACTGACAACCGTGCCGTCACCGCGGAAGCCGGCGTTCAAGAGCGACCGGTGACCGTATTGACAGGGCAATGGTCCAGACCGCAACGTGATCGACGGCGCGGGCATTCCCCGGCGCGTTCCCTGGTGTCCGCGTACCCGGACGTGTACGCACCGCATGCGTGCGCGCCGCGTGCTGCCACCGGGCTTCCCACCTCCTCGAAAGGGCTCAGCGATGAGCGAGAGCAAGCTGGCAGGTCAGTTCTTCGACGCGGCGATCGATCTGCTGGCGCGCGTACGCGACGAGGAGGCGCAGAACGTCGCCGCGGCCGGGGAGGTCATCGCGGACACCGTGGCCGCCGGGGGCCGCCTGTTCGCCTTCGGCGCCGGCCACTCCTCGCTCGCCGCGCAGGACGTGGTCTACCGGGCCGGCGGCTTCGCCGTGATGAACCTGCTGGCCGTCCCCGGCGTCGTCGGCGTCGACGTCGTCCCCGCGACGCTGGGCTCCGCGCTGGAGCGCGTCGACGGGCTGGCCGCGGCCGTCCTCGACACCAGCCCGGCACAGGCCGGCGACACCCTCGTCATCATCTCGCTGTCGGGCCGCAACGCCCTGCCGGTGGAGATGGCCCTCAACGCGCGGGCGCTGGGACTGAAGGTCATCGGAGTGACGTCGGTGGCGTACGCGGACTCCACCTCATCGCGGCACACCACGGGCACGTTCCTGAAGGACCACTGCGACGTCGTCCTCGACTCCAAGATCGCCATCGGCGACACGGTCCTCACGCACGACGCGATCGAGGCGCCCTTCGCGCCCGCGTCCACGGTCGTCACCAGCGCGCTGATGCAGGCGATGATGGCCGCGGCGGCGGAGACGCTGGCGGAGCGGGGCGTGGAGCCGCCGCTGCTGCGGTCGGGGAACGTGGACGGCGGCCACGAGTGGAACGGCCGCGTGATGTCGGAGAACCGCGCCCGCATCTTCTACCGCCACGCCTGAGCGCCCCGCGGTTCGCCCTGCGGTTCGCCCTGCGGGCTGGCTTGCGGGGTGACGTGCTCGCCGTGGCCCTGCGGGCGCATTGGTCTCCGCGGGCCGTCTGTGGCTGGTCGCGCAGTTCCTCCCCCTACGCCCAGGGGGCGTGGGGGGACCCCCAGCGCCCCTGGTGTGCTGGCCGTAGTCGTCTACCTGCGACCCGGTGGTGGGGCACTCGCGCAGTTCCTCGCGCCCCTGATGTGCTGGCCGTAGCCGTTTACCCGCCGCCCGGTGGTGGGCTGGTCGCACAGTTCCTCCCCCTGTGCCCTGCGGGCACGGGGGTACCCCCACCTACGCCCAGAGGGCGTGGGGGGGGGACCCCAGCGCCCCTAAAACCCACTCGCCGTCGTCCCACCGGTTCATTGGTCTCCGCGGCCCGGTGGTGGGCTGGTCGCGCAGTTCCCCGCGCCCCTGTTTCGCTGCCCCAAGTGCTTCGTCTGCGGGCCCAGGCAGGGAGGGTTAGGGGCGCTGGGGGTCCCCCACGCCCCCTGGGCGTAGGGGGAGGAACTGCGCGACCAGCCACCCACGGTCCGCAGACGTCAACGCAGCCCGCAGGGCTATGGCGAGTGGGTTTCAGGGACGCGGGCCGCGGACGGGCGGCAGTAACTAGCCCGCACCGTAGGGCGCCGGCTGTTAGCGTGGGGCGCATGCAGCGTGCCGCCGTGTACACGACGACGCCGGAGAGTGTCCCGGCGCGCTGACAGCTGACGAAGTCGAAGCCCCGGGGCGAGTGCCCCGGGGCTTCGCCGTGTGGTCACTCGCTCCCCCAGCAGGCGCAGCAAGCGCAGCGAGGAGACCGCCGTGAATCCCGAGAATGCCGAAACCACCGTCCACGACCACCGGCGCATCGGGCGCGAGCTCGATCTGTTCGACACCGATCCGCTGATGGGGGCGGGGTTGCCGTACTGGCTGCCGGACGGCGCCGTCGTGCGGTACGCACTGGAGGAGTACGTCCGCGAGGTGGAGCGGAAGGCCGGGTACCGCCACGTGTACTCGCCCGTGCTCGGCAAGCGCGAGCTGTACGAGATCTCCGGGCACTGGTCGCACTACAGCGCCGACATGTTCCCGCCGATGGAGCTCGGCGGCGAGCAGGTCGTGCTGCGGCCCAGCCTCTGTCCGCACCACGCCCTGATGTTCCGCTCCCGCGCGCACAGCTACCGGGAACTCCCGGTCCGGATGGCCGAGTTGGGGACCATGTTCCGCTCCGAGCCGTCCGGGGTGCTGGGCGGGCTGACCCGGGTGCGGGCCATTCAGCTCAATGACGCGCACGTCTTCTGCACCATGGAGCAGGTCGTGGACGAGGCGGCCGCGGCGCTGGGGCTGATCCGGGACGCGTACGAAGCGCTGGGCATCCGGCCGGCCCGCTACCGGCTCTCGTTGCCGGGGCCGGGCGGCAAGTACGTCGACGCGCCCGAGTCGTGGCGGCGGTCGGTCGCCCTGCTGACCGAGGTGCTGGACGGCTCCGGGCTGCCGTACGAGGCGGTGGAGGGCGAGGCCGCGTTCTACGGGCCCAAGGTGGACGTGCAGATCGCGGACCCCGCCGGGCGCGAGTCGACCCTGTCCACCGTGCAGATCGACTTCCACCAGCCCGAGCGGTTCGGTCTTGAGTACGTCGGCGCGGACGGCGCCAAGCATCGCCCGGTGATGATCCACCGGTCGATCGTGGGCAGTCTGGAGCGGGCCGTGGCGCACCTCGTCGAGGCGCACGGCGGCGCGTTCCCCGTCTGGCTCGCGCCGGTCCAGGTCGTCGCGCTGCCCGTCACCGACGCGGAGGGGCAGGTCGCCGCGAGGCTGGTGGAGCGCTGTCGGGAGGCGGGGCTGCGGGCGGAGTCGGTCGGGCCGGACCGCGGCACCCTCGGCGCGCGGATCCGCGCCGCGCGGCTGGTGCCGTACCAGGCGGTGGTCGGCCCGCGGGAGGCCGCGGGCGACTTGGTGGCGCTGCGGCTGCGGGACGGCCGGCAGGTGGCCGCGCTGCCGGCCGGGGAGGCGGTGGGGCGGATCGAGCGGGTGGCCGCGGCGCGCGGCACCGGGCTCTGGGTCGGGGACGGTCCGGACGCACGCCGCTGACCTGCGGAAAGGCGATGGCAGGCGAGACGCGAAAAAAGCGCTTGATGCGCCCTTCTGCACCCTCCTAGTGTGTGGCGCACACGAGAGAGGAGGTGGTTCGGCAGATGTATGCAATCCGGACGCGTGAGGTGACTGCGGGCTAGGGCCTGCTGTCGCACTCTGTGCAGTCGGCAGGCCACCTGCCGCAATTCCAAGCAGTCACCGACCCGCGGGCTCGCCGGTACGTCCGGCCGGCTCCTCCGTCAGGAGGAACCAGAGCCCGCGGGTTCTGCTTTTGCCCGTGGCCCTCACCCCCGCGCCGCTCAGGGCGCCAGGCGCTCGACCCGCCAGCCCTCCCCGCCGCCGCTCTCGCCTTCGTCGATCCGTACGTAGCGCAGTCGGTCGTGCAGCCGGTCCTGGTGGCCCTGCCAGAACTCGACGGTCTGCGGTTCCACCCGGATCCCGCCCCACTGGGGCGGCGCCGGCACCTGCTCCCCCGCCGGGTAGCGGTCGGCCAACTCGTCGAAGGCGTCCAGCAGTTCCTGTCGGGAGGAGATCACGGACGACTGGCGGCTCGCCCACGCGCCGAGCTGCGAGCCGTGCGGGCGGCTGCGGAAGTACGCGGCGGTCTCGTCCCGGCCGATCCGGGACGCGGTGCCCGTGACGACGACCTGGCGGGCGATCGGGTGCCAGGGGAAGAGCAGCGAGACGTACGGGTTGGCGGCCATCTCCCGGCCCTTGCGGGACTCGTAGTTGGTGAAGAAGACGAAGCCGCGGCTGTCGTACTCCTTCAGCAGCACCGTGCGGGAGGAGGGCCGGCCGTCGGGCGTGGCCGTGGCGACGACCATGGCGTTCGGCTCGTGCAGCCCGGCCGTGACGGCGTCGTGGAACCAGCGGACGAACTGGTCCATGGGCGTGGGCGCCAGCTCCGTGTCCAGCAGCGGGGTGGAGCGGTACTGCTCGCGCATCACGGCGGGATCGGGCGCGGAGCCGGTCGCCGCGGCGATCCGGGCGACGGCTTGAGCGGCGGCTTTCGCAGCGGCGGCGTGGTCGGTCACGGTGCCATCCTGCCGTAGGCCGCCGTACGGCCGGCAGCCGCCCGGCATATGCCAAAACCGGCACCCAGCGCCGAGCCCCCGGCAACCGGCACCCGGCGGCGAGCCCTCCGGCGCAACGGCGCCACTCATTCTTCCCTCGGTGGCAGGTCCGCAACCCTCAGACCACTCGATGGCACGCTGTGCCAGTTCTCACGCTGCGCGAGACCGTGGGAACCGTACAGAATCGATCCGCTGCCCCTGTTGCCCTCCCACAGCAGCCGAGGCGGCTTTCCGCTCCCGTCGAACGGGTGACCACCCATCGCACGGGGCATCACCGGGATGACCGACCACCAGTCGTACGCCCCCGACGCGTCATGATCGTGAGGAGCCGCCTGATGTCCGACTTCGTACCTGGACTCGAAGGAGTCGTGGCGTTCGAGACCGAGATCGCCGAGCCCGACAAGGAAGGCGGCGCGCTGCGCTACCGCGGCGTCGACATCGAGGACCTCGTCGGACACGTCTCGTTCGGGAACGTGTGGGGGCTGCTGGTCGACGGCGCGTTCGAGCCGGGGCTGCCGCCCGCCGAGCCCTTCCCCATCCCCGTCCACTCCGGCGACATCCGGGTCGACGTCCAGTCCGCGCTGGCCATGCTGGCGCCCGTGTGGGGGCTGAAACCGCTGCTGGACATCGACGCGGCGCAGGCGAGGGACGACCTGGCGCGGGCCGCCGTCATGGCGCTGTCGTACGTGGCACAGAGTGCCAGGGGGCAGGGCCTGCCGATGGTCCCGCAGAGCGAGATCGACAAGGCTCACTCGGTGGTCGAGCGCTTCATGGTCCGCTGGCGCGGCGAGCCGGACCCGCGGCACGTGAAGGCGGTCGACGCGTACTGGACGTCCGCGGCGGAACACGGCATGAACGCGTCCACCTTCACCGCCCGCGTCATCGCCTCCACCGGCGCGGACGTCGCGGCTGCGCTGTCCGGCGCGGTCGGCGCGATGTCGGGGCCGCTGCACGGCGGCGCGCCCTCCCGGGTGCTCGGCATGATCGAGGAGATCGAGCGGACGGGCGACGCGACGGCGTACGTGAAGCAGGCGCTGGACAGGGGCGAGCGGCTGATGGGCTTCGGCCACCGCGTCTACCGGGCCGAGGACCCCCGCGCCCGGGTGCTGCGCCGCACCGCGAAGGAGCTGGCGGCCCCGCGCTTCGAGGTCGCGGAGGCGTTGGAGAAGGCGGCGCTGGAGGAGTTGCACAACCGTCGCCCGGACCGGGTCCTGGCGACGAACGTGGAGTTCTGGGCGGCCATCGTGCTGGACTTCGCCGAGGTCCCCGCGCACATGTTCACCTCGATGTTCACCTGCGCCCGCACGGCCGGCTGGTCGGCCCACATCCTGGAACAGAAGCGCACCGGCCGCCTGGTCCGCCCGTCGGCGCGGTACGTGGGCCCGCCGTCGCGGGACCCGCGGGAGGTCGAGGGGTACGAGCAGGCGGTCACGGCCGGCTGAGTACGAGCGGCCCGGCCGGCACGCTCACCCCAGCGCCTCGTCCAAGATCAGCGCCCACTGGCGGACCACACCCTGCCGGCGGGCGCTGTCGTCCGTCAGGAGGTTGGCCAGGCCGAGTCCGCGGGCCATGTCCAGGAGGCCCTGGACGGTTTCGCGGGCGCCGGGGCGGGACTCGTCGACGGCGAGGAGGCGCACCGCGATGCGGTGGGTCTCGCGGCCGAGCCTGGACTCCAGTTCGGCGACGCGGGCGTGCAGGTGCTCCTCGTTCGACGCGGCGACCCACAGGCGCAGCGCGGCGCGGAACAGGGGGCCGGTGTAGAGGTCGACGAGGGCGGTGACGACCGTCGTGCGGTCGTCGCAGGGGAGTTCCGCGAGGGCCCGGGAGCGCTGCTCGGCGACGTACTCGACCGCGGCCGTGAACAGGTCCTCGCGGGTCGGGAAGTGGTGCTGGGCCGCGCCCCGCGACACTCCCGCGCGCTCGGCGACCACCGAGACCGTCGAGCCCGCCCAGCCGTGTTCGGCCAGGCACGCCACCGCCGCCTCCAGCAGCCGCTGCCGGGTGGCGCGGCTGCGGTCCTGCTTGGGCGCGGTGGAGGGGGAGGGGGTCACAGCTCCCATGCGGGGTCCCGTCGTTCGAGGAAGGCGGCCGTCCCCTCGCGCGCCTCGGCCGACGCGAACAGCGACGCGGAGCGCTGCACCAGGTCTTCGGCGTCCCGGTCGAAGGTCTCCAGCACCCTAGTCGTGAGCAGTCGCTTCGCCGCGGCCAGCCCCTGCGGGGACGCCTTGCGCAGGCCGGCCAGTACGGGTGCGAGCGCCGCGTCCACGTCGTCGGCGCAGCGGGTGAGCAGCCCGATCCGGACGGCCCGCGCCGCGTCGAAGCGCTCCCCCGTCAGGTAGAGGTGCTCCGCCGCGCGCGGCTGGAGGCGGGGCAGCAGCGGGAGGGAGATCACGGCCGGGGCGACCCCGATGCGCACCTCCGTGAAGGCGAAGTCGGACGCCGTCGACGCCACCGCGACGTCGCACGCGCCGATCAGCCCGATGCCGCCCGCGCGCGCCCGCCCCGCGACCCGGGCGACCACCGGTTTCGGCAGCTCGACGACGCGCCGCAGCAGGTCCACGAAGGCGTACGGGCTCGGCGGGGCCTTCAGGTCGGCGCCCGCGCTGAACACCCCGCCCTGGTGGGTGAGGACGACCGCCCGTACGCCGTCGTCCCGCCCGCACTCCGCGAGCGCCCCCGTCAGCGCGTCGACCAGCGGCGCCGACAGGGCATTGCGGGTCGCGGGCGAGTTCAGGGTGAGGGTCGTGATGCCGCGCTCGTGCGCGGAAGTGATCAGTGGGCTCATGGCTCCCGCCGTCCATCAGGTCAGCACAACGTGGGTCCACGACGTGGGTCCACGACGTGGATCAGTGCGACGCGCGTCAGCACGACGTGGGTCAGTACGACTTGGGTCAGTACGACTTGGGCAGGCCCAGCGTCTGGTGGGACACGTAGTTGAGGACCATCTCCCGGCTCACCGGCGCGATCCGCGCCACCCTGGCCGCGGTGATCAGCCGCGCCAGGCCGTACTCCCTGGTCAGCCCGTTGCCGCCGAGGGTGTGCACGGACTGGTCCACGGCCCGTACGCACGCCTCCCCCGCCGCGTACTTGGCCATGTTCGCCGCCTCGCCCGCGGCGACGTCGTCGCCCTCGTCGTACAGCCGGGCCGCCTTCTGCATCATCAGCCGGGCGAGTTCGAGTTCGATGTGGGCCTGTGCGAGGGGGTGGGCGATGGCCTGGTGGGCGCCGATGGGCTCCTTCCACACCTGGCGCTGGCGCGCGTACTCGACGGCCCGCGCCAGCGCGTGGCGGCCCATCCCGATGGCGAACGCCGCGGTCATCACCCGCTCCGGGTTCAGCCCGGCGAAGAGTTGGAGCAGCCCCGCGTCCTCGTCGCCGACGAGCGCGTCCGCGGGCAGCCGCACGTCGTCCAGGACCAGTTCGAACTGCTTCTCGTACGAGTCCAGCTCCATGTCGATCGGCGTGCGGCGGAAGCCCTCGGCGTCGCGCGGGACGATGAACAGGCACGGCTTGAGGCGGCCGGTGCGGGCGTCCTCGGTACGGCCCACGATCAGCGTCGCGTCGGCGATGTCCACGCCCGAGATGAAGACCTTGCGGCCGGTGAGGACCCATCCCCCGTCGTCGCCGCGGCGGGCGGTGGTGGTGATCCGGTGGGAGTTCGAGCCGGCGTCCGGCTCGGTGATCCCGAAGGCCATCGTGCGGCTGCCGTCGGCGATCCCCGGCAGCCAGGCGCGCTTTTGCTCCTCGGTGCCGAAGCGGGCGATGACCGTGCCGCAGATCGCCGGCGAGACCACCATCATCAGCAGCGGACAGCCGGCCGCACCCAACTCTTCCAACACTGTGGAGAGTTCAGCGAGTCCGGCGCCGCCGCCGCCGTACTCCGCGGGGAGGTTCACGCCCAGATAGCCGAGTTCGGCGGCCTCGGCCCAGAGCGCGTCGCGGTCGTGGTCGCCGCCGTGCCGGCGCCCGAGCGCGGCGACGGCCGTGCGCAGGTCCTGGTGCTCCTGGCTCTCGATGCTCACGATTCCTCCTGTGCCGGGGGCTCTTCCCGTTCCCTGCGCTGTTCTTCGTGGCCGACGGCTTCGTGGCCGACACTTTCGTGGCCGACGCCTTCGTTGACGACGCCTTCGTTGACGACGGCGAGGAGGGCGCCCACCTCGACCCGGGCGCCGGGCGCCGCGTGCAGCGCGGTGAGGACGCCGGGCGCGGGCGCCACGATCCGGTGCTCCATCTTCATCGCCTCCAGCCACAGCAGCGGCTGGCCGCGGAGCACCCGCGCCCCGGTGGCGAGTCCGTCCGCGATGCGTACGACCGTGCCCGGCATGGGTGCGAGCAGCGAGCCGGGCTCGTGGCGGGCCTGCGGTTCGGGGAAGCGGGGGCGGGGAGTGAGGGCGTACGAGCCGGTCGGCCCGTCCACGTACACCCGGCCGCCACCACCGTCCGCCCGGCCGCTGCCGTCCGTCCCGTCGTCCCCGTACTCGCGCACCGCGTACGTCCGTACGACCCCGTCGACCTCCAGCGCCACCCGGTCCGGCGCGACGTGCACGACCCGTACGCCGGGAGGGCTTTCGACGGTGCAGCGGACGCCGTCCCGGGCCGTCGTGCGGTAGTGGACCTCGTGGTGGCCGGCCCGGCCGTCGTACGCCTTCGACTGGGGCCGCGACGGCAGGTTGCGCCATGCGCCGAGTCGGCCGGGCAGCCCGGCGCCGTCACCCGTGACGGCCCGCGCCAGCGCCGCCGCCACGGCCGCGTGCTCCTCGCCCGGCAGCGGCCGGATCAGCTCGGCCAAGTGCCGTTCGTAGAAGCCGGTGTCGATGCCGTCGGCCGCCAGGAACTCGGGGTGCGTGAGCGTGCGCACCAACAGGTCCCGGTTGGTGACCGGGCCGTGCAGCCGGGCGCGGCGCAGTGCGTCCGCGAGCCGGCGCACCGCCGCGGCCCGGGTCGGCGCCCAGACGATCACCTTCGCGAGCATCGGGTCGTAGTGGACGGGGATGCGGTCGCCGGGCCCGTATCCGGTGTCGACGCGCAGCGCGGGCAGCCCGGGTCCGCCTTCCGCGGCGGGGAAGGACAGCTCGTGCAGCACGCCCGTCTGCGGGGCCCAGTCCGCCGCCGGGTCCTCCGCGTACAGCCGCGCCTCCACCGCGTGCCCGGTGGCCGACGGCGGCTCGGCGGGGAGTCGGGCGCCCTCCGCGATGGCGAGTTGCCAGGCCACCAGGTCGAGGCCGAAGACCGCTTCGGTGACGGGGTGTTCGACCTGGAGTCGGGTGTTCACCTCCAGGAAGTGCGCCCGACCGTTTGGCGAGATGAGGAATTCGACGGTGCCGGCGCCGACGTAGCCGACCGTGCGCACCAGCTGTACGGACGCGGTGTGCAGTTCGGTGACGAGTTCGGCGGGGAGCCCGGGCGCCGGGCACTCCTCCACCACCTTCTGATGGCGGCGCTGGAGCGAGCAGTCCCGGGTGCCGAGCACCCACGCGGTGCCGTGCGCGTCCGCGAGGACCTGCACCTCCACGTGCCGTCCGCGCTCCACGTACGGCTCGACGAAGACCTCGCCGTCCCCGAAGGCAGCCGCCGCCTCCGACCGGGCTGCCGCCAATTCTCCGACCAGCTCCGAGAGTTCGCGTACGACGCGCATGCCCCGGCCGCCGCCGCCCGCCGCGGCCTTCACCAGCACCGGCAGGTCCGCCGCCGTCACGTCGGCGGCCTTCAGCGGTGCGCTGCCCATCAGCTCCTTGGCGCGCGTCTTGGACGCCATCGCCTCGATCGCGGACGGCGGCGGGCCCACCCACAGCAGGCCGGCGGCCACGACCGCGCGGGCGAAGTCCGCGTTCTCGGAGAGGAATCCGTAGCCGGGGTGGACGGCGTCGGCGCCCGCGGCGAGCGCGGCCCGTACGACGAGGTCGGCGCGGAGGTAGGTGTCGACGGCGGCGGCGCCCGGCAGCCGTACGGCGAAGTCGGCTTCCCGTACGTGGCGGGCGTCCGCGTCCGGGTCGGCGTACACCGCGACCGTGGAGATGCCCGACTCCCGGCAGGTGCGGAAGATCCGGCAGGCGATCTCACCCCGGTTGGCGACCAGCAATTTCGTGATCAGGGGCATCGTGGGTTCACATCCTGAAGACGCCGAAGCCGCCGCGCGCGCCTTCGTAGGGGGCCGTGTGGATCGCGGACAGGCAGAGCCCGAGCACGGTGCGGGTGTCCCGGGGGTCGATCACCCCGTCGTCGTACAGCCGCCCGGACAGGAACGCCGGCAGCGACTCCGCCTCGATCTGCTGCTCCACCATGGTGCGCAGCCCGGCGTCCGCCGCTTCGTCGTACGGCTGCCCCTTCGCCGCCGCCGAGGCGCGCGCCACGATCGAGAGCACCCCGGCGAGTTGCTGCGGGCCCATCACCGCGGACTTGGCGCTCGGCCAGGCGAAGAGGAACCGCGGGTCGTACGCCCGGCCGCACATGCCGTAGTGGCCGGCGCCGTACGAGGCGCCCATGAGCACGGACAGGTGCGGCACCGTCGAGTTCGCCACCGCGTTGATCATCATCGCGCCGTGCTTGATGATCCCGCCCTGCTCGTACTGGCTGCCGACCATGTATCCGGTGGTGTTGTGCAGGAAGAGCAGCGGTACATCGCGCTGGTTGGCGAGTTGGATGAAGTGCGCCGCCTTCTGGGACTCGGCGCTGAACAGCACGCCCTGCGCGTTGGCGAGGACCCCGACGGGGTGGCCGTGCAGCCGTGCCCAGCCCGTGACAAGGCTCGTTCCGTACCGCGGTTTGAACTCGTCGAAATCGGAGCCGTCGACGAGCCGGGCGATCACCTCGCGCGGGTCGAACGGGGTCTTCAGATCCTCCGGGACGATCCCCAGCAACTCTTCAACCGGATACTTCGGTGGCGCGGCCGGCCCCGGGTCCGGGTGCGCCTTGCGCCAGTTGAGCCGGGCGACGACGCGGCGCGCCTGCCGCAGCGCGTCGTGCTCGTCGTCGGCGAAGTGGTCCGCGAGCCCGGAGGTGCGGGCGTGCATCTCGGCACCGCCCAGGGACTCGTCGTCGCTCTCCTCCCCCGTCGCCATCTTCACCAGCGGCGGACCGCCGAGGAACACCTTCGACCGCTCCCGGATCATGACCGTGTGGTCCGACATCCCGGGGACGTACGCACCGCCCGCGGTGGAGTTGCCGAAGACGACCGCGACGGTGGGGATGCCGGCCGCGGACAGCCGGGTCAGATCGCGGAAGAGCGCACCGCCGGGGATGAAGATCTCCTTCTGCGACGGCAGGTCGGCGCCGCCGGACTCGACGAGCGAGACGACCGGCAGCCGGTTGGCGAACGCGATCTCATTGGCGCGCAGCGCCTTGCGCAGGGTCCACGGGTTGGACGCGCCGCCGCGCACGGTCGGGTCGTTCGCGGTGATCACGCACTCCACGCCCGCGACGGTCCCGATGCCGGTGACGATCGACGCGCCGACGGGGTACTCGCTCCCCCAGGCCGCGAGCGGCGACAGCTCCAGGAACGGGGTGTCGGGGTCGAGCAGCAGCTCGACGCGCTCGCGGGCGAGCAGCTTGCCGCGGGCGCGGTGCCGGGCGACGTACTTCTCGCCGCCGCCCGCGAGGGCCTTCGCGTGCTCGGCGTCGAGGTCCGCGAGCTTGGCGAGCAGGGCGGCGCGCCGGGCGGCGTACTCGGGCGACGTCGGGTCGGTACGGGTCGGCAGTACGGTCACGGCGGTCCCTCCGGGAGCTCGACGGCTCCCCTGGCGTCACGGCAAGGGGGTCACACGGAACAGGGGGGTCAGGCAGGTCAAGGGGGTCGCGCGGGTCACGCAGGACAGGCAGGTCACGCAGGACACACAGGTCGCCTGGGTCACAACAGCACCTCGGGTATCTCCACCCTCCGCGAGCGCAGCCACTCCCCGAGCGCCTTGCCCTGCGGGTCGAAGCGGGCCCGGGCCGCGACGCCCTCGCCGAGGATCCCCTCGACGGTGAAGTTCAGGGCGCGGAGGTTGGGCAGGACGTGCCGCGCGACGGCGAGGTGCGCGGTTTCGGGGAGCAGTTCGCGGAAGCGCTCGACGGTGAGGTGGTGGGCGAGCCAGCGCCAGGCGGCGTCGGTGCGCGCCCAGACGCCGACGTTCGCGTCCCCGCCCTTGTCGCCGCTGCGGGCCCCGGCGACGCACCCGAGCGGCGCGAGCCGTACGGGGCCTGACGGCAGCGGTTCGGGCAGGGCGCCGTACGGCGTCGTCCCCGCGGACGGCCGCTGCGCCGCGCTCCCCCGACCCGCCCTGATCGGCGTGCGCGTGCCGTCCGGGAGCACCGCGGTGTGCGGCACCCCGGCCGCCGGCACGTACCGCGCTTCGAACACCCCGTACGGCGAGCCCTTCCCGGGCGGTGCGGTCACGTGGAAGCCCGGGTAGCTGCCGAGCGCCAGCTCGACCGCGGCGCCGCTGACCGCGCGCCCCACCCGGGCGGCGTCCGGGTCGCGCACCACCAGCCGCAGGTAGGCGCTGGCCCGCTCCTCCGTGTCGGCGTCGGCGTGTTCGGTACGGGCCAGCTCCCAGCGGACGTCCGCCGGCCGGTCCCCGGCGAGCGCGCCCTCCAACTGCTCGCGCACCAGCCGTGCCTTGTCCTCTATGTCGAGCCCGGTGAGGACGAACACGACCTCGTTGCGCCAGCCGCCGATCCGGTTGAGCCCGACCTTCAGCGTCGACGGCGGAGCCTCGCCCCGCACCCCGCTGATCCTGACCCGGTCCGGGCCGTCCTGCGCGAGCCGTACGGTGTCCAGGCGCGCGGTCACGTCGGGGCCGCGGTAGCGCACGTCCCCCGTCTCGTACAGCAGTTGCGCGGTGACGGTCCCGACGTCGACCAGGCCCCCGGTGCCGGGGTGCTTGGTGATGACGGAGGTGCCGTCGTGGTGGATCTCGGCGAGCGGGAAGCCGGGCCGGCGCGCGCCCGGTTCACAGGTGAACACCTCCTGGAAGAAGGGGTAGTTACCGCCGGTGGCCTGGGTGCCGCACTCCAGGACGTGGCCGGCGACGAGCGCGCCCGCGAACGCGTCGAGGTCGCCGTCGGCACCGGCGTCCCAGCCGAAGTGCGCGGCGGCGGGCCCGGTGACGAGTGCGGCGTCCGTGACCCGCCCGGTGACGACGACGTTCGCGCCGGCGCGCAGACAGGCGGCGATGCCGGCGCCGCCGAGGTAGGCGTTGGCGGTGAGCACGCCAGGCCCCCAATCGCCGCGTCCCATCAGGTCGTCGCCCTCGACGTGCGCGACGGCCGTCGGCACTCCGGTCCGCTCCGCGAGGTCGCGCACCGCGTCCGCGAGGGCCGCGGGGTTGAGGCCGCCCGCGTTGGCGACGATCTTCACGCCGCGGTCGTGGGCGAGGCCGAGGCACTCCTCCAACTGCCGCAGGAAGGTCTTGGCGTAGCCGAGCCCGGGGTCCTTGAGGCGGTCGCGCCCCAGGATCAGCAACGTCAACTCGGCGAGGTAGTCGCCGGTGAGGACGTCGAGCGGGCCGTCGGTGAGCATCTCGCGCAGTGCGTCGAAGCGGTCGCCGTAGAAGCCGGACGCGTTCCCTATGCGTAAGGGGGCGGCGGACGTCATGCGCCCCCCTCGCGACCGTGGCCCCGAGGTTCCCGGCCCGGTCCGGCGGGCCCGGCGAACGCCTGCGCGATGTCCAGCCAGCGGTCCGCGTCCGGGCCGTGCGCGGTGAGCGCGAGGTCCGCGCGGTGCGCCCGTTGGGTGACCAGCCGACAGAAGTCGAGCGCGGGCCCGGTGACGTGCTGGGCGGCGCCCTCGGGCCCGTACGCCCACACCTCACCACCGGGCCCCGGCGCCGTCAGTTCGATGCGGAACGCGTCACCCGGCGGTGTCATCCCGCGCACCCCGAAGGCGTAGTCCCTGGTCCGCACCCCGATGTGGACGACGTGCCGCAGGCGGGCGGTGGGCTCGCGGGTGACGCCGAGGACGTCGGCGACGTCCTGCCCGTGCGCCCACGTCTCCATCAGCCGGGCCGTCGCCATCGACACGGCGCTCATTGGCGGCCCGTACCAGGGGAACCGCGCCCCGGCCGGCGCGGCGCGCAGCGCGTCCTGAAGCGCGGCCCGCCCCTCGCGCCACCGCGCCAGCAGTTCGACGGGCGGCAGTGCGGCGCCCTCCTCGGCGGCCTCGTCGACGAAGGCGTACGGCGCGGCGAACGCCTTCTCCACCTCGCCGGCGAACGCGTCGGCGTCCGTGACCGCGAGCAGCGCGACCCGGTCCGTCCACGCGAGGTGCGCGATCTGGTGCGCGACGCTCCACCCCGGCGCTGGCGTCACCCGCCCCCAGTCCGCCACGGACGCGCCGCCCACCAGCGAGTCGAGCTCGTCGCTCTCGTCTCGCAGGTCGTCGAACACGACACGGGGGTCGACCACGGTGCGCTCCCTCGGGGCGGGCCAGTTGCGTGCCCCGGAGCATGGCAGCGCCCCTCAAAACAAGCAAGCGTGCTTGCTTTGATTGGCCGGGAGGCCGGTGGTGGTGGCTGGTGCCCGACGACGGACCTGCGGTCGGTCGCGATGGCGGGGCTTCGGTCGGTCGCGATGGCGGGGCTTCGGCGGCGGAAGCCGGAATACGGCTCGCTCGCCGAGTCGTTGTACCGGGCGCGAGACTGACCGGCGGTGCGCCGCGCTTGCGCGCGGGCCTGCCGGTGCAGACATCATCCGTACACGACATTGGGGTACATGCGATGCCGCTTGAGGGCGAGTACGAGCCGAGTGCGACGCAATGGGTGTGCGAGCAGGTCGAGTTGTACGAGAGTTCGGGTGGCACCCAGGGCACGACGCTCCGGGACACGGGCCTCCCGGTCGTCATCGTCACGATGCGCGGCGCCAAGAGCGGCAAGATCCGCAAGGTCCCCCTGATGCGCGTGGAACACGAGGGCCGGTACGCCGCGGTCGCCTCGGTGGGCGGCGCTCCGAACCACCCGGTCTGGTACTACAACCTCCGGGCCGATCCTCAGGTGGACCTCCAGGACGGCCCCGAGTGCCGGAGCATGGTGGCCCGCGAGGTGACCGGCGACGAGCGGGCGGAGTGGTGGCAGCGCGCGGTCGCGGCGTTTTCGCCGTACGGCGAGTACCAGGAGAAGGCCGGCCGCGTGATCCCGGTCTTCGTCCTCGAACCCGGGTCGCCGACGGCGCCGGGCAACTGAGCAGCCGGGCCCACTCACCGGGCCCGGTCCGCCTACCGCTCGAACGCTACGAACCAGCGGGCCGACGGGCGTGCTGCCGGCGCCGAGGAAGGCGTCGAGTCGCCCTGTCCGCCAGGGGGTTCGACCGGCCCTGCGGAGCGCGGGCGCCCCTCTCGGGTGATCTTCAGAAAATGAAGGCCCCGTGAGGGGTCAAGCCCCGGCTTACGATTCACGATTTCCTGAATTCAGGATTGAGTGTACTGTCGTGGTGTGCTGACTGTTGCCTCCGACATCGAGGTGCTGGCCCGGTTCGGCCGCGCGCTCGCCGACCCGATCCGCTGCCGCATCCTGCTCGCCCTCCGGAACGCCCCGGCCTACCCAGCCGACCTCGCCGAAGCCCTCGGCATCTCTCGGACGCGGTTGTCGAACCACCTGGCGTGCCTGCGCGACTGCGGCCTGGTCGTCACCGTCCCCGACGGCCGCCGCACCCGCTACGAGCTCGCCGACGAGCGCCTGGGCCACGCCCTGGACGACCTGCGCACCGCCGTGGTCGCCGTCGAGACCGACCGGACCTGCACGGACGCGGACGAGAAGGGCTGCTGCTGACCATGGCCGCCGAGATGTCCACGTCCCGCGGCCCCTCCCCGGCCCGGCGCGATGCGCTCGCCAAGCGGATACGGCTCCTGCTCGCCGCGACCATCGCCTACAACGTCATCGAGGCGATCGTCGCCATCACGGCCGGGACGATCGCCTCCTCAACGGCGCTGATCGGCTTCGGCCTGGACTCGGTCGTCGAGGTCTCCTCCGCCGCGGCCGTGGCCTGGCAGTTCTCCGCCCGCGAGCACGTCGTGCGCGAGGCGAGGGAGAAGACCACCCTACGGATCATCGCGGTGTCCTTCTTCGCACTCGCCGCGTACGTCACCTTCGACGCCGTCCGCGCCCTGACCGGCGCGGGCGAGGCCGAGCGATCCGTCCCCGGCATCGTGATCGCCGCGCTGTCCCTGGCCGTGATGCCGTTCCTGTCCGCCGCCCAGCGCAGGGCCGGCCGCGAACTCGGCTCCGCCAGCGCGGTCGCCGACTCCAAGCAGACCCTCCTGTGCACATACCTGTCCGCCGTGCTCCTCGTCGGCCTGGTCCTCAACGCCACGCTCGGCTGGTCCTGGGCCGATCCGATCGCCGCTCTCGTCATCGCCGCCATCGCCGTGAAGGAGGGCCGTGACGCCTGGCAGGGCAAGGGCTGCTGCGCGCCCGCGCCCGCGCCCGCACCCGCGACAGCGCCGTCCACCGACGCCGGGTCGGACGCGTGCGGCTGCCGCGCCAACTGCGACTGCTGCTGACCCGCTGCCGCGGCGACCGGTTTGCGCGGGACGCAAAGAGGTGCCCCACCGAGCCAGAGAATGGGACTCGGCGGGGCACCCAAGTGCGGGTAGGTCGTGTCAGCCCGAGCCGCCCTTGACGCCCGTCACGAACACAACGAACGCGTCGCCAGGGAGGCTCAGTACGGGACTGGCCGGGACCTTGGAGTCACGGACCAGAACAACACCGGTGGCGGATGCGCACCCCGGTGCCCACTCGACGCACTCGCCGCCTTGGCCGGACCGGCCTCGGGCGGAGGCCGGAACGTGCGCCAAGGTAGCCCGCGCTGTCAGGACGCGGCCGTACTCCATGACGGTTCTATGCGACTACGTGACCAGACCGCGGGCCGCGCTTGTGAGGGGGTATGACCGTCCGTAGTTTGCTGGTCATTCGGTGGGACGGAGGCTCAATGGACGAACTGCGGATCATTGCTGGCGGGCCGTGCCGGAACAGCGGTGGCGACGACAAGTGCGCCAACGGCGACTTCAAGCGTTCCGCCTTCCGGCTCGAAGTGCACCAGACGTACACCATGCCCACCGAGGCGGACACGGTCCGGGACTTCCTCTCCGGAGCCGCGCGGCCGGACGGCTTCAACGCGGCGTGGCACCGGACGATCAGGGAGCACGCGGCGGCCGGGCGGACGATGACCCGGGCGAAGGTCGTACGTCAGCCGCTGACGCCGTACAGCCGTTACCTGTTCGAGTGGTGCATCCCCGGCAACGTCGAAGGCGGGGAGGACTATCAACTGGTCGACCTGACCGACCTGGAGAACCCTGGGCTCCCGGACCAGGACTTCTGGCTGTTCGACGAATCGACGGTCGTGCACCTCAACTACCGCGCCGACGGCACCCAGATCAACCGGGAACTGACCCAGGAGCCGGACATCGGCCAGTACCTCACCTGGCGGGACCTGGCCCTAGAAAGTGCCGTACCGTTCAGTGCCCATTGAACCTGAGAAGCAGGCAAGGGAACGGAAGGGTCTGGCGGAGGCACTTCGGGGTCTCCGCCGCGCGTCCGGTCTCAGTGGTGAACGCCTGGCGATTCGCTGCAACATGAGTCAAACCAAGATCAGTCGGATCGAAACCGGCCGCGCGCTCCCCACGGTGATGGACGTCGAGCGCATCCTCAAGGCGCTTTCCGTTCCCGACGACGTTGCCGAAGAGCTTCTTAGGCTGGCGCGCAGGGCCAATGTGGATTACGCGTCCTGGCGTGCGTACGCGCGGGTCGGGCTCTATCACAAGCAAGCTGACGGCGAATCGTGCGTGACCCTCCTGCGGATCGGCACCGATGCGTGGGCGCTGGGCGACAGCAAGCGCCCCGGCGCGGATCCCCTGCGGTTCACCACGTCCGAACTGGAGGCCGCCGGGATCGATCCCGCCCGGTTCGGTCTCTCCGTCTGACCCTTCCCCCCCTTGGACCGGCCCCCGGCCCCCGGCCCCTCCCCGGGCGGGGTCGGCCCCTCCCCAACCGCTCGAAGGGGAAGGACAAGTTGCACCACCACGCCTACCTGTGGACCGGCACGAAGCAATCGTTCGACGACGAAGCTCCAAGGCGACCTCCACCCCCCGACCCACCCCCGGCCGGCGGCAAGCCGGAGTTGCTCCAGCGGTACAAGGAGGTGGCGGCGGAGTTCCCCGTCGCGGACCTTCCGCCGCTGGAGACGGCGGACTGGCTGATCAAGCCCCGCACGTTGGTGCGGGGCACCTGGGACGAGCCGAAGGAAGCGGCGGACTGGCTCGGGGAGCGGCTCGCCGAGTACGCGCCCCGGTACGCCTGGCCGGCGGACCGCGACGGCACGCGCCTGGCGATGCTGGTCGGCTCGGCTGCCGAGCGGCTTTCCTGGGGCGGCGACCTGTCCCACGGCTTCTACCTCGAACGGCCGGCGTTCCTGTCCCTGGCGCTGGTGTGCTGCGATCCGAACCGCACCATGCCGTCGCTGGACTGCCCACTCACGTAGTTCATCCCGCCTCGGCGCCCCGAGGCCCGGTGGCGACCGCGTGCGACGCGCTCATTGAGCGTGGCGGCTCCAACGGCGTCGGTAGCCTGGGGCGTTGCCGATGTCGGGGGGCTGATCGTGGAGAACATCCTGGCCGTAGCCATCGGGGCCGCCATCGGCCTCATAGGGGTGGTGTTCGGTTCGTGGTTCACCGTGCGGCGGCAGGACCGCATGTGGATCCGGGAACAGAAGCTCAAAGCCGGGATCGGCTTCAACACGGCCGTGGTTCAACTGCTGGACCACCTGAAGGAAGCACGGCTCGGCGACGACGGGCCCGGTGCCAACGAGTTGGCGAACCAGATGCAGGAAGCGCGCTCGGCCCTCTATCTGCTCTGTGCCAGCGAGACCGTCGATCTGGCCGACGCGCTCGCGCGTCGGGTCTGGAACACCAGGCCCACCGACGGGAGGGACGATCGCAGGGCCGAGTTCCGGGAGACCTTGGACCTTCTGCGTCGCTTCACTGCGCAGCTCCGGCAAGAGATCGCCAGATCGTAGTCCCCGTGCGACCCAGTCGGATCTGGGGCGCGCCTCCTCGTTCGTGGGCTAGCCTCCGGCCATGGGTAAGTTTCTCGCTGTCCTCAACGGCGCGGCCGACGACGCCGACAAGGCGGAGTTCACCGAGCAGCAGCAGAGTGAATTCATGAATGCGTGGGCGGCCTGGGCCCAGAAGAACGAGCAGTCCCTGATCGATCCCGGCGCGCCGCTCTTTCGCAAGAAGTTGGTGACGGCCCAAGGTGTCGAGGACTTCACGGACTCGAAGACCGGATACGCGATCGTGGAGGCCGAGACGCATGAAGACGCGGCGCGGCTCTTCACTGACCACCCCCATGTCGCTTTGATGCCGGGGAACTCGATCGAGGTCCTTGAGTGCCCGCCCATCCCGTCCTGAGCTCCACTTGACCAGTCTTTTGTGCGCTGCCTGAAACGGGCCAAGCCCGTCCGGCTGGTTGGTGATCGCTCAGCGAACGGACGGATCCGATCAGCTGACAACCGGCCGAAGAGACGCGCTCTAGGGGCGCGGCTTCTTCGCTTGCCCGACCCAGGTCTCGAACTGCGCGGGATCGCGGACGCCGTCGTCGAGGACCGCGCGGTACACGTCGAGGCTCTTGATGGTCGTGCCGTACTCGGGGCGGTCGGCCCAGGCCCGCTTGATGTCGATGATGGCCGCGCGGGTCCGGTCCGTCAGGCGCGGGCGCAGGGTGGTCAGGTGGGCGGTCGAGGGTTGGCGTTCGGGCTCGTCGAGGAACCAGACGTCGAGGTTCCAGGTGGCCCCGGACGACACGCACTCCACCCCGAGGTACAGACCGTTGGGGTAGGCGTCCGGCTCCCGGTTCCACGCCCCGCAGTCATTGCGGAAGGTCACCAGGCGGACCTGCGGGTGGGTCGCGAGCCGGGCGCCCACCGCGGCGACGGCCGCCACGGCGGCGTCGTCCAGACGTTCGCACGTCACGTCCAGATCCAGGTCCCGGCGGACCATCAAACCCAGCGCCGCGCTCCCGACGACCGTCGGCGTGCCGACGCCGGCCAGCAGCTCGTCCAGCCGCAGCTCCCGGTACACGTCCTCCGCCGCGGCTCGCAGCTCGTCCTGTTCCCCCAACACCTCGGATGCGTCCACGTCTTCACCCTACGGCGCGCCGGTGAAGCCGCCCGCGCCCGACGGTGCACCAGGGCTGGGGCGCCGTGGCGCACCGACAGTTCACGCCTGACGGCGTCGACGATCCGTAGCTCACCGCGGCAGTTCGTCCGGCGTGCGTTCGGCTGCCGCGGTGAGCCGGTCGGCCAGGCCCTTGAGGGCCTGCCGCAGTTCGTCGGGGTGGTGGACGGTGAAGGGCCACTCAAGCGAGGCGAGCAGGCGGGCCATGCCGTCGAGGCAGTCCGCGTGGGCTTGCAGCAGGACGCCGACGGGTTGCGCGGTGAGGGTGACCGCCGGGCTCGGCAGGCTGCGGGCGATCTCGGCGAGGGGGCCGTGGACGGTCACTTCGACCTGCCATCGGTAGGCCCCCTCGGCGAGGGTCGAGGTGAGGTAGGCGACGGGGTCGAAGCCGTCGGGGACGGTGAACGCCTCCGTGCGGGGGACGACGGAGACGATGCGGTCGATGCGGAAGATTCGCAGCTCGCCGCGGAGGTGGTCGTGGCCGACGACGTACCAACGGCCGGTGCGGAAGACCACGCCGTAGGGGTCGACGTCGCGGTCGGTCCGGTCCTGCCGCCACGACCGGTGGTGGATGCCCACGGTCGTCCTGGCGCGGGAGGCTTGGGCCAGGGCCAGCAGCACGCCGCTCTCGGGCGCCTGCGCGCTCACGGCGTGCGCGGTGAAGGACAGGCTCTCCCGTATGGCGGTGAGGGGTTCCCGGAGGGCGTTCGGAAGCACTCGCTCGATCTTGGCGCGGGCGCCCGCGCCGGCCAGCACGGTCGTTCCCATCCCGAGGTGTTCGGCCGCGAGGAGCCCGAGGACGACGGCGAGGGCCTCGTCGTTGGTGAGCACCAGGGGCGGCATCCGGTAGCCGCGGGCCAGTCGGTAGCCGCCGTGCCGGCCGCGCTCGGCCTGCACGGGGATGCCCAGGTCGCGCAGGTGGGCGATGTACCGGCGGACCGTGCGGACATCGGTGCCCAGCCGGTCGGCCAGCTCGGTCCCGGTGAGCACGGGGCTCGACTGGAGCAGTTCCAGCAGGGTCAGTACGCGGGTCAGGGGATGCGACACGAGTCCCTCGACATTTCAGGGCCGATTCTGTCCTGTATGGACTCTACGCTCCCCACAACACCTCAGTTCGCGCACTTCAGGGAGATCACATGGCTACCTTCGTCCTCGTTCCCGGCGCCTGGCTCGGCGCGTGGGCCTGGGAAGACACCGCCCGTGCCCTGCGGGCACACGGCCACACGGCGCTGCCGTTGACGCTGACGGGCCTGGCCGAGCGCGCGGAGGAGGGCGGGCCCCGGACGGACCTGGAGACGCACATCGCGGACGTCGTCGAGTTCGTCGGGAAGAACGACCTGCGCGACGTCACCCTCGTCGCCCACAGCTACGGGGCCCTGCCCGTCAGCGGGGCGGCCGGGCGCCTCGGGGACCGCTTGGAGCGCGTGGTCTACGTGGACAGCGCCCCGTTCGCCGAGGGCATGTGCCTGCTGGACCTCGTGCCGCCGGAGGAAGCGGACGAGATGCGGCAGCAGGTCGCGGCCCACGGCGACGGCTGGCGGCTGCCGATCCCGCCCTTCGAGGTCCTGGGCCGGTCCGGCAGCCTCGACGGCATCGACGAGGAGCAGCGGGACGTCCTGTACGCGCGGGCCACTCCGCAGCCTTTCGGCCCGTACGCCCAGCGCCTTTCCGGCCCGGTCGAGCCCGGCCCCGACGTGGACCGCGTCCTGGTCGCCTGTCGTGACTTCACGGGGCTGCTGGATGCGGGGGTGCCGATGCTGGCCTTCCTCAACCAGGCGCCGTGGCGGCGCTTCGACCTGCCCACCGGGCACTGGCCGATGCTGTCGGCGCCCGCCGAACTCGCCGACGTCCTCCACGCCGCGGTGTCCTGACGGCGACTGCCGACGACTGACTAAGGCGACTTCGCCGCCGCCACCTGCGTACGGACCGCTCCCACGCTCGCCGCCATCACCAGCGCGATCGCCGCCGCGTCCGCCAGCGACAGCGCCTGGTGCAGCAGCAGGAAGCCGGCCAGCGCGGCGACCGCGGGCTCCAGGCTCATCAGGACCGCGAAGGTGGCGGAGGGGAGGCGGCGCAGGGCGAGGAGTTCGAGGGTGTAGGGAAGGACGGAGGAGAGCAGCGCGACGGCGAGCCCGAGCAGCAGGATCTCCGGGTCGATCAGCGCCGTACCGGACTGGGCGATGCCCAGCGGGAGGCTGAGCAGCGCGCCGACGGCGAAGGCCAGGGCGAGGCCGTCGGCCTGCGGGAAGCGGCGGCCGGTGCGTCCGCTGAAGACGATGTACGCGGCCCACATCGCGCCCGCGGCGAGCGCGAAGAGCGCGCCGACGGGGTCGAGCCGGTCGAAGCCGTCGCCGCTGAGCATGCCGCTGAGCAGGAAGACGCCGAGGAGGGCGAGGCCGGCCCACAGCAGGTTCACCAGGCGGCGGGAGACGATCACGGAGAGCGCGAGCGGGCCGAGGAATTCGAGGGTGACGGCCGGGCCGAGCGGGATGCGGTCGAGGGCCTGGTAGAAGAGCAGGTTCATCGCGGCCATGGCGGAGCCGAAGGCGATGACGGTGCCCCAGTCGGCGCGGGAGTAGCCGCGCACCCGGGGGCGGCAGACCGCGAGCATCACGACCGCGGCGAGGACGAGTCGGAGGGTGACGACGCCGATGGAGCCGGCGCGGTCCATCAGCATCACCGCGACGGCCGCGCCGAACTGGACGGAGACCACACCGCCGACGACGAGCCCGACGGGGCCGAGGGTGCCGGTGCGGCTGCGTGCGGCGGCGTCCGGGGCGGCGACGGCGCCCGCGACCGCGGTCCCCGCCGACTGAGCCGACTGCTTCCCTGCCTCGTCCACCGCCGGACCTCCGAACCTTCCGTGCCACCGAGCTTGCGACATGACCGTCCCGTTCCACGCTAATGGCCGTGTGTGGCGCCGTAAAATGCTTAATGTGCTGCGGTTATGCTCGGGACGCATGAGCATCGAGCTGCGCCATCTCCGCTGCTTCCTGGCCATCGCGGAAGAGTCCAGCATGACCAGGGCCGCCGCCCGGCTGCACATCACGCAGCCCGCGGTCTCGCGCTCGCTGGCCTCGCTGGAGAAGCACTTGGGCGTACGGCTGATGGACCGCTCCACGCACCACGTCACCCTCACCGCGGAGGGCCGGGTCTTCCGGGACCGGGCGGCGGCGGCCGTCGCCGCGTTCGATGACGCGGTGGACACGGCCCGGTTGCCGGACCGCCCGCTGCGGCTGGGCCACGCCTGGTCCGCGCTCGGCCCGTACACCACCACCCTGCTGCGCCGCTGGGAGCAGGAGCACCCGGACGTCCCGCTGGAACTCCTCCGCTTCGACGAGCGCCTCGCCGGCCTCGGGCGCGGCGCGGTGGACGTGGCGGTGGTGCGCGGGCCGGTGACGGTCCCGGACGGGGTGGTCGTGGACCTCTACGAGGAGCCGAGGGTGGCCGCGGTGACGGCGGACGGCCCGCTCGCCGCGCTCCCCCGGCTCACCCTGGCCGACCTGGCGACCGGCCCGGTCCTGCTGAACACCGTCTCCGGCATCACCGGCCTCGACCTGTGGCCGGCCGACGCCCGCCCGGCGGCCACGGTCACCGTGGGCAACACGGACGACTGGCTCGCGGCGATCGCGGCGGGCCGCGGCTCGGGCGTCTCGGTCTCCTCCACGGCGGAACTCCACCCCCACCCCGACGTGGTCTACCGCCCCCTCCCCGACACCCCCGCGGTCCCCGTCCACCTGGCCCACCGCACCCCACCGAGCCACCCGGCGGTCCGGGCCCTGGTGTCCCTGGCCCGCGAGGTGACGGGCGCGCGGTGAGCAACTGGCCCCGTACGGGCTACTGCCGGGCGATCCCCGCCATGGTCTTGTTGCCGGGCGAGACGAGTTCGACGATCAGTTGCACCGCGTCTGCGTCGATGCTGACGGCGTCCTCGGCGGTCGCCCCCGCGTCCGCAACGACGATGTCGGGAACCACCAGCCCGGAGGGCAGGGTCACGTTGACCGCCTCCAGGACCTCGACCGGCGCTTCGGCGGCCTGGGCGGCTGCGTCGAGTGCGACGTGGAGTCGGTAGCTGGCGCGCTGGTGGCGCAGGCCCGGGGCGGGGGACATCACGAGGGACTCCCCCAGCAGCTCGTACCGTACGGAGCGGTCTTCGGGCAGGGCCAGGACGTCGGCGACGGTCCAGGGCCCGTGGTGGTGCGTAAAGCCGGCGACGCTCACTCCTCCACCTCCTCGTGGACAACACGGACAGTGTGCCTCGGCACGCCGGCCGGTGTCGCAGTGTCCGGCGGGCGCCTCAGCCCTCCGCCGGACGCTTCGCAAGCGCCTCCGCCAGCACCTCCGCCAAGTGCCGGGCGGGGCGGCCGGTGAGGTGGGTGAGTTGGGTGCGGCAGGAGTAGCCGTCGGCCAGGAGTTCTGCTTCCGGGGGTGCGGAGCGGACGGAGGGGAGGAGTTGTTCCTCGGCGCACGCCACGGACACCTCGTAGTGGCCGCGTTCGAAGCCGAAGTTGCCCGCGAGGCCGCAGCAGCCGCCGCTCAGGTCGCCGTGCAGGCCGGCGCGGGCGCGCAGGCGGTGGTCGGGGGCGGTGCCGAGGACGGCGTGCTGGTGGCAGTGGGTCTGGCCGACGGCGGGGCGGTCCAGGACCGGTGGGGTCCACTCGGGGGCGTACTCCTCCAGCGTCTCCGCGAAGGTGCGCACCGACGCGGCGAGGCGGGCGGCGCGCGGGTCGGCGGGCAGCAGTTCGGGGAGGTCGGTGCGGAGGGCGGCAGCGCAGCTCGGTTCCAGGACGACGATCGGGAGCTGCGGGTCGGCGGCGAGCAGCGGCGCCATGGTGTCCAGGGTGCGGCGCAGGACCGTACGGGCGCGGTCCAGTTGGCCCGTGGTGACGTACGTCAGCCCGCAGCACACCCGGTCCGGCGGGAGTACGGTGCCGAGCCCGGCCGCGCCCAGCACCCGGGTCGCCGCCCGGCCGACCTGGGGCGACAGGTGTTCCGTGAAGGTGTCGGGCCAGAGCACCGTCATGCGTTCGCCGCCGGGGAGCCGGCCGCGCGCCCAGCGGCGGAAGGTGACCGGCGCGAGCGGGGGCAGTGCGCGCTGGGGCGCGATCCCCGCGGCGCGCTTCGCGAGCGCCGCGAGCGGGCGCACCCGGGCGAGCGCGTTGACGGCGGGCGCCAGCGGGGCCGCGGCGCGCAGCCACTGCGGCAGTCGGCCCAGCGCGTAGTGGGCGGCCGGGCGCAGCCGGCCCCGGTAGTGGTGGTGCAGGAACTCCGCCTTGTACGTGGCCATGTCGACGCCCACCGGGCAGTCGCTGCGGCAGCCCTTGCACGACAGGCACAGGTCGAGCGCGTCCCGCACCTCGGTCGAGCGCCAGCCGCCCTGCACGACCTCGCCGGCGAGCATCTCGTGCAGCAGCCGGGCCCGGCCGCGGGTGGAGTGCTCCTCCTCGCCGGTGACGCGGAAGGACGGGCACATCACCCCGGGCCCGGGCGTCGTCTCCCGGCACTTGGCGACCCCGACGCAGCGGCGCACCGCGGCGGCGAAGTCCCCGCCGTCGTGCGGATATCCGAAGGCGACATCGACGGGCTCCTTCGGCAGGACGGCGAAGCGCAGGTTGGCGTCGAGCGGCGCCGGCCGCACCAGCATCCCGGGGTTCAGCCCGCCCGCCGGGTCCCACAGGTCCTTGAACCGGCCGAAGAGCGCGACGAGTTCCGGCCCGTACATCCGCGGCAGCAGCTCCGCACGCGCCTGGCCGTCGCCGTGCTCGCCCGACAGGGAGCCGCCGTGCGCGACGACGAGCGCCGCGACGTCCTCGGAGAAGCGGCGGTAGGCCCGTACGCCCGCCTCGGTGATCAGGTCCGCGTCGATGCGGACGTGGATGCAGCCGTCGCCGAAGTGCCCGTACGGGGTGCCGTGCAGCCCGTGGTCGGCGAGGAGCGCGCGGAAGTCCCGCAGGTACGCGCCGAGTCGGGCGGGCGGCACCGCGCAGTCCTCCCAGCCGGGCCACGCCTCGGCGCCGGCGGGGGTGCGGGTCGCGGTGCCGGCCGCGTCCTCCCGGACCCGCCACAGCGCGCGCATCTGCGCGGCGTCGGTCACCACGGCCGCGCCCAGCGCGTCGGCCGCGCGCACGATCGCGCCGGCGTGCGCCCGGGCTTCGGCCGGGGTGTCGCCGCCGGTCTCGACGAACAGCCACGCCCGGCCGCGGGGCAGGCCGTGACCGGGCGGTACGAGGTCGTCGGCCATGCCCTCGACGGTGAGCGGGGCGTGCGGGAGCAGCCCGGCGGCGGCGTCGGCGGCCGCGGTCTCGTCGGGGTAGCCGAGCACGGCGAGGGCGCGGGCGCGGGGGGCTTCGACGAGTCGGACGGTGGCCTCGGTGAGCACGCCGAGGGTGCCCTCGGTGCCGCAGAAGGCCCGGGCGAGGTCGACGCCGTTCTCCGGGAGCAGTGCGTCGAGGGCGTATCCGGAGATGCGGCGGGGCAGCCCGGTCGGGTAGCCGGTGCGCAGCAGGGCGAGGTGGTCCGCGACGAGGTCGTGCGTCGCGGCCAGGAGCGCCCGGGCGCGCGGATCGGCGCCCGGGTCACCGTCGGACCGGCCCCGGCCGAGCCGGAGCCGTACGCCCCCGTACGTCACCACCGACGCTTCGCGGACGTTGTCCGCGGTCGTGCCCCAGGCCACCGAGTGCGAGCCGCACGCGTTGTTGCCGATCATGCCGCCGAGGGTGCAGCGGGCGTGGGTGGAGGGGTCCGGGCCGAAGGTGAGGCCGTGCGGCGCGACCGCGTCCCGCAGCACGTCCAGGACGACGCCCGGCTGCACGACCGCCGTGCGCGCGGCCGCGTCCACCTCCACGACCGCGTTCATGTGCCGGCCGAAGTCGAGTACGACCCCGGTGCCGGTGGCCTGGCCGGCGATCGACGTACCGCCGCCGCGGGCGACCACCGGGACGCCGTGGGTGCGGCACGCCTCCAGCGTCGCGGCGACGTCCGCGGCGTCCAGCGGGGCGACGACGCCGAGCGGTACGCGGCGGTAGTTGGAGGCGTCCATCGTGGTCAGGGCGCGGGCGGTGGTCGAGAAGTCCACCCCGCCGCGGACGGCCGCGCGCAGGTCGGCACCGAGCGCGGCGCTCAACTCGGCGTCCGCGCCACCGCCCCGACCGCCACCGCCCCGGCCGCGGTCGCCCCGCCCCCGGTCGCCCCGCCCCTGATTCGCGTCGCTCCGTGCACTCCGTGGCTCGGCCATGCGTTCCAGCATGCCCGCGCCGCCCCCGTCGCACCCCTGGAAAATCGCCAGTAAACCGCCGGAAAACCACCGGAAAGCCGCCGCAGGGGCATCGGAAAACCGCTGGAAAGCCATGGCAAAGGAGCCAAAAAGATGCCGGAAAGGTGCCCGAAAGTCGCCGCCGGGGAGAGGAAAAGCCCCCCGTCCGGGCCATTAGAGTCCTTGGACCCTTGGCAAAGCCAGGGGGAAGCGCCCAAAGTGATCGTCAACTCTCCTATAGTGACGAGAACTTGATCAGGAACCCTCGGCTCCAGTTCTGCCCCCGCCACCCCTCGGAAGGCAACACTCGATGACCGGCACCGCCCACAGCCGATGACCCGCGGCGCACCGGCCCTCCGACCCGCGGAGGCGGCGCAGGCACTGAAGATCGTCGTGGTCGGCGGCTTCGGGGTCGGCAAGACGACGATGGTCCGCTCCGTCAGCGAGATCCGCCCCATGCACACGGAAGAGGTCATGAGCAGCGAGGGCCGCGCCCTCGACGACCCCTCCCGCGTCACCTCGCGCAAGAGCGCCACGACGGTCGCGTTCGACTTCGGCCGGATCGCGGTCGACGAGCGCGCCGTCCTCTACCTCTTCGGCGCGCCCGGCCAGGAGCGGTTCTGGTTCCTGTGGGACCGGCTGCTGGCGGGGACGATCGGCGCGGTGCTGCTCGTCGACTCCCGGCGGCTGCCGGACGCCTGGTACGCGCTGGACCGGCTGGAGCACCACGGGATCCCCTTCATCGTCGCCGTGAACGACTTCGGCGGGCCCTTCCACACGGACGCCCAGATCCGGCAGGCGCTGGCGCTGGACCCGAACGTGCCGCTGATGGAGTTCGACGCCCGCGACCACTCGTCCAGCAAGTTCGTCCTGATCGCCCTGGTGGAACACCTGCACGCGCTGTCCCTGCGGCAGGACGCCAAGGACTGACGGGCCGACGGGCTGCGGGCCCCGGGGCTGCGGCGTCTCAGCCGCCGGACCGCGGGACGGCCGCCCCCCGGCACCCGATACGCTCGCATACGTGGCTGAGATCCAGATTCCCGCTGACATCAAGCCCGCCGACGGCCGTTTCGGTGCGGGCCCCTCCAAGGTGCGCAAGGAGGCGGTCGACGCCCTCGCCGCCACCGGCACGTCCCTGCTCGGCACCTCCCACCGCCAGGCTCCCGTGAAGAACCTGGTCGGCGAGGTGCGCCAGGGAGTGCGCGAGCTGTTCCAGCTCCCCGAGGGCTACGAGGTGATCCTGGGCAACGGCGGCTCCACCGCCTTCTGGGACGTCGCGACGCACGGACTGATCGACCGCAAGTCCCAGCACCTGTCGTTCGGCGAGTTCTCCTCCAAGTTCGCCAAGGCCGCCAAGCTGGCGCCGTGGCTGGACGAGCCGACCGTGATCTCCTCCGCCCCGGGCACCCACCCGGAGCCGCAGGCCGAGGCGGGCGTGGACGTCTACGCCCTCACCCACAACGAGACCTCCACCGGCGTCGCCGCGCCCATCAAGCGCGTCGCGGGCGCCGACGAGGGCGCGCTGGTGCTGGTCGACGCCACCTCGGGCGCCGGCGGCCTGCCGGTCGACGTCGCCGAGTCCGACGTCTACTACTTCGCACCGCAGAAGTCCTTCGCCGCCGACGGCGGGCTGTGGCTCGCGCTCTTCTCCCCCGCCGCGCTGGAGCGCGCGGCCCGGGTGCACGCCTCCGGGCGCCACGTGCCCGAGTTCTTCAGCCTGCCGACCGCGATCGACAACTCCCTGAAGAACCAGACGTACAACACCCCCGCGCTGGCCACCCTCTTCCTGCTGAACGAGCAGCTGAAGTGGCTGAACGGGCAGGGCGGCCTGGACTTCGCGACGGGCCGCACCGCCGCGTCCTCGCGCGCCCTGTACGGCTGGGCCGAGGCGTCCAAGTACGCGGACCCGTTCGTCGCCGACCCGGCGCAGCGCTCGCAGGTCATCGGCACGATCGACTTCTCCGACGACGTGGACGCGGCGGCGGTCGCCAAGGCGCTGCGCGCCAACGGCGTCGTCGACACCGAGCCGTACCGCAAGCTGGGCCGCAACCAGCTCCGCGTCGCGATGTTCCCGGCGATCGACCCGGCGGACGTCGAGGCGCTGACGGTCTGCATCGACTACGTCATCGAACGCCTCTGAGCAGCACGCCGCGTACCTGAGTGCGGAAGGGCCCACCGCTCGGTGGGCCCTTCCGCACGTCCAGGGCTTCACCGGAAGGTCCCGCGCGCTTCCCTGCGCCTTGGATGTAGCCGCCGTTTCCCCGCGGGAGCGTTGGTCTCTGCGGCCCGGTGGTGGGCTTGTCGCGCAGTTCCGCCCCCTACGCCCTGCGGGCGTGGTGGTACTCCCCGCGCCCCTGTTTCGCTGCTCCCGTCACTCGCCTGCGGCTAGGGCGCTGGTCTTTAGGAGCGCTGGGGGTACCCCCGTGCCCTGCGGGCACGGGGGCGGAACTGCGCGATCAACCACAGACGCCGCACCGCGGCCCGCCGCACGGCGAGACCGCGGCTGCCGGTGCAGGACTTTCCCTCACCGGCTGAGTCGCTGGAAGCGGCGCACCGCCAGCGGCAGGAAGATCGCGGTGATGACCAGCGGCCAGACCGTCGCCATCAGGATCGCGTTCTCCTGGATCCAGCTCCCGTCGCTGGCGACCGGGTTCCCGAAGAGTTCGCGGGTGGCGCCGGCGGTCGACGAGATCGGGTTCCACGCCGCGACCGCGCCCAGCCAGTCGGGCATGGAGGACGGCGGGACGAAGATGCTGGAGACCATCGTGAGCGGGAAGACGACCGCGTACAGTCCGCCGGCGGCCTCCTGGTTCGGCAGCATCAGCCCGAGCCACACGCCGACCCAGATCAGCGCGAAGCGCAGCAGCATCAGCAGCCCGAAGGCGCCGAGGGTGCCCAGGAAGCCGCCGTCCGAACGCCAGCCGATGAGCAGCGCGGTGGCCGCGAGGATCGTCAACTCGGCGGCGGCGACGAAGAGGTCGGTGACCCCGCGGCCGGAGACCACCGCGGACGGCGACATCGGCATGGAGCGGAACCGGTCGATGACGCCCTTCTGCGCGTCGACGACGACGGTCATCGCGGTGCCCATGAAGCCGAAGGCCATCGTCATCACGAACATGCCCGGCATCAGGTAGTCCCGGTAGTCGCCGCCCGGCGACTTCATCGCGCCGCCGAAGACGTACGCGTACAGCAGCACGGACAGGATCGGGAAGCCGAGCTGCCAGACGATGGCGAGCGGCTGGCGCTGGTAGTTGAGGAACCCCCGGCGCACCACGCTCCAGCAGTCCACGACGGCCCAGTACGCGCGGCGCTCGCGCCCGTCGCCGTGCACGGTCAGGTCGACCCGTTCGACGTCGACGGCTTCAGTCTTGACGGTCGTGGCGCTCATGCCGCGGCCACCTCCTTCTCCTGCTGCTGCTTCTGCTCCTGCTCCTGCTTCGGCCGGTCCTGCTCGTCGTCTCCGGTGCGGTGGCCCGTCAGCCGCATGAAGACGTCGTCGAGGCTCGGCCTGCGCAGCCCGAGGTCCTCCACGGCGACGCCGTCGTCCTGGAGGGTGCGGGCCACGTCGGTCAGGGCGGCGACCCGGTCGGAGACGGCGGCGTGGACGCGCAGCTCCTCGCGGTCCATCTCGGGGACGCCGGTCGCGACCCGGGCGACGGCCCGCCACGCCGCGTCCAAGCCGTCCGCGTCGGCGACGACGACCTCGATGCGGTCGCCGCCGACGGTGGACTTGAGCCCGTCGGGGGTGTCGTCGGCGATGGCCCGGCCGTTGTCGATGACGGTGATCCGGGAGGCGAGCTTGTCCGCCTCCTCCAGGTACTGGGTGGTGAGCAGCACGGTCGTGCCGCCGGCCACCAGGTCCCGCACCGCCTGCCAGACCTCGCCGCGACTGCGCGGGTCGAGCCCGGTCGTCGGCTCGTCGAGGAAGAGCACCTCGGGCGCCAGGATCATCGACGACGCCAGGTCGAGCCGGCGGCGCATGCCGCCGCTGTACTTGCCGGCGGACCTGTCGGCCGCGTCCACCAGGTCGAACTGCTCCAGCAGTTCGGTGGCGCGGCGCGCGGCGCGCTTGCCGTCGAGGTGGAAGAGGCGACCGAACATCTCCAGGTTCTGCCGGCCGGACATCACCTCGTCGACGGCCGCGTACTGGCCGGTCAGCCCGATGCGGCGGCGTACGCCGCGCGCGTCGCGGGCCACGTCGAGGCCGGCGACCTCGGCGCGCCCGGCGTCGAACTTGAGGAGCGTGGCGAGCACCCGGACCGCGGTGGTCTTGCCGGCGCCGTTGGGTCCCAGCAGGCCGTGCACGGTGCCCCTGCGGACCGTGAGGTCCAGGCCGTCCAGGGCGCGCTTTTGCCCGTACCTCTTCTCGACGGACTCGGCGACCACCGAGTACTCGCTGCGTGCGGCGCTCCGGTCGCGCCCGCCGTTTCCGTTCACGTGTCCCTCCAGGTTCCGTACTGGTGCGGGAGCGTCCCCGTCATCAGTGCGTACAGCGTACCCGAAACAGAGTACGTTGTACCCAGTTTTAAAACGCACGGCCTCCCCGGGCCCGCGACCAGCAGTGACGGCAGGAGGAATAAAGTGGCGGACATGACGACCGAGACGAGCGGCAGCGGTGACATCGCCCGCACCCTGGAGCTGTTGTGGGGTACGGCGGAGCGACCGAGCCGCGGCCCCAAGCCGGGGCTCACGCTCGACGCGATCGTGGCCGCCGCCGTCGACGTCGCGGACTCGGAGGGCATCGGCGCGGTCTCCATGCGCCGCATCGCCGCGGAACTCGGCACCGGCACGATGTCGCTCTACCGCTACGTCCCCGGCAAGGCCGAACTGCTCGACCTGATGCTCGACCGGGTCAGCGCGCCCGACCCCTGGGAGCCGCCGCCCGCCGGCGAGGTCCCCGACTGGCGCGCCGCCGTCGAGCGCCTGGCCCACAGTTACCGCGACCTCTACCAGAAGCACCCCTGGCTGCTGCGGGTGAACCAGGCGCGCAGCGTCCTCGGCCCCAGCACCCTGGGCGGCCTGGAGGCCGCGCTCACCGGACTCCAGGGCCTCCAACTGCGCGACGCCGAGAAGATCTCGGTGATCATCTCCGTGCAGAGCCTGGTCACCGGCGTCGTACGGATGGAGGCGGACGCGAAGGACGCCGCCGAGGAGACCGGCTTGGGGCACTACGAGTTCTGGTCGGCGCAGCGGCCGTTCCTGGAGCGGGCGATGGCGAGCGGCGACTACCCGATGATGGCGAACATGGACGACGACACCTTCAGCGAGGAGTTCGACCACTTCGAGTTCGGGCTCGCGATGCTGATCGGCGGACTGGAGGCGATGGTGCAGCGCAGCACGGAGAGCCCGACGGCCTGACGTACGCCCGCGTCCGCGCGTCCGTGGCGTACGCCGGTCCCGTCAGCCCCGTGCCGTCGCGCCCGTCCCGTCAGCCACGCACCGTCCTGCCCGTCCCGTCAGCCCTTCCTGAACAGCCGGCGCACGCCGAGGAACAGCAGGGTCGCCACCACCAGCACGACCGCGCCGTACGCGGCCTTGGCCGGCACCTCTCCCTCGGTGTCGTCGCCCGAAGCCGAACCGCCGCCCTTCGACGACGCCTTGCCGTCGTCCCCGCCGCCCTCGACCTCGACCTTGCGCACCTCGGCGCCCACGCCCTCGGAGCTGAACATCAGCCCCTTGCCGTCCGCCGTGTACGACACCCCCTCGGACTGCCGCTGGATGGGCCCCTTCACCCGGTAGTCCGCGCCGAGGCGGCCGTCGGAGCCCCACTCGTACCCCCGCGCGGAGAAGTACGAGCGCAGCACCAGCCGCTTCCCGTCCGGCGAGAAGGCGCCGTCCGTCACCCACGGCACCTCGCCGATCTTCTTGAAGACGTTGGTGCCCTTGGCGCGCAGCGGGTGCGGGCCCTCGTAGAGCCCGCCGCCCTCCTCGTTCTTCGACGCGATGTACACCCGGCCCGTCGTGGGGTGCACCATCAGCGCCTCCGCGTCCCGCGGGCCGTCCGCGTACTGCACCGTGTACTGGGTGGCGCGCACGGTGGTGTCGCCCAGTTCGGCCGGCTCGGGGAAGGTGTAGATCCACACGTGGTCCCACGTGCCGTTGCGGTTGTCCCCGATGTCGCCGACGTACACCTTGCCGTCGGCGCCCACCGAGATCGCCTCCATGTCCCGCGGCTTGCCCACGCCCTTCAGCGTCACCGTCGCGACCGTCTTGCCCGTCCGCGAGTCGACCGCGAACACCCGCGGCTCGTCCTGGTCGTTGTGCGTCCAGTAGACGCCGGGGTGCGCCCGGCTGGCCGCGAGCCCGCTGGACTCCGTGATCCGGGAGTCCTGGAAGGCGAACTCGGAGTCGGGCTCGGCGGCGAAGGCCGGGGAAGCGGCCGGCAGCACGCAGAGCGCGAGGGCGGCGGCACCGGCGACGTACGGAAGCGAACGCATGGACCAAGCCTGCCATCCCGCGCGGGGCGGGGCCCGCTTCAGACCGCTGTGCATCCGCCCTGGTACACAGCCGTGTCATGGGCGAAGCGCACGGCGTCCGGCGGCGGGACGTACTGGGCCGCGTCGTGGGCGAAGTGCACGGCGAGCGGTGCGAGCCGGGCGATCCGATCCAGCCAAGGGCGGTACGGCGGCAACGGCGGCTCCAGCCCCTCCGCCACCACCCGGCGCGCCAGCTCCGCCGACGCGTACTCGGACGCGAAGTCGTACGCCTGCCCCGCCAGCAGCACCGAGCCGCCCGGCCGCGCCACCCACAGCGACTGGTGACCGGGCGTGTGGCCCGGGGTCGGCACGACGCGCAGCCCCGGCCACGGCTCGACCTCGCCGTCGACCTCCTCGTACACCGCGCCCGGGAAGTCGACGAGCGCGTCGATGGTGTAGTCGCCGGCGCGGGCGGTGGCCAGTTCCGTGCGCTGGACGACGATCGGGACGCCGGGGAAGAGCGGGTTGCCGCCCAGGTGGTCGAAGTGGAGGTGGCAGTTCACCACCATCGCGACGTCCTCGACGGCGACGTCCACCGCCGCCAGTGCGGCCCGCAGTGACCTGCGGTGCGGCCGGTAGTGCGCGTCGGCCTCCGGGTCGCCCGTGCCGATCCCGGAGTCGAAGAGCAGCAACCCGCGCGGATGGCGTACGAGATGGGCGAAGACGGGCTCGGCGCGCGGACGGCCGGTGCCCGTCTCGCCGGCGGGCCGGACGAAGTACCCCAGATCGAGCCGGTGCACCCGGACCGCACCGCCGACCACGGGGGCGCCGTGGCCGTTCTCACATCGCGTCCCACCTGCGGCTTCGGACATCATGACCCCCATGCGTTTCATGTTCGTCGGCGACTCCATGACCATCGGACGCGCCGGCGACTACACCTGGCGCTACCGGATGTGGCAGCACCTGTCCGCCTCATCCTTCCCCTGGCCGCCCGAGATCGTGGGGCCGCGCAGCGGGCTGTACGACCCGGCGGCGGACGCGCCGCTGTCCACCGCGTACGCGGACCCCGCCTTCCCCGCCGACGCGCGCCGCCACCTCGCGGGCTGGGGCGAGGGCTGGCTGCACCAGGCGCCGACCGTCGGGGCGGCCGTCGCCGAGCACCGCCCGGACGTCCTGCTGGTCTCCCTGGGGCTGATAGACCTCGGTTTCTACACCAACAGCGAGCAGACCGCGGTCAACGTGCGCCGCTTCGTCGCCGGGGCGCGCGCCGCGGCGCCCGGGCTGCGGATGGTGCTGCTGCCGGTGATCCCGAACGTCCGGGCCCGCACCGACGCGCCGTTCGCCGCGGAGTGCGTGCGCTTCAACGAGCTGCTCGCGAAGGCGGTGGCGGACCTGGACGAGCCGGCGTCACCGCTACTGCTGGCGTCGCCGCCGGCCGACTACGACCTCGACGCCGACACCTACGACGGCACCCACCCGGGCCCCACGGGCGAACAGAAACTCGCCGCGGCCTTCGCAACGGCGCTCCACCAGGCGTGGGGCGTGGGCGGCCCGTACCGCTGGCGGGGCGAGCGGTAGCGCTTCCGCTTGGCCGCGGGCTACGGGGCCTGGAAGTCCTTCGAGTGGGTGACCTTCTCCAGGCCGTACCACTCGGCGACGCACTGGCCTGGCCAGAGCGCGGTGCCGTTCTTGCTGAAGGGCTCCAGCATCCGGCCGACCTTCGTCGGGGTGTACGGCATCTCCGTCTCACCGCGCGCCGCGCCGTCCCGCAGGTAGGCGTCCTGACGGTCCCACAGCTCGGCCCGCGTCCGCATGTCGCGGCCCAGGTCGAGGAGCGGCACGGTGAGACCGGCGACGGTGACCGCGCACACCGCGGCGGCGCCGGCGGTCAGCGCGAGCGTCGTACGGTCGCGGCGCCCGGACCCCGCGGCGCCAGCCCCCAGCCGCAGCCGCAGCCAGCGGCCCAGGAACGCGCCCGCGGCCACCAGCAGGAACGCGTACATCAGCAGGTAGTCGTTCCAGGTCCGCTCCGTGGTGAAGACCTTCGGGCCGAAGACCGGGTACGTGATCACCGTGCACAGGTAGCCGGCGACCAGGAACGCGGCCGCGCCCAGCCCGAGCAGCGGCAGCGGACGGGCCGGCAGCAGCACGCGCGAGCCGCCCGCCCGGCGCCGCGCCAGCAGCCCGATGATGACGCCCGCGGCGATCGCGCCCACGTACTGCCAGGTGGTGAAGACCGTGCCGAGGATGCGGACGTACCCGCGCAGTGCGCCTTCCAAGGACTCCGGCGCCAGCATCGAGGTGCTCTCCGCGTCGAAGCGGTTGCGGCGGTTGCGCGAGCCCGGGGAGGTGAAGAGCACCAGGGTGCCGACGGCGATGCCGGCCATCCCCGCCAGCGACCAGATCCGTACGAAGCGGCGCACCCTCGCCACGAAGAACTGCCCGGCGAAGAGGACCACGCAGGAGAGCACCACCAGCGCCACCACGGACGCCTCTTCGGAGAGCGTGCCCATGAAGACGCCGGCGAGGACGACGACCACCAGCGCGGCGACGCGGCTGCGCCGGTCGTGCGCCCGCAGCAGCGGCAGGGCGGCGGCGACCGCGAGCACGGGTGCGAGGGTGTGCGAGACGGAGGCGGCCGGCCAGTAGAACGTCTTGTACGTGTTGGGCGTGGCGAACAGGAACACCGCGCTGATCATCGCCGCGACCAGCAGCGGCACTCCGCGCGGCGCCCGCTGCCCCGCCCTGGCCAGCACCTGCGCGACCACCGCCCACAGCAGCACCAGCATCAGCGCCCCGCTGACCAGGCCGTACCACTGGTGGCCGCCGACGGGGAACTTCGTGTACGCGCCGACCAGGATGCCGTTGGCGACGCGCCCGTTGTCGTTGAAGTAGAAGGTGTGGACCAGGCCCCACATGCCGTCCTCGCGGACCTGCGGCAGGAAGCACCACTCGTCGGCGCTGGGCCGTACGTGCCGGCCGAACCACATGGCGAGGGCGAGGAGTCCCAGCGGCAGCGCGGCCAGGGCGAGCGGCCAGATCGCCGGCCGCTCGGGGCCGCCGTCGGGCGCCGGTCCGCCGCCGTCCGCGCTCGCCGCGCTCGTCTTGCGCGCCGCCTCGTCCGCCGCGTTCGTCTTGCGCGCTGCCTCGTCCGCCGCGTTCGCGGACGCGTCGACGCTCATCGTCAGGGGTGCCTCTCGTGCAGGGGGCGGGGCCGGGCGGTCGCGGCCTCCAGCAGGGGGTGGTCGGGCGGGAAGTCGGGCGGACCGCTCGCCAGATCGGTCTCCCGGACCACGTAGTGCGGTCGCCGCTTCGACTCGTGGTAGATCCGCCCCACATACTCGCCGATCACGCCGAGCGTGGCGATCTGGATGCCGCCGAGGCCGACCATCGCGGCGATGATGGTGGCGTATCCGGGGGTGTCGACGCCGCTGACGATCACGTTGACGACGATCCACAGGGCGTACGCGAGCGCGGAGAGCACCAGCCACAGCCCGGCGTGGATGGCCAGGCGCAGCGGGCGACTGTTGAAGGAGAGCAGTCCGTCGATGCCGTAGTTCAGGAGCCGGCGCCCGCCCCACTTCGAACTGCCGGCCGCGCGCTGCTGGTTCTCGTACGCGAAGGTGACGGTGTCGAAGCCGATCCAGGAGAAGAGGCCCTTGGAGAAGCGGTTGCTCTCGGGAAGCGCGAGCATGGCGTTCACCGCGCGCCGGGAAAGGAGCCGGAAGTCGCCGGCGCCGTCGACGATCTCGACGTCCATGAAGCGGCGCACGAGGCGGTAGTAGAGCTGGCTGAGTGCGGTGCGCAGCACGCCCTCGCCGGCGCGGTCGCGCTGGGCGATCACCTGGTCGTAACCGTGCCGGTGCAGCTCCAGCATCCGGGGGATCAGGGACGGCGGATGCTGGAGGTCGGCGTCCATGAGGACGACGGCGTCGCCGTGCGCCATGCGCAGTCCGGCGAGCATCGCGGACTCCTTGCCGAAGTTGCGGCTGAAGGAGGTGTAGCGGGCGCGCGGGTCGGTTTCGGCGAGCTTGCGCAGCAGGTCGCGGGTGCCGTCGCGGCTGCCGTCGTCCACGTAGCAGATCTCGAAGCTCGCGGGGGCGGCGGCGGACGGGGCATCAGGCGCGGTTTTGGTGCTGGTAATCGTGCCGCTCTTGGCGGTGGCGCCGGATTTGGTGCTGGATTTCGTGCTGGATTTGACGCCGGCCTCGGCCGAGTCGGTGGACGTGCTCGGGCCATTGGGCGCGGGCCTGGTCTGGGCCGTTTCCAACGTGGTGACAAGCGTGGCGTGGAAGGTCTCGATCACCTCGCTCTCGTTGAAACACGGAACGACAATGGAGATCTCGGGCATGTGGACGAATCCTCTGTGGTGGTCAGGCAGTCAGAGCGCTTCCGGACTCGGCCGGTTCCCCCGCCCCGATGTGACGTCAAACACGCAATGGCTGCGCGGCCGGCCCAGGATGGCGAGATTCGACCCGATTCGTCAACTGACGCCCACTCTTGTGTAGCAGAACCGCTACATGTCTTCTGCTGGGCGTTCCGCAGCAATTGGCCTTGCCGGCACGGGTAAATGCGTCTTGCCTGACGCCCGCTCGACACAGTTGGCTGTGCACCCATGGAGTACACGCAGCTAGGACGTACCGGACTCAAGGTCAGCCGCATCGTCCTCGGGACGATGAACTTCGGGCCGCACACCGACGAAGCGCACAGCCACGCGATCATGGACGCCGCGCTCGACGCGGGCGTCAACTTCTTCGACACCTCCAACACCTACGGCGGCCCGGAGCACCGGGGCCGTACCGAGACGATCATCGGCAACTGGCTCGCCCGGGGCGGCGAGCGGCGGCGCGACAAGATCGTGCTCGCGACCAAGGTGTACGGGCACGTGGGGGCGAACGGCACCCAGTGGCCCAACCACGACAAGCTCTCCGCGTACAACATCCGGCGCGCGGTCGACGCCAGCCTCAAGCGGCTCCAGACCGACCGGATCGACCTGTACCAGTTCCACCACGTCGACCGGAGCACCCCGGTCGACGAGATCTGGCAGGCGCTCGACACCCTGGTCCAGCAGGGCAAGATCCTCTACGCCGGCTCGTCCAACTTCCCCGGCTGGAAGATCGCCCAGACGAACGAAGCCGCACGTCGCAGGGGCTCCCTCGGTCTGGTGAGCGAGCAGTGCATCTACAACCTCTTCGAGCGGCGCGCCGAGATGGAGGTGATTCCGGCCGCGCAGGAGTACGGCCTCGGGGTCATCCCCTGGTCGCCGCTGCACGGCGGGCTGCTCGGCGGGATCTTGAAGAAGGACGGCTACGGCACCCGGCGCGGCACCGGGCTGGGCGCGGAGTCACTGGCGCTGCCGGGGGTGCGGGAGCGCATCCAGGCGTACGAGGACCTGTTGGACGAGCACGGGCTGGCGCCCGGCGAGGTCGCGTTGGCCTGGCTGTTGACCCGGCCCGGGGTGACCGGGCCGATCGTGGGGCCGCGGACGGCGGAGCAGCTCACGGGCGCACTGCGCGCGGTCGAGCTCAAGCTCGGCGCCGAGCTGCTGGCGGCGCTGGAGGAGGTGTTCCCGGCGGTCGGTCCGGCGCCGGAGGCGTTCGCCTGGTGACGTACGGTTCAGCGGCGTTCGGGGGTTGACGTCCGGGTCGGTCGCGGCCGGTGTCGGTGGCAGCCGGCTCGGTCGCGGTCGGCCCGGTCGCGGTCGGCCTGGGGGCTACTAGCCGAGCACGGACGCCACCGCGATGATCGCGAACATCAGCACGAGCGCACCGGCCATGATCCGGTTCCTGGTCTTGGTCTTCACATCACGAGGTTAACGCGCCTGTTCGAGCGGGCCCGCGGCGCCTGGGTCCCGGCCCAGGCGCCAAGCGGCCAAGGTCTCGTACCGCGGCTCGGCGCCCGGGGTGCCGCCGGCCGGCAGACTGCTGCGGACGAGCACGAACTCCGACACGTCCCAAGGGGTGCCGACGAAGTCGCCGAGCGCTTCCGCGTACGTGCTGAGCGCGGGGCCCCCGCCCGCGGCGCCGCGTCGACGGCGGGCGCGGGCGAGCGTGAGGTGCGGGGTGAAGCGCCGCGGCTCCTCCATCGCGATCCCGCTGCGCCGGCCCGCGGCGTCCGTCCGGGCCGCGAGCCGCCGCAGCTCTTCGACGGCGCCGGCGGCACCCGCCCACAGCACCCCGTTCCCGAAGTGCCCGCCGCCGCTGATCGACAGCGGGAACGCATCGGAGCGCCGCGCGGCCCGCCCCAGCCGCTCCGACAACTCGGGCAGGACGTCCTCGGGCACCGATCCGTAGAAGGCCAGGGTGTAGTGCCACCCGGCGCGCCCCGTCCACCGCAGTCCGTCAGCCCCGGGCAGCCCTTCGAGGCGCGCGGCCGCGGCGCCCAATTCGTCGAGTTGCGGCGCGGGCGGCACGACGGCGACGAAGAGTCTCATCACCCGAGTATCACCGGCGATGCGGGAAAGGACCGTGCCGGCAGCCGAGCCGATGGCCGCGCTGACGGCCGCGCTGACGGCCGCGCTCTCGGCCGCCCCATTAGCCGGACTGATGCCCGGGCTGACGGCCGGGCCGATGCCCGGGCCGATGGTCTTCCGAGCTGCGCCGTACGCCGTACCACCAAATGCCTGCATGGACCATCCATCGCCGAGCGCATTCGATGCCGAGAATTCCGGACCACCAATTGAACGGGCCGGGGATTGCCATTCGGACGCTTATCGCGCGGTGATGGCGAACGTCCGTTGAATCCCATTGCGCGCATCCCGTTGCGTAATGGTGGCGCGCGATCACACGATGACGCGGGCAGCAAGAAACCCCTGGACCAGGCGCCGCCGTTGCCCCCGGCGGCGGCGCCTTCTCTCGTTGCGGCAGTGGTCAGTCCCGGCCTGCCGGCCCTGGGCGGTCAGTCCTGGCCGGTCAGTCCTCCGCGAGTTCCGCGACGCCCGTGATCCGGTGCAGCGGATAGGTGCGGACCTCGTCGGCGGTGTGGTCGTAGCCGGTGACGAAGCCGCCCTCGACCCGGACCGGGGCGATCACCCGCTGGCTGGCGGCGCCGTCGGCGTTGACGTAGCCGATCCACACCGCTGAGCCCGTCATCGCCGCCGCCTGGACGGTGGCCAGGGTCTCCGCGGCGCTGGTGCGCGGCAGTTCGCCCCGCCCCGGCGCGGGCGCCTCGTCGGGCCCCGGCGCGGGCGCCGATTCGCGCGCTGCCCCGTGCGCCGTGTCGTGGACCGGCTTGCGCGCCACCGTGGCCGCCAGGTCGCCCGCCCTGATCGCCTTCACCGCCGCTGCGAGCAGCGCGGGGGCCGGGACCGGCAGGCCGTCCGACTGCGGTGCCGGGGGCTTACGGGGCGGGGTGCGGCGGGCGTGCGCGCGGGCGATCAACACGTCGCCCTCCGCCGATTCGGCCGCCGGGGCGTACCCCATCGACCGCAGCCCGGTCAGCAGCGTCGCCGGGTCGGCGGCGGACGCGACGACGGTGGGGGCGAGCCGGCGCAGCCGCAGCCCCGCCGAACGCTTGTCGGCGAGGATCTCGTCGAGCAGGGCGTCGTCGTCGCAGCGGACGTACGCCGAAGCCGCGCCGATCCGCAGATGGCCGTGGCGGCGGGCCACGTCGTCGATCAGATAGCTCAGCGGCTGCGGCACCGGGGTGCGGGAGTGGGCGGCCAGCAGGGCGTGCAGTTCGGACGCGGTCCGGCCGGCGTCCAGCGCGCGGCGCACGGAGCCTGGCGTGAAGCGGTACACCGTCGCCCCGCCCTTGGACTCCACGTCCGCGAGCACCGACAGCGTCTCGGCGAGCGGGCGCTCCAGCGGGCCGGGGGCGACGGCGGTGAGGTCGGCCTGGAGCAGTACGTGGTCCAGGGGCGCGGGCAGCAGCGGCGCCAAGGCGTCCGCGGCAGCGCGCACCGCCGCACCCACGCCCCCTCCCCCAGCTCCCGCATCGGCCCCCGCGCCCGCCTCGGGCCCGGCTTCGGCTTCGGTCCCTGCCGTCGGCCGGAGCGCGGCCAGCAGTGCCCTGCCGTGGGAGGCGAGCGCGCCGCGGCCCGTCACGCCCAGGGACTCCGCCTCCGCCAACGTCCAGGTCGCGACCCTGGCCCTGAGGTCCATCCCGTCCATCGCGCTGCCCGCCGGACCGGCTGCCCCCGTCGCCCCCTCCGGGCGGCGCAGCGGGCGCTCCCAGCGCAGCCGCGCCAACAGCGTGTCGGGATCCGGCGCCTGCGCCTCCGGCAGCGCACCCAGCAGCGTGAGCACGCGCCGGCGCACTTCCGGCGCCACGCTCCGGTCGATGCCGGGCCCGAGCGCCGCCAGCGTGCGCCCCTTGCCGTCGACGTCGCCGACCAGCCCGGGCGTACGGGTCGCAGCGAGCCACGCCGCAGCCAGCACCGCCCAGCGGTCGGCCGCGGGCAGCTCCAACCAGTCGTCGTACGCCGGCGTGGGCGCGTACGCCTCGTCCGCCTCGCCGTCGGACGCCAGCAGCCCCGCCGCGTACGCCAGCTCCACCCAGAACGCGGCCATCGGCTCGCTCGCGTCCAGCGCGACCGCCGTGCGCTTGAGGTCGCGTACGGACAGACCGCCGGCGCGCAGCACCTGCGGGCCGCCCTCGTGCCAGTCCTGGAGCAGGTCCTCGACGGTCGACAGCGCCGCCAGCGCCTGGCCCGCCGCCGTGCTGTCCACAACCTGTGGACGAGCGGCGAGCGCGGAGACCGCGGGCCGCACCTCGGGCGGCAGCGGCTCGGGCGCGCGGTGCGCCCGGCCGGCGCGCAGGTGCAGCGCGACCTCGCGCGGCAGGACGAGGGTGCGCGGGGACGCCGGCAGCAGCAGGCCACGGTCGCGCAGCCAGCGCACCGGGGGCGCGGGGTCGGCCGTGACCTCGCCGTACGGCGGCCCCCACACCAGCCGGTCCAACACCGCCAGCGCGCCCGGCGGCGCCGTGTCGAGGAGCGCCGCCATGCGCGTGCGGTCCGTGAAGAGCGCCGTCAGCGCGGCCACCGCGGACACCGGGTCGTGGGTGGACGGCAGCCCGGCCGCCGTGACGACCTCCTGGAGCCGGCCCGGCGACATCCCGGCCGTCGCTTCGGCGGCGGTGGGCCCGAGGCCGGTCGGGGACGGGCGGGCCGGGGACGGGGTCAGCAGCTCGCGGGCGGTGCGCACCAGCCGCAGCCGGTCGTCGTCGCCCCACACCAGGGCCTGGGCGCGCAGCGCGCCGAGTGCGCCGGGCAGCGCGCCGGCGATCGTTCCGTCGGTGTCGCCGTACGCGTCGTCGCCGGTGAGCAGCGCGAGCAGGGTGCCGTACGGCGTGGGCTCGAGGGCGACCGCGAGCGCCTCGGCGGTCTGGAGGGCGAACCGGTCCAGCCGGTCGAGCGCGCGGACGACGGACGCGCGGGTGCCCGCCCGGGTCGCGAGCTGCGTGAGGTCGCCGGGCACGGGGTTCAGCAGGTCGGGGCGGGTGCGCAACAGCGCGGCGAGTTCGTCGTCGCCGCAGGAGCGCAGGGCTTCGGCGAGGGTGCGCGGGCCGCTCGGGGCGGGGGCGCGGGCAGGTGTGCCGTCGGACGGCCCGCCGGACGGGCCGTCAGGCGTACCTTCGGGCGTACCTTCAGTTGAACCGTCGAACGATCCGGTGTGTGATCCGTCGGGCGGATCTTGAGGCGATCCGGGCGCGGCTTCGGGCGTGGTCCCCATCCGCACCACGGTAGTCGCTGCGGCGCCGACGCCGCGCTAACGTCGGTGCAGGGTACGGGGAGCGTCCGAGGGGAACCGTCCGTGGGGATCGAGAGCGACCAGCTCGTCTACGACTATCTGAGCCGGGTCGGCGATCTGGCCCAGCAGCGGCAACTGCCGTCCGGCACACGGATGGAGCTGGTGTCGTCGCTGCGCGGGGAGATCGACCGGCAGCGGGCCGGCGGGGCGGGCGACAGCCCTGCGTCCGTACGGCGCATCCTGGGCCGGCTCGGCACGCCGAAGGAGGTCGTGGAGGCGGCGACGGACGGCTCCGCGCGCCCGCCTTCCCCGTCGTCCGTGTCGTCCACGCCGTCGGCGCCGCCCGTGGCATCCGCGCCGTCCGCGCCGGCGCGCAAGAGCGCGAAACCGGCGGGCACGCCCCCTTCTGCGCCCGAGCCCCCGCGCATCACGCTCCCCGGCCAGCGCCTGCGCAAGCTGATCCCCAACCCCCGCAAGGACCGTCCGACCGCCCCCGCCGCGCCCCCCGCCCCGCCCGCACCCCCGCGCCAGGGCCTGCCGCCGCACCTCGCCGGCCTCGACGAACTCGGCCCGTCCGCGGGCCCCGACGCCGACGGCGACTGGTGGAGCGTCAAGCCCGAACCGTACGGCGCCGGCGAGCGCATCGCGGGCTTCACCGGTGGCGTCGAGATCCCGGAGATACTGCGACCGCCGCGCAAGGACGACGCCCCCGACGACGAGGACGGCGAGGCCGAAGAGGGCGCCGCGGAGGACGACCCCGCCACCGAGCAGCCCCAGCCCCGCGGCCTGCTCTCCCGCCTGCGCCGCCGCCCCACCTCCGACGAAGCCCCCGCCGCCACCTCCGGCCTCGGCAACCCCTTCCTCCTCCTCGCCGCCCTCCTCCTGATCGGCGGCGCCCTGTTCACCTCCTGGTTCGCCCTCGGCCTCGGCTGGCTCTGCGCCTACGCCTCCCGGAAACTGACGGTCACCGAACGCAAGGTCGCCGTCATCGGCCTGCCCGCAACAGCGGTCACCGCGGGCCTGGTCTGGCTCTGGGGCCGCTCCACCGGCCGCTGGGGCGAGGCCCTGCCCGAAGACGCCCTCGGCGACGCGATCGCCTCGACCGGCCCCTGGGTCGTCCGCGCCGCGGCCCTCGCGTCCGCGCTGTACCTGGTCGTGCGGGCGCGCCGGGCGTAGCCGCCCGCCGGTCAGGGCTTCCGGGCCGGCCCGCGGCCGAGATCAACGCACCGCACCCGTGCTGACCGCACAGGCGGTGCGGCGCTCGAAAACCAGTGGGCGGCGCCGCCGTGCGCCATTACCGTGCCGTCGAACCGAGTCGTCTGGGCAAGGACGTGCCGTTGTACACCCTGTGAGACCTCCCGAGAGCTGACCTGTCGCGCGTCGCGCTGCTGCGCCGCGCTGCTTTTTGCTGCGGACTTCTCACTGAAACCGGTGTACTTCTGTGCTCCATGAATGGGTGGTCATGCCCACCTGCCTGCCGACCGTCGTCCGCCGTTGCCACGCGTGCGCGTCGGACCGCTTCCGGGCGAACGGCAAATTCCGCGTCAACGCACACCACAAGCTCCTCGACGTCTGGCTCCTCGTGCTCTGCACCGCTTGCGGGGACACGGCGAAGCTCACGGTCCTGGAGCGGGTGAACGTGCGCTCGGTTCGGCCCGAACTGCTGGACCGGATGCACGAGAACGACCCCGGCCTGGCGGCCGAGTTGCTCCAGGACCCGGTCCTACGGCGCCGCAATCGCATCGCCCTCGACTGGACCAACGCCTGGCGCCTCGACACCGGCGGATCGGACCACCTGGACCGTGCGGTGATCGACGTCTCGGTGCGCTTCGCGGCGCGGATCCCCGTCCGGCCGGTACGCCTGATCGCCGAAGCCTGCGGTCTTTCGCGGGCCGAGGTCGAGAGACTGATCGGGGAGGGGAATCTCGTTTCGGCAGTTCGGCTGAGCGGAAAGCTCTCCGGCGACTTCTCGTTCACGCTCAAGCCCTGATCCCACCCCTGGCCAGGGGCCTGCCCGGCAGACCTTGCCGGGCAGACCCCGCCCCAGCTCCGGGCCGCCTGCGGTCGACTGGTTCCGATGCTCCCGCGCTCGTCGCCGATGTCGTCGTCCGCGCATCCGACCTCGCACTCGCCCCCGTACCCACCCCCTCCGCGGCGAGTTGCTGCACAACGGCACGGCGCCTGTGGCGGGCTTCTTCATCAGGGACACAGGGAAGCAGCGTCCCCCTCCGCGCCACCCGCCAGCACTCCGTAGCTGCGTACGGTGCCGATCGCGTCGCGGGCCCCGGACTCGACGGCCACGGGTTCCCCGCCCGCGGCGACCCGCCGCACCGCCTCGACCTGCCACCCCTCGGGCAGTTCACCGATCCGCTTGACGAGTTCGGGCCCGTCGACCGTGCGCAGTTCCTGATAGTCCGGCTCGGGCGGCGCGACCCCGCGCTCCGCCCGGTCGGCGGCCCAGTCCAGGACTTCGACGAACGACGGGTACGAACGGTGCATCGGCGGCCCCGCGATCAGCACGGCCCTCCGGGTGCTGTGCACCCGCCGCAGCACGGCCGCCCGCCAGAGGACGGGCAGCTTCTCGTACCGCCGCAACAACTCCACGGCCCGCGACCCGTGATCGCTCCGTTCCCCGTCGGCCTCGGGCCACCAGGCGACCTCGCCCGCGGGGTCGCAGCGGCTCGCGAAGTACGCCACGTCGGAGCAGAGCGCGGTGATCGGCCCCCGGTACTCCTCCGCGCTGACGCTCAGCGGCCACCCCATGCTGATCCGGTGCCCGTCGGCGAGGCACCAGTACAGCCCGGCGCGGTCGTGCTCGGCTAACTCGCCCCAGGCCCCCGTCTCCTTGAGCGCGTCCCACACGAGCACCGGCGCTTCCCCGGCGACCCGCGCCGTCTCGGCCCACTCCCGCAGCCGCCAGCACCCGAGCGCGTCCAGCGCGTGCCGTACCGCGTGCAGCCCCGCAGACCCGCGAGGCACCTTGTTCCCTCTCACGGAACACCTCCACCTTTCGCTCTCTCCTCCCTCTACGCAACCGCACGGCTACGCACAGCGGTACGGTGGAGGAGCGGTCGGAGTATGAAAGCCATGAGCACCACGCGCCTCTTCGGGAGTTGACGACATGGCCCCACGCGCACGCACCCCCAATACGGGCTTGGAAAGCCTGCTCCAACAGGCCAAATGGTCGCGCTCCCAGTTCGCCCTCGTCGTCAACCGCATGGGCGCAGAAGTCGGGTTGGAGCTGCGCTACGACCAGTCGGCCGTCTCCCATTGGGTGGCCGGCACGACCCCTAAGCCCGCGGTCAGGCGTCTGATCGTGGAAGCCTTCTCGCGCAAGTTGCACCGGAGCGTGACGCACGCGGAAGCCGGGCTGACCCTGGCCGCCAGTGACCAGCCTCCGCCAGGCGTCGACACCGTGGAAGAAGTCGCCGATCTCGGAAGGGCCGACATGGATCCGTCGCGCCGTGGCGTCGTCGCAGCAGCAGGTCTGTTCTCCGCGGCATTGGCGGTGCCGCTCTTCGCCGACTCCACCGCGCACGCCACCGAGGCGCCGCCCTCGACGCCGGGGACCGTACGCATCGGCGCCGCTCAAGTCGCGGCGGTGCGCACGATGACGGACCGGATCGCCGACATCCTCGACGAACTCGGCGGCGCCCACGCCCGCCCGATGGCCGCGGCGTTCCTGGTCAACACGGTCGTCCCGTGGCTACGGGCGGAGGCCGGCAGCGCGGTGCGCAAGGACATGTGGTCGGCCGCGTCGGACCTGGTGTACCTGACGGGCTGGATGGCGATGTACGAACGGGACCACGGCACCGCGCAGGACTACTACGTCAAGGCGCTGAAGCTGGCGGCCCGGGCGGGCGACCACCTGACGTACTGCCGCACCCTGCGGGGCATGAGCCTCCAGGCTTCCCACCTCGGACACGGCACCCGGGCGCTCCAACTCGCGGACTCCGCGGCCGAGGCGGCGCCCCAGGCCGGGCCGCGGCTCCGGGCGTTCCTCACGGGGCAACAGGCCCACTCCGCTTCGATGGTGGGCGACCACCGGCGGGCGCGCCGGCTGCTGGCCGCGACGGAGTCGGCGCTGCTGAAGGCCGACGACCGGCGCGAGTCGATCGGCGGGTACGACCGGGCCGCGTACTCCTTCCACGTCGCCCACGTGCTGTACGAGGGAAAGGACCTGCCGGGCTCGATCCGCGCATTGCAGCAGGCAATCAGGGCGCAGCCCGCCCAGGAGCGCCAGGGCCGGGCCCACTTCCACGCCGTCCTCGCCCAACGCCAACTCGAACACGGCCACGTGGACGCCGCGTGCGACGCGTGGACGCGCTTCCTGGCGGACTACGAACACCTTTCGTCCGCGCGCGGCGACGAGCACTTCGAGACGATGCGCCACCGTCTGAAGCCCTTCGCGAAGACCCGGACCGTCCAGCAACTGGCCCCACGCGTCGCCGAGGTCGCGGCGCTCAAGGCGTGACGTGAAGGACTCCACCGGCATCACCGACCGCTCCCTCCTGACCCGGAGCGCCTACAAGACCGCGCACGCCAGGCAGACCAGGCTCAGGCCGCCATGATGCGGCTCAGCTCACGTGACTTGTCCTGGAGGACGGCTGCCCAAGCTCCCCCCAGGGGGAGTTAGGGCCGCCGACACCTCAATGCTGGCCTCGGTCTCCCATCACTGACCACAGTGCAAAGTAGGTGCCGTCGGTCCGCTACCTCTCCCCGTTGCTTTGCGCCTGATCCCTTCGTTAGCCCGAACGAGTTGTCGACGGAGGGGCGGGGCGTTCATGTGCCAGGAGTGGTCATCCGAGGACGTGGTGGCGTGCTGGGCGCGCCCGCACCGTGCACTACGCCGCGATCCGCCGGCCCGAGGTCCCCAAAGAGTTCGCCGCCGTCCTCAAGCGGCGGACGACGGGCGACCTGGACCGGCTGTCAGCGCCGCTCGCCGACGGCTCGGCGGGCAGGGTGAAGGTCACCACCCGCCAGGGCGAGCCGTGGATCACCGTGGTTCGGCGTCCAGTACGGTCCATGCCTCGTGACTGGGCAGACGCGGCTCGCCGGCCTGATCTATCTGGCTCTGGCACTGGCCGGAACGGTTAGCGCACTGTGGGTGGCTTACGAACGTCAGTCGGGAGTTGCGGAGTCCGCAGCCACTCTGCTGCCTGCTTCGGCGGGGCTGTATTTGGCGTGGGAGAGCTTTCGCGCCGACCGCGCCGAAGCGTCGGAGGACCCTGGCCTGGCGGAAGTTGCAGACCAGTTGGCGGTGGCCGTACGCAACCAGTGGGAAGCTGAGGCACAGGTACGTCGCCTCTACGATCCCTATCCCATGTCAGTCTCCTGGGCACCGGCGGATCCGGACTTGACCGAGGACTGGCCGCGGCTCCGCGCGATTGCGACAAGCTGGCCGGGAGGTCCGCCATGCGACCCACATGAATGGGCAGCGGGCCCCGGTGACCTGGCGGGGACGGACATGGAGATTGTCGACGTCCTCATGCGCAGGATCCCCACCCGACGCCTGGTCATACTTGGGGCACCGGGGTCGGGTAAGACCATGCTGATGGTCCGCCTCCTGCTGGCTGTGGTCGAGCAGCGTGTCCCCGGCGACGCCGTCCCCGTGCTACTTCCCCTTGCTTCATGGAATCCGGCTGCACAGGACCTGAACGCATGGCTTGTCGAACAGCTGACCCGGGACTACGCCAGCCTACGAGACCCCGCCCCGGCGTCGTCAGGCAACATGGACCGAGCCCGGGCGCTGGTGGAGCACCGCTTGATCCTTCCGATCCTGGACGGGCTCGACGAACTCCCCCCGACCACCCGGTCCATGGCATTCGACGCGATCAGCCATGCTCTGCCCCCCGGCCAAGCCGTGGTTTTATCCAGCCGTGTCGATGAATACCGGCAGGCGCAGTTCCCCGCGGCAGGGGTTCCGGTGAAATTGGCCGGAGCAGCAGGCATCAGCCTGCGACCGCAGGCGGCTGCTGAAACAGTTGCCTATCTGACTCGTGACGCTGGTGGGGAGCACAGCGTGTCGGCTGTCCGCTGGGAGCGCGTCCTCGCCCAGCTCGGCTCTGACACACCCGTCGGGCAGGCTCTGCGCACCCCACTGATGGTGTTCCTCGCCCGGACCGTCTACAACCCGCGTCCTGGCGACTACGCGGCCAGCCTGCCCAACCCTGCCGAACTCTGCGATGAAGATCGGTTACCTACCAAGGAAGCCGTTGAGCGGCATCTGTTCGATGCATTCATCCCTGCGGCATACCGGCGGCGCTCGGGGAGAAACTGCCGTTGGGGCCCTGATCGTGCGAAACACGTATTGATCTACTTGGCCAAGCACTTGCAACACACGCTCATCGGGACCCCCGATCTGGCCTGGTGGCAGCTGCACGAAGCCGTATGTCGGCGCGCGTACCAGTTCCTCCTCGCCACAGCCACCGCGTTCGCTGCTGGACTCAGCGCCCTGAGTGCCGATCCGGGCGTCAGCCTCGGGATCGGTCTCGCAGCCGGCTTTCTAGGTTGGCGCACCGGCGGTAAGCCCAGACGGCTACCGGCCATTGCCTTCCGATGGTCCGGTATGGGGTTTGTTCTTGGCCTGGCGTGGGCTCTATGGTTCGGTCTCATCCTCGTCCTGTCAGCCCAAAACGACCCAGTACTCGGCCTGCTGAGCGGTCTGTTCCTAGGCCCTGTGACGGGCGCCTGGCTTGGGCGCGGGGTAGTGGCGCTGGCCAGCCAGGAAACTCGGTCACCCGATCTCGCATTTGCTGTCGGACCGACGCTACTTCTCCGCAGGGACCGTCGCGTCTTCTGGCGGCTCACCATCGAGTTCGGTTTCGGCTACGGGCTCGTGCTGGCACTCGCGCTAACCGCCATGTTGAACGGCACGACGGCAGACTCAGTCAGGATCACCACCCTTTCCCTCATCACCGCCTTCGGAGTCTGCGGGTCTTTCGCATACTCGGCCTGGGGCCACTTCACTCTCGCCCGCTACTACCTCATGCTGCGCCACCGACTGCCTCGGGACCTCATGGCCTTCCTGGCAGACGCCCATCAACGAGGTGTTCTGCGACAGGCAGGGGCGGTGTATCAGTTCCGCCACATCGAGATCCAGCATCACCTCGCTCAACGCTGATGTCCGTCGTGGCTAGCACAACAGCCGGGAGGCCCCGTTGGACGGGTTCCACAGGGTCTCGTCGCCCATGTCGTAGTACTGGCTCAAAGCAACCTCCTGGAAAAACAGGTCGGCCGGGCGCCGACGTACTGCGAAGATGCGTCTGCTCCCCGACGGAGGATATTTGTTCGTTTTCGTGTGTAAGGGATGCGGCTCCGAGTTGACCGCCCCGCTGTCCCAGGTCGCCCTCCCGGTCCACGCCCGCCAGACGTACGGGAACGGGGCCCAACTCCCCGTACTCATGCGGTCGGGGACGTTCGCCGTGGACCCGGACCCCTGGGGCGGGCCGTGGCGGATGTGGGACGAGATCGAGCCGGGCGAGGCGGCGGCACGCGGCATCTACGCCCCGGTCCACGCCCTTTCCGACGGCCCGCCCGGGGCGGCTGTCATCGCGCCCGGGGACGTCCGGGGAACGCGGCTGATGCCCGAGGAACGCGGCGGTGCCTGCTGTGGCCTCGACGGGGCCGGCGGGCCCAACATGGCCTGCGAGGCATGCGACCTCCCCGTGGCGGCCAGGGTCGACGACTGCTCGCTCTGGCAGATGGTGCGGCTCAGCGCGGACGCCGTGCACCGCGTCCCCGTTGACGGCATCCAGCCCGCCCCCCTCTCCTGGGCGGAGTTGGTGGAGCAGGGCGAGAAGACGCCCCCGTTCGAGCCGATCGCCACATGGGGAGGACGGCTGGGGTCGAACCACTACTGGTCGTGGAGTCCGCAGTGGGAGGCCGCAGCCGGCCGGGCACTCGCCCACCTGCTCGTTGCCTCCCAAGGGCGGCCGGTGAGGGTCCCGGGCGGGCTGACCGCGGACGTCTTCCAACGCGAGCTCGACGCCCTGCTGCCCGCCGACTCCCCCGAGCGGCGCGCCGTCCTGGCCGGACCGGGACAGCCCCGCCCGGACGCGGGCGTCGACATCCTCCTCGTACCGGTGCACCCCCAGACGGGTCAGACCTGGACACCCGCCAGCCCGACCGCATCGGCACACCTCGTGCCCCTGCCGCTGGGGGTGTGGCTGTGGCTGGTCTCCACCCGGCCGCACTTGCCGGTTCCCGCGTCCGGACGCCTGCCCCGAGACGTCCTCCGCGACGACCCTCTCCCCCTGCTCCCCAACCACTCGTTCTGGGCCGACTGGGGAACGTTCCAGCACACCTTGGTCCGGCTACCGGCGGTACGGAGCCCTTGGCTGCGCACGATCCTCAAGAACCTCCCGCACGGGCACCTCCGCCGGCCCCTCCTCATGCTGTGACCGGCAGCGAGCAGCACCGGTTCGCGGCGCCGGCGCGGTCGAGGCCGCACCCCTCTCAGCCCGAGCACAGCCCGCCCACGAGCGCCAGGGCCGGGCCCACTTCCACGCCGTACTCGCCCAACGCCAACTCGAACACGGCCACGTGGACGCCGCGTGCGACGCGTGGACGCGCTTCCTGACGGACTAGGAACACCTTTCGTCCGCGCGCGGCGACGAGCACTTCAAGACGATGCGCCACCGCCTCAAGCCCTTCGAGAAGACCCGCGCCGTCCGACAACTGGCCCCACGCGTCATCGAGATCGCAGCGCTCAAGGCGTGACGTGCCGTCGTTCCAGGCACGACGACGGCCCGTGCATCCTCCGCACCGACCCGGCCAGGGACTTTATGCAATGACGTGCATAGCCGCGTCCCCTCGTGGACGACGCACCCGAAGCGCTCGTACGGTCGTGACGACCGGCCCGCAGGGGCCCGCAGTAGGGGGTTCGCACATGGCTCGTGAGGAACTGACCAGGCTCACCGGCAACGGGAACGGCAACTGCAACAACGACGACTGCCCGAACGTGTATCGAGCATCGGACGGCTCCATCGTGGTGCAGGGGGACGCGGACGCCACCTTCCAGCCTCCCGTTGGGGAAGCTCTGGTTCGTGTCCCTGAGAGCGTGCTGAAGGAGGCCGTGCGTGCTCTTGGATGGTGAAGACTGGACCGCCAAGGTCCAGGGCTTCGAGCAGGAAGCGTGGCGGCTCGAAACGCTTCCCCAGTATCGAGTCCCCAGCGAGGACGGAGACATCCGGGACTTCCTCGCCGGTCACCGGATCGACCCACGAGGCTATTCCTCGGGCTACACGGAGAGCCTGCGGAGAATCCGGTCGGAGGGGAGATCCAAGGGACGTGTCCACATCGTTTCCCGGCCGCTGACGGACTATCTGCGGTTTGAGTTCATGTACTACGACGTACACGAAGCCGCCGGAGACGAGATCCGCATTCTCGACGTCACGGACCGGACGAACCCTCTAGAAGGGGTTCAGGACTTCTGGCTCTTCGACCGGTCCGAGGTGGTCCTCATGAACTATGAAGAAGACGGGGCACAGATCAGCAGGGAACTACACGAGGGCGATCCCGCACCGTACGTCGAATACCAGCGAATCGCGCTGGCGGAATCGATGCCGTTCAGGGAGTACGTGAACCGGTGGCCATCGAGCCTGACCAGCTAGACCAAACGGGCCGTGAACTGGCAGCCGCGCTCAAGCACCTACGCAAACAAGCCGGGCTCTCTGGGGCCCGGCTTGCCGCGCGTTGCAACATGAGTCAGTCCAAGGTCAGCCGGATCGAGGGCAACAGGACCCGCCCCTCGCTGCTGGACGTGGAACAGATCCTCCGAGGTCTTGGGGTTTCGTCCGCCGTGGCCGCCGAGGTCATGGCGCTGGCGCGGATCGCTCAGACCGAGTGGCAGGACGGCAGGTCCCTCCGGAGGAAGGGCCTCGACAAGAAGCAGCTGCAGCTGGCCGGGCTCGAAGCAACATCAACGACGTTTCGCTACTTCCTTCTCTCCATGGTCACAGGGCTCCTGGCCACGCCCGAGTACGTCCGGGCCAGCCTGGCGCAGGCACCGCCGGAGCAACAGGCGAAAGCCGTGGCCATGAAGTTGGACAGACAACGGGTGCTGTTCGACCGGTCCAAGCACTTCACGTTCATCCTGACCGAGCAGGCCGTCAGATACCCGCTCGTCCCGCCTGATCAACTGGCGATGCAGATCGACCGGCTGGCGTCCTTGAGTCACCAGCCGAACATTCGCATCGGCGTCATTCCCATGGGAGATCACTTCGCATCCGGGGCCTTGAACACCTTCACGGTCTACGACGAAGCGCTCGCAACCGCCGAACTCGACCTCGGAGCGATCGTGTTCCGCGACAGTCGCGACGTGCACGACCTGATCCGCCGATTCAGCGGATACGAGGAACACTCGGTCTTCGGGGAGCAAGCAAGGGAACACCTGGCGTCCTGGGCAGAACACTGCCGCAGATGATCTTTATTCGACAACGCGCATAACGCTAGGAGTTCCCCTTCGGCGGGCCGAGGATATTCCCATGCCGGCGACCGATGCGAAGTCGGAGCAATGTCGTTTCTGCGCCGGCCCATCACTGACCTCACAGGAAGGCACACCCATGCCCGGCACCGACCTGTACAGCTTGCCCGTCCACGGAGCCAGGTACTTCAAGGCGTGCGGGGGCAACACGCATCCGGACGGCGAGTCCTGCGCGACGTTGGCGCGGATCGGCCCCGACGCATGGGCCTTGGGCGACGACAAACGGCCTGACATGCCCCCGCTGCGCTTCACCACCGCCGAACTGGACGCTGCCGGCATCGACCCCGCGCATTTCACCGTCTCGGCCTGAGGGACCGCTCACCGGCTGGCGGCCTCTGACCTCCGAGGAGGTCAGAGGCCGCCTCCAACCGCTCCGGACAGGACGAACGGTTGCACTACCACGGCTACCTGTGGACCGGCGCCAAGCAGCGCTTTGACGACGAGGCGCTGCGACGCCCTCCGCACCCCGATCCACCCCCGACCGACGGCAAACCGGAGCTGATCCAGCGACACAGGGAACTGAAGGCGGAGTTTCCGATCGTGGACCTGCCGCCGCTGGAGACGGCGTACTGGCTGGTCAAGCCAAGGAATCTCGTGCGCGGCACCTGGGAGGAGCCGAAGGAGGCGGCGGCTTGGCTCGGGGGCCGGCTCACCGAGTACGCGCCCCGGTTCTCGTCCGCGTCGGAACGCGACCGTACACGGCTGACGCCGCTGGCCAACTCCGCTGCCGAACGACTGTGCTGGGGTGGGGACGTGACGTACGGCTGCTACCTCGAACGCCCCGCCTTCCTGTCCCTGGCGCTGGTGTGCTGCTCCCCTAACCGCAGCATGCCCGGGCTGGGATGCCCGACGGCCGGATGGTCGGCGACGCACACTCCCCAGACCGCGGACCAGCACGCCGTGATGATGCTCGACGTGGGTAGTGTCCACGCCATGGAAGCGACCGTGGAGACGACCGGAGTCAAGCGGGAAGCCGTCGTCGCCGTCCTCCGGGAGGACGGCCGGATCCTGGTGATCCTGCGGGGCCCGCAGGCGCGGCAACCCGGCCACTGGGCGCCGCCAGCCGGCACGATCGAGGCGGGCGAGCGGCAGCAGGACGCGCTGGTGCGCGAGGTGCAGGAGGAGCTCGGGTTGCGGGTGGCTCCGCTGGCGAAGGTGTGGGAGAGCGCGACCGACGACGGCGACTTCGTCCTGCACTGGTGGACCGCCGCGGTCGAGGGCGGGGAGTTGGTCCTCGACCCGGGCGAGGTCAGCGAGGTCCGCTGGGTCACCGCCGAGGAGTTCATGGAGTTGCAGCCGACGTTCCCGGGGGACCACTCCTTCTTCACCGACGTGCTGCCGAAGTTGTGACGCCCCGCGAAGGAGAGGCCGTGGCAGACCGGACGCACCGGGAAACGCTCGCCCCAGACGTCGAGGAGCGCATCCGGACCAGCTTCGAGAGCCAGGGGCTCATGGCCCACCTCGGCGCGCGGCTGACGCACGTCGCACCGGGGCGCGTGCACATCGTGCTGCCCAGCCGGCCGGAGGTCACCCAGCAGAACGGGTACGTCCACGCGGGCGCCACCAGCGCCGTCGCGGACACCGCCGGCGGGTACGCCGCCTACACGCTGTTCCCCGCGGGCACCGAAGTCCTCACCGTCGAGTACAAGATCAACCTGCTCGCGCCGGCCGTCGGCGACCACATCGAGGCGATCGGGACCGTGCTGAAGGCCGGGCGCACGCTGACCGTGTGCACGCTGGAGGCGTACGCCGTGCAGGGTGAGCAGCGCACGCTCGTCGCGAACGGGCAGCAGACGTTGATACGGATCGCCAAGTCCTAGCCCGGCAACGCCTCAGCGCGGATCCGGCACCTTCGACCCGTGCGGCACCCCCGCCCCGTACGGCGCCCCCGGCACCACCAGCGGCGACCCCGTCACCGGGTCCGGGACCACGACCGCCGTCAGGCCGAAGACCTCGCGCACCAGTTCCGCCGTGACCACCTCGGCAGGTGCGCCCTCCGCCACCACGCGGCCCGACTTCATCGCGACCAGGTGGTCCGCGTAGCGCGCCGCCTGGTTGAGGTCGTGGAGGACCGCGACGACCGTGCGGCCGCGCTCGTGGTTGAGGCGGCGCACCAGGTCGAGCACCTCCACCTGGTGGGCGATGTCCAGGAACGTCGTCGGCTCGTCCAGGAGCAGCAGCTCCGTCTCCTGGGCCAGCGCCATCGCGATCCACACCCGCTGCCGCTGGCCGCCGGAGAGTTCGTCGACGGGACGGTCCGCGAGCGCGGTGACGTCGGTGCGGGCCATCGCGTCCGTGACCGCCCGCTCGTCCTCCTCGGACCACTGCCGCCACCACGCCTGGTGCGGCTGGCGGCCCCGGGCCACCAGGTCGCCGACGGTGATCGCCTCCGGCGCCACCGGCGACTGCGGCAGCACCCCCACCCGCTGCGCGATCTTCTTCGTCGGCAGCTCGGCCAGGTCCCGGCCGTCCAGCAGCACCGCGCCGCCCTTCGGCTTCAGCAGCCGGCCCAGCGCCCGCAGCGTCGTGGACTTGCCGCAGGCGTTGGGGCCCACGATCACGGTCACGGCGCCGTCGGGGATCGCCAGGTCCAGTTCGTGGACCACGGTGCGGTCCTCGTACGCGAGCGTCAGCCCGCGCGCGGTCAGTCGGCTCACGCCTTCCCTCCGGTGGTACGGCTCCGCATGATGAGCCAGATCAGATACGGCGCGCCGACGGCCGCCGTGAGCACGCCCACGGCCAGCTCCGTCGGCGAGAACAGCCGGCGCGCCAGCAGGTCCGCGAGGACCACGATCACCGCGCCGGTCAGCGCCGAACTCAGCAGCGGGAGCTGCGCGGTGCGCGTCAGCCGGCGGGCGATCTGCGGCGCGAGCAGCGCCACGAAGTCCACGGGCCCCGCCGTGCCCGTCGCCATGGAAGCCAGCAGCACCCCGAGCGCCACCAGCCCCAGCCGCACCCGGCCGAGGCGCACGCCGAGCGCGGTCGCGGTGTCGTCGTCGAGCGCCACGGTCCGCTGGGCCCGGGCCGCCCAGACGATCGCGGGCGCGAGCACCAGCAGCGTCCAGGCCAGCGGGGCGAGTTCGTCCCAGCCGCGCCCGTTGAGCGAGCCGGTCATCCAGATCTGCGCCTGCTGGGCGACGAGGTAGTCGCCCTTCGTCATGAACAGCGTGGTCAGCGAGCGCAGCGCGATCGCGAACCCGATGCCGATCAGCACGAAGCGCGCCGCGTGCAGCCCGCCGCGCCAGGCGAAGGCGTACACCAGTGCCGCCGCCGCGATCCCGCCGGCGACGGAGAGGTACGGCAGCAGGGTGTACGAGGTGACGCCGAAGGTCATCGCCGCGACCGTGACGACGCTCGCGCCCTGGCTGATGCCGATGACGTCGGGGCTGGCGAGCGGATTGCGCGCCACGGTCTGGATCAGCGCGCCCGCGATCCCGAACGCCGCGCCCACCAGCAGCCCGGTCACCAGGCGCGGCAGCCGCAGCGTGCCGACGACGAGTTCGTTCGGGGACTCCTCGCCGAGCAGCACCTTCACGACCTCGGCCGGCGGTACGAAGCTCTCGCCGACGGAGAGGTACGCCACGCAGATCGCGGCGAGGAGGACGGCGAGGGCGCCGGCGACCACCACGCTGCGGCGGTGCACCAGCACGCTGCCGCGCCCGCGGCCGCGCAGCACCCCGTACCCCGCGGGCCGCACTCCCCCGCTGCGCACGTCTGCACTCACGCCGCCACCGCCTTCTTCCGACGCAGCAGGAACACCAGGAACGGCACCCCGATCAGCGCCGTGGTCACCCCGGCCGGCACTTCCCCGGGCGGGAACACCACGCGTCCGACCACGTCCGCCACGAGCAACATCACCGGGCCGATCAGCGCCGCCATCGGCAGCAGCCACCGGTGGTCGCCGCCGACGACCGCGCGGGCGATGTGCGGCACGGCGAGGCCGACGAAGGCGATCGGGCCGGCCGCGGCGACCGCGACCCCGGTCAGCACGGTCGCGGCGACGCCGCCAACGACCCGTACGGTCGCCACGTTCTGCCCGAGGCCCTTCGCCACGTCGTCGCCGAGCGCGAGCGCGTCCAGGCCGCGCGCCACGAACGCCAGCAGCACCACGCCCAGCAGCAGGAAGGGCCAGACCTGTTCGACGACCTCCTGCTCCCGGCCGGCCACCGAGCCGACCTGCCAGAAGCGGTACTCGTCGAGCGCCGCCGCCTTGGTGGTGAGCACGCCGTTGGTGACGGAGACGAGCAGGGCGTTGATGGCCGCGCCGCCGAGCGCCAGCTTCACCGGTGTGGCGCCGCCGCGCCCGCTGGAGGCGATCGCGTACACCGCGACGGACGCCACCGCCGCGCCCGCGAAGGCGAACCAGACGTATCCGGTGAGGGTGTGCACGCCGGCGTACGCGATCGCGAGGACGACGGCGACGGACGCCCCCTGGCTGATCCCGAGGATGCCGGGGTCGGCGATGGGGTTGCGGGTGAGCCCTTGCAGAACCGTTCCGGCAAGCGCGAGCGCCGCGCCCACCATCAGGGCGATGAGGGTGCGGGGCACTCGCAGTTCCCGGACGACCTGGGCGTCGGCGCCGCCCCCGTCCTGGAACAGCGCCTCGAAGACGGCCGAGGGCGGAATGGTCCGCGCCCCCACCCCGAGGCTGAGCAGCACCGCGACCAGCAGGGCAGCGACGGCCGCCGCCGTCCAGCCGATGCGGCGGGCCGCAAGCGCGCGTCTGGCTGACATGGCGACCAATCGAAGGAGTCGAGAAGCAGAAGCAGTAGCGGAAGGAGAAGGAGAGCGGACGAGAAGAAGTTGAGCAGTAAAGCGTGACCGAAAAGGATAGGTAAGGCTTAGCTGAGTGTACGAGAGGGCTCGTGCGGCGCAACGACGGGCACAATGGCCCCATGGCCGCACACCAGGAGACGACGCCCCGACCCGGATCCGCCCCCGCGGCACCGGCTCCACCTGCACCCTTCACCGTGGGCTTCGACCTGGACATGACGCTGATCGACTCCCGGCCCGGCATCCGCGCCGCCTACCGCGCGCTCTCCGCGGAGACCGGAGTGTGGATCGACGCCGACCTCGCGGTCACCCGATTGGGGCCGCCGCTGGAGCAGGAGCTCGCGCACTGGTTCCCCGATGATCGAATTCCAGCCATGGGTGATCGGTATCGCGAGATATACCCGACGTACGCGATCGAGCCTTCGCTGGCGCTCCCCGGCGCGCGCGAAGCCGTGCGCGCGGTGCGCGAGCACGGCGGCCGGGCCATCGTCGTCACCGCCAAGCACGAGCCGAACGCCAAGCTCCACCTGGACCACCTCGACATCGCGCCGGACGCGGTGATCGGTTGGCTGTGGGCCGAGGGCAAGGCGGAGGCGCTGCGCGAGTACGGCGCGAGCGCCTACGTCGGCGACCACATCGGGGACGTCCGCGGGGCACACACCGCCGGCGCGCTCTCCGTCGCCGTGCCCACCGGCCCGTGCAGCCGCACTGACCTGCAAGAAGCCGGGGCCGACGTGGTCCTCGACGATCTGCTCGCCTTCCCCGACTGGCTACGCGACCACCTCGCGGACCGGCGCGCGCCGCGCGCGCAGCAGGCGTAACGCACCGGGCGCGAGCCCTCGTTGGGTCAGGACATCCCGGACGATTGCGGCATCACCGATTTGGCCGCCCGCCGCTGGGCCGCGACCGAACGGAGTACCCCCGCGCCGGCGATCGCGAAGCCGACGCCCATCAGCATGCACACCCCGTACGCCAGCGGCGGGAACGGTTCGGTGCCCAGGAACAGCGGGGCCAGCGTGACGAGCGTGGCCACTGCGCCGACGATGAAGACGATGGCACCGACCCGGACCAGCCCGTCACCCGGCGCGGAAGGAGTAGCAGTCATCCAGCCAGGGTAGTTCCCTGCGGGTAGGAACCGTTCGGCGACGTCTTGTCACCAGCCCCTGGACCATTAGCCTTGGAGTCGAAGCGGGTCGATCGACCCGCTGCATTGCTATCCAGGCTGTCGAGAGTCGTTTTCGAGAGCCCTTTTTCGAGAGCCGTTTTCGGCGCATCAGCGCCCGACGAAGCGCCCCAACGAGTACGAGGACGAGGACAGACGTGCCCACCGGCAAGGTGAAGTGGTTCAACAGCGAGAAGGGCTTCGGCTTTCTCTCCCGCGACGACGGCGGCGACGTCTTCGTCCACTCGTCAGTGCTGCCCGACGGGGTCGACGCGCTCAAGCCCGGTCAGCGCGTCGAGTTCGGAGTCGTCGCCGGTCAGCGCGGCGACCAGGCCCTGTCCGTCACGGTCCTGGACCCCACCCCGTCCGTCGCGGCGGCGCAGCGCCGCAAGCCGGACGAGCTGGCCTCCATCGTGCAGGACCTGACGACCCTGCTGGAGAACGTCACCCAGCAGTTGGAGCGCGGGCGCTACCCCGACAAGGCACAGGGCTCGAAGATCGCGGGCATGCTGCGGGCGGTGGCGGACCAACTGGACGTGTGACGGTCCCGCGCTACGAAGGCGCATCCCGGCCGAGGGGCGGTGCGAGGCCCTTCGGCCGTTCGGCGCTTCAGGGGGTCTTCGACCCGCCCCGGAGCACCTTCGGAAGCACTCCGGCGCTCAGGGGAAGTCGAGCGCGCCCGGCGCGAGCGCCGGCACGAGCCCCTCGGCCGCCGCGCGCGTGAGCAACCCGCGCACCGCCGCGTACCCGTCGGGCCCCAGGTTCGCGGTGAACTCGTTCACGTAGAGCCCGATGTGCCGGTCGGCCACCGACGGATCCATCTCCTGCGCGTGCTCCCGCACGTACGGACGCGAGACCTCCGGGTCGTCCCAGGCCATCCGCACCGACGTCCGGACCGCCTCCGCGACGGCCCGCAGCCGCTCGTCGCCCAGCGACCGCTTGGCGACGATCGCGCCCAGCGGGATGGGCAGCCCGGTCGTCGACTCCCAGTGCTCGCCCATGTCCGCGAGCCGGTGCAGCCCGTACTCCTGGTACGTGAACCGCGCCTCGTGGATCACCAGCCCGGCGTCCACCCGACCGTCCCGCACCGCCGGCATGATCTCGTGGAACGGCAGCACGACCACCTCGCCGACCCCGCCCGGCACCTCGGTCGCCGCCCACAGCCGGAACAGCAGGTACGCCGTCGACCGCTCGCTCGGCACCGCGACCGTACGGCCCGCGAGGTCGGCGCCGGAGCCCCCGGCGTCCCGGGTCAGCACCAGCGGGCCGCAGCCGCGGCCGAGCGCGCCGCCGCAGGGCAGCAGCGCGTACTCGTCGAGGATCCACGGCAGCACCGCGTACGACACCTTCAAGACCGTGCCCTCGCCGCGCTCCGCCATGCCGTTGGTGACGTCGATGTCCGCGAAGGTGACGTCCAGCGCGGGCGCGCCCGGCACCCGGCCGTGGGCCAGGGCGTCGAAGACGAAGGTGTCGTTCGGGCAGGGCGAGTACGCGATGTCGATGCGGTCGGTGCGGTCGCCGCGCACGGCGGGGGCTTGGGTGCCGGTCACTTCGGCTCCTCGGAGAACTCGGAGAAGACGGGGCTGAGCTGTCGGAAGCCGTCCGTCAGTGCGGTCAGGGCGTCCTTGATGCGCCAGGCGGAGCGGTCGCGCGGCCCCACCGCGTTCGAGATCGCCCGGACCTCCAGGACGGGGACGGAGTGCGCCGCGGCGGCCTCGGCGACGCCGAAGCCCTCCATCGCCTCGGCCGCGGCGCGCGGGTGACGCGCACTCAACTCGGCCGCGCGGGCGGCGGTGCCGGTGACCGTGGAGACCGTCAGCACCGGCGCGCACCGGGCGCCCGTCGCCTGCGCGGCGCGGCGGGCGAGCCCCGCGGGCGGCAGGTGCACGGCCCGGCCGAAGCCCAGCTCGCCGACGTCGAGCCAGCCGCCGTCCGGGGTCTGCGCGCCCAGGTCCGCGGCGACGATCGCGTCCGCGACGACGAGCGAGCCGACGGGCGCGTGCGACGCGAAGCCGCCCCCGATTCCCGCACTGACCACGAGGTCGTACGGGGCGGGGGCGCGACTGAGGGCGATGGCGGCGCGGGCTGCTGCGGAGGCGGGGCCGACGCCGCCGACGATCACGTCGATGCGGGCGGTGCCGTTGCCGCGGGTGCGGGCGTCCGTGGCCGCGGCGTCGACGGCCTCGGCCTCCGGCGCCACGGCGGTCACGACGAGTACGCGCACGCTCCGCACGGTCCGCCTCCGGACGTCAGGACTTCTTCAGGGTGAAGGTCCAGATGCCGATGATCTTGCCCTTCTTGGACTCGACGATCTGGATCTTCGTGGAGTCGGTGGTCTCGGCGAAGAAGGAGCTGCCGACGAGGGAGCGGTACGTCTTGGTGTACGGCTCCTGCTCGACCGGCTTGCCGTCGATGAACAGCGACCAGCCGTTGTCGGCGATCACCGGGTCGACGCCGAAGCGGATCAACTCGTCCGGCGACACCTTGACGGTCTCGCCTTCCTTCTTGTTCAGGCAGTCCTGGAGCTCGGACTCCTTGATCTCCTTGCCGTCGTTGTAGCAGGCGGCCTCCGAAGTGACGGACTCCGTCCCGACCGTGACGGTCGCGACCGGCGTCGGCTTTTCGCAGGCGGAGAGGACGAGGAGCCCGGCGCTGACGGCGCCGATGCTGGCAACGGCCCGGCGACGCTTGCCGGACAAGAACGCAACGGTCATGCGGGAAGGCTATCTTCCCGTGTCCCCCGGCCTGCGCCGGGGCCCCCGCGCGTCGCCCCCCGTCGCCACGGTGGCCCTCCGGGCGGGGTGCGGAGGGCACATCCGAGGCGCCCGGGCCATTGCTCCCGGGCGCGCTGCTCGGTGCGACCCGCCTGCGGCTGCTCGCGCAGTTCCTCGCCCTGTGCCCGGCGGGCGTACGGGGACCCCAGCGCCACCTGGACACCACCGCCGTTTCCCCCGCGGGAGGGTTAAGCCACTCGGGGGTGGGGGTGGGAGCGGTGGCGGGCCGCCGCCAGGAGGCCGCGGGTGGAGGCCAGGGAGCCCGCGCAGACGATGGACGCGGCCACGGACATGCCCAGCACCCCGTTCAAGGGGAGGAGTATCCCGACCGCGCCCCCCACGACCCACGCCATCTGGAGCAACGTCTCCGAGCGGGCGAACGCCGACGTCCGGACCTCCTCGGGGACGTCGCGCTGGATCAGCGCGTCCAGGGAGAGCTTCGCCAGCGCCTGACACAGGCCCGCCGTCGCCGCCAGCACCGCGACCATGCCCGCGCCGAAGAACACCGCGGCCAGCACCGCGGCCGTCAGGACGGCCCCCAGCACCGTCGCGATGATCGCCTCCGGGCCGCGCGTCTTCAGCCACGCCCCCACGACCGTGCCCAGCGCGTTGCCCACGCCCGCCGCCACGCCCACGATCGCCATCGACACCGCCGCGCTCTGGCCCGCGAGCGGATGCTCCCGCAGCAGGAACGCCAGGAAGAAGATGAGGAAGCCGGACAGGCAGCGCAGCGCCGCGTTCGCCTGGAGGCCGTGGATCACCGACGGGCCGACCGTGCGCAGGCTGGGCCGCTTCCCGCCGCGGGTGAGCACCCGCACGTTCGTCTCGCCCTTCGCGGAGTCCACCTTCGGCGGCAGCCGCAGCGCCCAGAACGTCCCCAGCAGGAACAGCGCGCACGCCCCGTACAGCGACCACGCCGGGCCGATGTGGTGCAGCCCCGCCGCGACGGGCGCCGCGACGCCGGTCGCCAGCAGGCCGGCGAGGGTGACCCGCGAATTCGCCCGCACCAGGGAGAAGCGGGGCGGCAGCAGCCGCGGCACGACCGCGCTGCGGACCACGCCGTACGCCTTGGAGGCCACCAGCACCCCCAGCGCGGCCGGGTACAGCTCCAGCGACCCCGTCGCCACCGATGTCGACAGCACCAGCGCGAGGACCGCCCGGGCCAGCATCGCCGTCGCCATCGCCGCCCGCCGGCCGTGCGGGATCCGGTCCAGCAGCGGGCCGATCACCGGCGCGAGCAGCGCGAACGGCGCCAGGGTGATCGCCAGGTAGAGGGTGACCCGGCCGCGTGCCTCGTCCGTCGGCACGGAGAAGAAGACCGTCGACGCGAGGGCGACGGTGACCATGACGTCGCCCGCGCCGTTCACCGCGTGCAGTTCGATCAGCCGACCGAGCCCCGATTCGCCGGCGCCCTGCGCGTGCGTGGCCCTGCGGATGGACCGCGCCGTACCGCTGAACGGCAGGTGCAGCGCGCGCGCCACCGCCCGGCACGCTCGGGTGAGCGCCCCGGACCCGTCGTCCGACGAACTGGCTGCGGCCACCACGCCATACTGCCCGAAGGACCGGCGCGGCGACGGGTGATGCGGGGTTGTTAGCTCCCGGTTGGGGCGCGCAGGTGGGCGGGGCGCTGCGAAGGAGGTAGCGTGCGTAGCGCGCCACCGGCGAATGTTCTCGGCCGCGCGCCTCTTCGCCATCCCGCAGAATGGATGACACAGAGGTGTGCCCGGGACGACCGGTCCGGGCGCGGACGTCGATGCGGCCCCCTGGTCCGCTCCGCCCGCGGCCCGTGCCCCACGCATCGGTCGGTCGGCGGCACCCGTGAGACGGCGTAGGAGAGAAGCGAGACCTGTGAGTGCTGCGACGACGCGAAGCCGTACCCCCGACCGCCTGTGCGCCGAGGCGGTAGACCTCGCCAGGGCAGCCGCGGAGGAGGTCGCGGCGCCAGGTGTGGTGGGTGAGCACGTCTCCCTCGTCTCCGAGGGGGACCGGGTCGTCACGCACTTCTTCGAGTGCAAGGAGCCCGGGTACCGCGGCTGGCGGTGGGCGGTGACGGTGGCCCGCGCCTCGCGCGCGAAGGTGGTCACCCTCGACGAGTCCGTCCTGCTGCCCGGCCCCGACGCGCTGCTGGCGCCCGAGTGGGTGCCGTGGAGCGAGCGCCTGCGCCCCGGTGACCTGGGGCCGGGGGACCTGCTGCCGACGGAGGCGGAGGACCTGCGGCTGGAGCCGGGCTACTCCGGCGAGGACGTACCGCCGCCGAACTCCGCGCTCGCCGGGACGACGCACGACCTCGCGGAGCGCGTCGAGGAGGAGGACGCGGAGCTGACCGACCGGCGCCCCGCGGACACCTTCCCCAACGGCCGCGGCGAGCTGGCGTCCCTCGCGGAGGAGCTGGGGATGCGCCGGGCGCGGGTGCTGTCCCGGTACGGCCTGCACACCGCGGCGGACCGCTGGGACGAGTCCTTCGGCGCGAAGACCCCGATGGCGCAGGCGGCGCCGGCGTCCTGTGTGAGCTGCGGGTTCCTGGTGCCGATCGCGGGGTCCCTGTCGCAGGCGTTCGGCATCTGCGCGAACGAGTTCTCGCCGGCGGACGGGCGCGTGGTGTCGCTGTCGTACGGGTGCGGGGCGCACTCGGAGGCGGCGGTGATGCCGAAGGCGCCGCAGCCGGCGCCGCCGGTCCTGGACTCCATGGCCGCGGACGCGTTCCCCCTCGACGAGGACCTGGGCCACTCCTGATTTTTTTGGGGCTCGGTTCGCCTCCGGGGTGCTTTAGCGCGGTCGACGGTCGATCATGCTCAATCGCTCGTACCTCGCGATCTGCGCGTGTTCTCCCTTACTCCCCCGCGCACCCCTTCGGCTCACTCGCCCTCCACCGCACCCGGGCCGCGGGCCGCGTCGGTCTCTGCGGCCCGGTGGTGCGCTTGTCGCGCAGTTCCGCCCCCTACGCCCGAAGGGCGTGGTGGTACCCCCAGCGCCCCTAAAGACCTCCGCCCCAGCCTGCAGGCATAAGGGCGGGGGCAGCGAGTCAGGGGCGTTGGGGGTCCCCCCGTGCCCGCAGGGCACAGGGGGCGGAACCGCGCGACCAGCCCACCACCGGGCCGCGCAGGCCAACGCGCCCGCGGGGGCACGGCGCGGGGTGCCGCAGCACTCGCAGCGAGCGCAAGGGGGACCGGGGCGCGGAGGGGCGCTGGGGGGACGCGGTACCTTCGGCGCGCAGGGGATAGCGAAACACCGACCAGACAGAGCGGAGCCACACCGTGAGCGTCGTCAGTCCCTCCGAAGCCGCCGATCCGTTCGGCACCGCACGACTGCGGCGGGGCGTGTTGGACGCCTGGACGGCGAGCCCCGCGCGGTTCCGGGAGGACGCCAACGCCGAGGAGGACCTCGTCCTCGGCGGCTACCGCGACCGCCTCGTCGTCGAGCTCGCGCAGAACGCCGCGGACGCCGCCGCCCGCACCGGCGCCCCCGGCCGGCTGCGGCTGACGCTCCGTGAGAACACGCTCGCCGTCGCGAACACCGGCGCCCCGCTCGACGCGACCGGCGTCGAGTCCCTGAGCACCCTGCGCGCCTCGGCGAAGCGGGACGACCAGGGCGTCGGCCGGTTCGGCGTCGGGTTCGCCGCGGTGCTCGCGGTCAGTGACGAGCCCGCGGTGGTGGGGCGGCACGGCGCCGTCCGCTGGTCCCTCGCGGAGGCCCGCGCCCTCGCGCAGGAGGTCGCGCAAGCGGGCGACAGCACCGGCCTCGTCGAAGAGCTGCGGCGGCGCGACGGGCACGTCCCCACGCTCCGCCTCCCGCTCCCCGCCGAGGGCACCGCCCCCGACGGGTACGACACCGTCGTCGTGCTGCCGTTGCGCGACGGCGCCGCCGTCGACCTCGTCGAGCACCTGCTGCGCTCGATCGACGACGCCCTCCTCCTCACGCTCCCCGGCCTCGCCGAGGTCGTCGTCGACACGCCCGACGGCGTGCGGACCCTGCGGCGCGAGACGGACGGCCCGTACGTGCGCGTCCTGGACAGCGCGCGCGGCACCCGCCGCTGGCGCACCGTCAGCGACGGCGGCGCGCTCGACGCCGAGCTGTTGAAGGACCGTCCGATCGAGGAGCGGCTGCGGCCGTACTGGAGCGTGACGTGGGCGGTCCCCGTGAACGGTGACGGCGCGCCGGAGCGGCCCGCGACCGCGCCCGTCGTGCACGCGCCGACGCCGACGGACGAGCCGCTGGGCGTACCGGCGCTGCTGATCGCTTCGTTGCCGCTGGACACCACGCGTCGCCACCCCGCGCCCGGACCGCTCACCGACTTCCTGGTGGAGCGCGCCGCCTATGCGTACGCCGCGCTGCTCGGCGGCTGGGAGCCGGTGTCGACGGGCACGGTCGACCTGGTGCCGGGCCCGCTCGGCAAGGGCGAGTTGGACGGGGCGCTGCGCTCCGCGGTCCTGCAGCGGCTGCCGCGCACCGCGTTCCTGGAGCCCGCCGTGCCCAGGACGGGCGCCGACGAGGACACCGGGCTGCCGGCCGCCGAGCGCTCCGGCGCGCTGCGGCCGATCGAGGCCGAGGTGGTGGAGGGCGCGGGCCAGGAGACCGTACGGGTGTTGGCCGAGGTGCTGCCGACGCTGCTGCCGGCGGGGCTTGAGCGCCGCACCGAGCTGCGCACCCTCGGCGTCGCCCGGGTCCCGCTGACCGAGGCGGTCGACCGGCTGGCCGGGCTGGAGCGCGAGCCGGGCTGGTGGTGGCGGCTTTACGACAGCCTCGCCGGCGTCGACCCGGACCGGCTCACCGGGCTCCCGGTGCCGCTCGCGGACGGCCGCACGGTGATCGGGCCGCGGCAGATCCTGTTGCCGCTGCCGGACGGCCGCGCCGAAGACCACACCCAGCTCGCCCGGCTCGGGCTGAAGGTCGCCCACGAGGACGCCGCCCACCCGCTGCTGGAGAAGCTGGGCGCGCTGCCCGCGACGCCCCGGGCGGTCCTGACGACCCCGCAGGTGCGCACCGCCGTCGCCGGTTCGCTGGAGGCGGGCGAGATCTGGGACGAGGACGCGCCCGCGGCGCTGGACGCGGACGAGCTGGCGGACACGGTGCTCGCGCTGGTGCGCGACGCCGAGTTGGAGCCGGGCGACGAGCCGTGGCTGGGCGCGCTGGCGCTGCCCGACGAGGACGGCGAGCTGTCGCCGGCGGGCGAGCTGGTGCTGCCGGGCAGCCCGTTCGCCGCGGTGATGCGCGAGGGCGACCTGGCGTTCTGCGACGCCGAGCTGGCCGAGCGTTGGGGCGGGTCGGCGCTCGCCGCCTGCGGGGTGCTGGCGAACTTCGCCCTGGTGCGCGCCGCCGACGTCGTGCTCGACCCGGACGAGTTGGAGCCGCGCGACGGCGACTTCGCGGAGCCGGACGACCCGGGCCTGCTGGACGCGGTCGACGTGTGGTGCGAGGACGTGTTGGACCGGCTCCCGGAGGTGCCCGTACCGCCGGTGGCGACCGAGCTGGTGGCCGTACGGGACCTGGACCTGGTCGACGACGACCGCTGGCCGCAGGCGCTGGCGCTGCTCGCCCAGCCGCCGCTGCGGGACGCGCTCACCCAGCCCGTGCGCGTACTGCTGCCGGACGGCACCATGCAGACGGTGCGGCCGTACACGGCGTGGTGGCTGCGCGACCACCCCGTGCTCGACGGCCGGCGCCCCGCGGGGCTGCGGGCGGCGGGCGGGGATCCGCTGCTGGACGGGTTGTACGAGTCCGTGGACGCCTCCGGCTTCGACGACGCGCAGGTGCTGCGGGCACTCGGGGTGCGCACCTCGGTCGCGGCGCTGCTCGACGAGCCGGGCGGCGCGGCGGAGCTGCTGGGGCGGCTCGCGGACGGGGAGCGCCCGGTGCGGCCCGCGCAGTTGCACGGCCTCTACACGGCGCTCGCGGACCTCGACCCGGAGCAGGTCACGCTGCCGGACGCGGTGCGGGCCGTCGTGGACGGCGAGGTGCGGGTGGTGGACGCGGCCGAAGCGGTGGTCGCCGACGCGCCCGACCTGATCCCGCTCTCGGGCGGCCTGCCGCTGCTGCCGGTCTCCCCCGAGCGCGCGGCGGACCTGGCGGAGCTGTTCCAGGTGCGCCGGCTCAGCGAGGCGGTCACCGCGGAGGTGACGTCGGCGGGCGAGGAGCACGAGGTCCCCGATTCGGTGCGGGTCCTGCTGGGCCCGGCGACCCCGGACGCGTACGTCGAGCACGAGGAGCTGGTCGCCGGCGGCGTCGAACTGGACTGGCGCCGTACGCCCGACGGGGTGGTGCACGCGGCGACGGTGGAGGGCGTCGCGGCGGGCCTGGCGTGGGCGGCGGGCCAGTGGCCGCGGCGCTTCGAGGTGGCGGCGCTGCTGGAGGACCCGTCGCGGACGGAGGAGCTGGCCCGGGACCGGTGGTTCGACCCGGGCGCGTGAGCCGTCGGGGCCGCCCGAGTGCCGGGTGCCGGTTGCCCCTGCGGTGACGTGTGCGGGCGGTCGTGCGGGAGCGCGTGCGGGTGGTCGTGCGTGCGCCCGTGCGGAATCCTGCGCTTGTTTGGTGGGTGAAAACGGGTTGGAACGGGCGGCGGGCCGTGGTGGGCTGGACCGGTGACCCATACAACCTCCGCCGCAGAGGAGTACGCCGCACTGCTGAACCGGGTGCGTCGGGACCGCCGGGTCCTCGGGCTCGTGCTCAGCGGCTCCCGGGCCCGTGCCGGTGTCGCGACCGAACGCTCCGACTACGACGTGTACCTCGTCGTCGAGGACGGCGCCGGCCCGCTGACGGCGCTGGCCCGCCGGGACGCCCTGCTGGACGTGATGGTCCTGCCGCTCGCCGAGTTCCGCACGCACGCGCTGGCCGGCTCGGGCACCGAGTGGAACCGGTACGCCTTCACCCACGCCAAGGTGGAGATGGACACCGCGGACGGCCTCATCGGCGAACTGGTCGCGGCGAAGGGCGCCCTGACGCGCGAGGAGGCGGCGGCGCTGGCGCCCGGCTTCCTGGACGCGTTCTTGAACAGCGCGTACCGGTGCGTGAAGAGCGCGCGGGACGGGCAGGTGCTGGCGGCGGGGCTGGACGCGGCGGAGGCGGTGCCGTACTTCCTGACGTACGTCTTCGCCCTGCACAACCGGGTGCGCCCCTACAACAAGTACCTCCCGTGGGAGCTGCGCCACCACCCCCTGAGCCGCCCGGAGTGGTCCCACGACCACCTGGTCCCCCTGCTGTCCGAGGTCCTGACCCCCTCGGCCCCCACGGCGATCCGCCGCCTCTTCACCGAGTTGGAGCCGCAGGCCCGGGGGTGGGGGCACGGTGCGGTGCTGGACGACTGGGGCGACGACTTGGGCATGTTGAGGGTGAGCACGGGGGTGCCGCGGCAGCCGACGGGCTCGCGGGGGTAGCCCCTCCCGGGGCGGGGCGCGGTAACCACCGCGCCCCGGTGGCGCTTCCTCCCGCCCCTAGTGCTGTGACCGGAACGCTTGCCTCGGGGAGAATCCGCGGGAGCACGACGCGCACGACCAGAACGCCGGAGGGAGCCGCATTGGGCGACGGGACGATCACCGCGTGGATCGCCGCGGGTGCCGCCATCGCGGGCGCGGTCTCCGGCGGCGTCGTGACCGGGTGGTTCGCGCTCGCGGGGGCCCGGCGACAGGCCGACGCCGCGTGGGCCGCGGGGCAGCGGCAGGCGGACGCCGCCTGGGACGCCGGGCGGCGGCAGGCGGACGCGCAGCTCAGGGTCGCCACGCAGACCCTCGACGCCCAGGTGACGGCGGCGCAGCGGACGGTGCGCCGGGCCGCCTACGTGACCTTCCTCGCCGGTACCGACCTGGCCCACCAACGCCGGCAGCAGTGGCTGGATTCGGCCGGTTCGGCGAGTGCGGGTGCGAACCGGGACGCGTACCGCGCCGCGCTCCCCGCCGTTCGGGAAGCCCTCAACGTCGTCCGGTTGGAAGGCCCCGACGACGTCACCGCCGCCGCCGAAGCCCTGGAGCAGGCCCTCGCGGAGGCGGTGCCGCCGGACCGGCACGGCCCCGCGCACCGGGCCTTCCTGGACGCGGCGCGAACCGCCTTGTCCCCGCCGCCCCCTGTGGCACCCTGAGGCCGTGAAACCGCTTGAGGTGTCCTACGAGCACGTGTCGGACGGGACGACCGTCGTGAGCGTCGAGGGGGAGGCCAGCGTGTACACCGCGCCCTGGCTTCGTGCGGCGCTGAGCGAGCTCATCCACCAGGGGCACGTCCGACTGGTCGTCGACCTGGGCAAGGTGGACTTCCTGGACAGCACCGGCCTCGGCGTCATCCTCCGCGGTGTGAAGCACTGCCGCGCTGAGGGAGGTGCGTTGGTGGTGGTGATCACCGAGGCCCGGGTGGGGAAGATCCTGCGGACCACCGGACTGATCAAGGTCATCCCCGAGTTCACCACCGTCGCCCGGGCGATCGAGGCGCTGGCGCGCGTGAGGCGCCCGGTGGAACCGACGTGACCGACCGGACCCCGGCTCCGGACGACGACGCCGCACCCGTTTCGTACGAGCACCTCTCCGAGCGCGTCACCGTCGTCCGGATCGGTGCCGACCCGACCTTCGACGGCTTCGACGTGTACACCGCGCGCCCGGTGCGCGCCGTCGTGGCCGACCTGCTCGACCAGGGCAGGAACCTGCTGGTCTTCGACCTGACCGGACTGGCGATCGTCGATTCGACGGGTTTGGTCACCCTCGTCAAGGCGCTCAAGCTCGTCCGTGCCCACGGCGGCGACCTGGCCGTGGTCGTGACGGAGGAGCGGGTCCTGTCGATCTTCCGCATCGACGGCCGCCGTACGAGGGTCCTCACCCTGTGCGCCAGCGTCGACCGGGCCGTCGAACTCCTGGAGCGGCGGGACGCGGAGCGTTCCCGGTCGTGAGTAGCAGCGGTACAGCGGTTGGCGCTAAGCCTCCGGGGCAGGTCAGCGGCCGTGATTGGCGCTGAGGGTGATCACGCTCCGGGGGCCCGATATCACGGAAGGGATCTTCCGCGCAGGGGTTCGAGTGACGGCTAACTGAGCCAGCGGCGGCCCGGCTACCCTCCGGCCCGTGCCGGTTGAGTTCTTAACTGATGATCAGGCCGCGCCCTACGGCTCCTTCAAAGAGGTGCCGACCCGCCCTGAGCTGGAGCGATTCTTCTTCCTCGATGACGAGGACCGCCTGCTGATCGCGAAACGGCGCGGGGACCACAACCGCCTCGGCTTCGCCCTGCAGATCTGCACCGTCCGGTACGTGGGGCTGTTCCTGGCGGACCCGCTGGACGTGCCGTGGGCGGCGGTGGACGACACCTACCGGCGCCGGATGAACCGCGAGCTCACCGTGCAGGAGTCCCGCCACGCCCTGGCCCGCGCGATCTGCCACGGCAAGCGCGGCCACATCCAGCAGGGCTACAAGGACGGCCAGGAGGACCAGTTGGCCAGCCTCGGACTGGTCCTCAATGCCGTGGTGCTGTGGAACACCCGCTACCTCGACGCCGCCGTCGAGCAGCTGCGGGCGCTGCCCGCCGACCAGCGCGAGCACGACGTCCTGGACGAGGACGTCGCCCGCCTGTCCCCGCTCAAGGCCGGCCACCTGAACGTCCTGGGCCGGTACGCCTTCACCCCCTCCCAGCCCGAAGGCGCTCTGCGTCCGCTGCGCGACCCGGACGCGGTGGACGACGACGACCAGGACGACGAGTAGCTCCGGCGGCCCAACCGCGAGGAACGGGAGGGCTGGGGCGTCGTTGAGCCGGTGCGCGGGCCGAAGGGCCCGGTCGCTCAGGTTCTGCCGGGTTTGCCCGTCGAGACCAGCAGGAGGACGGACGAGCCCGGTGCCACCGGTTCTGCGCCGCCCCGGGGGGCACTGCTGATCACCTGCCCGGCGGGAGCGTTCCAGTCCGTGTGCCGCATGATCGTGCAGCTCAGTCCGAGTCCGCGCAGCAGGCTTCCGGCCTGTTCGACCGGCATGCCGGCCAGGTCCGGCAGCGCGATGCCCGCTCCCGTGGTCTGCTCCTGCTCCTGCTCCTGTGTCGGAGTCGCATCGGCGCTTCCGCTCTTGGGGGTGCCGGTGGCGAGCGGGGTGCACGCCCCGTTCGCCGGCGGGGACAGGGACGGGGAGGCGCCGGGCGCGGGCGGCACGGGCTTCAGCGCGAAGAACCCCACCGTGGCGCCCGCCAGCACGCAGCACGCCGCAGCGGTGCCGAGGAGCGCCCGGCGGGTGCGGCTGCGGCTGACGACTCGCTCGATCGCGGCCGCGTCGACGACCGGCGCCGTCGGCCCGTCGGCGAAGGAGGCCACCGCGGCACGCAGCTCGGCTTCGAGGCCCGGCTCGAACGGGGCGGGTCCGGACGACGTGTTCCTCACTTCGTACCTCCGAAAGCGGCCGACGGGGTGGGCGGCGCCTGGGCGCCCGATACGGAATCGCGCAGCTTGGCCAGGCCGCGGGCGAGCTGGGACCTCACCGCACTCGAAGAGATGTCCAGGACGCCGGCGATCTGTCGGGCGTCCAGATCGTGCAGGTAGTACAGGACCACCACGCTGCGCATGCCCATCGGCAGCCCGAGCAGTGCCTCGATCAGTTCCGCGCGCAGATCCACCTGCCCGAACCGGTCCCGGGGGTCGGCCGTCTCGGGCACCCCCGACAGCCCGGGGCGCTCGCCCAGGCGCGACAGCCGCCGCCAGCGGTCGTTGGCCAGGTTGACCAGCACTTTGCGCACGTACGCCTCCGGCGAGTCCGCCACCTCGACCTTCCGCCAGTGTCGGCACGCCCGCTCCAGCGCCTCCTGCACCAGATCCTCGGCCACGTGCACGTCACCGGTCAGCGCATACGCGGTGCGGAACAACGCTCCCGACCGCTGTGCGACGAACTCCGTGAATCCGTTGCCCGGACCGCTCCTGCGAAACCTCACCCGCCGACCTCCTCTCCTCGTCCCCGTCCCGATCACTGCCCCCATGACGGCGGAACGGGGCCGGGTGCTGCACCGAGCCGCCGGCAGTGACGTGAATCACAGCTGGGACGGAAGGGTGTCCCAGGACCTCGCGCCGCTGCCGCCCGGGGTGGGGGCGGGGCCCGGCGTCCCGCGCGGGCGGACGCGACGCCGCTCTCGACCTCGGCGAGTTCGCCCCCGCCGGCCGTCCTGCGGGTCATCCCCGGCGGCCGGGACAACCGGCCCGGGTCGGCAGGGTAACGGCCGGCCGTCGCCTTCGCCGTGCTCTCGGAGCCACTCGGCGACATCGTGCACCTCGTGCACCTCGTGCACCCGGCGCCCGGTGACTTCCTCGTGCAGGTCCATGTCCTCGGTGTCGAGGGCGATCAGGACCGCGGTGCCGCGCAGGGCGGAGGCGACGTTCAGCAGGTCCTCGTCGCGGTAGTCCTGCATCCGCCAGCCGAGATCGCCCATCCGCTCGACCAGCAGCCGCAGGCCGCCCGCGGCTGCCACGGCCTGGCGGGCGAGAGCGACAAGCTCGGCGTTCCGGTCCTCAGCCACACCTCCAGCGCGCGCCCGTTCTGGCCGGGCCGCCCCCGGCAGCGAAGATCATTCCTTAGCGCTAACCGCTGTACCGCTGCTACTCGCGACCGGTTCCGTACGGGTCGTTCCCCCGCCGGCGGGATAGGCTCGGCCGCGCAGAGGGACCATCGCTCAGGGAGGCGACGGATGCCGAGGGGCGAGGGCTCCGCCCCGGGGGCGGCAGCCGCGGAGGACACGGCCCGATCCGACCTCTCCGTACCGCCGTTGACTCCCCCTCGACTGCCCCCGGGCGCGCTGCGCGCGCTGAAGCGGCGTCTGCACGCCCTCTACCGGGCCGCCGGTACGCCCCCGGCCGCCCGACTCGTCGCGCTGGCGGCCTCGCACCCGTCGGGGGACGGCATCACCGAAGCCGCCGTCACGCGGACGTTGGGCTCGACGGACCACGGCTCGCTCCGGGACGCCGTGGCGCTGGCGTCGGCCCTGGCCGGGCAGGCGGGCGGCGACCGGGCCGCGGTCGCGGCGGAGGTGCAGGCGCTGTGGCTGACGGCGGAGCAGGTGCGTACGCCTCCGGTGCGGACCGCGGCCGAGTGGGACGCCGTGGCGCTGGGCGTCCACCCCGCCCCCGGCCCCGACGCCACGGCCCGCCCGTCGCTGACGGAGTACGTCGAGCGCCCGCACGACGGGACGCTGCGCCAGCGCCTCGCCCACGCGGCGACGGCCCGCGGCTCGGTGTTCGTGCTGCTGGTGGGCCGTTCCGCCACGGGCAAGACGCGGGCGGCGTACGAAGCGGTACGGGCGACGGTGCCGGACTGGCCCGTGCTGTTCCCCACCGACGCGGACCAGTTGACCGGCTGGATCGACGAGGACGGCATCGACCCCCGGACCGTGCTGTGGCTCAACGAGACGCAGCGGTACGTGAGCGGCGCGGCCGGCGAGACCGCGGCCCGCGCGCTGAACGACCTGTTGGACCGGGTCGCGCCGCTGGTCGTCGTGGGCACGATGTGGCCCGAGCACCTGCGCCGGCTGACCGGCGGCGGCCGGGGCGACGTGCAGGAGACGTTCCACTCCCGCTCGTTGATCGTCGGCCGGCACGCAGCGGTCGGCGTGCCGGACACGCTGTCGGCGGACCTCCCCGAAACGGTGCGGGCCGCGGCCCGTGACCCGCGGCTCGGCGCCGCGGTGCGCGCGGCGGGCGCGGGGCGGCGGGTCCTCCAGCACCTCACCGTGGGGCCGGAGTTGGTGCGCCGGTGGAAGGACGGCCCGGACCACTGGTTCACGGCCGCCGAGCACGCCGTCCTCACCGCGGCCGTCGAGGCCCGCCGCCTCGGGCACACCAGCGCGATCCCCCCGCACCTGCTGATGCACGCGGCAGCCTCCTTCATGGACTCCACCGCGCGGGCCACCGCCGACGACGACTGGTTCGAGACCGCGATCGGGGCGCTGACGTCCACGGCCGACGGCCCCAGCGCGCTGGTCGCGGACCGCCACGAACCGGGCGTCGGCAAGGCCGACGGCTACCGACCCGACGACTACCTCGAACAGCACGTGCGCCGGGCGCGGGCCCACCTGGCGCCCCCGGCCGGCTTCTGGGAGGCCGGGCAGTGGGCCCGGACCGGTGACGACGCGTACGCCCTGGGGCGCGCCGCCGCGGAACGCCACCGCTACGCCGCCGCCGACGCCCTGTACGAACGGGCCGTCGAGCTGGGCAGCGAGTTGGCCCGCGCCGCGTGGGCCGTGCTGCGGGAGACGACCCACGGCCCGGCGGCGGCCGAGACCACCGCCGGATCCTCCGCCCCGGCCTGGTCGGCCCTCGCCGTCGCGCGCGAGGAAGCGGATGCCCCCGGCGCCTGCGCCGCCTACCGCCGGGCGGCCGAACTGGGCGACGCCTGGGCCTGGGCCGCCCTGGCCCGCCTCCGGGACGAGGACGGCGACCGTGCGGCGGCCGATGCCGTCGCCGACGAAGCGCTCGCGGCCGGACACCCGCTGGTGTGGCGGGCCTTGGGCCGCATGCGTACGGCGGACCCGGCCGCCGCAGCCGAGGCGTACGGCCGCGCCGTCGCCGCCGGCGACGGCTGGGCCCATCTGGGCCTCGCCCGGCTCGCGGAACGCACCGGCGACCACCCGACCGCGATCGCCCACGCCGCCCGCGCGGCGGCCTCGGGAGTCGTGGCCGCCTGGGCCGAACTGGTGCGCCTGCACTGGGCCGGTGGCGACGGGGACACGGCCCTGGGCGCCGCGACCAGCGGGGCGCGGGCCGGTGCCGCCGAGGGCTGGGCGGTGCTGGCCCGCCTGCGCGCGCGGGCCGGCGACGCATCCGGAGCGGCCGCCGCCCACCGCGAAGCCGCGGCGCTCGGCGTCACCGCCGCATGGCGGGAACTCGCCCTGCTGGCCGACGCGGACGGCGACACCGCCGCCGCGGAGGAGGCCGCCGCCCGGGCGGCCCGCGCCGGCGACGCCGAAGGCTGGACCGCGTTGGCGGCGGCCCGCTGGTCGCGCGGTGACGCCGACGGCGCGGAACGGGCCGCGGACCGGGCCGCCCGCTCGGGTGACGTCGAGGCGTGGACCGCGTTGTCCAGGGCCCGGGAGGCGGCCGGCGACCCCGCGGGCGCGGAGCGCGCCGCGGACTTCGCGGCGGACCACGGCTCGCCGGCGGCCTGGTCCGCGCTGGCCCGCGTCCGCGAGCGCGCCGGGGACCGCGACGGCTCCCGACGGGCCGTGGCCCGGGCCGTCTCCCTCGGCGCGCTGGACGCCTGGACGGCGCTGGGCCGCGTACGCGAAGCGCGCGGCGACGCTCCGGCAGCCGAACGCGCCTACCACCGCGGCGCGACCGCCGGCGACCCGGACGCCTACGCGTTGCTCGGCGCGCTGTACGAGGCCACCGCTCGCCCGTCCGAGGCGCGATCGGCCTACCGCACGGCGACCGACGCGGGCCTCCCCGAAGCCTGGGCCCCCCTCCTCTCCGTGCTCACCCCCCGCCCCCCTGCCGGCACAAGCCCTACGACGGGCCTCCCGCCGTAGGGCTCCGCCCCTCGGTCCCCGTGGCACCCTCGCCGGTGCACGGCGGGAGCGTTGGCCTGTGCGAGCCGTCTGTGGCTGGTCGCGCAGGCCAACGCTCCCGCAGGGAAACGGCGGTGACGTCAAGCCCGGGCCGCCAGACGTACGCAGGGCGCGGGGGCGCAAGCAGGCCCGCCGCGGCGAGCACGCATCGGGTCGCTACGCCGGGAAGCGGTGGTCGACCACCCGCCACGCCAGCTCCAGCAGCGCCGACGCCGCCACCGCCACCCCCACCGCCGTCCACGGCATCGTCGTGCCGACCAGCTTCAGCGCGAAGAACTCCTGGAGCCAGGGGACGACGAGGACGATCAGGAAGCCCGCGCCCATCGTCGCGACCAGCAGCAGGCGCCACCACGTGTACGGGCGGGCGATGATCGCCAGGACCCACAGGGCGACGAGGAACAGCGTCAGCGTCGCCGCGCTGGTCTCCGCGTCGAGCGCGTCGGGGCCGGTGTAGTACGAGCGGGCCAGCAGGTACGTGGTGAAGGTGGCCGCCGCCGCGATCACGCCGGAGGGGATCGCGTACCGCATCACCCGCCGCACGAAGTGCGGCTTCGCCCGCTCCTTGTTGGGGGCCAGCGCCAGGAAGAACGCCGGCATGCCGATCGTCAGCGTCGCCAGCAGCGTCAGGTGGCGCGGCAGGAAGGGGTACTCGACCTGGCTGACGACGACGAGGATCGCCAGCAGCACCGAGTAGACCGTCTTCGTGAGGAAGAGCGTCGCCACCCGCGTGATGTTGCCGATCACCCGGCGGCCCTCCGCGACGACCGACGGCAGGGTCGCGAAGCTGTTGTTCAGCAGCACGATCTGGGCGACCGCGCGGGTCGCCTCGGAGCCGGAGCCCATGGAGACGCCGATGTCCGCGTCCTTGAGGGCGAGGACGTCGTTGACGCCGTCGCCGGTCATGGCGACCGTGTGCCCGCGGGACTGGAGCGCGCCGACCATGTCCCGCTTCTGCTGCGGGGTGACGCGCCCGAAGACCGCGCCGTCGTCCAGCGCCTGCGCCATCTCGTCGCGGTCGGCCGGCAGGGTGCGCGCGTCGACGGTGTGCTCCGCGCCGGGCAGGCCGAGCTTCCCGGCGACCGCTCCGACGGAGACCGCGTTGTCGCCGGAGATCACCTTCGCGGCGACGTCCTGGTCCGCGAAGTACGCGAGCGTCTCGGAGGCGTCGGGCCGCAGCCGCTGTTCCAGGACGACGAGCGCGGTGGCCCGGGCGCCCGCGGCGTCCTCCAGGGCGTCGACGCCGGCCAGCAGCAGGACCCGTAGCCCCTGCTCGTTGAGGTGTTCGACCTCGGCGAGCGCCGGGTCGTCCGCGGGCAGCAGGACGTCCGGCGCGCCCAGCAGCCAGGTGGAGGTGCGGCCCGCGCCGTCCTCCTCGAAGCGGGCGCCGCTGTACTTGCGGGCGGAGGAGAACGGCAGCGCCTCCAGGGTCCGCCAGCGGCCGGGCCCGTCGGCGTCGGGCGCGGGGTGCGCTTCGACGACGGCCTTCAGGGAGGCGTTGGGGCGCGGGTCGGACGCGCCGAGCGCGCCGAGGACGCGCCGTACGTACGCGCCGTCCGCGCCGCCCAGCGGCCGCACCTCCGTCACGTCCATGCCGCCCTCGGTGAGCGTGCCCGTCTTGTCGAGGCAGACGACGTCGACCCGGGCCAGCCCCTCGATCGCGGGCAGCTCCTGCACCAGGCACTGCTTGCGGCCCAGCCGGATCACGCCGATCGCGAAGGCGACGGAGGTCAGCAGGACCAGGCCCTCGGGGATCATCGGCACGATGCCGCCGACGGTCCGGGCGATGGAGTCCTTCAGATCGGCGTTCTTGACGACGAGTTGGCTGACGATCAGGCCGATCGCGGTCGGGACCATCATCCAGGTGACGTACTTCAGGATGGTGCTGATGCCGCTGCGCAGCTCGGAGTGGACGAGGGTGAAGCGGGACGCCTCCTCGGCGAGCTGTGCCGCGTACGCCTCCCGGCCGACCTTGGTCGCGGTGAAGGCGCCGCCGCCGGCGACGACGAAGCTGCCGGACATGACCTGGTCGCCGGGGCGCTTGAGCACGGGGTCGGCCTCGCCGGTGAGCAGGGACTCGTCGATCTCCAGGCCGTCCGCCTCGACCACCCGGCCGTCGACGACGACCTTGTCGCCGGGGCCGAGTTCGACGAGGTCGCCGAGGACGATCTCGGAGGTGGAGATCGCGGCGGGCCGTCCGTCGCGCCGTACGGTCGGCTTCGCCTCGCCGATGACCGCCAGCCCGTCGAGGGTCTTCTTCGCGCGCAGTTCCTGGATGATGCCGATGCCGGTGTTGGCGACGATGACGAAGCCGAAGAGGCTGTCCTGGATCGGTGCGACGATCAGCATGATGACCCACAGCACGCCGATGATCGCGTTGAAGCGGGTGAAGACGTTGCCGCGGATGATGTCGGCGGTGGAGCGGGACGAGCGGACGGGTACGTCGTTGACCTCACCGCGCGCAATGCGTTCGGCGACTTCGCCGGAGGTGAGGCCGACGGCCGGGGCGGGCGCGGGCGGCGGCACGGGGTGCACGGGGTCGAGTTCGGCGCCCGCGTCGATGGCGGGCCTGCGCTGCGTGCCGGCTGCGGCGTCGGGCCGCGACCCTGCCCCTGACCCCGGTCCCGACCCCGGTGCCGGACCCGTGCTCGGGCCCTGTGGTCGTGGCCCGGTGCCGTGGGAGCCGTCGGGGCCGTCCGTGTCCATCCTCGCCGACTGGGTCATGTTCCGTACGGTACGGCCGGGGCGCGGCCGGCACCCTTCGGACGGGCGAATGATCAGACCGTGGGAGGACGCGAATCGTCCCGTGGCACTACGAACCGTCGGTGCCGCTGCCAGCGTCGCTGCCGGTGCCGGTGCCGGTGCCGGTGCCGGTGCCGGTGCCGGTGCCGCCAGCGTCGGTCGCGTCGTCCGCTGCGTCCCGCGCCGCCTCGACGCGCTTGATCGCGGCGTCCCGCTTGCGGACGTACCAGATGCCGATGAGTCCGAGTCCGCCGCCGGCGAGGCAGGTCCACACCCACCACATCAGGTCGCGGTCGGCGAACCAGTTGTAGAAGGGGATCTGCACCAGGAAGAGGGCGAACCAGATGATCGTCCCGAGGGTGATGGTGGCGACGACGGGCCCTTCAAGGGGCTCGGGTGCCTCGTGCCTGGGGGTCCACTTCGCCATGTGATCAGTGTAGGCGGCGGGTGCCGGCCGCCCGCCGGGTCCCGGACCGCCCCGCGCACGGGCCCGACCGGGGGCGCCGCCGGGGCCGCGGCAGGGAGCCGGGAGCCCGGCGACACCGGAGGTCTACGCGCGGAGATAGCATTCCCCTGCTTCATATGTTCATACTGAAACGGTTTGCTGCTGGCTGGTTTCAGTCGTATGAATACACAAACGCCGCCCCCTGAAGGCCCGAAGACCCCGAAGAGGACCGCATGACCCCCTCGGCATCCACTGCCGCTCCCCAGCACCAGCCGAAGGGGCCGCTCGGCAACCTCGACCGGTACTTCCGCATCTCCGAGCGGGGCTCGTCCCTGCCGCGCGAGATCCGCGGCGGCTTCGCCACCTTCTTCGCGATGGCGTACATCATCGTGCTGAACCCGATCATCCTCGGCAGCGCGAAGGACATGTACGGCAACCAGCTCGACCCCGGTCAGCTGGTCACCGCCACCGTGCTGACCGCGGCCTTCTCCACGCTGCTGATGGGCGTCATCGGCAACGTCCCGATCGCGCTCGCCGCCGGCCTCGGCGTGAACACGGTCGTCGCGCTGCAACTCGCGCCCAAGATGAGCTGGCCGGACGCGATGGGCATGGTCGTCCTCGCCGGCTTCGTGGTGATGCTGCTGGTCGCGACGGGCCTGCGGGAACGGGTGATGAGCGCCGTGCCGCGCAGCCTGCGCAAGGGCATCGCGATCGGCATCGGCCTGTTCATCATGCTGATCGGCCTGGTCGACTCCGGCTTCGTCTCGCGCATCCCGGACGCCGCGAACACCACCGTGCCGCTGACCCTGGGCGCCGGCGGCCACCTCGACGGCTGGCCGGTCCTGGTCTTCGCCCTCGGCGCGCTGCTCACCCTCGTGCTGATCATCCGCAAGGTGCCGGGCGCGATCCTGATCTCGATCGTCGTGATGACGATCATCGCGATGATCATCGAGGCCGTCGCGAAGGTCCCGTCGTGGGGTCTGACCACGCCGAAGTGGCCCGGCAACCCGATCGCGACGCCGGACTTCGGGCTGGTGGGCGAGGTCAGCCTGTTCGGCGGCTTCGAGAAGGTCGGACTGCTCACCGGCACGCTCTTCGTCTTCACCGTGCTGCTGTCCTGCTTCTTCGACGCCATGGGCACGATCCTGGGCGTCGGCGACGAGGCGAAGCTGTTGGACAAGGAAGGCAACCTGCCGGGCATCAACAAGGTGCTCTTCGTGGACGGCATCGCGGTCGCCTCCGGCGGCGCCACCTCGTCCTCGGCCACGACCTGCTTCGTGGAGTCCACGGCCGGCGTCGGCGAGGGCGCGCGCACCGGCCTGGCGTCGGTGGTCACCGGCGGTCTGTTCTGCCTGGCGCTCTTCCTGACCCCGCTGGCCACGATGGTGCCCTCGCAGGCCGCGACGCCCGCCCTGCTCGCGGTCGGCTTCCTGATCCTGGCGGGCTCCATCAAGGACATCGACTGGAGCGACTTCACGGTCTCGGTGCCGGCGTTCCTCGCGATGGTGATGATGCCGTTCACGTACTCGATCACCAACGGCATCGGCATCGGCTTCATCAGCTTCTGCGTGCTGCGGCTGGCCTCCGGGCGCGGCCGGGAGGTGCCGATCGCGATGTACGCGGTGTCGGCGGTCTTCGTCTTCTACTACGCGATGCCGGCGCTGGGCCTGGCGAAGTAGCCCGGCCCCCCGCCCCCTCCGCCAGGGACGCCCTCTCGGGCACGCCTCAGCGGTAGAACTCCTCCGTCTCCTCGACGGCCGCCTTGAAGCGCTCGTCGAAGTCGTCCCGAATGAGCGTCCGGACCACGTAGTCCTGGACGCTCATTCCCCTTTTCGCGGCGTGCCGGCGAACACGTTCGAGCAGGTCGCCGTCCATCCGCAGGCTCAACACAGTCGATCCCGATCCCATGCGGTCAGCGTCGCCGCCCGCCCGCGACCGGTGCGTCACTTTCCGGCTACGTATCACTCATACGGGTGATTGTGGGTTTCGTCGGACACCGCCCGGCGCTGCCCCGCGGACCGATCCCTGAAACCGACTGGTATTTAGACAGAGTAATGAGTTAAGCTAACAAACATGTCTGACCTGTCCCACGGCGGTCGGTCCGGCGAATCCCCCGAGGACGCCCCCGACCCCGACGAAGCCGCTGTGAACGCACTGCGCTCGGCCGTCATGCGGCTGGGCCGCCGGCTGAAGCACCAGCGCGTCGACGAGTCGCTGAGCCCCACCGAGATGTCGGTGCTCGGCACCCTCGCCCGCTGTGGCTCGGCCACCCCCGGCGAGCTGGCGCGCAGGGAGCACGTCCAGCCGCCCTCCATGACCCGGATCGTCGCACTGTTGGAGGCCAAGGGACTGGTCCGGCTGGAGCCGCACCCGGACGACCGCCGCCAGAAGGTCGTCAGCCAGACCGAGCAGGCCGAAGCCATGCTCGAAGAGAGCCGCCGCAAGCGGAACGCCTGGCTGACCGCCCTCGCCGAGGGCCTGGACGAGGACGAGTGGGCGAAGCTGCGCGCCGCAGCCCCGGTCCTGGAGAAGCTCGCCCACCTGTAGAAGCCAAGCCGAGGAGGCGACCACCTTTGCGTACGGGATCCGGAACAGATTCCGCCCCCGCACCTGCCCCTACCACCATGTTCAGCTCGCTGAAGATCCGCAACTACCGGCTCTTCGCGATCGGCCAGGTCGTCTCCAACACCGGCACCTGGATGCAGCGCATCGCCCAGGACTGGCTGGTGCTCACCCTCACCGGCTCCGCCTCCGCGGTCGGCATCACGGTGGCGCTCCAGTTCCTGCCGATGCTGCTCTTCGGCCTGTACGGCGGAGTCCTCGCCGACCGGCTCCCCAAGCGGCCCCTGCTGCTGGGCACCCAGTCGGCGATGGCCCTCACCGGCCTCGCGCTCGCCGCGCTCACCCTGACCGGCCAGGTGCAGGTCTGGCACGTGTACCTCACGGCCTTCCTGCTCGGCCTGGTGACCGTGGTCGACAACCCGGCCCGGCAGACCTTCGTCTCCGAGATGGTCGGCCCGGACCAGCTCGCCAACGCGGTCAGCCTCAACTCCGCGAACTTCCAGTCCGCCCGGCTGGTCGGCCCCGCCGTCGCCGGCGTGCTGATCACCGCGGTCGGCAGCGGTTACGCCTTCCTCTTCAACGGGCTCTCCTTCGTCGCCCCCATCGTCGGCCTGCTGATGATGCGCACCTCCGAGCTGCACAAGTCCGTCCGCGCGCCGCGCGGCAAGGGCCAGCTCCGCGAGGGGCTGCGGTACGTCTCCGCCCACCCCGAGCTGATCTGGCCGATCGTCCTGGTCGGCTTCATCGGCACCTTCGGCTTCAACTTCCCCATCTGGCTCTCCGCCTTCGTCGACGAGGTGTACCACTCGGGCGCCGAGACGTACGGCCTGCTGAACACCCTGATGGCGATCGGCTCGCTCGCCGGCGCCCTCCTCGCGGCCCGTCGCGGGGCCTCGGGGATGCGGATACTCGTGGGCGCCGCGGTCCTCTTCGGCGCCCTGGAGGTCGTCGCCGCGTTCGCCCCGTCCTTCTGGCTCTTCGCGGCGCTGCTGGTGCCGATCGGCACGTTCGGCCTGACGGTGAACGTGACCGCGAACTCCAGCATCCAGATGGCCACCGACCCCGCCGTCCGGGGCCGGGTGATGAGCCTGTTCATGATGGTCTTCGTCGGCGGCACCCCGCTGGGTGCGCCCCTGGTGGGCTGGATCACCGACGCGTACGGCCCCCGCATCGGCTTCGCGGCCGGCGGACTGGTCTCCCTGCTGGCCGCCGTCGGCGTGGGCCTGATGCTCACCCGTGCGAGCAACGTCCGGCTCAAGCTGGACCTGCGCCGCGGTCACCAGCACCTGGCCTTCGTCCCCCGCCAGCGGGCACCGCACGAGCGGGGGCAGGAGCAGGAGCGGGAGCACGGCCGGGAGGCGCTGCCCCGGGCGACGTAGCCGGACGCCCGACGCGGCGGCGGACGGGGGACGTACGGACCGAGGGGCCGCGGGCCGAGAGGCTTGAGGTCCGCGGCCCCAAGGGCTTGCGGGCCTACGGGCGGCCCGCCGCCGCGTCGAAGAAGCGCACGATCTGCGGCAGCGCTTGACGCACCGAGCCGTTGTGGTCGTACTGCCCCAGGTCCGTCAGCCCGTACGCGGCGCCGTTCGCCCTCAACTGCGCCCCGCAGTGCCGGGCGTGCGCGAAGTCGACGTCCTTGTCCCCCTTGGCGTGGAATATTCGCACCGGGACTTCGGGGCGCCAGTCGCAGGTGGTGTCCAGTGGGCGCAGCCGGCGCGCCAGCTCGCCCGTGGGGTTGCGGACCTGCTCCAGGAACTGCGGGGTGAACAGGTCGCGGGCGGCCGGGGTCAGCTTCGCGAGGATCTCCTGCGGTTCGTACGAACCGTTGAACAGCTCCTCGACGACGGCGTCGTACGGCGCCTGGAAGGCGTCGCTCGGAGAGTCGTACAACCCGCCGTACATCCAGTTCCACGCGGTGGCGAAGTAGGCGAGGTAGAGACCGGACTTCTCCACCGCGTCGTCGGCCGCGGCCTTCTCGAAGGCGCTGATGTCGAAGGGGCCCCCGACGGGGGCGAGCGCGCCGAGCCGGAAGTACCGGTCGGCGTCCTCCTGTTGGAGCGCGCGACCCATCAACATGGCCGCGGGGCCGCCCTGGGAGAACCCGCTGATCTGGACGTCCCGCTCCAGGCGCCGGCCCAGGTCCCGTGCGGCGGCGCGCGCCGAGCGCAGTCCGTCCACGCCCGCGGCGACCGTGGAGCGGGGGTCTCCGTAGGGGTGCCGGCCGGGGCTGTCCTTGCCGAGGCCGACGTAGTCGGGAGCGGAGACGGCGCGTCCGGTCGAGGCGAAGAGCAGGGCGGCGCGGTGGTCGTTGGTGTCGGTGCGGGCGCTGGCGACGTGGGTCTTGGTGACGGTCGTGCCGTGCAGCCAGGACATGACCGGCAGGGACCGGTCACCGTTGTCGGGCAGGGCGACGAGTTGGCTGGCCACGACGGGCGCGCCCAGGTGGTCGACGGTCCGGTACTTGACGAGGTACGTCGACACACCGTGCCGCACCTGGTCGGTCGCCACGTGCGGGGTCAGGGCGTCGACGACCTGCGCCCGCGTGAAGGTGTGCCGTAACTCGTACGAGACGAGCGCGCCCCGCACCCGCTCCGTCCCCGCGCCTGGGCCCGCGCCCGTACCCGGGCCCGTACCCGGGCTCGTGCCCGCGCCTAGGCCCGCGCCCGTGCCCGTCGCTGGGCTCGTGCTCGCTGCGGCTGGTGCGGCGAGACCTCCGACGCCCGCCAGGACGAGCGAGCCGGCCACAACTGCCCGCGCAACGCTGCGTAGTCGTTTCTTTGCCATGGGTCGATCTTCCCGGCCGGGGCCCGGCCGGGACCATGGTGCTGGCGCCCGAATGATCCACCGGGAGGTGGGAGCCCGAGGGGTGGGGACAGCCCCCGGGCGCGCCCCGGGAAGGCGCCGCCGCCGGGGGACAACGGCGGCGCCTCGTTCTCAGTGGAGCGCGAGGGTCACGTCGACGGCGAGACCGGTACCGACGTTGAGGGCGGTGGGCGCGAAACAGCCGCGGGTGGCGCCCTGCCCCATGGGAGTGCGGTTGCAGCGAACGAGAGCCCGCACCGCCCACGCAATCGAGCCCGCCGCACCCGTCAACACATCTTCAAGGTCGGACCTTTCCCTGCCGTAGCAGCTCTACGAGTATGTCCACGTCTGTCCAGGGATTGGTTCGGTGCCCGATGTCGCTCCCCCTGCGCAGCTTCTCTGCACGCTCCTTGGCTTTCGCGTGCCTGCCGCCGTCCGAACCGCGGAGCTTCGCGTAGTCCAGGTGCTTTCGCTGGGTCGTGTAGCCACAGCCCGCCGTCTTCTCCAACAAGTTCTGCACGGAAGCCGAGGTCTGGTAGCCCCTCACGTCCTTGAGGTGGAGCAGGAGCCAGAGCTCGAAGCACGGATTGGACAGGGCCACGCTCACCCCCGCCTGCCGGGCGAGCCTCACGGCTTGGTCGAGAGAGGGGTGGGGGCGCGGAGCCTCAACATCCACGACGCACCACACCTCGTCATACGGGGTACGCCGATCCGCAGCGGACTGAGCAGCTCGTTCCTTGTGCTTGATGGCCGATCGCACCAAGGACAGCGGCTCGCCGTGGCCGCTACCGATGCAGATCGTCACAGGCAGCGACTTCAACTCGTGCTTGAGCCCTTTGAAGTAATGGTTCTCCGTGCACTCGCCCTCGCAGTAGATCAGAAACCTGCGCTGCTCCGAGCGCGAGCTAACAGCCCTGCGTAACGGCTTCCCCCGACGCCCCACCTAAGCCCCTCCGACTGCCTCAGAAATCTCGCGCATCAAGTCATCATCCAGATGCGGAAGCGCTCCATAGCGACCGGCCAAGTAGCGCTTCTCCAGGTTCTCCAAGGAATCACGTACGTGGAACTCGGTCATGGGGAAGAGCCGGGTTGCCAAGGTGTCGGCGTCCTTCTCCGTGAACCAGACCTGATCTCGAAAGAGCTCCGTCCGCACGTTCCTCCCCAGTAGGGCGGCCTCATGAGTGCTGAAGATGAGCTGCGCGCCGGAGCGGTTGACATCGGGTGACTGGAACATGCCGACGAGGGCGTCAACGAGGTACGGATGGAGACGGGCGTCGAGTTCGTCCACGCACAGCACTGCCCCCTGGGCAAGAGTTGCGAGCACCGGCCCCATGAGTCCGATCCACGTTCGGGTGCCGCTTGATTCCTCCCTCAAGTCCAGCGGGAAGACACCCTCGACGGTCTGGTGTTCGACGCGCACCGAATGCAGACCTGGCGCCTCGACACGCACCCGCTCCCCCAACGCTTCCCTCATCGCGCGAGTGAGCCGCTGGTAGTCGTTCATGACCGCCTCGTCCGGCTCCTCGACCTCCAACCCTGAAACCCCCAGGTCGGCGAAGCGGAGAAGCTTCATCACCGGCGCCGGCTCGCCCTGCTCCCGGTCACCGAGCAGCAGTTGGACGGTTTGGTCCAAGCGAGCCCTGAGGTTTCCGTCCACGGCAAGTCGCAAGCCCGACTGGAACCACCGGTACACCTCACTGAGCTGTGGATGTCCCTGAGCCGCCGCGACTGACAGGTACAGGCTGTTCGGACGGAGCAGCTCAGAAATGATCTTCTTTCGTCCGGTGAGGGACCGCCCGAAGACCACAGAAGAGTCGGCCTTGCGCTCGTACAGTCGATTGGCCTTGCGCTCCGGGTAGTAGTAGAGCCATTCCTCCGTCACACGGTCGTCGTCGACGGAGAAGCCGAACTCGTGACGCACCCCGTTCAGCGCGAAATCAACGCTGAAGGACGTCGGCAACGACTTCACGTCCCTGCGGAGCGCGAAAGGTCGGCGCGGAACCCCGCCAGCCGGGTCCCAGCGCCGGAACGAGGACAGCACCGCCTGGCGCATCCAGCGGATCGCATCGATCACATTGGACTTGCCGGAAGCGTTCGTTCCGTAGATCGCAGCAACGGGTACGGCACGATGATCACCGTTGGCGAGCTCACGTTCCGCTCGTCCGGGGTGGCGGTCGGAGGCGATGAGGGACAGTTCCTGCTCATCGCGCAAGGACGCATGGTTGGTCACCTGGAACCGCAGCAGCATGGCAAGCTCCTCAAGCACTCACACCTGTCGTCTAAGGGCTCTCCTACTCAAAATCTGACGATACAAGCCCCTAGCCGCAACTTCTAGGTCGTTCACCCCTTGGTGGTGATGCATGTTGTCGACGCGAGCCCGACCTCGCTGCCGTCCGTGCATTACCCGCCTCAGCACCGATGCGGCACACTGAAAGTTTGACTGCCCACGTCCGGGTGGCTGCTTGGAAGGACGCACACCAGGTGAACGGACCCCTCATCGTCCAGAGCGACAAGACCCTCCTGCTGGAGGTCGACCACGAGCAGGCCGACGCCTGTCGTCGTGCCATCGCGCCCTTCGCCGAGCTGGAGCGGGCGCCGGAGCACATCCACACCTATCGGGTGACGCCGCTGGGGCTGTGGAACGCCCGGGCCGCCGGGCACGACGCCGAGCAGGTGGTGGACGCGCTGGTGGAGTACAGCCGCTATCCGGTGCCGCACGCGCTGCTGGTGGACGTAGCCGAGACCATGGCGCGTTACGGGCGTCTGACGCTGAGCAAGCACCCCACGCACGGGCTGGTCCTGACGAGCACGGACCGGCCGGTGCTGGAGGAGATCCTGCGCTCGAAGAAGGTCCAGCCGCTGGTGGGGGCCCGGATCGACGCGGACACGGTGGCGGTGCACCCGTCGGAGCGCGGGCAGATCAAGCAGACGCTGCTGAAGCTGGGCTGGCCGGCCGAGGACCACGCGGGGTACGTGGACGGGGAGGCGCACCCCATCGAGCTGGACGAGTCGGGCTGGGCGCTGCGGGCGTACCAGAAGCAGGCCGTGGAAGGGTTCTGGCACGGCGGCTCCGGCGTCGTGGTGCTGCCGTGCGGCGCGGGCAAGACGCTCGTCGGCGCGGGCGCGATGGCGCAGGCGAAGGCGACCACGCTGATCCTGGTGACCAACACCGTCTCGGCCCGGCAGTGGAAGCACGAGCTGGTGAAGCGGACCTCGCTGACCGAGGACGAGATCGGCGAGTACAGCGGGACGAAGAAGGAGATCCGGCCGGTCACCATCGCCACCTACCAGGTGCTGACGACCAAGCGGAAGGGCGTCTACCCGCACCTGGAGCTGTTCGACTCCCGGGACTGGGGGCTGATCGTCTACGACGAGGTGCACCTGCTGCCGGCGCCCGTGTTCAAGTTCACCGCCGACCTCCAGGCGCGGCGGCGGCTGGGGCTGACGGCGACCCTGGTGCGGGAGGACGGCCGGGAGTCGGACGTCTTCTCGCTGATCGGGCCGAAGCGCTTCGACGCCCCCTGGAAGGAGATCGAGGCGCAGGGGTACATCGCTCCGGCGGACTGCGTGGAGGTGCGGGTCAATCTGACCGACTCGGAGCGGCTGGCGTACGCCACCGCCGAGACGGAGGAGAAGTACCGCTTCTGCGCCACCACGGCGACCAAGCGGAAGGTGACGGAAGCGCTGGTGGCCAAGCACCGTGGGCAGCAGACGCTGGTCATCGGGCAGTACATCGACCAGCTCGACGAGCTGGGCGAGCACCTGGACGCCCCCGTCATCAAGGGCGAGACGTCGAACGCCCAGCGGGAGAAGCTCTTCGACGCCTTCCGGCAGGGCGAGATCTCCGTGCTGGTGGTGTCGAAGGTGGCGAACTTCTCGATCGACCTGCCGGAGGCGACCGTCGCCATCCAGGTCTCGGGCACCTTCGGCTCGCGCCAGGAGGAGGCGCAGCGGCTCGGGCGGGTGCTGCGGCCGAAGGCGGACGGGCACGAGGCCCGCTTCTACTCGGTCGTCGCCCGCGACACCATCGACCAGGACTTCGCGGCGCACCGCCAGCGCTTCCTGGCGGAGCAGGGCTACGCCTACCGGATCATGGACGCGGACGAGCTGCTGCGCTGACGGGCAAGGGCTGACGGGTCCGCCCCGGGCCACCCGCCTGGACTGACCGGTCCGCCCCGGGCCACCCGCCCGGGGCGGGACGCCCGGCCGTCAGCCGTCGATCACCACGAGGACGGGCGCGGCGCAGACCAGTGCGTACTGGACGGCGACGATCCAGCCGCGCACCGCGTTCGTCATCGTCCCGACCGGGCTGATCAGGGCGATCGCGCCGGCGATGCCGCCGATCAGCAGGCCCCAGTACGCCGCGGAGGCGATCGGGCCGGCCGCACCGTCGCCCTCGTAGGCGTTGGTGAGGCTGATGGCGGCGCACAGGACGAGGGAGCCGAAGAGGAAGAGCACGCCCAGTCCGGCCATCAGCCGGGCGGGCGCCGCGGACGGTACGGACGCCGGGGGTGCAGCGGACACCACGGTGGAAGAGGCGGAAGGGCCAGCGGAGGCTTGGAGAACTTCGGTGGCTTCGGTGACTTCGGGTGCTTCAGAGGCGTCGGTGGCGACTGGTGTTTCGGGGGCGGGGCGCTGCGGCGACGTCATGTCGATCATCAAAGCCGCGGGCCCGGCGCGACGCCTCCGTCGGGGCGCTCACTCACGGTGCTCACTTCGAGGCGCCCACCGCTCAGTACGGCTGAGTACGCGTACTCAGCGCCGGTCGGCGCAGGAGAATCGACGGGGCGACGTCAGCGGCGGCGGACGCCCGCCTCCTCCGCGTACTCCCCGAGGACCGCGACGGAGAATATCGTCGACGCGAATACCTTGAACGCGCGCACCGCATTGCCGACGTGGTGCGCGGAGTGCGGAGCGCCCGTCGCCGTGGCACCGTGGTGCCGGGGGCCGGGGACCTTTGCTGCTGGGGTGAAAGTCGCTGTGCTCATATCTCTATGATGCTTTTCCCCGCCCCCCAGCACATCGGTCGCACGGAGTAACCTCCAGTCGACCTTCCTACGACTCCAGGCATAAGGGTTTCCCTTAGGGGACGGCACTTCCGGAGGAGGGCCGGACCCCGTCTCGTCCTACCGAAGTCGTTGTCCCGCACCAGCCACCTCATACTCAGGTTGGTCAACCAACTCCACCCGCCCCACCCTCCCCACGAAAACCCGTTCGCCGCGGCCCGGGCCGATGAGTAAACTGCTCCGCCTTGCCCGCCTCCCTCCGTGGAGTGCCACCGCCCGGACGGAAACCGGCGGTCTCCAGCCACCCCCACTCCCACCGCACCCCGCCGGAGGCCCGCCGTGCCCGCGCACGTCCCCCCAACCACCGCCGACACGACCGCCGCCGATCCGCTCGCCCGCGAGCGCGCCCACCTCACCTCCTCCCGCGCCGCACTGCGCACGATGCGCGAGGAGGTGGAGGCCCTGGACATCGGCGACGTCACGGCGAACTGGGTCAACAAGCAGGCCCTGGAGGCGCGCACCGAGCTGCGGATCAAGGAGCTGGCGGACCTCGCGCACACCCCGCTCTTCTTCGGCCGCCTCGACTACGACGACGGCGACCACCGCGACCACGCCTTCTACATCGGCCGCCGCCACGTGCACGACTCCGTCGGCGACCCGATGGTGGTGGACTGGCGCGCCCCGGTCTCCCAACCCTTCTACCGGGCCTCCCGCGCCGACCCGCAGGGCGTCGCGCTGCGCCGCCGCTTCGGCTACACGGGCGGCGACCTCACCGCGTACGAGGACGAGCAACTGGCCGCCGGCCCCGACCCGTACGCCCCGACGTCCGACGGCCCCCGCGCCAGCAAGCTGCTCCAGGCGGAGATCGAGCGCCCCCGCGTGGGCCCCATGCGGGACATCGTGGCCACCATCCAGCCCGAGCAGGACGAGATCGTCCGCTCCGGCCTGTCCGGCACGGTCTGCGTCCAGGGCGGCCCGGGCACCGGGAAGACCGCGGTGGGCCTGCACCGGGTCGCCTTCCTGCTGTACGCGCACCGGGAGCGGCTGGCCCGCACCGGCACCCTCGTCATCGGGCCGAACCGTTCCTTCCTGCGCTACATCGAGCAGGTGCTGCCGGCGCTCGGCGAGTTGGAGGTCAAGCAGGCCACCGTCGACGACCTGGTGGCGCACGTCGAGGTGCGGGGGGCGGACCGCGCCGCGGCGGCCGTCGTGAAGGGCGACGCCCGCATGGCGGAGGTGCTGCGGCGGGCCGTGCGCTCGCACGTGACGCCGCCCGTCGAGCCGGTGGTCGTGGTCCGCGGCTCGCGCCGCTGGCGGATCCCCGCGTACGAACTCCAGGAGATCGTCGACGAGTTGCTGGCGCGGGACATCCGGTACGGCGCCGCGCGCGACGCCCTGCCGCAGCGGATCGCGCACGCCGTGCTGGTCCGCATGGAGCAGTCCGGCGAGGCCCCGGACGACCGGGTGCAGGACGCGGTGGCCCGCAACCCGGCGGTGAAGGCGGCCGTCAAGGCGATCTGGCCCCCGGTGGACCCGGCGAAGCTGGTGCTGCGGCTGCTGTCGGACCCGGACTTCCTCGCCGCCCACGCCGACGGGCTCCTCACCGCCGACGAGCAGCGCGGCGTCCTGTGGGAGAAGCCGGCGCGCAGCGTGCGGTCCGCGAAGTGGTCCGCCGCGGACGCGGTGTTGATCGACGAGGTGACGGACCTGGTGCAGCGCACGCACTCGCTGGGCCACGTGGTGCTCGACGAGGCGCAGGACCTCTCCCCCATGCAGTACCGGGCGGTGGGGCGGCGCTGTTCGACGGGGTCGGCGACGGTGCTGGGCGACCTGGCGCAGGGCACGACGCCGTGGGCGACGGCCAGTTGGCCGGAGGCCCTGGCCCACCTCGGCAAGCCGGACGCCGTGGTGGAGGAGCTGACGGACGGCTTCCGGGTGCCGCGGGACGTCATCGCGTACGCCTCGCGGCTGCTCCCCCACATGTCGCCCGGTCTGACGCCGGTCTCCGCGGTCCGGGAGTCGCCCGGTTCGCTGGCGGTGCACCCGGTCGACGGCGATGACGCCGACGACGCGGCCGTCGTCGCGGCCTGTCGCACCGCGCTCCGGCAGGAGGGGTCGATCGGGCTGATCGCGGCGGACGCCCGGGTGCCGGCGATCGCCGCGGCGCTGGCCGCCGCCGGGCTGCCGCACCTCGCCCCGGGCACGGAGACCACCGCCGAAGCCCGGCTCACCCTGGTGCCGGCGTCCCTCGCGAAGGGCCTGGAGTACGACCACGTGGTGCTGGACGACCCGGCGTCGATCGTGGCGGGCGAACCGGACGAGCGCACCGGGCTCCGCCGGCTGTACGTGGCGCTGACCCGTGCCGTGTCCGGCATGACGATCCTCCACCACCAGCCGCTGCCGGCCCAGTTGGGCTGAGGAGCACCGCCGCCCGGGTCAAGGGTCGCCTCGCAGCGCGACGGACCGCACAGTTCGCGACCGGTCGGCCCGGGCGCGCCGAACCGTACAACCATTCCCCCGGCCGCCCTGTCTGGACAGACACGTACGGCACTCTTCGCACTCCACCCGAACCGGGGGAATCCATGCGCAATCGCTTACGTACCCGCACCGCCACGTCCGCCGTCGGCGCCACGCTCGCCCTCACCGCGCTCGTCGTCCCCGGGGCGCAGGCAGCCGCCTCGCCCGTACCGCCGCCGCCCACGACGGTCGACGGCTATGCGAACGACAGCCGCTTCGTCGTCGGCACCACCGCCCCGAAGACCGTCACCGTGACGTTCTGGGCCACCGACCCGTTCCTCGTCAAGCGGCTCGGTGCCCGGCTCTTCCAGGGCACGTCGCCCGCCGACGCGCAACGGTGGTGGCACCCCACCAAGACCACCTGCACGGGTTCGGCCACGAGGAAGCACTGCACCGCGACGTTCGTCTTCGACCCGCGCGGCCGGCTCGCCAACGTCCACGCCGGCAAGTGGGGCGTCCAGGTGTGGGCCGCGGGCACCGAGGACGTCCAGCGGACCACCAGCCGTTTCGTGCTCAAGCACGCGAGCAAGCTGACGATCAACGCCACGCCCGAGCCGGCGAAGCGGGGGCGGACCATCACCGTCCACGGCGGCTTCACCCGCGCGAACTGGGACACCAACACGTACACCGGGTACGCGGGCGTGCCGGTCGTGCTGTCCGAACGGGAGCCGGACCGGCCGCACTACGCCCGGATCGGCACGGCGACGACGGACCGCAAGGGCTTCCTGAAGGCCCGGATCACCGCGAAGGACGACCGCCTCTTCCGCTACTCGTACAACAGCGACATCACCACCGACATCGCCATCAGCCACGGCGACTACGTCGACGTACGGCGCTGAGCCCGGCCCCGGCACGCACCCACCGACCAGGGGGAACACCATGCGAAAGCTCACCCGCGCCACCGTGGCCGCCGTCGGCGGCGCACTGGCGCTGGCCTCGATCGCCCACGGCACCGCGCCCGCCCAGGCCGCGCCGGCGCCCGGGCAGACGCAGATCCACCCGAGTTACATCTATCCGCACGTGATCGTCGGCACCAGCGCGAAGACCTTCACCGCCACCTACCGGGTCACGGACACGGGCTCCGGCGTGCGGCGCGTCGCCGCGTCCGCACACAACGACCGGGCCAGACTCTCGGCCACGAGGACCACGTGCAGCGGCGAACGCCACGACGTGACCTGCATTTCGACCTTCACCGCCGACCCGGGGCGCACCCTGCGCGAAGGCTCGGCCGGGTCCTGGCGCATCCGGGTCGCGGCCACCGGCAGCACCACCGCGTCGGGCATCGGCGCCCACGCCACCATCCAGCACGCGAGCCGGCTCACGGTGAACGCCACGCCCGAGCCCGCGCACAACGGCAGCCTCATCACCGCGTACGGCACCCTGACCCGTTCCAACTGGAACACCCGGCGCTACGTCGGGTACGGGGGCCAGCAACTGCACCTCGGCTTCCGCCGCACCGACGAGCCCTACTACGTCCGCCTCGCCACCAAGACGACCGACCGCCGCGGCAACGTCAAGGTCGCCCTGCGCGCGTACCGCGACGGCTCGTTCCGCTACGACTTCTACGGGACCCCAGGGGTGCGGTACGCCGCCTCGACGCCCGACTTCGTCGACGTGCGCTGAGAACGTGTCCACGTCCACGACAACGGGGTGCGGCACCCCGCCGAATCCGTGCCGCACCCCCTCCCACCTGCTATTACGCACCCCAGAAACAGCGCAGGAAGGATTTCCGGGTGATGTGAAACCGCGATGGGACCTTCGACGTCTCCACGGACGAGAGTGAGCAACTGCACAGCAACCGCGCTCTCTTCTCATATCCGAAGAAACCTGGCAGCGCTCCCGAAGGTCGCGCCCGTGCGCCCGGGAGCCGTCGTCCCGTGGGGGGATCACCGTGCGTTTCCGTACGTCCGTCGCCGCACTCGGCAGTGCGCTCGCCCTGGCTTCCGTCGCCGTTCCCACCGCTCAGGCGCAGGGGGCGCCCGACGGCCCGCAGAAGGTGCACAGCGGGGTCGCCAACGGCGGCAAGCACCTGATCGTCGGGGCCAATGCGCCGGCGAGCTTCACCGTGACCTTCACCGTCACCGACCCCAACCGGGTCAAGCGACTCGGCACGCACGCCTACTTCGGCGCCAGCTCCGCCACGGCGTCGGGCTGGGTGAACGGCAGGACCACCTGCACCGGCCCGGACACCACCAAGAAGTGCACGGTGGTCTTCACGGTCGACCCGAAGGTCCACCTGGGCAACCACAACGCCGGTCAGTGGAAGATCATCGCCAACATCCAGGGCAGCTCGCCGACGGCCGTGGAGCGGCACGTCACCACGATGAACATCAAGCGGGCGACCAAGATGACGGTGAACGCATCGCCGGAGCCGGTGACGAAGAACAAGCTGCTCACCATCACGGGCAAGCTGACCCGGGCGAACTTCGACAGCCTCGGCTACGGGACCCACGCGAACCAGACCGTGGCCCTGGAGTTCCGCCCGGCCGGCTCGGACACGTACCGCGTGCACACCTGGAGCCTCAAGGTCGACAAGAACGGCGTGGTGCAGGCCGGGGTGAAGGCGTCCCATGACGGTTACTGGCGCTTCCGGTACTTCGGCAACGCCACCTCGGGCGAGGCGACCGCCCAGGGCGACTACGTCGACGTGCGCTGACCCCGCGCCCTGCTCGTCACACCGCAACACGACGGCCGCTCCCTCGCCCTGAGGGAGCGGCCGTCCGCGTTCTCCGCCGCTCGGTGCGTCGTACGCGCTACGCGTCGATCGCCGCGCGCCACTCGCGCACCGCGTCCGCGCTCACCGGCCCGGCCCAGCCGTGCGGGCGGGCCGCGCCGCCGATGTGGAAGCCGTCGAGGCCGGCGGCGCGCAGCGCCGGCAGGTGCTCCAGCCGCAGACCGCCGCCGACCAACAGCCGTGCCTCGTAGCCCGGTTCGTTGTGCCGCGCCGCCTCCGCGAGGAGGGTGGGCAGTCCGTCGTCGACGCCGCCGGCCGCGCCCGCGGTCAGATACGTGTCGAGGCCCGGCAGGTCCGCGAGCTGCTTGCGCAGCGCGTCCCGGTCGGTGGCGTTGTCGATCGCCCGGTGGAAGGTCCAGGAGCAGCCGGAGATCACCACGAGCAGCCGTTCGACGGTGACCAGATCCGGATGCCCCTCGTCGTCGAGGAAGCCGAAGACGAACTCGTCGGCGCCCTCCTCGCGCAGCCCGGCCGCGGCGCGCACCAGCGCCTCCACGTCGTCGTGCGTGCCCGCCGAAAAACCGTCGGTGAGCCGCAGCATCACTCTGAGGGGGATGTCGACGGCGGCGCGGATGGCCGCGAAGGTCTCCCGGGACGGGGTCAGCCCGTCCGCGGCCATGTCCGTGACCAGCTCCAGCCGGTCCGCCCCTCCCGCCTGGGCCGCGATCGCGTCCTCGGCGTCCAGGGCGATCACCTCCAGAAGCGCACGGTTACTCATGTGTACCCATTCCTCCTGGAGAGACGGCTGCGACCCGGTGACGGCTTCGGCTAGGCCCTAGGCCGGGTCCGGCCTGAGAGGTCTAGTCCATTGATCTCAGCCTAGTCCGCGGACCGCCCGGATGCATCAGCGGGCCGGTGAGAGTGGCGTGGAAACTGCGGCCCCGGGAAGGGATCCAGCCTTGCGTTTTATACCCAGGGGGGGTATACATAGATCTCGGAAGGGATACCCTCTAGGGGTATGACACGCTGAGCAGGGAGGAACCATGGCGCACACGGCCACCCACCAAGAGGTGGAACTCGCGATCGGCGGCATGACGTGCGCCTCCTGCGCGGCCCGCATCGAGAAGAAGCTCAACCGCATGGAGGGCGTCGAGGCGACCGTCAACTACGCCACCGAAAAGGCGAAGGTCACCTTCAGCGAGGACGTCAGCGTCAAGGACCTGATCGGCACCGTCGAGGCCACCGGTTACACGGCCGCCCCGCCGAAGCCCAAGCAGGACGCCTCGGCCACGTCGTCCGGATCCGGTGCCGACGCGGCCGACGCCGAAGGCGGGGAAGAGGACGACGCCGAACTGAAGACGCTGCGCGAGCGGCTGATCACCGCGCTCGTGCTCGCCGTCCCGGTCATCGCGATGGCGATGATCCCGGCGCTCCAGTTCCAGTACTGGCAGTGGCTCTCGCTCACCCTCGCCGCCCCCGTCGTCGTCTACGCGGGCTGGCCCTTCCACCGGGCCGCCTGGAAGAACGCCCGGCACGGCGCGGCCACCATGGACACCCTGATCTCGGTCGGCACCATCGCCGCGTTCCTGTGGTCCATCTACGCACTCTTCTGGGGCCACGCCGGAATGCCCGGCATGACCCACCCCTTCGAGCTGACGATCGAGCGCAGCGACGGCTCGTCCAACATCTACCTGGAGGCCGCGGCCGGCGTCACCGCCTTCATCCTGGCCGGGCGCTACTTCGAGGCCCGCTCCAAGCGCAAGGCCGGTGCGGCGCTGCGCGCCCTGATGCACCTGGGCGCCAAGGAGGTCACCGTCCTGCGGGACGGCGAGGAGGTCCGCGTACCGACCGCCGAACTGAAGGTCGACGACACGTTCCTGGTCCGCCCCGGTGAGAAGATCGCCACTGACGGCGTCGTGGTCGAGGGCTCGTCCGCCGTGGACGCCTCGATGCTCACCGGCGAGTCCGTGCCCGTCGAGGTCGGCCCCGGCGACGGCGTCACCGGCGCCACCCTGAACGCGGGCGGCCGGCTGGTCGTGAAGGCCACCCGGGTCGGCTCCGACACCCAGCTCGCCCGGATGGCACAGCTCGTCGAGGACGCGCAGAACGGCAAGGCGGCGGCCCAGCGGCTGGCCGACAAGATCTCCGGCGTCTTCGTCCCGATCGTGATCCTGCTCGCCATCGGCACCCTGATCACCTGGCTGGCGCTCGGCGAGGGCTGGGCCGCGGCCTTCACGGCGGCGGTGGCCGTGCTGATCATCGCCTGCCCGTGCGCCCTCGGGCTCGCCACGCCGACCGCGCTCATGGTCGGTACGGGGCGCGGCGCCCAGCTCGGCATCCTGATCAAGGGCCCCGAGGTCCTGGAGACCACCCGCAAGGTCGACACCGTCGTCCTCGACAAGACCGGCACCGTCACCACCGGCAAGATGACCCTGCTCGGCGTGCACGTCGCCGCCTCGACCGACGAGGACGAGGTGCTGCGACTGGCGGGCTCCCTGGAGAACGCCTCCGAGCACCCGATCGCCCAGGCCGTCGCCACCGGCGCGGTCGAGAAGGTCGGCGCGCTCCCCGCCCTGGAGGACTTCGCCAACATCCCCGGACTCGGCGTCCAGGGCATCGTGGAGGGCCACGCGGTCCTCGTCGGTCGCGAGAAGCTGCTCGCGGAGTGGGAGATCCGGCTCTCCGAGGAGCTGAAGGCGGCGAAGGACGCGGCGGAGGCCGCGGGTCGTACGGCCATCGCGGTCGCCTGGGACGGCGAGGCCCGTGCGGTCCTGGAGGTCGCCGACGCGGTGAAGGAGACCAGCGCCGAGGCGATCACCCGGCTCCGCGGGCTGGGGCTCACCCCGATCCTGCTCACCGGTGACAACGAGGCCGTGGCGAAGGCGGTGGCCAAGGAAGTCGGCATCGACGAGGTGATCGCCGAGGTCATGCCGGAGGACAAGGTCGACGTCGTCAAGCGCCTCCAGGCCGAGGGCCGCAGCGTGGCCATGGTCGGCGACGGCGTGAACGACGCGGCGGCGCTCGCCCAGGCCGATCTGGGGCTGGCGATGGGCACCGGCACGGACGCGGCGATCGAGGCCAGCGACCTGACCCTGGTGCGGGGCGACCTGCGGGCGGCGGCGGACGCGATCCGGCTGGCGCGGCGGACGCTCGGCACCATCCGGACCAACCTGTTCTGGGCCTTCGCCTACAACGTGGGCGCGCTGCCGCTGGCCGCGATGGGCCTGCTCAGCCCGATGATCGCGGGTGCGGCGATGGCGTTCTCGTCGGTCTTCGTGGTCGGGAACAGCCTGCGGCTGCGGGGCTTCAAGGCCGCGCGGTGAGCGGACGGTAGGGCAGCAGAAGACCACCCTGGGTAAGGGGGTAGGAGGAGGGGCCCGGGCGCTTGAAGCGTCCGGGCCCCTCCGCGTTCTGCGTCTTGCGGCGTCGTGCGGCGTCCTGCTTCGTCGTACGGCGCCTTGCTACGTCATACGGCGTCTCACTGCGAACCGTGGGGTCAGCCGCCGAGACCGCCGCTGCCGAAGGACCCGCTGTGGGCGTTCGGCCCGTGCTTGGGCCGGTCCTCGCGGCCCTTGCCGGTGCTGTGACTGCTGTGGGGGTGCATGTTGTACGGGAGCAGGCGTTCGCCGTCGTGCGGGAACGCGTCCTCGTCCGCCTCGCGGACCTCCTCCACGTGGGCGGGGTGGTCGGGCTTGTGCGGCTGCTCCTCGGGGCGGGGCGTTACCAGGGCGGCACGACGGCGGCCGTCCCACCACATGGCGGCGCACAACAAGGCCACCAGGACGAGTCCGAAGAAGATGATTCCGAGCATGTCTGCCTCCGTGTGAGGTGGCACCCGTCGGTGTCTCGCCTTCCAGTGTCCCCCCAAAGGACAGAACGGGCACAAGGGCCCATTTGCCTGCTCGGGTCCGTTTGCCCGGAGCTGCTCGGGTCCGTCTGCCCGGGTCCGTCTGCTCAGGTGAAGACGATCAGATCGGCCTCGGTCGCCCCCGTCAGCTCGTACCGGGTCCCGGTCAGCGGTCGGCCGGAGATCAGCCGGATGAGGGTGGTCGCCGAACCGGTGTACGTCGCGGGCTCGGGGCTGTCGGCGCCCAGTACGAGCGGGGAGTCGTGCCCCGCCAGCCGGGCCAGCAGCGGCTGTGTGCGCCGGGCCCGGGTCAGCGAGGCGAGCAGCCGCAGCGCGTACGGCAGCCCGGCGCCCTCGTACGCCGCCGGCTCGCCCAGCGCCTCCCGCAGATCACCGGCGTGCACCCACTCGCCGAGCGCGACCGCGTCGAGCTTGCCGTGTCCGGCCGCGGCGATGGGCGGCCCGGCCTCGGTCATCCCGCGCTCCAACGCGTCCACGACCTGCTGGTGCGACAGGTCCGCGACCCCGGCGATGTCGCGCTCGTTCGCCTCCGGCGTGAACACGCCCTTCTCGTAGCGCTGCTCCACCACGCGCTGGAGCGCGGTGGCGCAGTGGGCGATGACGTGGCGCACCGTCCAGCCGGGACAACACGTCCGGATCTCGAAGTCCTCGTCGGGCTTGGAACGCAGCAGGGGGATCAGGGCGTCCCGCTCGGTACGGAGGAGGAGGCCGGGCAGTTCGGGGTCGCGTACGGAGTCCATGCCTCCACCCAACCTCAAAGTGCGCCCGCGCCTCCAGCCCTGGTACGGACGGGGTTCGGGGTCGTACCGTCCCGGCATGGACGTGATCGAAGACCTGCGGGCCCGCTGGGTGCGCACCCTCGTCGCGGCGCGCGGCGCGACGGCGCCCGGACCCGATCCGCTGCCGTACGCGGCGAACCTGCTGGCCCGCTGGGCGGAGCCGCAGCGCCGCTACCACACGACCGCGCACCTCGCGGCGGTCCTGACGCACGTCGACGCCCTCGCCGGGTACGCCGACGCGCCCGACTTGGTCCGCCTCGCCGCGTGGTTCCACGACGCGGTGTACGACCCCGAGCGCTCCGAGAACGAGGAGCGCTCGGCCCGGCTGGCGGAACGGGCCCTGACCGAGGCGGGGCTGACGGCGGACGCGGTGACGGAGGTGGCCCGCCTGGTGCGGCTGACGGTGACGCACGCGCCGTCGCCCGACGACGCGAACGGGGCGGTGCTGTGCGATGCGGACCTGGCAGTGCTGGCGTCTCCGCCGGACGCGTACGCCGCGTATGCGGCGGCGGTCCGGGAGGAGTACGGCTTCGTCCCTCCTGCCGCGTTCCGCCACGGCCGCGCCGAAGTGCTGCGACACCTGCTGTCCCTGGACCGCCTGTTCCACACGCCCTACGGCACCCGCGAGTGGGAGGCCCCGGCCCGCGCCAACCTGACGTCCGAACTCACCCGCTTGACGACGAACGCGCCTTGACCCCTGGGACGTGTTTCCCTGCGGGTGCGTTGGTCTCCGCGGGTCGGTGGTGAGTTGCCCGCGCAGTTCCTTGCGCCTGGGACATCCGCGCCGTTTCCCTGCGGGAGCGTTGGTCTCCGCGGCCCGGTGGTGGGCTGTTCGCGCAGTTCCCCGCGCCCCTGACATCCGCGCCGTTCCCCTGCGGGAACATTGGTCTCCGCACCCCGGTGGTGGGCTGTTCGCGCAGTTCCCCGCGCCCCTAAAACCCCGTCCGTGACCCGCAGACATACGGCGGGGGTCAGCACATCAGGGGCGCGGGGAACTGCGCGACAAGCCCACCACCGGGCCGCAGGTAAACGACTACCGCTGGCAAACCAGGGGCGCTGGGGGTCCCCCATGCCCTCTGGGCATAGGGGGCGGAACTGCGTGAACAACCACAATGCAGCCGCAGAGACCAACGCTCCGCAGGGAAACGGCGCGGATGTCCCACGCGCAAGCACCCCGCAGGGGAAGCCGCGGGAATGTGGGGAAGGGCCCGCGCCGTTGGGACTGTCATGCCCGAATCCGCGCCGCCCGCCAACCCCACCCACATGCCCCTCGCCGTCTACATCCTCGGACTCTCCGTCTTCGCCCTCGGCACCAGCGAGTTCATGCTCTCCGGGCTGCTGCCGCCCATCGCGGACGACATGGGCGTGTCCATACCCCAGGCGGGCCTGCTGATATCCGCGTTCGCGATCGGGATGGTCGTCGGCGCGCCGGTGCTCGCCGTCGCGACGCTCCGGTTGCCGCGCAAGGCGACTCTGATCGCCCTGATCTCGGTCTTCGGCGTCGGCCAGGTCGCGGGGGCGCTCGCGCCCACGTACGAGGTGCTGTTCGCGTCACGCGTGGTCAGCGCCCTCGCGTGCGCCGGGTTCTGGGCGCTCGGCGCCGCGGTGTCGATCGCGATGGTGCCGGTGAACTCGCGGGCGCGGGCCATGGCCGTGATGCTCGGCGGGCTGTCGATCGCGAACGTCCTCGGCGTCCCCGCGGGCGCCTTCCTCGGTGATCACTGGGGGTGGCGCGCGGCGTTCTGGGCCGTCGCCCTCGCCTCCGCCGTCGCGCTGGTCGGCGTGGTGACGCTGGTCCCCCGCATCCCGCCGCCCGCCCAGCGGCCGGAGCTGAAGCGCGAGCTGTCGATCTACCGCGACCGGCACGTGTGGCTCGCGGTGGCCGCCACCGCGCTCGCCGGCGGCGGCGTGTTCTGCGCCTTCTCCTACCTCGCACCGCTGATCACGGACTCCGCCGGCATCGCGGAGAGCTGGGTGCCGTGGGTGCTGGCGCTGTTCGGCCTCGGTGCCCTGATCGGTACGGCGATCGGCGGCCGGATCGCGGACGCGCACATGTTCGGGGTGCTGCTCAGCGGCATCGCGGCGTCCACGGTCTTCCTGACGGTGCTGGCGCTCTTCGACACCGTGCCGGCCGTGGTGGTCACCGTCGCGTTCCTGCTCGGGGTGTCCGCGTTCTACACCGGCCCGGCGCTCAACGCCCGCATCTTCAACGTCGCGGGCGCGGCCCCGACGCTGGCGGGCGCCACCGCCACCTCCGCGTTCAACCTGGGCAACACCGGCGGTCCCGCGCTCGGCGGCGTCGTCATCGACGCGGACTTCGGCTACGGCGCCACGGCCTGGGCGGGCGCGGCGATGCTGGTCGTCGCGGTGGCGCTGGTCGCGCTCTCGATGCGGCTGCCCGGCGCGACGCGCGTGGTGACGTCGTCCACGAAGCCGGCCGCCGCACCCCGGCCGGCCGCGGAGCACGTCTAAGGGACCGGGCGCGTCCAAGGGACGGGGCGCGGCTAGGGCGCGGGGCGCGTCTTGCGTCGGCGCAGGCCCGTCGCCGTCAGGATCCTGACCACCTCGCGGCTCGGCACCTGCACCGCGCCAGCCGCGACCGCGGCGGCGTAGCGGTGCGCCGGGACGTCGTAGTGGTCGCGTTCGAAGGCCCGGCGCGGGCAGCCGATGGACGCGGCGAAGGCGTGCAGTTCCTCGTACGAGACGTCGCTGACGAGGTGGGACCAGAGCAGGCCGTGGCCGGGCCAGTCCGGCGGGTCGATGTAGACGGTCATCCGGCGCCGGCGCTCCCGTTCGCGCCTCCGTTCGCGCCTCCGTCGACGCCCGCGGCGTCGCCCAGCGAGCCGACGCGGGCCACGACCACGCCCGCCTGCTCGCACACCCAGTGCGGATCCGCGCCCAGCTCCGGCTCGACGGCGAGGGCGTGCGGGTCGCCCGTGTCGCAGACCGGGCACAGGGGCCAACGGCCGTGCCGTTCCAGCAGGGCGTCCTGGACGTCCTGGGCGACGAGCCCGGTGACGTACGCCGCGCCCTCCGCCCACTGCTCGATCCACCAGCGGCGGTGCGTCACCGACTCCTCCACCAGCGAGACCACCTCGGCGTCCGCCACGTCGCGCGCCGCGAGATCGGCCAGGATCAGGGCGCGGGCGGTGTGCAGGGCCTGCTCGGCGTCCGGTCCTGAGGGGGCTGCTGGAGTCATGCCGCCATTGTCCCGCACGGACCCGTGGCGACGTCCTTACGGGCGCCGATGCAGGCACCCGCACCCGCGTCCCGGGCAGATCCACTCGGGCGCGTTCCGAACACGCCTTGCCCGATCCATACCAAGGGGGTCTTGACCTGCACCGTGGTACGAAAATAGCTTTCATACCATGGCTAACCCAGTGAAGGAAATTTTCAACAAGGGGACCGCCGCCAGCGACACTCCGCCCGCCCCCGCCGCCCTCGCCGCCAAGGTCAGGACGCTCACCCCGTCCATGACCCGCTCCATGCAGCGGGTCGCCGAGGCCGTCGCGGACGACCCCGCGGGCTGCGCCGCGCTGACGGTCACCGGGCTCGCCGAACGCACCGGCACCAGCGAGGCGACCGTGGTGCGCACCGCACGCCTCCTCGGCTACCCGGGCTACCGCGACCTGCGACTCGCCCTCGCCGGACTCGCCGCGCACCAGCAGTCCGGCCGGGCGCCCAGCGTCACCGCGGACATCGCCGTCGACGACCCCATCTCGGACGTGGTCGCCAAACTCGCCTACGACGAACAGCAGACCCTCGCCGACACCGCCGCCGGCCTGGACACCGCGCAGCTCTCCGCCGCGGTCGTCGCCGCCGCGACCGCCCGGCGCATCGACATCTACGGCGTCGGGGCGTCCTCCCTGGTCGGCATGGACCTGGCGCAGAAGCTGCTCCGCATCGGCCTGATCGCGCACGCCCACGCCGATCCGCACCTCGCCGTCACCAACGCCGTGCAACTCCGCGCCGGCGACCTCGCGATCGCCATCACCCACTCCGGCTCCACCGGCGACGTCATCGAACCGCTGCGCACCGCCTTCGAGCGGGGCGCGACCACGGTCGCGATCACCGGCCGCCCGGACGCCCCGGTGTCCCAGTACGCCGACCACGTACTGACCACCTCGTCCGCCCGCGAGAGCGAGCTGCGCCCCGCGGCGATGTCGTCCCGCACGGGCCAGCTCCTCGTCGTCGACTGCCTGTTCGTCGGCGTCGCCCAGCGGACGTACGAGACGGCGGCGCCGGCGCTCGCCGCGTCCTACGAGGCCCTGGCGCACCGGCACTCGGCCCGCGGCACGAGCCGTTAGGGCGCGCCTGATCCTGCAGACACACCTTCAGGCCGGTTTTGACCGATAGGAAGCACATGACCTCCACCTCGCCCGCCCACGGGGACCTCCGCGCCCAGCTCGAAACGCTCACCACGGAGGCGTTCCGGCCGGACCTCGCGGACGTCGACCGGCTGCCGACGCTCGACATCGCCCGTCTCATGAGCGCCGAGGACCACGCCGTGCCCGGCGCGGTCGCCCGACACCTGCCGACGATCGCCGCCGCGATCGACGCCGCCGCGGAGCGGATGGCGCGCGGCGGCCGGCTGATCTATGCGGGCGCGGGCACGGCGGGCCGGCTAGGCGTCCTGGACGCCAGCGAGTGTCCGCCCACCTTCAACACCGATCCGGCGCAGGTGGTGGGGCTCATCGCGGGCGGCCCTTCGGCGTTCGTCAACGCGGTGGAGGGGGCGGAGGACAGCGCGGAGCTGGCCGCGGCCGATCTGGCGGGGCTGGGGGTGGGCGCGGACGACACCGTCGTCGGCGTCTCCGCGTCCGGCCGTACGCCCTACGCCGTCGGCGCGGTCCGCTACGCCCGGAGCCGGGGCGCCCTCACCGTCGGCCTGTCCTGCAACGAGAACAGCCCGCTCGCCGCGGCGGCGGACCACGGCGTCGAGGTCGTCGTCGGCGCCGAGCTGCTGAGCGGCTCGACCCGGCTGAAGGCGGGCACCGCGCAGAAGCTGGTCCTCAACATGATCTCGACGATCACGATGATCCGCCTCGGCAAGACGTACGGGAACCTGATGGTCGACCTGCGCGCCTCGAACGAGAAGCTGCGGGCCCGCTCGCACCGGATCGTCGCGTACGCGACGGGCGCGAGCGAGGGGGAGGTGGAGGCGGCGCTGAAGGCGACGGAGGGCGAGGTGAAGCCGGCGATCCTCACGATCCTGGCGGAGGTGGACGCGGCGACGGCGATCCGCCTTCTGACCGACGCGAACGGTCACTTGCGCGCGGCGCTCAAGGCAGCGGACTGACCCGCCCCGCTTCCCACGGGCCGCGGGCCCCAGCCCACCTGGACCTTCCCGCCGTTTCCCCGTGGGTACGTTGGTCCCCGCGACCCGGTGGTCGGTTGCTCGCGCAGCTCCGCCCCCTGTGCCCTGCGGGCGTGGGGGGACCCCAGCGCCCCTGGTTTGCCGGCGGTAGTCGTTTGCCCGCGGCCCGGTGGGGGGCTTGTCGCGCAGTTCCCCGCGCCCCTAAAACCCCGTCCGTGTCCCGCAGACTTACGACGGGGGAAGCGCAACAGGGGCGCTGGGGGTCCCCCCATGCCCGCAGGGCACAGGGGGCGGAACTGCGCGACAAGCCCACCGCCGGGCCGCGGAGACCAACGCACCCACAGGGAAACGGCGCGGATGTCCGACTCGCAAGCACCCCGCAGGGGAAGCCGCCCCCCGCAGGGGAAGCCGCTGCGCCGGTTGGCTGAGGGGCGGACCCGGCGTGGGAAACGGACGGGGCGCGCGGATACACATCCGCGCATGGGCGTACAGCAACAGGACCCCGCCGGCCCCGGCGCACGCGCGCGCACCCTGCTCGAACACCTCGGTGGCGCCGGCAACGTCCTTTCCGTGGCGCATTGCATGACCCGGCTGCGCCTCACGCTGCGGGACCGCGGGCCCGTGCAGCACGACGCGATCACCGCGCTGCCCGGCGTCCTCGGGGTCGTCGAGGACGGGACGTCGTACCAGATCGTGCTGGGGCCGGCCGCGGTCGCGCCGGTGACCGAGGCGTTCGAGGCCCTCCTCGCAACGCCTCAGGACGGCCCGCCCGCGGAACCCGCGGAATCCGCGAAGCCCGCTCAGCCCGCCAGGGCCGTCCTGCGCCGCATCGGCAACGTCTTCGTGCCCCTCATCCCCGCTCTCATCGGCTGCGGCATCGTCGCCGGTCTCAGCGGACTGCTCGTCAACTTCCGGATCCTGCCCGGCCTCACCCCCGCCCTCGCCGCCGTCTCCGGCGGCTTCATGGCGCTGATCGCCGTGTTCGTCGGCTACAACACCGCGAAGGAGTTCGGCGGCACCCCCGTCATCGGGGGCGCCGTCGCCGCCGTCGTCGTCTTCCCCGGCGTGGCGAAGGTCGAGGCGTTCGGGCAGGCCGTGGCCCCGGGCCAGGGCGGGGTGCTCGGCGCGCTCGGGGCCGCGCTGCTCGCGGTGGGCGTGGAGCGCTGGTGCCGCGGGCGGGTGCCGGGCGCGCTCGACGTGCTGCTCACGCCCGCCGTCACGGTGCTCGTCGCCGGCCTCGTCACCGTCTACGGGCTGATGTACGTCGCCGGCGAGGCCGCCACCGCGATCGGCACCGCCGCGACCGCGCTCCTCGACTACGGCGGGGCCGCGGCCGGCTTCGTACTCGGCGGGCTGTTCCTGCCGCTGGTGATGGTGGGGCTGCACCAGGCGCTGATCCCGATCCACGCCACGCTCATCGAGCAGCAGGGCGCGACCGTGCTGCTGCCGATCCTGGCGATGGCGGGCGCGGGGCAGGTCGGCGCGGCGGTGGCCGTGTACGCGCGGCTGCGGCGCCACGTCGACGTGCGCGCCACGATCCGCTCCGCGCTGCCGGCCGGGCTGCTCGGCGTCGGCGAGCCGCTGATCTACGGGGTCACCCTGCCGCTGGGGCGGCCGTTCGTGACGGCGTGCTTCGGGGGCGCGTTCGGCGGCGGCTTCGTCGGGCTGTTCTCGATGCTCGGCGACCGCGTCGGCTCGACCGCGATCGGCCCGTCCGGCTGGGCGCTGTTCCCGCTGCTGCGCGGCGACCACGGGCCGTTGACGACGCTCGCCGTCTACTCGGGCGGGCTGTTCGTCGGGTACGCGGTGGGCTTCGCCGCCACGTACTGGTTCGGGTTCACCGCGGAGCAACTGGCGCGGTACGGCGGGCCGGACCGGGCCGAGGCACCCGACCCGACCCCCGGCCCCCCGGCGCTCACAGGCTGATGACGCCCGTCCTGGTGTCCGTCATGTCGAGCAGGGTCCACTTGCCGCCGATGCGGCCCCAGCCCGTGCCGCGTCCCCCGGCACCGCCGAACGGCATGTTGATGTCCCACCAGTTGTTCGTCTCGTTCACGATCACCTGCCCGACCTGAAGCTCCTCGACGAAGCGGAACGCGGACTTCATGCTGGTGGTGAAGACCGCGCCCTGGAGGCCGAGGGCGTCGTCGTTGGCGATCCGCAGCAGGTCGTCCTCGTCGCGGCCGGTGAGGATCGGGACGACGGGCCCGAAGGACTCCTCCTTGGCGAGCAGGCTGCCCTCGGGGACGGCGTCGACGACGGTGAACTCGTAGTACAGCTCCGTCGGCATGCCGGCGCGCCGCCCGCCGCCGCGCAGGACGCGCGCCCCGCGCCCCCGCGCGTCCGCCAGGTGCCGGTCCATCTTCGCCGCCACGCCCTCGTTGTTGAGCGGGCCGAGCACGGTCGCGGGGTCGAACGGGTCGCCGAGGACGACGCGTTCGGACTCCCGCAGCACCGCCGCCACGAACGCGTCGTGCACGTCGGCGTGGACGACGACCCGTTCGGTGGCGCAGCACACCTGGCCGGCGCAGGGGTACGCACCGTCCACCGCGGCCCGCGCCGCCGCGGCCACGTCCGCGTCGGCGAGCACGACGAGCGGACCGTTGCCGGAGCACTCCATCAGGGAGCGCTTCAGACCGGCCGCCGCGGTGATCTTCGCGCCCGTCGCGGAGGAGCCGATGAAGCCGACGGCGTGGATGCCCCGGTGGCGTACGAGGGCGTCCCCGAAGGCTCCGTCGCCGGGGAGGACGTTCACCAGGCCGGCCGGCAACCCGGCCGCGACCACCGCCTCCATCGCGGCGAGGACGGTCAGCGGGGTGTTCTCCGGCGGTTTGACGACGAGCGCGTTGCCGGTCGCCAGGCCGGGCGCGGCGAACTCCGCGAACATCAACAGCGGGAAGTTCCAGGGGGTGATGACGCCCCAGGTGCCCACGGGCCGGTGGAAGGTGAACATCCGCTTGGTGCTGTCGCGGGAGAGCAGCGTCTCGCCGTTCAACCGGACGGCGTCCTCCGCGTGCAGCCGGAAGAGCTGCGCGGCCTCGGTGACGTCCGCGACGGACTCGGCGAGCGGCTTGCCCTGCTCCAGGGTCTGGAGGCGGGCCAACGCGTCGCGCCGGGCATCCAGTTCGTCGGCTATGCGACGAGAGGCCGCGGCCCGGTCCCACACGTTCACCGCAGCCCAGTCGCGCTGGGCACGGTGGGCGGCGGCCACGGCGGTGTCGAGGTCGGCGGCGGTGGGGCGCGGGAAGGAGCCGACGTGCTCCCCGGTGGCGGGGCTGCGTACGGCGATCGGCTCGGCGCCGGCGCCGGCGCCGGCGGCGTACGCGCCGTCGATGAACAACTGCTGCTGTGCGGTGGTCATGAGGCGTGGCTCCCTGTCCCGTCCGTGTCCCGCCCGTGCGGCTGCGGCAGAGGATTCATCGGCAGCGCGGCGCGGCGCGAAACTCCGCAAGCGCGTCGGCCGTCGCGCCGCGCGCCCGACGTGCGCGCGACCCGACGGCCGTCGGCTGCCCTCGTCAGTGGGCTTCCCCGCGCGGGGGACCGGAGCGGTCGGTCACCTCGCGCACACCGACGGGACCACTCGGACCGGCGCCTTGGCGGGCAACCGGTCGAGCTGCTTCTCATGGCGTACCTGCCCGCGGTCCCGAAGTTCCGCCTCGTGTTCACGGGCACGTGTTCACGGGCACGTGTTCACGGTCGCTCGGCAGGCGGCGTCCGTGGCCGCCTTACGGGGAACCCGCGCCCTGCATCCGTTGGACGAGGCGCAGCGCGCGTGTCCCTTCCTGGAGGAGGGACTCCACCAGGGGGCCCGTGCCCCGGTCGTCGTCCGCCGCGTCGACGTACGAGTCGGCGGGTCGGACGTCACCGCCCAGCACGTCATCGGCCGCCAACGCCCGGCGGGCCGCGGCGTAGTCGACGCCGAGGGCCGCCAGCCGCTCTCCCCCGAGGTAGCGGTCGTCCGGCTCCTGGGCGCCCTCCGCCAGCATGTGCGGATGGGCGCGGGCCACCTCGTGGGTGGCGAGCACCGCCAGCAGGACGTGCTCGGTGCCGGCGCGGTCGTGCCCGAGCAGCCGGGCCTGGGACTCCGTCTCCAGCCTGATCCAGGCGGTGGGCCGGGCAGCCCAGTTCACCCCGCCGGTGAGCCAGCGCAGCCAGAACGGCATGGGGTAGCGGCTGCGCCCGAGCAGCGCGTCCCGGGTCGGCCGCAGCCGGGGGTCGAGCCCGGCCGGGAGGTCGTCGCCGTCGACCGTGCCCGCGGCTCCGGCGTCGAGCCTGGCCAGTACGGCGTCCCCCGTCGTACCGCACAGCGCCAGCACTTCGGCGCACCGGTTGTCGCCGTCCGCCAGCAGCCCCCGCAACAGGTCCTCGGGCGTGAGCTTCCCCGAACCCGAACCCGCCCGTGAACCCGAACCAGTGCTCTTGTCCGCCCCCTTGCGCCGCCGGGCCTCCCCCATCGCGTGCTCGAAGGCGCGGTGCGCGGCGCCGGTCAGCATCCGTCGGCGGTCGCCGTCCTCCCCCAGGACGTCGGCCGACGAGATGCTGTCCCCGGCGCCGTCGTCACCGCTCCAGGCGTCCGCCCTGCCCTCCCGGTCGCGGAGTACGGCCAGGACGGACGCCTTGGTCACGGATTCGGCCGCGAGTGCCGCGCGGGCTTCCCCCTTGGTGTCGGTGATCCCGGCGAGCAGGTGCTCGCTCCCCATGGCGTCTCCGTCGCAGCATCCCCATGCCCCGCCGAGTACGCCGATCACCTTCCAGCCCGCTGCCACCCGTGTTTCCATGCGGCCTCTCCGTTGTCTCCCCCGTTGTTCCCCCGCGGGCCCCCGTTTCGGTCCCCCGTGGGTTCCCCCGTTGTTCCCCCGTCGAGGTCGACGATCTCCCATTTCGGAGAGGTCCCGCGTCAGCCGTTGGTTGACACTTCAGTCAACGAACGTCGCTCGACCTGGGTCATTCGGGCAGCGCAGCGGTGAGGTCGACCTCGATCAGCTGTCCGGGGTAGCCGAGTTGGGCCACCCCGAGGAGGGTGCTCGCGGTGGAGAAGGCGGGCGCGATGACGGACTCGTTCAACCGGTCCCACGCCTTCGCCAGCACCACCTCGTCGCTGCTCACCACGTAGATCACCGAACGCACCACGTGCTCCGGGCCCGCGCCCACCGCCTTCAGGGCGGTCAGCGCATTGGCCGCGACCCGGTCGATCTGGCCGTCGAGGTCGCCCTTGGCGACGACTTCGCCGGAGGTGTCGAGGGGGCACTGCCCCGAGAGGTAGGCGGTACGGCCAGCCTCGACGACGGTGATGTGGTGGTAGCCGGGGGTGGAGTGGAGTTGGTCGGGGTTGATGCGTTCAATGTTGTTGCCCATGCCATCGAGTCTGCGCGAGCGGACTGGCCCCCGCATCCGCATTTCCACCGCCGTTCGTCAGCCGTCCCCCGGCCCCTCACTGCCCCAGCCCTCGGGCGAGCGCACCCGCCGGTTCCCCGTCGGGGGTGTCCCCCGCAGGTTGGACGGGTGCAACCCGCCGAGCCCGTACCTCTTCGCGTGCGCCGCACGGTCCCGGTCAGCGGCCGGTCCGCCCGCCGGGTGACGGGGCGGGCGGGGGCCTGCCGGCCGGTCCGCCCGCGCCCGCCGCTACCCGGGCGCCCAGGGCACTCGCGGCAGTCGCGTGGCGGTCGTCAGGAGCGCGCCTGGAGCGGGAGTCGGTTCCGCTGGTCAGTCACCTCCGGCTGCTGCGCCGACTGCGGCGGGGTCGGGTCCGCCGCGCACGTCACGTTCTTCGTCGGGAGCTTGCCCGTCGTCAGATACGCCGTCGTCACCGCGTCCGCGCAGTCGCTCACGCCCATGCGGTACACGCCGTGCGTCTCGCCCTCGTCGACGGTGACCAGGCGGGAGCCCTTCATCCCGCGATGCATGGCCTGCGCCTGCGCCAACGGGGTCTGGGAGTCCCACTCGGCCTGGACTATCAGCGCGCCGACGCGGTTGTTGACCTTCGTCGCCGGCTCGACGGGGGCGTCCCAGAACGCGCACGGCGTGATGTTGGCGGTGAAGTCGCCGTAGATGGGGAAGCGCGCGGCGTCGCGGACCGCGTCGCGGCGGTAGGTGGCGGGGTCGCGCGGCCAGGTCGCGTCGCCGCAGACGATCGTGTTGAAGAGCGACATCTCGTTGTCCTGGACCACGTACGGCGGCGGCACCTCGATCGGCTCCCCCGCCGCCGCCTTCTTCAACTGGACCAGGATCTTGGCGCCTTCGGCGCGGTAGAAGAAGACCGGCCGCATGGCCTCGCGGACCGCGGCGCCGTCCAGGAGGTCCTCGCCGACCTTGATGGGCTGGCGGTCCGCCTGCGCCACCAGGTCCCAGAATCCCTTGTCGACCGCCTCCGGCGTCGCCCCCAGGCCGTACTCGGCGTGGCGCTCGGCCGTCCAGCGCGTCCAGCGGTCGTACGCGGGCTCCGCGCCCGTCGCCCAGGCCCGCACCACGCCCCGCCACGCGCTGTTCGGGTCCACCGCGCTGTCGAGCACGATGCGGTCCGAACGGTGCGGGAACATCTGGGTGTACACCGCGCCCAGATACGTGCCGTACGAGACGCCCACGTAGTTGATCTTCTTCTCGCCGAGCGCGGCCCGGATCGCGTCCATGTCCCGCGCCGTGTTGCGGGAGGTGAAGTGCTTCAGATCGGCGCCGTACTTCGCCCGGCACTTGTCGGCGAACGTACGCGCCCACGCCACGCTCGAAGCGAACGTCCCCTTCTTGTACGGCCGCAGGACCTGCCGCTCCTGCGGGGTGGTGCCGCACTCGATCGGGGTGCTCTTGGCGACGCCTCGCGGGTCGAAGCCGATCAGGTCGTACCGGTCCTTGACGGACTGCGGCAGCAACTCGTTCCACATCAGGGGCTCTCCGAGGCCGGCGCCGCCGGGCCCGCCCGGGTTGAAGAACAGCACACCGCGGCGCTTCGTCGGGTCCGCGGCCTTCAGCCGGGACACCGCGACGTCGATCTTCTTGCCGCCGGGCGCCCCGTAGTCCAACGGCACCTTGATCGTGGCGCACTCGAACGCCGCGGGCTCATCGGCGCTACACCGCTGCCAGGTCAACTGCTGTGCGCCGGACCCGGACGACGTCGCGGGGGCGGCCACGGCCACCGCCGGGGCCAGGGTCGCCAGAACGCTCACCGCGAGGACGGGAGCGATGCGTCTTGACTGCACGTGCGGTCCTTTCTCATACGTACGGGCATGCCCAGGTGCGCATGCGTCATCGAACGGCCGTCGCGCCGGAGGCGGCGCGCGCCGTGGAGGTGAGGAACGGCAGCTCGGTGTGGTGCCGCCGCTTCTGCGCACCCGCCGGGTCCGGGGTGCACGTCGTGTCCCTCGCCGGGAGTCGGCCCGTGAGGAGGTAGGTGTTGGTCAGGTCCTCGGCGCAGGTGCTGGTGCCGCTGCCGTACACGCCGTGCCCCTCGCCCTCGTCGACGAGGACCATCCGCGCGCCCTTCATGTCCTCGCGCAGTCCGACGCCGTCGGGCAGCGGGGTCTGCGAGTCCCATTCGTTGTGCACGATGAGCGCGCCGACCCGGTTGTCCACGACGGTGGCGGGCTCGACGTTGTCGTCCCAGAAGGCACAGGGGTTGATGTGCGAGGCGAAGTCCCCGTAGAGGGGGAAGCGGGCCGCGTCCCGCCGGGCCTCCTTGCGGTACGTCCGCGGGTCCTTCGGCCACGGCGCGTCGCCGCAGCTCACGGTCCACAGGGCGGAGGCGAACCCCTCGTCCATCTGCAGGCCGGGCAACTCCGGGGTGGGCTTCCCGGCCGCGGCGTCCCGCAGCACCTGCACGGACTCCGTCGCCGTGCTCGGCACGAAGAAGCCGGGGCGCATCCTGGCCCGTATCTCGTCGCCGTCGAGCAGGGTCGTACCGACCTTGATCGGGGTGCGGTTCGCCTGGGCGACCAGGCCCCAGAACGTCTTGGAGACCGCGCCCGGCGTCGCCCCCAGACCGAACTGCGCATCGCGCTCGGCCGCCCACCGCGTCCAGCGCGCGTACGCCTTCTCCGTCTCCGGCGCCCACAGCTGGAAGTCCGCCCGCCAGGCCCGCTTGGGGTCGACCGCGCTGTCCAGCACGAACCGGTCGGCCCGGCGGGGGAACAACTGGGTGTAGACCGCGCCCAGATACGTCCCGTACGAATAGCCGAAGAAGTTGATCTTCTTCTCACCGAGCGCGGCCCGGATCGCGTCCATGTCCCGCGCCGTGTTGCGCGTGGTGATGTGCTTCAGGTCGGCGCCGTGCTTCGCCCGGCACTTGTCCGCGAAGGAGCGCGCGAGCGCGGTGTCCCGGGCGAACGTCCGCTCCTTGAAGGGGCGTTCCATCACGAGGTCTTCCGGGGTCAGCCCACAGCGCACGGGGGCGCTCTGCCCGACGCCGCGGGGATCGAAACCGATCAGGTCGTACCGGTCCTTGACGGACTGCGGCAGCAACTCCCGCATCATCAAAGGCATGTCGAGGCCGTCACCGCCGGGTCCACCGGGGTTGAACAGCAGGACCCCGCGCCGCTTGGCCGGGTCCGCCGCGCTCAGCCGGGAGATCGCGACGTCGATCTTCTTGCCGCCGGGCGCCCCGTAGTCCAACGGCACCTTGACGCTGGCGCACTCGAACGCCGCGGGCTTGTCGGCGCTGCACCGCTGCCAGGCCGGCTGCTGCGCACCGGGCCCGGGCAGCGGAGCTGCGGGCGCGGCCACGGCCGCCGGGGTCAGGGGCACGAGCACGCCCGTGGCGAGCATGCCCACTGCGAGCACGGGGGCCAGTCTTCTGGCTTGCACGAAGGTCGTTCCTTCCGTTCGTGGCGTCGCGCACCGGTGGTCAGTCCGGGGCGCGCTGGGGACACCGGCCGACCAGAATCGGACAGCCGGCAGTTCAGGGGGTGGGGCGGCCGCACGAGGGACGGGGATCGTACGGCCGCCCCGGGGCCGGGCCGGCCAGTCGAGCCGGCCCGGCGATCAGGTGGTCAGCCGATCAGGCGGCCCGTGCGAGCACGCGGGCGGGGATCACCCGGGCCGGGATCGGGCCGGCGGGCACACGGGCTGGCGGCCGAGGGTCGGGGCCGGCCGGCCGGTTGCCCGGCTCAGCGGGCCGAGCCCGCGCCTATGCCCGCCCACATCTGCGGCAGTTCCATCGGAGCCCCGCGCCGGGCCCCCGGCTCCGCCCGACACGTCACGTCCTTCGCCGGAAGCCGCCCCGTCACCAGATACGCCGACGTCACGTCACTGGCGCAGGCGTTGCCGAAGAGGTACACGCCATGGCCCTCGCCCTCGTCGACCGTGACCATCCGGGCCCCCTGCATCGCCCGGTGCATGCCGCGCGCCGTCGTCAGCGGAGTCTGCGAGTCCCACTCGTTCTGCACGATCAGGGCCGGGACGCGGTTCCTCACCTTGGTGACCCGCTCGGCCGGGCCGTCCCAGAACGCGCACGGAGTGATGGACGAGGCGAAGTCCCCGTACAGCGGGTGGCGGACCGCGCCGCGCTCCGAGTCCTTGCGGTACGTCTCCGGGTCACGGGGCCAGGCAACGTCGCTGCACACCACCGTGAACTGCGACGAGGCGAGGTTGTCCGGCATCTCCGGATCCACCGGGACGTTGGGCACCGGCTTGCCCGCCGCCGCCTCCTTGAGCATCACGGTCCGCTCGGTCGCCTCCTTCACGGAGAAGAAGGAGGCACGCATCGCGTCGCGTATCTCGACGCCGGAGAACTTGCGGTCGCCGACGGTGATGGGCGCCCGGTCGGCCTGGGCGACGACGCCGTGGAACGTCCGCGCGACCGCGGCCGGGCTCGCGCCGAGGCCGTACTGCGCATGGCGCGCGGCGGCCCATCGCGTCCACCGGTCGAACGCCCGCTCCGCCTCCGGCGCCCAGATGCGGAACGTCTCCCGCCACGCCTTCTCCGGATCGACCGCGCTGTCCAGCACGATCCGGTCGGCCCGGTGCGGGAACAACTGGGTGTAGACCGCGCCCAGATACGTCCCGTACGAGTAGCCGACGTAGCTGATCTTCTTCTCACCGAGCGCGGCCCTGATCGCGTCCATGTCGCGCGCCGTGTTGCGGGAGGTGAAGTGCTTCAGGTCGGCGCCGTACTTCGCCCGGCACTTGTCCGCTATGGACTTGGCGCGCAGCACGTCGGCGGTGAAGGTGCTCGGGGCGTACGGACGCGGCCAGCCCTTCTCTTCGGCGGTCAGCCCGCAGCTGAGCGGGGTGCTCTTGCCGACCCCCCGGGGATCCATGCCGATCAGGTCGAAGCGGTCCCGCAGGGACTGGGGCATCTCCTTGTGGAGGTCCAGCGGCAGGGTGAGCCCTTCGCCGCCGGGCCCGCCGGGGTTGGAGAACAACACCCCGTGCCGCTGCGCCGGATCGGCCGCCTTGATCCGGGAGATCGCGACGTCGATCTTCTTGCCGCCGGGGTGCCGGTAGTCCAACGGCACTTCGACCGTGGCGCACTCGAAGTACGCGGGGGTGTCGGGCCCGCAGCGCTGCCACGCGAGCCCCGCCGATGCGGCGGCCGGCGCGGACGAAGCGGCCTGCGCGGACGGAGGTGGCTGCGGGGCGGCGACCGCCACCGCCGGAGTCAGGGCCGCGAGCACGCTCACCGCGAGACCCGCCGCGAGCACGGGAACGGCGGAAACGACGGGAACTACGGAGGCAAGGGGAACAGGGCGTCGTACCAACACGGAAGGGTCCTCCCGCTCGGCTGTCTGGACACCCACGACCTTGGCGTGACGGGACCCCTTCGCGAATCACCCGCCAAGAGGTAGCTGAGTAAGCCTGCGGTCTTATCCCGTCGACGTCCGGGTCATTCTGCGGATGCAGTTGAATTCCGCCACTCTCAGGGGACGATTATCGGCCGCTTCGCTCCGCCCCGGCGACCCCCTGCAATTGCATGCGCCTCAGGGGCGAATAAGGGCCGAGCCCAGGGCTCGACTAGGGGTCCGCAACAGGGTCCGACTCAGGGGCGGATCAGGGGTCAACTCAAGGTTCGACGCCAGGGTTCGACTTCGGGTCAACCGGCTGGAGTTTCGAAACACGGATTCAAAAATCCGAGTGCGGAGAAAGGCCCTGCACACCAAACCACCGGTCACACCAAACCACCGGTCGCGCCAAACCGCCCGTCACACCAAGGCGCGGGCAAGCCAAAGTGCCAAGCAGGCCAAAGGCCGGGCACGCCGAAGGGCGGCACCCCCTGGGAGTGGGGTGCCGCCCTTCGTACGTAACCGGCCTTGCCGATCCTGGAGATGTCTCCCGGATCAGAAGTCCATGTCACCGCCCGGCATGCCGCCCGGAGCAGCCGCAGCGGCCTTCTCCGGCTTGTCGGCGATGACGGCCTCGGTGGTCAGGAACAGCGCGGCGATCGACGCGGCGTTCTGCAGCGCGGAGCGCGTCACCTTCGCCGGGTCGAGGATGCCCTCGGCGATCATGTCGACGTACTCGCCGGTCGCGGCGTTCAGACCGTGACCCGGGGTCAGGTTGCGCACCTTCTCGACCACGACGCCGCCCTCAAGGCCACCGTTGACGGCGATCTGCTTGAGCGGGGCCTCCAGGGCCAGCTTGACGGCGTTGGCACCGGTGGCCTCGTCGCCGTCGAGCTCCAGCTTCTCGAAGACGGCGGACGCCTGGAGCAGCGCGACGCCACCACCGGCGACGATGCCCTCCTCGACGGCGGCCTTCGCGTTGCGAACGGCGTCCTCGATGCGGTGCTTGCGCTCCTTGAGCTCCACCTCGGTCGCGGCGCCGGCCTTGATGACGGCCACGCCGCCGGCCAGCTTCGCGAGGCGCTCCTGGAGCTTCTCGCGGTCGTAGTCCGAGTCGGAGTTCTCGATCTCGGCGCGGATCTGGTTGACCCGACCGGCGACCTGGTCGCTGTCACCGGCGCCGTCGACGATGGTCGTCTCGTCCTTGGTGATGACGACCTTGCGGGCGCGGCCGAGCAGGTCGAGGCCCGCGTTCTCCAGCTTGAGGCCGACCTCCTCGGAGATGACCGTGCCGCCGGTGAGGATGGCGATGTCGTTCAGCATCGCCTTGCGGCGGTCGCCGAAGCCCGGAGCCTTGACGGCGACGGACTTGAAGGTGCCGCGGATCTTGTTGACGATCAGCGTGGACAGGGCCTCGGCCTCGACGTCCTCGGCGATGATCAGCAGCGCCTTGCCGGACTGCATGACCTTCTCCAGCAGCGGGAGCAGGTCCTTGACCGAGGAGATCTTGGAGTTGACGACGAGGATGTAGGGGTCGTCGAGGACGGCCTCCATGCGCTCCATGTCGGTCGCGAAGTACGCCGAGATGTAGCCCTTGTCGAAGCGCATGCCCTCGGTGAGCTCCAGCTCCAGACCGAAGGTCTGGGACTCCTCGACCGTGATGACGCCTTCCTTGCCGACCTTGTCCATGGCCTCGGCGATCAGCTCGCCGATCTGGGTGTCAGCGGCGGAGATGGAGGCGGTGGAGGCGATCTGCTCCTTGGTCTCCACGTCCTTGGCCTGCTCGAGCAGGGCGGCGGAGACGGCCTCGACGGCCTTCTCGATGCCGCGCTTGAGGGCCATCGGGTTGGCGCCGGCCGCGACGTTGCGCAGTCCCTCGCGGACCAGGGCCTGGGCCAGAACCGTGGCGGTGGTCGTACCGTCGCCGGCGACGTCGTCCGTCTTCTTGGCGACTTCCTTGACCAGCTCGGCGCCGATCTTCTCGTACGGGTCCTCCAGCTCGATCTCCTTGGCGATGGACACGCCATCGTTGGTGATCGTGGGGGCGCCCCACTTCTTCTCAAGGACGACGTTGCGACCCTTGGGGCCAAGGGTGACCTTGACGGCGTCAGCGAGCTGGTTCATCCCGCGCTCGAGACCGCGCCGTGCCTCCTCGTCGAACGCGATGATCTTTGCCATGTGAGGTGTCCTCCACGGACTGGGTGGGAAGCTCTATTGGACCGCGTTGGCGCCCGCGACGGACGGCCTGCTGCACCAGATGGCTCCATGCGCCACAAGGCGAGCGGGCCTCACCGACCCGGCCCTTCGTAGCACTCTCACCCGGAGAGTGCTAACGCCAATGATTAGCACTCGCCACCCGAGAGTGCAAGCGCCCTACCCGTGCTCGCCTCCGCGACGAAGGGAACCGGCCGCGCCGGAAGCAAGCCCCCGAGGAGGCCCCGCAGCGGCGGCGAAGACATCGGGAGAACCGCCCCGACCACGCACAGAAGGGCCTTGCACCCCGGCCGGGGTGCAAGGCCCTTCAAGTGCGTGAATACGCCGGAGCGGGATTCAGGCCGAGATCTTCACCATGTCGGCCTGCGGGCCCTTCTGCCCCTGCGAGATCTCGAACTCGACTCGCTGACCCTCCTCCAGGGTGCGGTAGCCGTCCATCTGGATCGCGCTGTAGTGGACGAATACGTCCGCACCACCGTCGACCGCGATGAAGCCGTACCCCTTCTCCGCGTTGAACCACTTGACGGTGCCCTGAGCCATGCCCAACTCCCCTATTACTGGCCCTTGCACAGGACCGCACCTCGCGGACCCGGGTCAGACCCCTACCCGCTCACTGGAGTGCGCCGGAACGCGTCGACCGCGGCTGAATGTATCTGCCCAACTGCCCTCTGCAACAGGTCAATCGGACGAGAATTCCTGGAACCTACGATCGGGTAATTAGGCTGGATTACCGCAATTCCGGGACAAATCAGGCCGGACAAAAGGAACTTAAGCGACACAAGTACGCCACACATTGGCTGCTTCTTATCGAGCCCGGGCGCAATTCGATACGTGGGCGAGAGCGTTCGGCGAAGGGGCGTTCCCCAACTGTAGCGTGCTCAACCCTGCAGAATTGCCCCCTCCGGATGTCTCACGGAGGGGGCAATGCAACTGACTCTGGGTAATACGGCTGACTCTCGGTGACGCCGACCGCCCGCGCGGGCGGGGGCGGCGGTCCGGGTCTCAGCCGCCGGCGACCGCGGGGATGATCGAGATGCCGGCGCCGTCCGGCGTGGCGGTCTCCAGGCCCTGCTCGAAGCGGACGTCGTCGTCGTTGACGTACACGTTGACGAAGCGGCGCAGCTTGCCCTGGTCGTCCAGGACGCGGGCGGCGATCCCCGTGTGGTTCTTCTCCAGGTCGGCGATGACCTCGGCGAGGGTCGCGCCCTCGGCGGGCACCTCGGCCTGGCCGCCGGTGTAGGTGCGCAGGATGGTCGGGATGCGGACGTTGACGCTCATGGGTGCCTCTTTCGGGGCCGGTGCAGGGCCGGTACGGGGGCGGGCGGAGGGAACGGAGGGGCTGGCGGGACCTGTCGCGGTCAGCCGGCCAGACCGGCGGCGCGGAAGGCGTCCAGGCTCGGCCGGATCGTCGCCGACGGACCGGTGGTGCCGGCGACCGCGTCCAGCGTCTTGAGGCCGTCGCCGGTGTTGAGGACGACGGTGGTGAGCGTCGGGTCGAGCACGCCCGCCTCCAGCAGCTTCTTGGTGACGCCGACCGTCACGCCGCCCGCGGTCTCCGCGAAGATCCCCTCCGTGCGGGCGAGCAGCTTGATCGCCTCGACGACCTGCTCGTCGGTGACGTCCTCGACCACGCCCCCGGTGCGGCGGGCGATGTCCAGGACGTACGGGCCGTCCGCCGGGTTGCCGATGGCGAGCGACTTCACGATGGTGTCGGGCTTGACCGGCCGCACGACGTCGTGGCCCGCCTTGAAGGCGGCGGAGACCGGGGAGCAGCCCTCGGCCTGCGCGGCGATGATCCGGTACGGGCGGTCCTCGACCAGACCCAGCTTGATCAGCTCCTGGAGCCCCTTGTCGATCTTGGTGAGCTGGGAGCCGGAGGCGACGGGGACGACGATCTGGTCCGGGATGCGCCAGCCGAGCTGCTCGCAGATCTCGTACGCGAGGGTCTTGGAGCCCTCGGCGTAGTACGGGCGCAGGTTGACGTTCACGAAGCCCCAGCCCTCGCCGATCGGGTCGCCGATCAGCTCGGAGCAGAAGCGGTTCACGTCGTCGTAGGTGCCCTCGATGCCGACCAGCTCGCCCCCGTAGACCGCGGCCATGACGACCTTGCCCTGCTCCAGGTCGTGCGGGATGAAGACGCAGGAGCGCAGCCCGGCGCGGGCCGCGGCGGCGCCCACCGCGCCGGCGAGGTTGCCGGTGGAGGAGCAGGAGAGGGTGGTGAAGCCGAAGGCGCGGGCGGCCTCGACGGCGATGGCGACGACGCGGTCCTTGAAGGAGTGCGTCGGGTTGCCGGAGTCGTCCTTGACGTAGAGCCCGCCGGTGACGCCCAGCTCGGCGGCGAGCCGGTCGGCCTGCACGAGCTTGGTGAAGCCGGGGTTCACGTTCGGCTTGTCGGCGACGTCGGCGGGGACGGGCAGCAGGGGTGCGTAGCGCCAGATGTTGGCCGGTCCGGCCTCGATGCGCTTGCGCAGCTCCTCCGGGTCGCCCGTGGGCAGGTCGTACGCGATCTCCAGCGGGCCGAAACAGGCGGCGCAGGCGAAGATCGGGCCGAGCGGGAAGCGCTCGCCGCACTCGCGACAGGAGAGCGCTGCGGCGGGGCCGAGGTCGGGGGTGGTGGTCGCGGTGCTTGCGGCGGTCTGCACAGCCATGGAGGCGAGGCCCTTTCTCCTCATCTTCCTCATGGCGCATTTCGCCATGAGACGGATTTGGCACCTTCCCTAGCCGGGAGCCTCGCGACGCTGCGGCGCTTGGGCGCACTGCACGACGGAGACCGGCTGGAGGGTTGCCGGGGCTTCAACGGGCCGTATCCCTCTGCCCCTCTGGATGAGCGGTATTCGATTGTGAACGGCGGGGTGGAACGCATCGAACGAGTCGATCGCGACGTTCAACCATGGGGCCGTTCGGCGCGGGGACCCCGACATGCGATGGCCATCCGCGTTGTTCAAGACTGTAACCGAAGGTCCGGGCGGTTGAGATAGTCGTCCGAACCGCGAGATGGGTCACAGCGGGCGCCGGACGGTTCGACGGCGGGCCGCACGGACGGAGGAGTTGGGGGCACGTGCTCGATGAGGTGGAGCGGTGGCTGGCGACGCGTTCCTGGTCGGCGGCGGACCGTCCGCTGAGCGCCCTGGTCGCGGCCAAGCGGGGGACGACGGTCAGCGTGGTCCTGCCCGCCCTCGACGAGGAGGCCACCGTCGGGGAGATCGTCCGGGTGATCCGCCGGGAGCTGATGGAGCGGGTGCCGCTCGTGGACGAGTTGGTGGTGGTCGACTCCGGGTCCACGGACCGTACGGGCGAGGTGGCCGCGGCGGCGGGCGCACGGGTGGTCCACCGGGACGAGGTCCTGCCGCGGATCCCTGCACTGCCGGGCAAGGGCGAGGTGCTGTGGCGCTCCCTGATGGTCACGCGCGGTGACGTCGTCTGTTTCGTCGACGCGGATCTGCGGGACTTCTCCGCGGACTTCGTCTCCGGGATCGTCGGCCCGCTGCTGACCAATCCGCAGGTGCAGTTCGTCAAGGCGATGTACGACCGACCACTTGGCGAAACCGCAGGTCAGGGCGGCCGGGTGACGGAGCTGGTGGCGCGCCCGCTGCTCAATCTGCACTGGCCGCAGCTCGCCGGCTTCGTGCAGCCGCTGGGCGGCGAGTACGCGGCGCGGCGCTCGCTGCTGGAGCGGCTGCCCTTCCCCGTCGGTTACGGAGTGGAGCTGGGTCTGCTGGTCGACGCGCTGCACACGGTGGGGCTCGACGCGCTCGCGCAGGTCGACGTGGGGACGCGCAAGCACCGGCACCAGGACGGGCAGGCACTGGGGCGGATGGCGGCGGCGATCTACCGGACCGCGCAGCTTCGGCTGTCCCGCGGGCACTTGGTGCGGCCGGCGCTGACCCAGTTCGAGCGGGGCGAGGACGGCTTCGTACCGCGCACGCACGCGGTGGACACGGAGGAGCGGCCGCCGATGCGGGAGATCGACGAGTACGCGGCGCGTCGTGCCGCCTAGTGGACGGTTTATATCCGAAAATCCTATATGTGTATGCGACTGAGCAACGTGTGACACCGGAGCTGACCGCACGGCTGACCCCGCGGCGAACGGGCCCCGCGCTGCCCCGACCGCTGAGACGTCGACGGGCCCTGCGGCTCACGGGGCTGCTGGCCCTGCTGGTCCTCGTCGTGGCCGCCGTCGCGGGGGCCGCGGCGCCGCCCGCGCCCTCGGGTCCGCAGCTCTGGCTGCTGGGCGGGCTGGTGGTGGCGCTGGCGGCGGCGTGCGCGGTGGCCTTCGCGGCGACCCGCACCCGACGCACCCCGCCGAAGGGGTAGCTCGGGGCGAAAACCCGCCCCGGGCGCCCCGGGAGTCGCGGGAGCCGGCGGGCGTCGCCGGAGCCGGCTGAAACCCCACCGGCGACAAGACGCCACTCGACCGTATGTGCGTTTGCCGGCCGGGGCTGCGGGCTAAGTTCTGGCACATGGCTGCCGAACCTTCCGCCACTCCGTCCCGCGCCCGGATCCTGGTCGCTTCCAACCGCGGGCCCGTCTCGTACGCCCTCCTGGACGACGGCGGGCTCGACGCCAAGCGCGGCGGCGGCGGGGTGGTGTCCGGGCTGTCCGCGATCGGCGCCCGCGAGGACTCGCTCTGGGTCTGCTCCGCCCTCGGCGACGGCGACCGCGAGGCGGTGCGGCGCGGGGTCGGCGAAGCGGGCGTCCTGATGCTCGACATCGCCCCCGACGTCCACTCCGACGCGTACAACGGCATCGCGAACTCGGTGCTCTGGTTCGTCCACCACATGCTGTACCAGACCCCGCTGGAGCCCGTGTTCGACGAGGAGTTCCGCCGCCAGTGGCGCTCCTACGAGGAGTACAACCGCGCCTTCGCCGACGCGCTCGCCGAGCGGGCCGCCGAGGGCGCCGCGGTGCTCGTGCAGGACTACCACCTCGCGCTGGTCCCGGGGATGCTCCGGGAGCGCCGGCCCGACCTGCGGATCGGGCACTTCTCGCACACCCCCTGGGCCCCGGTGGACTACTTCCGGCTGCTGCCGGACGACATCGCCGAGCAGCTCCTGCGCGGCCTCCTCGGCGCCGACCGCACGTGCTTCCTGACCCACCGCTGGGCGGACGCGTTCACCGCCTGCTGCACGGAGGTGCTGGGGCCGGACGCGCTGAAGGGCACCCGGATCGGGGTGCACGGCCTGGGGGCCGACGCGGACTTCCTGCGCGAGCGGGCGCACCGGCCGGACGTTGCGGAGCGCATGGCCGCGCTGCGCGAGCAGATCGGCGGACCGGACCGCCGGACGGTCGTGCGGGTGGACCGCACGGAGCTGTCGAAGAACATCGTGCGCGGCCTGCTGGCCTTCCGGCACCTGCTGGCGACCCGCCCCGAGTGGCGCGAGCGCGTGGTGCACCTCGCCTTCGCCTACCCCTCCCGCCAGGACCTCGCGGTCTACCGGGACTACACGGCCGAGGTGCAGCGCGTCGCCGACGCGGTCAACGAGGAGTACGGCACGCCGGGTTGGACGCCGGTCGTGCTGCACGTGAAGGACGACTTCGCCCGCTCCCTCGCCGCGTACCGCCTCGCGGACGTCGCCCTGGTCAATCCGATCCGCGACGGGATGAACCTGGTCGCCAAGGAGATCCCCGTCGTCTCGGACGAGGGCTGCGCGCTGGTGCTGTCGCGCGAGGCGGGGGCGTACGAGGAGTTGGGCGCGGATGCGGTGACGGTCAATCCGTACGACGTCACGGGCACCGCGGACGCGCTCCACGAGGCGCTGTCCCAGCCGCCCGCCGAGCGCGCCGCGCGGACCGCCCGCCTCGCCGCGGCCGCGACCGCGCTCCCCCCGCGGCATTGGTTCCTGGACCAGTTGGAGGCGCTGACCCGGGCGTAGCTCGCGCTCCCCCGTGCCGGGGGACTGAGCCGCCGTGGCCCTGCGGGTGCGTTGGTCTCCACCGGCCGCTGGTGGCCTGTTCGCGCAGTTCCGCCCCCTACGCCCGGAGGACGTGGGGGGGGGACCCCAGCGCCCCTGTTTCGCTCACCCTGTCGGTTGCCTGCAGGACAGGGGTTTAGGGGCGCGGGAAACTGCGCGACCAGCCCACTACCGGGCCGCAGACGCCACCACTGCACGGCCCCCACGGCGCCATCGCGCCCGGCGAGGCAACGGCGCTGTTGGGAAGGGCACGCTGGACACTGCGGGCAAAGTCATCAGGCCGGGGCACGGGTCGTCTGCCGGGAGGCATTTCAGATCGCTTCCGCGAGGGCCGCGAGGAAGGCGACGACCGCAGGCGGGCCGGGGAGGAGCAGGTCGGCGCGGTCGGCGAGTTCGGTGACCTCGGTGCTGGCGCTGCACACCAGGAGGCCCGGCAGGCCGTCGGAGCGCAGCTTCTCGACCGCTGCGTACGCGGGCAGGTCGCCCAGGTCGTCACCGGCGTACAGCACCGCCTCCGCGCCGACCTCCCGTACGTATTCGGCCAGGGCGACGCCCTTGTCCATGCCGGGCGGGCGCAGTTCCAGGACCATCCGGCCCGGCTCCAGGACCAGGCCGTGCTGGGAGGCGAGGGTGGCGAGGGGCTCGCGCAGGGAGTCGAAGGCGGCCTGCGGGTCGGTGGCGCGGCGGGTGTGGACGGCGACCGCCTGCCCCTTCTCCTCGATCCAGGTGCCCTGCCAGGCGCCGAAGCGGTCGAGGTAGCCGGGGAGTTCTGCGCGCACCGCGCTGACGCCCGGGTGCGGCGCGGGGGCGTGGACCGTGCCGGTGACCGCGTCCCAGCGCTCGGAGCCGTAGTGGCCGAGGACGACGAGGTGGGCGAGGGCGTCGACGCCGGCGAAGCCGCCGTAGCGCACGGCCACGCCCGCGGGGCGGCCGGTGACGACGGCGACGTGGCCCACCTTGGGGGCGAGCCGGGTGAGCGCGGGCACCGCGCCGGGGTGGGCCCGGGCCTGCTCGGGGTCGGGGACGATCTCGGCGAGCGTGCCGTCGAAGTCGAGCGCGACCACGGCCTTCTCGGGGCGGGCCAGCAGCGCGGCCAGCCCTTCGCGGCCGGCGGGCGTCGACGGCTCCGGGAGCACGGAGCCGGAGCCGGAGCCGAGGCCAGAACCGGAGCCGGAGCCGAGGCCCGAACGGGAACCGGGGGCCGGGCCGGAGTCGGGGCCGCGCTCGGCGGGTCCAGCGGGTTCGGGGGTGTGTGACGCGTCCGGGGAGTACGGAGAGCTGCCCATGGCGCCGACCCTATCGGCGCGCGCGTTTCTCGTCTCTGACCCGACGGAGGCGGTTGACCGTAACCGGATCGTGCGCGAGCGCCTGCTCGTCGTCCAACAGGGCGTTCACCAGCTGGTAGTAGCGGACCGGGGACATGCCCAGCTCTTCGCGGACCGCCCGCTCCTTGGCGCCGGGGCCGGGCCAGGAACGGCCCTCCATCGCGAGGACGGCGCGGTCGCGGTCCGTCAGGGCGCGCCGCCGCCCCGGAGGCGCGGCGTGCCCGGTCGCCCCGGGCTCCTCGGCAGCCGCGTCGGCAGCGGGTTCCTCGGTCATGCGATCCAACATAACCCCGGGCCCCACGCCCCGACGCGGGCCGCCCCACTCCGCTCCGCCCACCCCGCTCTACTCTTCTTCCTTCGCCTCCGCCTTGGACGCCTCGTGGGCTATCGCGTCCAACACCTGCTCCGGGTCGCCCTCCGGCGCGACGGCCTGCCCGATCGTCTGCTTGACGGTGGTGCTCACCGACGACCACGACGTCTTGTTGACGGGCGGCAGCACCGAGTTCGGCAGCTCCGCCAGGAAGCCCTTGAGCTTGGCGTACTTCGGGTCCTCCTTCATCGCGTGGCTCGCCGTGGTCGTCACCGGCAGCAGGTTGTTCTGCCCGGCGAAGGCGAGGACGTTCCCGTCCTCGAAGACGAAGTCGAGGAAGGCGCGGATCTCGGAGCGGTTGCCGTTCTGCTTGAAGCCCATGATCCAGTCGGCGACGCCCATGGTGGTCTTGGGCTTGCCCTTGCGGCCCGGCACCGCCACCATCCCGAGGTCGATCCCGGCCGCCTCCGCGGTCTTGATCAGGGACGGATGGCCGTTCAGCATCCCCACCTCGCCCTTGGCGAACGCCGCGAACGCGTCCTTGCGGTTGAGCTTCCCGGGTGCGACCGGGCCGGTCAGCCCCGGCTCCACCAGGTTGGACTTCAGCCAGGAGAACGTCTCGACGTGCGTCTCGGAGTTGATGGCGTACGTCCCGCCCGTCTGGGTGTAGCCGGAGCCGCCGTCGTCACCGCCGAGCAGCCACAGCATCGTCTCGGCCTGCGCCTCCTCGGGGCCGAGCGGCAGCGCGTAGGGGTACTTCGCGTCCGTGCCCTCCTTGAGCTGCTCCGCCGCCGCCCGCAGTTCCTCCCAGGTCCGCGGGGGCTGCTCGACCCCGGCCTGCTCGAAGAGCTTCTTGTTGTAGAAGAGGAGCCGGGTGGAGGCGACGAAGGGCATGCCGTACTGGACGCGGCGCTGTTCACCGGCGTCCCGCAACGGCGGGAGGAAGTTCGCCTGGGTGGTGAGGGAGAGCACGTCGTCGGCGGCGTAGAGCTTGTCGTCGGCGGCGTAGTCCGCGTATGCACCGACCTGCGCCACGTCCGGCGCCTTCCCCGCCTCCACCAGCTCCCGGACCGTGCGGTCCACGTCCGTCCAGGGCTCGATCCGTACGTCGACCTTGATCTTGGGGTTCTTGGCCTCGAAGGCCGAGACGAGCCCCTTCCAGTACTCCTTGCTGCTCTGGCCGCCGTCGACGTCGTAGTCGGCGGCGACGAGCTGGAGGGTGACGTCGGACTCCTCGTCCGACGAGCAACTCGTGAGCGCCGTCGCCAGGGACAGGGCGACGAGGGTGGCGGTCAGTCCGAAGAGGTGCCGTTGCACAGCGGTTCCCCACTTGGTCATCGGCAAGCCGGCGGTCCGGGAGCGGTTTCGACGGGCCGGGCGGCTGAGCCGTAATCGTGGCGCGCGGGCCTGCGGCGCCCGGTGGGCGCGTCGCGCGCAGACCGGGCCGTCGTGCTCCGGAACCCCGAAAGCTCTGGGGGCACCGAACCCCCCGAACCCCCCGAGACGCCTGACACCGCCCGGATCGACGAGCGATTTTTCACCCTGGGGATGCAGAGGTCTACTCCAGTGGGTCTCACTTCTGCAACTTCTTTGGATTTTCCTCGATCACTTTTCCGAGCCTCCGCGACATCCACACACTTGACACGAGATCAACTGACTTCACCCGACTTTCGCGGACCCTCCGTGACTTCCCTCGACTCCCCCGGATTTCCTCGGGCTCCCCACGACCCGGCAGGGCTTCCGGTGGCTTCCGACGGCTTCCGGCAGGTCCTCGAGAGGGGCGCCGCCATTGCCGGGGCGGTCGGCCGCCTGCTAAGCACGTTCCGGTACGAAGTGGTCCACCCGCGCGAGGAGCCCGACGCATGTCCCGTACGTCCCGTCCGTCCCGCACCGCCACCGAGATAGCGACCCAGCCGGCTTCCTGGCGCCGGGCGGCCGAGGCCGCCGCGGCCTTCGACGGGCTGCCGCGGCCCGGCGAGCGGGTGGCCGTGACCGGCTGCGGCACGTCCTGGTTCATGGCCATCGCGTACGCCGCGCTGCGGGAGGCCGCGGGGCAGGGCGAGACGGATGCCTTCGCCTCCTCCGAGTTCCCGTCGGGGCGCTCGTACGACCGGGTCGTGGCGATCACCCGGTCCGGTACGACGACGGAGGTGCTGGCACTGCTCGACGCGTTGAAGGGGCGCGGCGCGCCGACGGTGGCGCTCACCGCGGACCCCGGGACGCCGGTGATGGCGGCGGCGGACGCGGTGGCCGTGCTCGACTGGGCGGACGAGGAGTCCGTGGTGCAGACCCGGTTCGCGACGACCGCGCTGGCGTTCCTGCGCGCGGGGCTCGGCGCCGGGCCGGACGTCGTGCCGGGCGTGAAGTCGGTCGCCGACGCCGCCGTGGACGCGGAACTGGCGCTGACCGAGCCGCTGCCGGAGGCGGTGCTCGCCGCGGAGCAGTGGACGTTCCTCGGCCGCGGCTGGACCTACGGCCTGGCGTTGGAGGCGGCGCTGAAGATGCGGGAGGCGGCCGGGGCGTGGACGGAGGCGTATCCGGCGATGGAGTACCGGCACGGGCCGATCGCCGTCACCGGGCCCGGCCGGGTCGCGTGGGCCTTCGGCGAACTGCCGGAGGGGCTCGCGGTGGACGTGGCGCAGGTGGGCGGGACGCTCGTCGCCAACGCGCCGTGCGACCCGCTGGCGGACCTGGTGCGGGCACAGCGACTGGCGGTGGCGATCGCGGAGGCGAAGGGGTACGACCCGGACCGGCCGCGCAACCTCACGCGGAGCGTGATCCTCGGCTGAGCCTCACGCGCAGCGCGATCCTCGGCCGAGCGTCCTGCCCGGCGTGGCCCTCGGCCGAGCGGCGGCGGTGCGCGGCACCGGCCCGCACCGCCCGCGGGCAGGTGTCCGACGCTCCGACCCGGCCAGTCCGCCGATTCGGCGCAATGCCGCCAATGCCGCGGATCCGGCGATTCCGGCCGCGGCTCCGACGGGAAACTCCACGGCCGCACGGCGTTTCCGACGGGCCCACCGACGAGATCCGGCCATCGTGGGCCCCGACCCGTGCGGCGCGGGCGCAAGGCCCGTCGCCCGTGCGCCTACCAGTCGTCGTTGGCCCGGCCCTTGGTCGGGTGCGGGATCACCAGGGCGGTCTGCGGACACCGGTGGTAGAAGTCCTCCACCGCGGCGATCTCCGCCGGGGTGCAGCCCAGCAGGAGCTGTACCTCTGCCCGGTTCCGGTGCGGGTCGACGGTCACGACCAGCGCGGTCACCTCGACCCGGCCCGTACCAATCCAGACGTCGACGCCCTCCACGTCGCCGCCGTGGGTGCCTTCCAGATAGCCGTGGTCCAGCGGGTAGATCCAGTCCGGGAAGCGGGGGTGCCGGCTGCCCTTGGGGCGGTCGACGCGCATCGCCGCGCCCGCGGTCACCTTCTCCATCTCCCGCCAGAAGTCCGTCGCGTGCAGCGCCCGGGCGGGGGTCATCCGGCACCTCCGCTCTCCCTCGCCCCGGGCATGTGCCCCGGTACTAAGCCGCTGCCTGCGCCATCGCCGTTCAGCACGTACTGCTCCCCCCATCGCTCGGTCGTGGACGTCAGTCCACCCCCTGCGCCCCTCCGCTGTCAGGGAGTTGGCCGTAGTCCCGCTGTAGTCCCGGAGGATTCGCCCCTACGCTGCCGGGGACGCTGGACGATGGGACGACGCCGTGGACGACCCGATCCGCCACCCACTGACCCATGCACGGACCGAGCGCGGTTGGAGTCAACCGGAACTCGCGCGGGAGGTCCGGCGCGCGGCGCTGCGGCGCGGGTTGCGGTCCGGGGTGGAGCGGCAGCGCATCTGGAAGTGGGAGAACTACCGCGCCGTTCCCGACGCCGACTCCCAGGCACTGCTCGCCGAAGTGTTCGAGATCGACCGGGGGCTCGTCGAGTCCTTCGACTGGCCCCACTGGCTGCCGGGTCGGGACGATCCGCTCCCGCTCGGTCCGCACAGTCCCGTGCCCGCACTCCGAGAGGCCCTGCGAGCTGCCATGGACCGACGCGCGTTCCTGACGTACAGCACCACCGGCCTCACCGGTCTCGCCCAGCAGTGGGCGGGGTCGGAGCCGGTGGCGGTGGCGACCACGCCCTTGGAGGGCAAGACCGTCGGGGCGGAGCTCGTCGGCCTGCTGGAGGCCACCGGGGTGCACCTGACCGAGCTGGTCACCGAGCAGCGGCAGCACACCCGTGCGCTGCTGGACGCCCATCTGACCACCGTCACCGACCTGATCGAGCACGGTCGTTACGGGCGGGCGGCGGGGCGGCGGCTGCACGCGCTGGCGGCCCGGCTCTCCCAGACCGTGGGGTGGCACCGCTTCGACCAGGACCGGCACGCCGCCGCGAGCCGCTTCTGGCACGGCGCCCTGCACAGCGCCTACGCGTCGGGCGACCGGGACCTGGGGGCGGGGGTGCTCAGCGACCTGGCGTACCAGGCCACCTGGTTGAAGGATCCGGGCACGGCGGTGGACATCTTGGAGAGCGCGGTGCCGCGGGCCCGGCACCCGACCGCGCGGGCGCTGCTCCACCTGCGGCTCGCCCGGGCGCGGGCCGCGCTGAACGAGTCCCGGGAGTGCCATCGGGCGCTGGCGGCGGCGGAGCGGGAGTTGGGCACGGCCGCACTGGAGCCGGCGCCGGCCTGGTGCGCCTGGATGTCGCCGGCGGATCTGCTGGTGGACTCCGGGCAGTGCCTGATGGACCTGGGGCGCGGGCGGGAGGCGCGTCGGCTGATCCGCGAGGGGACGACGCTGCTGCCGGCGACGCGGAGCAAGACGCGGGCGGTCTTCCTGACCTCCGAGGCCCGCAGCCTGCTGCACACCGGCGAGGTCGAGCAAGCGGCGCGGGCCGCGAAGGAGTCGCTGGCGCTGGCCGAGCGGATCGGGGCGCCGCGCTGCGGGGCGCTGGTGCGCGAACTGCTGCCGGGGTTCGCTCCCCACCGGGACGCCGAGGGCGTACCCGAACTGCTCCGGCTGGCCCACGCGCACTGAGATCGGCACGACGGGGCGCCCGGGCGGGAAGCCGAGAATCCAAACGGAACTTTTACGGTCACACCCCCTCTTATCGATTTGTATGTCTGCGCAACAATTAGGGATAGTGGACTAGACCTGTCGCCGGGTAGCCGCCAGACTGTCTGCGTGAGACACGTCATCGCCCTCGATGTGGGCGGCACCGGCATGAAAGCCGCCCTCGTCGGGGTGGACGGCACGCTCCTGCACGAGGACAGACGCGCCACCGGGCGCGAGCGCGGAGCCGACGCCGTCGTGCAGTCCATCCTCGACTTCGCCGAGGAACTACAGGACTACGGCGTGCGGAGCTTCGGCCAGAGCGCCCTCGGCGCCGGTGTCGCCGTCCCCGGGATCATCGACTCCGAGAACGGGATCGCGGTCTACTCGGCCAACCTCGGCTGGCGCGACGTCCCCATGCGCAGCATGATCAGCCGCCGACTGCGCGGCATCCCGGTGGCCCTCGGCCACGACGTGCGCACGGGCGGACTCGCCGAGGGCCGGATCGGCGCCGGCAAGGGCCACGACCGCTTCCTCTTCGTCCCGCTCGGCACCGGGATCGCGGGCGCCATCGGCATCGCCGGCACCATAGAGGCCGGCGCGCACGGGTACGCCGGCGAGATCGGCCACGTGGTCGTCCGCCCCGACGGACCCGACTGCGGCTGCGGACAACGCGGCTGCCTGGAGACCTTGGCGTCCGCCTCCGCAGTGACACGTGCCTGGGCCGAGGCCAGCGGCGATCCCTACGCGGACGCCGCCGACTGCGCCAAGGCCGTCGAGTCCGGCGACCCCAGGGCGGTCGCGGTCTGGCAGGACGCGGTGGACGCCCTCGCCGCCGGGCTCGTCACCGCGCTCACCCTGCTGGACCCGCGCACCCTGATCATCGGTGGCGGGCTCGCCGAGGCCGGGGAAACGTTGTTCACACCGCTGCGGGCCGCGGTCGAAGAGCGCGTCACGTTCCAGAAGCTGCCCGCCATCGTCCCGGCCGCCCTCGGAGACACCGCAGCGTGCCTGGGCGCCGGACTGCTCGCCTGGGATCTGATCGCCACCGACTCGGAGGTAACCGCGTAATGGCCGCACGCGCCGCACTCGCAACCAGCGCAGCGGGCGCCGCTCGCGCCGACAGCACGACCCTCACCGGGGCCCGCGTGGTCCTGCCCGGCGGCACCGTCGAGAACGGGACCGTGATCGTCGAGGGCACCTCGATCGCCGCCGTCGGCCCCGGGCCCGCGCCGGAGGGCACCCCCGTGCGCGACCTGACCGGCCACTGGGTCGTCCCCGGCTTCGTCGACCTGCACAACCACGGCGGCGGCGGCGCCTCCTTCACCGGCGGCACCGCTTCGGAGGTGCTGCACGGCGTACGGACCCACCGCGAGCACGGCACCACCACCCTCGTCGCCTCCCTCGTCACCGCTGACATCGATTTCCTGGTCCGTCGCGCCGGCGAACTCGCCGAGATCGTCCAGCAGGGCGACATCGCCGGCATCCACTTCGAGGGCCCCTTCATCTCGCCCTGCCGCAAGGGCGCGCACAGCGAGGAGCTGCTGCGCCACCCGGACCCGACCGAGGTGCGCAAGCTGATCGACGCGGCGCGCGGCACCGCGAAGATGATGACGCTCGCCACCGAGCTGCCCGGCGGCATCGAGTCGGTGCGGCTGCTCGCCGAGCACGGCGTGATCGCCGCGATCGGCCACACGGACGCCACGTACGAGCAGACCGTGCAGGCCGTCGACGCCGGCGCGACCGTCGCCACGCACCTGTTCAACGCGATGCCGCCGCTCGGCCACCGCGCGCCCGGCCCGATCCCGGCGCTGCTGGAGGACGAGCGCGTCACCGTCGAGCTGATCAACGACGGCACGCACCTGCACCCGGCCGCGCTCGAACTCGCCTTCCACCGCGCCGGTCCGCGCCGCGTCGCCTTCATCACCGACGCCATGGACGCGGCCGGCTTCGGCGACGGCGTCTACCAGCTCGGCCCGCTCGCCGTCGACGTCACCGACGGCGTGGCGCGGCTCGTCGAGGGCGGCGCGATCGCCGGCTCCACGCTGACGCTGGACACCGCCTTCCAGCGCGCCGCCACCGTGGACCGCATCCCCGTCGAGGACATCGTCCAGGCGATCTCGGTGAACCCGGCGAAGCTGCTCGGCCTGTACGACCGGGTGGGCTCGCTGGAGCCCGGCAAGGACGCCGACCTGGTGGTGCTGGACGAGGAGTTCGCGCTCAAGGGCGTGATGCGCCAGGGCACCTGGATCGTCGAGCCCAAGTAGGACGCCCGCACGAGCAGGACGTACGAGCAGGACGTGCGCGTACGTCCTGCTCGTACGTCCTACGGGCAGCACGTACGAGCGGGAGACCGCGGCGACGCGGAACCCAAACAGGGCGATTTGCCCACCGAACAGCGCACGGGCCCGTCCGAGGGGTGGGCCTGGCGCGCGCTGTTTGGCATGATCAGAACCGTCCGGACCGCCGACCCAGCGGCCGGCCGGACCTCTTACGCAGGAAGTCGCAGGAAGCCGTAGGAAGACGCAGCCAGACGCTGGCGGCCGACGAGCACGCGGACGAGGGGGTGGTGGCGCGGTGGTGATGCTCACCGTCACGCTCAACGCCGCGCTCGACGTCAGCTACCGCGTCCCCGCGCTCGTCCCGCACGCCGTGCACCGCGTCACCGAGGTCCGCGAGCGCCCCGGCGGCAAGGGCGTGAACGTCGCCCGGGTGCTGGCCGCCCTCGGCCACGAGACCGTCGTCACCGGCTTCGTCGGCGGACCGACCGGAACGGTTCTGCGCGAGCTGCTGGCCCCGCTCGCCCCGCACGACGCCCTGGTCCCCATCGCCGGCACCACCCGGCGCACCCTCGCCGTCGTCGACGCGGCCACCGGCGACACCACCCAGCTCAACGAGCCCGGCCCGGTCGTCACCGCCGACGAGTGGGCCCGCTTCCTCGACGCGTACGGCGCGCTGCTGCGGGACGCCGACGCCGTCGCGATCTGCGGCAGCCTGCCGCCCGGCATCCACGTCGGCGCGTACGCGGAGTTGGTGCGCGCGGCCCGCGCCGCTGACGTGCCCGTACTGCTGGACACCAGTGGAGAACCGTTGCGCCGCGGCATCGCCGCCCGCCCCGACCTCGTCAAGCCGAACGTCGACGAGTTGGCACAGCTCACCGGCGCGCGCGAGCCGCTGCGCGCCGCGCTGAGCGCCCGGCGCCGCGGGGCGCACGCCGTCGCCGCGTCGCTGGGCCCCGAGGGCCTGCTCGCCGCCACCCCGGAGGGCAACTGGCACGCCAGGACCCCGACCCCGGTGCGCGGCAACCCGACCGGCGCGGGCGACTCCACCGTGGCCGCACTGCTCGCGGGCCTGGTCGACGGCGTGCCGTGGCCGCAGCGGGTGGCCCGTGCGGTCGCCCTGTCGGCTGCGACGGTGCTCGCCCCGGCCGCCGGCGAGTTCGACGCCGCGGCGTACGAGCAACTCCTGCCGCGCGTCACGGTCGTCGAACGCCCACCTGCCGGCTAGGGCCCCGTAGCGGAGACCGGCCGGCCAGTCCTTCGAATCGGTAGGTGAGGATGCCCCTCGTCAGCACCCGGGAACTCGTCGACGAGGCCGTTGCGGCCGGGAGCGGCGTCGCCGCGTTCAACGTGATCACGCTGGAACACGCGGAGGCCATCGCGGCGGGCGCCGAGCGCGCCGGCCGCCCCGCGATCCTCCAGATATCGCAGAACGCGGTCGCCTTCCACCGCAGGCTCGCCCCCATCGCCGACGCGACCGCCGCCGTCGCCCGCGCGTCCGGCGCCCGGCTCGGCCTCCACCTCGACCACGTCGTCTCCCCCGCCCTGGTGGAGGCCGCGCCGGCGGCCGGCTTCGGCTCGGTGATGGTCGACGCGTCCAAGCTGCCGTACGAGCAGAACGTGGCCCGCACCGCGGAGCTGGTCGACTTCGGCCACCGGCACGGGCTGTGGGTGGAGGCCGAGTTGGGCCGGGTCGGCGGCAAGGACGGCGAACCCCCGCTCGACGCGCACGCCCCCGGGGTGCGCACGGACCCGGCCGAGGCCGCGGCGTACGTGGCGGCCACCGGGGTGGACGCGCTGGCCGTCGCGGTCGGCTCGTCCCACGCGATGACCGAGCGCACGGCCGCGCTCGACCACGCCCTGATCCGCCGGCTGCGCGCGTCCGTGCCGGTGCCGCTGGTGCTGCACGGCTCCTCTGGCGTGCCGGACGACGAGATCCGCGCGGCGATCGCCGCGGGCATGGTGAAGATCAACGTCGGCACGGCGCTCAACACGGCCTTCACTGCGGCGGTGCGCGAGCAGTTGACGGCCCGTCCGGACGTGGTGGACCCGCGGAAGTACCTGGCGCCGGCGCGGGAGGCGATGGCGGCGACGGTGGCGGCGTTCCTGGCGCTGCTGCCGGCTTGATCCGACGGGTGACGAAGAAGGGCCCCGCGCGGTGCGCGGGGCCCTCTCACGTCGGCTCGGGCGCGGTCAGCGCTCCTTGCCGGCCTTCAACCACACCTGGTCGAGCAGGACCTCGCACTGGTCGCTCTGCTCGCAGGAGATCTTCAGGTCGTTCTTGCCTTCCTTGAGGTTGACGTACACGAAGGTGCGCGTCCACCGCTCCCAGTCGCCCTCCTCCGCCTTCGCGAAGTTCGACATGTTGATGCCGCGGGGGGCGTCGTCGTTGAGCGTCAGCGTCGTCTTGGCGTCCTTGCCCGGCACGCTGTAGGTGAGGGACATCGTGTACTCGCCGGCCGCCGGCACGTCCACCGACCAGCTCGCCGAACTGCCGACGGCGCCGAAGGTCACGTACGAACCGCCGGGGCCCTTCGCGCCCTTGATCTCGCTGCCGACCTTGGCGTCCCCGCCCAGCTTCAGCGTCACCGCGTCCTGCTTGGGCAGCGGCTTCGGCTTGTCGTCCTTCGGCTCGTCCTTCGGCTCGTCGCTGGGCTTCACCGAGTCGCCGGTGCCGGCGCTCGCGGTGGGCTGGCCGCCGCCGGCCTTGTCGGCCTTGTCGTCGTCCTTGGTGAGCAGCGCGACGCCGATGCCGATGACGACGACGGCGACCACCGCGATGGCGCCGATCAGCAGCGCCTTCGTGTTCGGTCCGCGGCCACCGCCGTTCGCGCCGGCGCCCTGCGGCGCACCCGGGCGGGCAGGGGCGCCGCCGGGGTACGTCTCGGGGGCCGCGTACTGCGCGGTGGGCTGCCCGTACTGCTGCTGCGGCGGGAACTGGCCCTGCTGCGGCGGCGGGTAGCCGTAGCCGTGCCCCTGGCCGCCCTGGGCGTGGCCACCGTACTGGCGCTCGCCGACGGCCCGCACGTGGTTGTACGAGGTACGGGGAACGCCGGGCTGGGTGGCCGGACCCGGGTAGCCGTAGCCGCGGCCCTGACCGGGCCGGGTGGCGCCCGCGGCCTGTCCGTCCTCGTAGAGGTAGCCGAACGGGTCGTCGTCTTCGGGCGTGCTGCCGTTGTTCGGCGTGTTACCGCCGTTGTTCGCGGCCGTCATCCCTGTCACTCCTCACCTGTCGTCGGCGGCACGCCGACGCGGGCGAGCCTACCCGGTTCGGAGTAACCGATTGGTCCGGTGTTGCACGTGATCGGTGGGACTCCGAGCGCCCCACCGGACGCCACCGCACCGGTTGAGAGCCTGTCGGATGGCCTCCCGACCGGCTCTTACCCACAAGAGCGTACGACCGCTGGGTAACGGCCGAACGGGTCCCCCGGGGCACTCACGGGGACGCCCGGACGCGGCCGGTCGGTTCACCCCGCCCTCCGGTGCACCTTCGAACGCGACCGCTTCTCCACGTACATCCGCTCGTCGGCCGAGGTCAGCACCTCGTCCACGGTCATTCCGCAGCTCGCCCAGCCGATGCCGAAGCTGGCGCCGACGCGGACTCCGCGGCCGCCGACCCGGATCGGCAGCACGATCGCGCTGCGCAGCCGGACGGCGAGGTCGGCGGCGTCCGCGGCGCCCAGGCCGTCGGCGAGGACGACGAACTCGTCACCACCGAGCCGGGCGACGGTGTCCCCGTCGCGCACGCCCGTCGTGAGCCGGCGCGCGACCTCGACCAGCACCGCGTCTCCGGTCTGGTGGCCGAAGCGGTCGTTGATGGACTTGAAGCCGTCCAGGTCGCAGAAGAGGACCGCGAGGCCCTTGGTGCCGTCGTCGCCGGGGGCGGCGTTGGGCCCGTTCTCGCCCGCCGCGCCCGCGCCGCCCTCTTCGTCCGGTGCGACGACGTGCACGTGGTGGTCGTAGGGGTGTCCGGGGTGGCCGAACGAGTACCCGTCGGGGGAGAAGATCGCTTCCGTCTCGGGGTCGTACTCGTACGACTCGTACGACTCCGCCGCGGCCGTGCCGCGCGCCGCCTGCGGGCGCTCGCACAGCCGGGAGCTGAGCCGGGCGCGCAGCTCGGCGCTGTTGGGCAGCCCGGTGAGCGCGTCGTGCGAGGCGCGGTGGGCCAGCGCCAGTTCGTGCCGCTTGCGGTCCTCGATGTCCTCGACGTGGGTGAGCAGGAAGCGGGGCCCGTCGGCGGTGTCGGCGACGACGGAGTTGCGCAGCGAGACCCAGACGTACGTGCCGTCCCGCCGGCCCAGCCGGATCTCGGCCCGGCCGCCCTCGGCGGAGGTCCGCAGCAGGGTCCCCACGTCCTCGGGGTGCACCAGGTCGGCGAAGGAGTAGCGGCGCATCGCGGAGGCGGGGCGGCCCAGCAGCCGGCAGAGCGCGTCGTTGGTCCGCAGCAGCCGGCCGTGCTGGTCGCCGCCCATCTCGGCGATGGCCATGCCGCTGGGTGCGTACTCGAACGCCTGTCGGAAGGACTCCTCGCTGGCGCGCAGCGCCTGCTGCTCGCGCTCCAACCGGACGAGCGCCCTTTGCATGTTTGCTCGCAACCGGGCGTTGCTGATCGCGATGCCCGCCTGGGAGGCGTACATCTGGAGCGCCTCCTGACCCCACGGGCCCGGTCGCCGGCCGTTGCGCGGCCGGTCGACGGAGATGACGCCGAGCAGCTCCCGGCCGCCGCCGGAGCCGTACATGGGGGCGTAGAGCCGGTCCCGGGGGTGCCACTCGTCCTCGAAGCGGGGCTCGGGCCCGTCGGTGTGCCACTGCGGCACGTCGTCCTCGATCAGGACCCAGCCCTCGGTGTGCGGGATGAACCGCAACTCCCCCCACGCCTCGCCCATGGACAGCCGGCGCTCCCAGGAGGCCCGGGGGCCCACGCGCCCGGTGATCAGGGCTTCGGCGGCGGCGCTGCCGGCGAAGGCGGCGACGACGAGGTCTCCGTCGGCCCGTACGAGGTTGACGCAGGCCAGCTCGTAGCCGAGGCCCTTCACGATGCCGTCGGCGACGGCCTGAAGGGTGTCGGCGAGGCTACGCGCGGTGTTGAGGTCCGCGACCACCTTGTGCAGCTGTCGCAGGGTCGCAAGACGGACGTAGGGCTCCGACTCGGTCTCCATGCTCGCTCTCCCCGAGACCTCGACAGCAGACTCCAGGTATCTCTTCGGCCTTCTTGTGCGGTCTTCTCACGGTCGTGTTCGCGCTCGGTCCGTGCGCGGGTTCCCGGCCACTGAATCACAGCGAGCTGTCTACTCGGTACACAGGGTCAACAAATAGCGCCCTCTGTGACTCAAGTCACATGAAAAGATGGGCATTCCACGCACGCTTCGCATCTTCCACACGCCCTCCACCAGGGATTTCTCTTAGCAAATCGGGCGTGCGTGCGGAGCCGGGTGAAGCGGTGCGGGGGCCGTACGGGGGCGGTACGAAGTGGTGCGCCGGCGCGCTGGGGCCGGCGGGGTTCCGGGCGTCCGGGGGCACGGCGAGGCCGTGTGCGCCGCCCCGGGCGGTCGGGCGGTGGGGGCGACCTGAGCGGTCGGGGCGGCCTGCGCGTCACCTGGGGCTTCGGGACCCGCCGCCCGAACGGGACTCCCGTCCATGGGACTCTGGACCTAGGACCAAGGCAGCGCCCGGGGCCCGATGCGGCGCCGGGATTCGTCCGGTTAGCGTTCCGGTGTGCTGCAGACGACCTCCGCTTCCGGTCCCCTCCCCTCCGCCATCCCCCATGCTGAGGGGGTGAGCAACGACGATTTCCGCGCTGCCATGTCCCGGCTCTCCGCGGGAGTGGTCCTGGTGACCGCGTTCGACGAGGACGCCGGCCCGCACGGCGAGGACGCCGGCATGACGGCCACGGCGTTCGTCTCGGTCTCCCTGGACCCGCCGCTGGTGATGGTCAGCCTGCGCAACGGCTCCCGCATGGACGACCTGCTGGCGGAGCAGCCGCTGTGGGCGGTCTCGGTGCTCGCGGAGAGCCAGCGCCACATCGCCGGGCGCTTCGCGATGAAGGGCCGCCTGAGCGACCGTCTGCTCTTCGAGGACATCCCGTACCGCCGCGGCGCGGTCTCGGGCGCCCCCCTGGTCGGCGGTGCGCTCGCGACGCTCGAATGCCGCACCGAGCAGCGGGTGGTGGCGGGCGATCACACGTTGGTGATCGGCCGGGTGCTGGACGTCGAACTGCCAAGCGCGGAGGGCGGCCCGCTGATGTACTTCCGGGGCCGGTACCGGCGGTTGGGCTGAGGGCGCGGGGTCGCGTCCGGGACCCGTTCACCGGACGCACGGGCGGCCCCCTGTGCGTCACCAACGGGCGCAAGAGGGCTCCCGAGCGCCGGATCAACTGGCCTACGGACGGGCCCTGGTGTGTGGTCCACTGACGTCCATGCCGCTGCTGATGCTGGACCTGGACAACACCCTGGTCGACCGCGACGCCGCCGTCGCCGACGCGGTCGCGGAGTTCCTGGCCGCTCACGACCTGCCCCCGGCCGACCTCGCGTGGGTCGTGGACCTCGACGCCAACGGCTACGCCCCGCGTGCGGACGTCGCCGCGGCGATGGTCCGCCGGTACGGCGCTGCGCTGGCCGCCCCCGTCGAAGCCCTGCTCGACAACGGCGCGGCCGACCGCGTCGCCCTGCTCGACCCCACCCGCGAGGCCCTGGCACGGGCGCACGCCGACGGTTGGTCGTGCGTGATCGTCACCAACGGCGAGACGCCCCAGCAGGAAGCCAAGATCCGCAACACCGGCCTGGACCGGCTGGTCCAGGGGTGGGTGGTCTCCGAGGCGGTGGGCCACAAGAAGCCGGCGCCCGAGATCTTCCGGGCGGCTGCGGCGACCGTCGGACTCCCCCTCGACGGCGCGTGGGTCGTCGGGGACTCGGCACACGCCGACATCGCCGGTGCGCACGCGCTCGGACTGGGCAGCGTGTGGGTGTCGAACGGACGCACCTGGAGCGAGGAGTCGTTCCGCCCGACCCACGTCACGGTCGGCGTGGACACGGCGATCGACCACGTCGTCGGAGCACCGGCGCGGTAGGGCCGAGGGCTGGTGCGGGGCCCGGCGCCGGCTCTGGCGCGCCGCCGCCCCCGGCACGCCGCCGACCCGGCGCGCCCCCGCGCTGCTGCGCTAGAGCACCGCGGCGCCCAACGGTCGTTCGCCGCCCGCCAGTCGGCGCGTCTCGCCGGTCGCGATGTCCACGACGGTGATCCCGTCCCAGTAGCCGGACCTGGTGAAGCCGCCGGTGACGTACGCCGTGCGCCCGTCCTTCGAGACGGCGACGTCCTCGTGCGGACCGGTGAGCGGAACGACCCGTTCCCGACCGTCCTTCGTACGGATCGTCAGCGACGGGTCCTCGTCGGCCGAGCCGATCGGCCCGGTGCCGACGACCAGCAACGTGCCATCGGGCGTGAGCGCGGCGCCGTGCTGGTGGGTGTTGGCGGTCATCTCTTCAATCGCCACCCGTCCGGTTCGCGGGTCGAGCACCGCGAGCCGTTCGCCCTCGAAGGGCAGCAGCAGCCGCCCGTCCTCCCGCACGACCGCGTAGTGCGGCTTCAGCCAGGAGCCGAGCCCGCCCTCGGTGCCGTACGGCGCGACCTCGTGGCGGCGGGCGTCCAGGGTGCGGGCGTCGACCGCGGTCACGTCGAAGGAGTCGTGGTTCGTCGCGTACACCTCGGCGCCGTCCCGCGACACGTCCACGTCGAAGGGCCGACGCCCGACGGGCACGGTGTCGACGACCTGCCGGGTCGCGGTGTCGATGACCTCCAACGCGCCGTTCCCGTCCGGCACGTTGACACCCACGTACGCCCGCTTCCCGTCGGGCGCCAGCGCGATCCCCATCCCGCCGCCGCGGTACTCGCCGTCCGTGACGGGCCCGCTCTCGGTGCGGTACGGGACGCGCCCCAGGTTGGCCCGGGTGCGGGTGTCCACGATCGCGACGCCCTCGGCGGTGGCGACCCAGGCGCGCCCGTCGGCGCCGACGGCGAGCCCGTACGGCGCGGTCCCGACCTTCACGGAAGCGAACGGCCCGCGGGCGGGGTCGATGAAGCTGACGGTGTCGCCGCCGAAGTCGGCGACGAGGAGGGTGCCCGGGGGTGTGGCGGTGCCGGCGGGCAGGGGCGCGGCGGTGGGTGTGGTGGCGGGTGCGTCGGGCGTGGAGGTCGCCTTCTGCGGCTCGTCGCCACTTCCGGAGGCACCGCACCCGCTGAGTGCGGCGACGAGCAGCGCGGCGCCCAGGGCGCCCACACTCCGGGCCCTCACTGCGCGCCCTCCAGCAGCGCGACGATCTCGGCGAAGCCGCGGCGGCGCGCGTGCCGGAGCGGCGTCACCCCGTCGGCGTCCGCCAGGTCGGGCCGCGCACCCGCGGCGAGCAGGATCCGCACCACCTGCTGGTGCGCCGCCCCGCCGTCCCCGAGGAGGACGGCCTCCAGGAGCGCGGTCCAGCCGAGGTCGTTGACGTGGTTCACGTCGATGTCGGTCTCGCTGACGACGGCACGGACGTACGCGACGTGCCCGCGTTCGCTGGCGGGAATGACGGAAACCCCGCCGAACCTGTTGCGCAGCGTCACGTCCGGCCCCGCGGGCAACAGCACCCGCATCATCGCGACGCCCCCGGTCACCCCCGTGACCAGCCAAGCACTGTCGTGCCGTGCGTCCTGCGCATTCGGATCGCCCCCCGCGGCGACGAGCGCGCGGGCGGCTTCCACGTGGTCCCCGAGCGCCGCGAGCAGCAGCGGCGTACGCAGCTCCGCATCGCGCGCCTCGACGTCGGCCCCCGCGCCGAGCGCGGCCCGTACAGCACCGGCGTCACCCCGCTTGGCGGCGTCGAGCAGTGCGGTGTTGTTGGCGTTCATTGGCGGCTCCCTTGCGTCCTACGCACCACGGCGACGTTTCCCGTCCCCCCACCGTCGCTCCTTCCACCATGCGGCCTCGCACGGATCGCACGGGCAGAGCTGTGGGGGACTCCGGTGTCATCCGATCGACCGATGCGGGGCCGGGGAGGCGGCGCTAGGTTCTGTGCGGAGGGAACGGGATCACGGAGCCTCCGGCCAGAGGCACTGCGACTGCGGGTCGTAGCAGTTGAGCCCCATCGCAGACGCCACCCCCGCTATGTGGACGGCCGCCTCCTCCACCATGCTCCAGCGGATCGGGAAGTAGATCAGCGGCCCGCTCGCCTCATCGATGAGCGGCCCGGTCGACCACGGCGAAGTGTCGTCCTCGACTTCGGTGAGGTCGGGCCACCGCCCCAACAGCGCGTCCACGAAGGCCGCGATCTGCTTGTTCGGTGGCACCTCGGCCCCGTCCCCGGCCACGTACTTCTCGTACAGCTCGTCGAAGCGCCGGCCCGCGGCGGCGTCATCCGCGGGCCGCTCGCCTTCCCAGACAGCAAGGTCGTAACTCATGGGCGCAGCCTGCCATCCGGCACTGACAGCGGTGACGTTCAGCAGGTGCAGGTGCGCGACTCCGGTCCCCGCGAAGGGCCTCCGGACAAGGGTGTCTCGCGCAGATCGATCACGCTTGGCATCCGGCCCGGCACCCGTCTCACGACCGGAAGCCGTCCGCGTGCTCTTCCGCCCATGATCGGAACGTCCGCGCCGGCGCTCCGGTGATCTCTTCCACCGCGGACGTGATCAAGCTCGACTCGGGTCGCGTTCCAGCGCCGGCCAACAGCGCGTCGACGAGGGCGGGTGGCCTGCCGTCGGCCAGCATCTGCCGCCGTGCGACCTCCACCGGGACCTCCTCGAAGCGGGTCGGGCGGCCGATCGCTTCGCCGATCGTGTGCACCTGCTCGGCCCTGCTGAGCACCTGCGGGCCGGTCAGGACGTGCTTCGCGCCCGTGTACCCGCCTTCAGTAAGCGCGCGCACCGCCACGGCCGCGACGTCCCGCTCGTGGATCACCGCCGTGGCCGCGATGTCGGGCCCGCGAACGACGCGCGTGGTGCGGATCTGCTCCGCCCAGCCACGCGCGTTGAAGGCAATGGTGTTCGAGCGCAGGAAGGTCCACTCCGTGCCGGATCCCTCGATGAGCCGCTCCATGTCCGCGTGGAGCTGGTTGATCGGGTCGGTCTGACGCTCGCCGTCTTCGTTCACCCCCGACGACGAGAGATACACGACGCGGCGGGCATGCCGCCCGATCGCCTCCAGTACCGCAGGGGCACCCTCGGTCGTAAGGAACGGCCAGATCAAGAACACCGTGTCCCTCCCGGCCAACGCCCCCTCCAACGTGTCCGGCCGGGCCAGGTCCCCGCCCACGACCTCGACCCCCTCCGGCAGCCCGGCCGATTCGGGATCACGTACCAACGCGCGCACCGCCACGCGTGCCGCGAGGAGTTGGACAACAACCTGTCGGCCGACGTTGCCCGTCGCGCCGGTCACCAGAATCTCACCCATGAACGGGTCAGCCCCGACCGCGCCCCTGCTATTCCGAACCGGACTCAACGCAGCAGGCGCGTCGGAAGCGTGGCCCGTGCCTGGTCGTAGGTCAGGTGAACCGACTCCCCGCGCGTGCAGGGAGGGTCTCCCTTCTACACGACGTCGGTAAGCACGGAACTCGTGTTGACCCCGCGCGGGCAGGGCTCTCGCCTCACGCACCCCCTACTAAATGGGCAGGTTCCAGCCCGGCCCCTCCCGTGTACCGATCCAGACCCGCTGGGCGTCCTGCGTGATCGTCAGGCCGAATGACGACAGGTGCGGGGCGCCGGCGCGTTGCCACGTGGCGGTGGCGTCTTCAACAGCGCGCCAGAGACGCAGTGGGCCGCGCTCCGTGACGGTCCAACCTCCGTTCCCGTCCGGTCGAGTGCGGGCCTGTGATCCCGTGGCGACGTCCAGCAGGATCTGTTCGGCGCCCACGCCGAGCCGTTCGGCGGAGGGGGCGGCGAGTTGGGCGACGAAGCGGGCGGACCAGTCGTCCACCAAGGCGGGGTCGATCCGGCTCGGGCGCTCGTCGCCGGGGAGGAGTTCGACGCGACTGTGGGGCGGTCGGTCGTGAGGACGGGCCATCATGAACGAGGTGTAGCCCGGCAGGAACCGGCCCTCGGCCCCGCCGGTCGCGTCAGCGGTGAGACGCACCAGACCGTGTCCGAACCCCCAACCGGCGAGGGTGACGAGCACGGTCCCGCCTTCCCTCACCTGCCGCAGCAGCCCGTAGGGAACGTGCCGCATCGAGCAGAACGCGATCACGACGTCGTACGGCGCGCCCCCTGAGTATCCGAGCAGCCCGTCCCCAGTGATCAGGGCCGGACCGTATCCGGCCTCGGCGAGCGCCTTGCGGGCACGCTCCGCGGCGACGGGGTCCGTCTCGACTGCGGTGGTGTTCTCTTGGCCTGCGACCTCGCAGATGTACGCGGTCGACAGACCGGTGCCGGCACCGATGACGAGGACGCGCTTCCCCTCGGTGATGCCTGCCTGCTCGATCATCCACAGGACGAGCCCGGGCAGTGTGGAAGAGGACGTCGGGGTGCCGCCGGTCACTGGGCCGGTCGCATCCTCCGCCAGGACGCCGTCGAGTTGCGTCACCCAGGTGGTGTTCTCGTACGTGAGCCGCAGCCACTCGTCCGACGGTGTGTCGACGCGACGGGTGGGCGTCCACACAGTGACACCCGGCGGCGGGCTGGGCCGGTAGATCGCGGGGCCCAGAAAGACCTCCCGAGGGACGCTCTCGCCGGCGCGCCGCACCTCGTGGTCGTGCAGGACGTCTTCGTCGACGAGGTGCTGGACGAGTTGTCGGCGCAGTGCCCTGGCGGTGGTGGACGTGGTCATGCGGTGGTGCCCTTCTGGAGGGTGTCAGCGAGTGCTGTCGCGATGGCCTGTGTGGTGGGCCGATCAACAAATGCCCACTGACCGTTGGGGTTGCATTCGAGGAACCACCACCTGCCGGCGGAGTCGAAAGCGAAGTCGAATGCTCCGAACACCAAACCGAATGCATGCAGGTAGGACCGAACCGATGCGCGGATCGCTGGAGATACCGAGATCGGGGAGAAGGTAATCAACCGTTGGTCATAACGCCAGTCCAGATGGTCGCCTTCTTTGTCGATTCGCGTGGCAAACATGCGGTCGCCAACCGCGGCAAGGCGAATGTCAGCGACTTTGGGTACGCAAGCCTGGAACAAGTGAGGACACAGCGCGATGGAGTCGTCAAGTTCATGGACATCAACAAGACTGGTCCAAACAGTCCGGCTCCGCCCCCTTTCGTCGGTCAAGTGCACGCCGTGCACTGGTTTGTAGATCACCGCCTCGTGTGCGGCAACGAACTTCTCCGCTTCGGCAGGGTCATTCGTCACGATGCTCTTGGGTACCGTGAACCCGCATCGGGCTGCGGTCGTGAGCTGAGCAGGTTTGTAGTCAGCAGCACGGTTCCGGAAGAGGTCGTTGACGTGCAGCGCGGTCAGTGCCGTCAAGATCCCCGTATAACCGGCTCGGCACTGCTCAACGGCGAACTGTTGCTCTGGCGAGGTGACTCGACTCGCGCCTCCATAGGGGGATGGGCGACGCCAGTAGACGGATCGCACAGCAGAAAGGTCCAGGCGTCTGGTCGGAGTGGTCAGACCGCCTGCGAGCCGTGCTCCTTCGATCTGCGCGCTGATGCTCGCGAGATCGGGAAAGTCGACCGCCGGGTCAAGCCGTACGGCCGGAACACCCCGGCCGTACAGCTCGTTCAGCACTAGATCCGTTGTGACGTCCTCCAACGAGGTGATCACAAGGACCGTCGGCGAGTCCGTCATGTGTCAGTCCGGTACATGGTCTTCGAGTGCGTCCGTGTCCGCTGGCTTCGGCGGTTGCGGACCACCACCGTCGGCCCCGGTCGCAGTCTGTGACGCGGTGGCCCTGTTCGTGCCGTGTTTGCCGCCCTCCCCCATGTCAATGCGCCTCCCAGACTCATCAAAATAAGCTGCCGTCTGAGTTTCAGGATCGATTTCCACCTGGGCGAAGGGCAGTACAACACTGGTCGGGTAAGGCGCAAGGCGCCTCACCCCCCATGGCTGAGCCGAAGTTCCCATATTGAATCTCCTTGGGTACTTGCAGGGTTCATGGTCCCGGTTACGTGTTCAGTTCCCCATCCCTATTTCCCCCTCCGATCGCCGGCGCAGTCACTCGGGGAAGGCAACGACCTTGAGGCGTTTTCGTAGGTCGAGGGCCTTCTGGTGATGACGCAGATCCGGGCGCTGAGCCAGATCGAGTTCGAGGCCGCGGAGGGCCGCTTCGACCTGCTTGGAGTGGACGGTGGACGCGTACTGCACCAGCGAGTCGGCCGTGGCAATCGTCTGTTCGAGGTCGTGCCGCCGAAGGTAAGAGCGGGCGAGCCACGCCCCGTGAAGAAGGGCGTCACGGTCCTCGGTCCGCTCGGCGTGGGTGCCTAGCCAGGGGGTGATCAGCGGGTCGGCCTCGTCCAAGAGACGCGGAGCCCCCGGCGCCTCCGCGAAGGCGGCGGTGATGAGGGTCTGGCCGGTAACGACGTTGAGGTCGGTTAGCCAGTACAGCCAGGGGGGGCGGCTCTGAAGCGCTTCAGTGTGGGCCAGATGGCGATGCGCCTCTTCGGTCGACTGTCGCATTCCGTGAACGTCGCCGAGAGCTGCATGCGCGTGGGCATGACGGGCAGCGGCGAGGGCTCGCACGGCGGGCGGTGCGGCGGATGCTGCGTCGATGCCAGCGTTCGCCAGACTCACGGCGTCGCGGAAGCGACCCAAGGTGACGGCCTGGTAGGTGAGGCAGCCGTGAAGGTGGGAGGCCAATGCCGGATCATCGGAATCGTGGGCGGCAGCCAGTCCCGTGCTGAAATAGCGCTGCGCCAGACCGTGCAGTCCGGCATCCATGGCCATCCATCCAGCAGTTTGAGCCAGTTGGCCCCACAAATTGATCGCTCGATCGCGGACGGCGGATGTCGTGAAACGACCGTTGCGCACGTACTCGGCGACCAGAGCGAATTGCCGGTGAGCATGGTGCAGAGAAGACCGGTTGCCCCCCGCGGCGTCGTCAAGTTGCCGAACCGCATCGACAGTGGCTGCGATCACGTCGACAACGGCTTCCGTAACGGCCGGGCCGCGAATGGGCCTGCCCAGCTCGGCACTTGCCCGTGTGGGGGTCGAGTTGAGGCCCGTGCTCGTGAGTGCCGCGCTACTGACGGCCAGAAATTTCCTGCGCTCCATGTCGCCCCCATCGTGGATAACCCACTGAGTAGCTGCTTCCACGGTAGCGCCGGGCGCGTCAGGCGGTAGCAGACCGTCGTCCGCACGCACCCAGGAGGTGGAGGGGCGTACGCCCGGGCCCCACAGGTCGGCAAGCGCGATGGGGCGGCCGAGCGCTTCGCTGAGAACGTGGGCGGTGATGGTGGGCAACGGGTCTCGGGGGACGCGCCCCTTGGCGACCCAATCGGTCACGGTGGTTCGGGCGACGTAATCGGGCCCGAGGACGGAGTTGACCGCACGTGCCAAGCGGGCGGGAGACCAGCCCAGTGCGGTCATGTGAGCAGCTAACGCGTCATTGCGCACGGTTGTTCGTCGCCCCCTCTTCTCCGGAATCTCGACCATAGCGACCTGAATGCCCCCAGAGGGATGACGACTCTGCCGTCTCATTCCCCAAAGTCGGCACCCAGCACTGGTTTTCGCGTGCGAGTCGTCAGGCAGAAGGGCTGGTTCGGGAAGATCCCAAGCCTGTGGACTGGGCGGGGCGAGGGGCAAGAAGGATCCGCCGACGACAGCAGCCCCTCAGCCACCACGGTCACACAAGACAGGAATGGGCCTGAATTCGTGAACGATGAACAATCCCCGGAATCAGGGTTAACCGCCGTACGTGCCACCTTGGACGTCCTCGCGTGCTGGCGGCTGCGCGACTGGATCACCATCGCCGGGCTCGCCGGCGACGCGCCCGTGATGGTGTGGGACGCGCTCACCGTGTCCGGGGTCTGGGAGACGCTGCCCGACCACGAACGCGCCGCCCTGCACTGGTGCCTCGCCGACGGGCGGCGAATCAGCAGGGCATGGCCCCTCAGCAACGGCATCGAGGAGTACCGGCCGCAGATCATCGCGCTCTGCGTCGACGTCGCGCACTTCGCCGTGCTCTGCGAACCCGAGCGGGCCGAGCAGTGGCCCGAAGCCGACCCGGCGCGGGACGGTGACGTGACATGCGCCGTCACGTCATTACGGCAGTACGCCGCGCTGCCCGTCGTCTGGAGAGCAGCGGTGCTACGGCAGATGCAACGCCATCGACGGCGGCTCCTACCGGGCGCGGCCGCACTCGGCGACGTCCTCGACGACGCGGCCAAACACGCCGCCGCCGGCGAACGACCACCGCCACCCGACTACACCGACCTCCGCACCATCGACGCCCCCGAACTCGTCCACCGCATCGCCTTCCTACCCCACCCCTGGCAAGTCGAAGTCATGCGCCGCATCGCCACCGGCACCGACCCGGTCCAAGCGGAGTCCGACGCAGGGTGCGCCATCGACGGCGTACGTCACTACGGCGTACAGGCCGAGAGTTGGAACCGGCGATGACGCGCGGGCCTTGCGCTAGGTTCTGCACAGGAAGAACGGACGGAGGGGTCCGGTTTGTCGCGTTCTCGGCAAGTGGGTAAAAACCGGGGTCCGGCCGGGTAAAAGTGCAGGTGGGCGCCTGTCGTCCCCGCACGTGCGGGGGTGGTCCTGCCCCCTTCTTGCCGTTGGCCTCGGCCTGGTGGGTGGTCCCCGCGCATGCGGGGGTGGTCCCACGGTCGTCTTCGCCGACAACCTGTACCGACTGTGGTCCCCGCACTCGCGGGGTCACCCCCAGTCCCGCCCCGACCTCCCCCGCTTCCTCTCCGAGCGCTGCTTCTTCTCCCTCAAGCGGCGCTCGTTGATGCCGCGCGGGATGCGGGTCGGGCGGCGTTGCTTCGGGGGCGGGGCGGTGGCCTCGGCCAGGAGGGAGGCCAGGCGCGTCGCTGCCGTTTCGCGGTTGCGCCACTGGGAGCGGTGGTCGGAGGCGCGGACGGAGAGGACGCCGTCGACCAGGCGGGCGGAGAGGCGGTCGAGGGCGCGGGCCTTCCAGACCTCGGGGAGGGACGTCGTCGAGGCGAGGTCGAAGCGGAGTTCGACCTGGGAGTCGCTGGTGTTGACGTGTTGGCCGCCCGGGCCCGAGGAACGGGAGAAACGCCACATCAGCTCGGCCTCCGGGAGGGAGACGGAGCCGCGTATGACGTAGGGACCGGGCATGGGTCCATCGTCCCCCGGGCCGGCCCGTCGCGTCACCTGGAATTCATCGGAACCCTGGACCGCACCGAAGGCGTTATGAAGGGATGACGGTAGTTTCGGTCCGTAGGGGTCGGATCCACCGGCCCGCACACGCGAACACAGACGCGCACACTAAGGGGATGTCCCAATGGCAGTAAGCCTGACCAAGGGCGGCAACGTCTCGCTCACCAAGGAGGCGCCGGGCCTCACCGCCGTCACGGTTGGCCTCGGTTGGGACGTCCGCACCACCACGGGCACCGACTTCGACCTGGACGCCTCCGCGATCGGCGTGAACGCCGCCGGCAAGGTCGCGTCCGACGCGCACTTCGTCTTCTTCAACAACCGCGCCACCCCGGACCAGACCATCGTCCACACCGGTGACAACCGCACCGGCGAGGGCGGCGGCGACGACGAGCAGATCAACGTCAACCTGGCGGGGCTGCCCGCCGACGTCGACAAGATCGTCTTCCCGGTCTCGATCTACGACGCGGTCTCCCGCGCGCAGAACTTCGGCCAGGTCCGCAACGCCTACATCCGCATCGTCAACCAGGCCGGCGGCGCCGAGATCGCCCGCTACGACCTGAGCGAGGACGCGGCCGTCGAGACCGCGATGGTCTTCGGCGAGCTGTACCGCAACGGCGCCGAGTGGAAGTTCCGCGCCGTCGGCCAGGGGTACGCCGCCGGCCTTGAGGGCATCGCCCGCGACTTCGGCGTCAACCTCTGAGGTCCTGACGACCGGTAACGCACGCGGCAGGGGGCCGTCCATCACTTCGGGCGGCCCCCGGTCCCGTACAGCCACACCTTCCACACCCGCCCCAGGTCCTGCCCCGACACCTCCTCCGCGTACGCCGTGAAGTCCTCCGTCGACGCGTTCCCGTGCCGGTGCTCCGCCGGCCAGCCCTTCAGCAGCGCGAAGAACTCCTCCTCGCCCACCGCCCGCCGCACCTGGTGCAGCACCATCGCGCCCCGCCCGTACACCGGCGCGTCCGAGACGTGCTCCGCCGACGGCGGGGACGCGGGCGGGAAGGACCAGTTCGCGTCCGTCGCGAACGCCTCGTCGAAGGACTCGTCGGCCGGGGTGCCCTCGCGGTCCTCCGCCCACAGCCACTCCGCGTACGTCGCGAAGCCCTCGCTCAGCCACATGTCCCGCCAGGTGGCCGGGGTCACCGAGTTCCCGTACCACTGGTGCGCCAGTTCGTGGACGAGGATCGGCAGGTCGAACAGCCCGGCCGGGATCACCGGGCGGTTCTGGGTCTCCAGCGCGTAGCCGGCCGCCCCGTCGCGCACCGCGATCGCGCCGACCGACGAGAAGGGGTACGGGCCGAAGCGGCCGGCAGCCCACTCCGTCACCTCCGCGACGCGGCCCGCGACCGCCGCGGTGCGCGCCGCGACCGTCGGGTCCGCGCCGGTCAGCACCGGCAGTCCGTCGCGGGTGCGGCCGTTCGTCGTCTCGTACGGGCCGATCGCCAGGGTCGCGAGGTAGGACGCCATCGGCGCGGCCGACCGCCACACGTACGTCGTCGCGCCGCCCGTCGTCGTCTCGCGCGCCAACTCGCCGTTGGAGAGCGCCTTCAGGCCGCGCGGCACGGTGACCTCGACGTCGTACGTCGCCTTGTCGCCGGGGTGGTGGTTCCCGGGGAACCACGCCATCGAGCCGGCCGGCTGGCCCAGCGCGAGCGCGCCGCCCGCAGTCCGCAGCCACCCCTCCTTCGCGCCGTCCCGGTCGGTGATGGTGCGCGGGGTGCCGGCGTAGCGCACGACCGTGCGGAAGGGCGCGGCGCGGCGCAGTTCGTCCCGGGGCCGTACGGTCAGCTCGTCGCCGGCCCGGTTGGCGGCGGCCGGCGCCCCGTCGACGGTGACGTCCGCGACGTCCATGCCGTGCAGGTCGAGGTTGAAGGCGCTCAGGTCCTGGGTGGCGTCGGCGAGGATCTCGGCGGTGCCGGTGAGGCGGTCGGCGGCCGGGTCGTACTCCAGCGTCAGTTGGTAGTGGCGCACGTCGTAGCCGCCGTTGCCGAGACGGGGGAAGAGCGGGTCCCGCACGCCGGCCGCGCCCGGTGTTCCCGAGACGCCGCCGTCGGTGCAGCCGACCAGGAACAGCAGGGGAACCAGGGACCGGGGCAGTCGGCGCATGGGGTGATCGTAGGGAGCACGGCGGAGCGTACGGCGGAGCGCCGCGGGAACGACACGCTCCCGCGGCGGCCCGTGCGACGTGAGGTCAGCGGGACAGCGCCGCGACGCCCGCCTTCGCGAACTCCTCGTCCTGCGCACCGCTCGGCGCGCCGGCGACGCCGATGCCGGCGATCGGGGCGCCCTTGGCCTGGACCGGCGCGCCGCCGCCGAGGAAGAGGGTGCCGGGGATGTCCTTCAGGTTCGGGGTGCTCTCCAGGCGCTTGACCAGCTCGGAGGTGGGGGCGTTCCAGGACACCGCGGTGAACGCCTTCTTCTCCGCGGACTCGTACGACTGCGGGCCCGCGCCGTCGCCGCGCAGGGTGACGATGGTGTTGCCGTTGCGGTCGACGACGGCGACCGTGATGCGCTGGCCGGCCTTCTCGGCGGCGTCCAGGGTGGCCTGGGCGGCCTTGGTCGCGGCGTCGACCGTCAGGTGGGTGGTCTGCTGGAGGTTGCGGTTGTGGGCGTCGGCCTTCACCGCGGCGCGCGTCTCGGCGGCCGGCGCGGAAGCGTTGGCGGACACGGCGCCGAACGTGCCGGCGCTGAGCGCGGCGGCGGCGACGGCACCGGTGATGACGCGGGCGCGGGTCGACATCTTCTTCATGGTCCTCAAGCTCCTGGCTGGTGATGGTGATGGTCGTGGTGGCGGGCGAGGGTGGGCGGGCTGGCTTGCGGCCCGAGTGCCTCGGTCTGCCTTCGATTCTTCGGTCGGAACCGGGGTCCGGCCGTCGGCGTACCGGCTGCTCGGCGCGTGCATGATGGATGAGGCTCGGGTCGGCCGATCGGCTGATGCGGGGGTGGGCGCGCCGGGTGACGATGCGAGGAAGGCGACCCGACGGCCACTGCCGTCGGGCGCGCGCCGACGCTGACGCCGGTGTCGGTTCGGTGCCGGTGTCGGTGTCGGTGTCGGTGTCGGAGGAGGCGGCCCGGAAGCCATCGCCACCGGATGCGCGCCGACGCCGATGTCAGGAGAGCTCGGCAGAACAGCAGGACTAAACAGGGCTCAGCAGGACTCAGCAGGACTCAGCAGGACTCAGGAGAACGACGACGGACACGATGGACGACCACCACCACCGCTCGGCCCGCGGCGCGCCGCCCCTGGGCGCCGACCGCGGCGCACGGCGCGACGACCGCTGGCTCGACGTGCTGATGAACGTCACGTTCCTGACGCTGCTCGCCGGCGCGCTGCTGCGGTTCGTGCTCAACCACCCGGGCAGTCCGCGGCTGCCGTGGGTCATCGGGCTGAGCACCGCGCTCGCGCTGCTCCAGCTCGCCGGGCCCTGGCTCACCGCGCGCGTACGGAGCCGCACCGACCGCGCCGAGCTGGTGCGCTTCGGGCTGGTCGTGGGCTGCTGGGTGGTCATCGTGCTGCTGGCGCCGAGCTTCGCGTGGTGCGCCGTACCGCTGATCTACACCGCGCTGCGGACGCTGCCGACGGGCGCGGCGATCGCGCTCGTCGCCGTCCTCAGCGCGCTCGTCGTGTACGCGGAGTGGCAGCTCCGGCACGGCCTCGACCCGAACCTCTTCCTCCTGCCGCCCACCGTCGCCGCGCTCGCCACCGGCGTCTTCCTGCACATGCGCCGACAGGCCGAACGCCTCCAGGCCCTGGTGGACGACCTGATCCGGACCCGGCGCGAGCTGGCCGCGACCGAGCGCCGCGAGGGGACGCTCGCGGAGCGGCAACGGCTGTCGATGGAGATCCACGACACCCTCGCGCAGAGCCTGTCCAGCCAGCAGATGCTGCTCCAGGCCGCGGAGCGCACCTGGGACAGCGACGCGGCGACCGCCCGCGGCCACGTCCGTACCGCCGAGGGCATCGCGGAGCGCAGCCTCGCCGAGGCCCGGCGCTTCGTGCACGACCTGGCGCCGGCGGACCTCGCGGCGGGCGGCGGGCTGGCGCAGGCGCTGCACGCGCTGGCCGAGCGCGAGTCGTCGGACGCTCTGCGGGTGCGCTGCCACGTGGACGGGATGCCGGTGCCGTTGCCCGTACGGGTCCAGTCGGCGCTGCTGCGGATCGCGCAGGGCGCGCTGGCGAACGTACGGGAGCACGCCGACGCGTCCCGCGCCACGCTCACCCTCAGCCACCTGGACGACCAGGTCGTCCTGGACATCGCGGACGACGGGCGCGGGTTCGCCGCGGGCGCCGGTCCGCTGGACGTGCCGGCCGGGGTGCGCGGGCACGGCATCGCGGCGATGCGGGCACGGGTGGGGCAGCTCGGCGGATCCCTCACGATCGAGTCCGCGGCCGGCGAAGGTACGGTCGTGTCCGCCGCGATTCCCCTGGAGCAGCCATGACGAGCCCGAGCCCGAGCCCGAGTACGCCGTCCCCGGCACCCGTACGCATCCTGCTCTGCGACGACCACGCCGTGGTGCGCGCCGGGCTGCTCGCGCTGCTGGGCAGCGCGCCCGACATCGAGGTCGTCGGCGAGGCCGGCAGCGGCGAGGAGGCCGTCGCGATGGCGGCGAAGCTGGCGCCGGACGTGGTGCTGATGGACCTCCAGCTCGGCCCGGGCATCGACGGGGTCGAGGCGACGCGCCGGATCGCCTCGTCCGACGTGCACGTGCTGGTGCTCACGACGTACGACACGGACGCGGACATCACCCGCGCGATCGAGGCGGGGGCGACGGGCTACCTGCTGAAGGCGGAGCGGCCGGAGGAGCTGTTCACCGCGATCCACTCGGCGGCGCAGGGGCGTACGGCGCTGTCGGCGCCGGTCGCGACGCGGGTGATGGACCACATGCGCGGGGCGGGCCGTCCCTCGCTGACGGAGCGCGAGACGGACATCCTGGGCCAGTTGGCGCGGGGCCTGGGGAACCGGGAGATCGCGCGGGCGCTGTTCATCAGCGAGGCGACGGTGAAGACGCACCTGGGTCGGATCTACGGGAAGTTGGGGGTGGACACGCGGGCGGGGGCGGTGGCGGTCGCCAACGAACGCCGCTTGTTGCCGTAGGCGGGCGGGGGGCGCCGTTTCCCTGCGGGTTGCGTTTCCGTCTGCGGCCCGGTGGTGGGTTGCTCGCGCAGTTCCCCGCGCCCCTGACACGACCGCCATATCCCTGCGGGAACCTTGGCCTCAGCGGCCCGGTGGGTGGTTCTCGCGCAGTTCCCCGCGCCCCTGTTTCGCTCACCTTGTCGGTTACCTGCGGGACAGGGGGTTGGGGCGCTGGGGCCCCACCACGCCCTCTGGGCGTAGGTGGGGGTCCCCCGTGCCCGCAGGGCACGGGGAGAGGAACTGCGCGAGCAACCCACCACCGGGCCGCAGACGAGGAGCCAGGGAAGCAAAACAGGGGCGCGGGGAACTGCGCGACAAGCCGACCACCGGGCCGCAGGTAAGGAACCTAGGGAAGCGAAACAGGTGGCGCTGGGGCCCCCGTGCCCACAGGGCACAGGGCACAGGGGGCGGAGCTGCGCGACAAGCCCACGACCGGGCCGCACACGGAACGCGACCCGCAGGAAAGCGGCGCACCCGTCCCCGTCGCGCCAGGCCGCAGGGCGCACCGCAGGCCGCGGGCGCGGCGCGCGGCAGGGCGTGGCACCATCCCAGGGTGCTTGACATCGGGTATTCGCTATCGAACCGCTTTCCGGACCCTCCGCAGACGGACTACCGTCGCGCCGACGCCCACGCCCTCCGCCACGACCTCTTCTGCGGGGACGTGTACCTCGCCGACGCGGACGCCGACGCGGACATCGACCGGGAGTTGTCCACAGCCTGGGGATGGGTGCCGGTGCTGGACTTCGCCTGGGCGCTGTGCACGGTCGTGGAGGAACTGGACCGGGATCCGCTCGGGAGCCGCGCGGCGCGGCCGCAGTACGCCGAGCTGGACTTCACGGAGTCGGCGGACCGGATGCTGTTCCGGCGGCGGTTCGGGTTCGTGGAGGTGTCCGCGGACTGGGTGGGGAGCGAGGAGCGGCCGTTGTCCTTCGCGCACGCGGAGCTGCGGCGCGAAGCCCGCGACTTCCTGCACGACGTGCTCGCGGACCTGACCGACCTGCACGAAGGACTCGCCGACAACCCGGTGGTCTGGGACCTCCAGGCCCGCTTCCCCCGGGTCTGACCCGACCGGCGCACCGCCGGCGTGTCACATTTCGCGGTGCCCCGTCCGTCCCCCTGGTGACAGCAAGCGCCAAGGGGAAGGACCACCAGCCATGCACCTCACCGTCATCGGCGGCGGAGTCGCCGGACTCACCGCCGCACTCACCGCCGCCGAGGCCGGCGCACAGGTCACCCTCTACGAGGCCCACCACGCCCTGGGCGGCCGGGGCCGCACCGCGGAGGGGCCGTACCGGGCCAACGAGGGGCCGCACGTCTTCTACACCGGGCCGATGTGGACGTGGTTGCGTCGGCGCGACCTGGTCGGGCCGGTCGGGCGGATTCCGCTGCGGGACGCCGTCACGTTCCGGTTCCGTCAGCACGGCGCGGCCCGCGCCCTGCCGCCGCGCGGGCTGGTGCGACTGGCCCGTACCGACCTGCGCAAGGCGCCCGTGGACGTGGACTTCCTGACCTGGGCGACGGGGGTCGCCGGGGCGGAGGCGGCGCGGGCCGCGGCGAACTTCACCGGGGTCGTCGCCTTCCACCACGACCCCGGGTCGCTCTCCGCCGCGTTCGTGCAGGAGCGGCTGCGGCGGGTCGCCGCGGTGCCGCCCGGCGCGCGCTACCTGCGGGGCGGCTGGGGGCAGGCGATCGAGCGGATGGCGCGCCGGGCCCGGGAGGCGGGCGTGCGCATCGAGACCTCGGCCCGGGTGGACGCGCTGCCCGAGGCGCACGGCCCGGTGGTCGTCGCCACCTCGCTCGCCGCGGCCCGCACGCTCCTGGGCGACGACTCGTTGCACTGGACCAGCGGCCGTACGGCCCTGGTCGACCTGGGGCTCGCGAACCCCCGCCGCGGGCGCCGGGACGCGTTCATCGTCTCCGACCTGGACGCGCCCGGCTGGGTGGAGCGGTTCTCGGCGACCTCGTCCGCGCTCGCGCCCGCCGGCCGCTCCCTCGTCCAGGCGCAGGTCCCGATCGCCCCCGGCGAGTCCAAGGCGGACGGCTCGGCCCGCGCCGAGGCGCTGTTCGACCTGGGGTACCCCGGCTGGCGGGAGCGGGTGGAGTGGCGCGGCGACGCGCTCGCCCAGGGCCGTACGGGAGCGTTGGACCTGCCCGGCACGACCTGGCGGGACCGGCCCGCGATCGACCGGGGCGACGGGGTCTTCCTCGCCGGCGACCAGGTCGCGGCGCCCGGGCTGCTGGGCGAGGTCGCGTTCAACAGCGGCCGGCGGGCGGCCGAACTGGCGCTGCGGGCCCTGCGCGGAACGTCCGGCACGGAACCCACGGAACCCGCGGGACCCCTTGACCTCAAGGTCACTTGAGGTTGAAGGGTGGGGGCCGTACGACAACAGCCGCAAGAAGAGCCCCAAGGGGGATCCATGTACGCCGTCCGCCTCCACGCCTACGGTCCCGCCGAGAACCTGACGTACGAACGCGTCGACGACCCGGTCCCCGGCCCCGGCCAGGTGCGGATCGCCGTCGCCGCGGCCGGGGTGCACCTGCTGGACACCGCGCTGCGCGCCGGTGCCACGGGCCCCTACCCGGAGCCCGTGCCGCTGCCCACCGTCCCCGGCCGCGAGGTCGCCGGCACCGTCGACGCGCTCGGCGAGGGCGTCGACCGGCGGTGGCTCGGGCGTACGGTCGTCGTCCACATCGGGCTGGGGCCCGGCGGATACGCCGAACTCGTCGTCACCGAGGCGGAACGGCTCCAGGAGGTGCCCGACGGCGTCGACCCCGCCGAGGCCGTCGCCATGATCGGCACGGGCCGCACCACGATGGGCGTCCTCCACTACGCGGACCTCGGCCCGGACTCCGTCGCCCTGGTCACCGCGGCGGCGGGCGGCATCGGCACCCTGCTGGTGCAGTACGCGAAGAACGCCGGCGCCACCGTCGTCGGGCTGGCCGGCGGCCCGAACAAGGTGACCCGCGTCCTCGCGGGCGGCGCCGACTTCGCGGTGGACTACCTGAACGACGGCTGGCCCGATGAGGTCCGCGACTTCCTCGGCGAGCGCCGCGCCACCATCGTCTTCGACGCGGTCGGCGGCGACACCGCGCGCGCCGCCGTCGACCTCCTCGGCAAGGGCGGCCACCACCTCGTCTACGGCTGGGCCAGGAACGGCTCGGACGACGGCGAGGTGCTGACCTTCCCCGACGAGGAGTTGGCCGCGCGCGGCATCACGTCGACGAACGTCTTCGCGGGCTCGATGCTGCTCGCGCCGGTGAACGGGAACGTGCGCGTCCTGGAGGACCGCGCCCTGGCCGAACTGACCTCCGGGCGGCTGCGCCCCGGTGTGCAGCGCTTCCCGCTGGCGGACGCGGCACGGGCGCACCGCGCACTGGAAACCCGGAGGACCATGGGCAAAGTGGTGCTCATCCCCTGAGGTGCGGGGACGTCGGAAACAAAAACGGATGCGGTGGCGCAGAGGGAAGGGGGCGGGGCGGTCGGCCACGGGGGATTGACCGCCCTGCCCCGTCTACGCGTACGAGATGAGTGACGGTCTGCCCCGTCTGCGCGTACGGAACGAATGACGGTGCGCCGGATCCGCCTCGGCTACGGGCGCGCCGCCAGCAGCGCGAGCGCGATCTCCGCCGGCACCTGCGGCAGTTCCGCCTTCCCGTCCTCGGCGACGTCCCACAGGGACCACTGGAGCGACCGGGCGAGCGTCCACGCCCTGGCCCGTTCCCGGTCCAGCCCCAGCACCTCCGTCATCAGGTCGAACCGCCACACCGTGGCCGCCGGGTCGGGGTCGTAACGGTTCGTCAGCGCCGGCAGCAGCTCGAACCCGGGGTCGCCGGCGAGCGGCTTCGGATCGATGGCGAGCCACGGCTCGCGCTCGGCGGCCAGCACGTTGTCGTAGTGCAGGTCCCAGTGGAGCAGCCGGTCCCCGGGCTCGTCCGCGACCTCCCGCACCGCCGCCGCGCAGTCGAGCAGCAGCCGCCGCTCGTCCGCGTCGACCAGGCGCCGCGCCGCGGCCGGCACCTGCGCCAGCATCGCGGCCGTGACGTCCCCGAGCCGGCGCATCCCCGCGGGCGCGGGGCCGGCCGACAGCCGGGCCAGCAGTTCCGCGACGACCTGCACCGCCCGGCGCACGTCGGGGACGGCGGACAGGGGGCGGGCCGCGTCCAGGCCCTCCAGCAGCAGCGCGCCCGTCGCCGGGTCGTGCTCCAGCAGCCGCACCGCGCCCGCGCCGTCCCAGGTCCGCAGGGCGGCCGGCTCGCCCTCGGTCTCCTCGTCCACCGGCCCGATCTTCAGTACGGATTCCGTGCCGTCGGCGCGCTCGACGGGCAGCGCGAGCGAGACCAGGCCGTGCATCGGCGCGCCCGAGCGCCGGAGCTCCCACCGGTCCAGGAGTGCGGCGGCGCGGGCGGGAAGCGCCTCGACGAAGGCCCGGGAGGCCGCTCCGCCGTGTGCGGCGTGGGAGTCCACGAGTGCTTGGGGAACCTCGATCACACCCCGATCCTAGGCAGCGACCACACAACGAATTCCGGCATTTCCAGCCCCGCCCGGGCCGCATAGTCTCGTGCGTACCCTCATCGCCTTCGGCCTTCGGACAGTGAGCAGGAACGACATGAGCACCACCACGAGCACCGTCAACGGCGGCATTTCGTTCTGGTACGCGCGCAGCGGGCTCCCCGCGCCCCGCGAGCCGCTGCCCGGCGACGCCACCGCGGACGTCTGCATCGTCGGCGGCGGCTACACCGGCCTGTGGACGGCGTACTACCTCAAGAAGGCCGTCCCCTTCCTGAACATCACCGTCCTCGAAGCCTCCTTCTGCGGCTACGGCGCCTCCGGGCGCAACGGCGGCTGGCTCTACAACGGCATCGCCGGCCGCGACCGCTACGCGAAGCTCCACGGCCACGAGGCCGCCGTCCGCCTCCAGCAGGCGATGAACGACTCCGTCGGCGAGGTCATCGCGGTCGCCGCGGACGAGGGCATCGAAGCCGACGTCCACCGGGGCGGCGTCCTCGAAGTCGCCCGCTCCCCCGCCCAGCGCGCCCGCCTCACCGCGTACCACTCCGTCGAAGTCGCCTTCGGCGAGCACGACCGGGTGCTGCTGGGCGCCCGGGAGACCGCGGAGCGCATCCGGGTCGCCGGCGCCGTCGCCGCCACCTGGACGCCGCACGGCGCGCGGCTGGACCCGGCGAAGCTGGTGAAGGGGCTCGCGGCGGCCGTCGAGGCGCTCGGCGTCACCATCCACGAGTCCACGCCGGTCACCGAGATCCGCCCCAAGCACGCCGTCACCCCGTACGGCACGGTCCGCGCCCCGTACGTGCTGCGCTGCACCGAGGGCTTCACCGCCGGCATCAAGGGGCAGCGCCGCACCTGGCTGCCGATGAACTCCTCGATGATCGTCACCGAGCCGCTGCCGCCGTCCGTGTGGGAGGCCATCGGCTGGGACGGCCGGGAGACGCTGGGCGACCTGGCGCACGCGTACGTGTACGCGCAGCGCACCGCGGACGACCGGATCGCCATCGGCGGCCGGGGCGTCCCGTACCGCTACGGCTCCCGCACCGACAACGACGGCCGCACCCAGCCGGAGACCGTGGCCGCGCTGCGGGACGTCCTGGTCCGCTTCTTCCCCACGCTCGCCGGCACCCGCATCGAACACGCCTGGTCGGGCGTGCTCGGGGTGCCCCGCGACTGGTGCGCCACGGTCACCCTCGACCGCTCGACGGGCCTGGGCTGGGCGGGCGGCTACGTCGGCTCCGGCGTCACCACCGCCAACCTCGCCGCCCGCACCCTGCGCGACCTGATCCAGCAGGACTCCGGCCAGGGCGGGGCGACGGAGCTGACCTCGCTGCCGTGGGTGGGCCACCGGGTCCGCAAGTGGGAGCCGGAGCCGCTGCGCTGGCTCGGCGTGCAGGCGATGTACGCGGCGTACCGCGGCGCGGACCGCCGCGAGTCGACGGCCCACTCGACGGAAACGGACCGCGTGGCCCGCCTGGCAGACCGAGTCTCGGGCCGGTAGCTCGCGTCCTGGCCGACCCTTTGGACCTACACCTCGTGCTGGCCGCGCTCCAGGAAGTACCGCAGCGCCTCAGGCGTGTCGGCGGCCAGGGCCCGCTCCGCCGCGGCCTTCACCGCGGGCTTGACGTTCGGGTCGGCGAGGATGCGGAACACCGCCACCCTGTCGTCCTCGAACTGAGCCGCAGCACGCCCCGTCTCCAGGAAGTGCCGCTGGTCGGCGATGGTGCCGTTCATGGCCGCCTGCGCGGCGGCGCGCACGGCCTTGCCGGTCTCGGGGTCGTCGATGATGCGCAGGATCGCGACCCGAACGTCGTGGTCGGTCATGTCGCCGACCGAAGGGTCCGCTCCGTCCGTCGCCGTCGACGCCGTCGCCACGCCGATGGTCGCGGCGGCGGAGTCCCCGGCGAACGCGGGCGTGGCGAGCAGGGGCGTCGGCGCCAGGGCGGTGGCCGCGACGGTCAGGGCGGCACGGGTCAGCTTCATGTGTGGGCCTCTCTCACGAGCGTCAGGAACGGGAACGACGTCAAACGACGGCAGACGGTCGACAGGTGGCGCTCCACCCGGAACCCGCGTCGCCGCCGACCCGTGCCGACATGTTCACCCCGAGCAGCACCGCTGATCACTGCCTGGACCAGGCAGTCTTGACGACCGCTCACTGCCGCGTGCACGGCGTCCCGTCGTGGGCACCACCCCGGTGAACCCGATGTCGTGACGCTCCTACCATCGAGCCATGAGGATCTGGCCACGGGAGCGCCCCACGCGTCGGCGGAGCAGAGCGCTGCGCCCGGTCGTCCTCGTCCTGCTCGCCTTCGGAACGCTGCTCGTCCTCTTGGGCCCGTTCTCCTGGCTGATCGCCGGTGAGACGGTCAGCGCGCTGCCCGGCAAGGAGCGGGCGGACGCCATCAACGCCGTCCGCCAGACGGTCCTGGCGGCCTTCGGCGGCGCGGCCGTACTCGGCGGCCTCGTGTTCACCGCGCGCACCTACGACCTGACCAAGCGCGGGCAGGTGACGGAGCGCTTCAGCAGGGCCGTCGAACTCCTGGCGTCGGAGCACGTGGAGGAACGCCTGGGCGCGATCTACAGCCTTGAGCACGTCCTGGCGGAGTCGCCGCAGGACCACGTCACGGTGGTCAACCTGCTGGCGCACTCCGTCCGGAACCGCACGCGTCCGACCGACTTCCCCGCGGGCTACGAGCTACCGCGGTCGAACGGCCGACCCATGCCCGCCTTCGGCACCCAGCCCACCGCGGACGTCGAGGCGGCGCTGCGCGTGCTCGCCGTACGCCCCGACCGTCCCGAACCCTTCCGGCTCGACCTGCGGCAGGTGACGCTGCCGGGCTTCTACGTCCGGGACTTCGAGTTCGACGGGGCGCCTTCCTTCAAGGGCGCGCTCTTCACTTGGGCGGACCTGCGCAGTTCCGCATTCCGCGGGGTGGACCTGACCAACGCCATATTCACGCACGCGGACATGAGGGAGTGTCAGCTCGTGTCGGCGAAGCTGGACCGCTCGATCCTCTCGGGGGTGGATCTGCGGGGAGCGAACTTCGCCGGTGCGTCGCTGGTCGGCGCGTTCCTTGAGGGGGCGGATCTGCGCGAGTGCGAGGGCCTGACGCCGGAGCAGTTGTCGGGAGCGCTGATCGACGAGTCCACCCGGCTGCCAACGGAACTGGCGGCCGACGCGTGGGTGCGGGCGAGGCTCGCCGCGATGCCCGCACAGACTCCCCGCACCGCTCCGCCGCCGACGCCCCGGCCGACGTAAGGCCCTCTACTTTTGGGCCCACGGCTCTTGGGCCCACGGCTCTCGGGCTCCCGACTCTTGGGCTCCCGACTCTTGGGCTCCCGTCCCGCAGGTCTCCCGTACCGCCGTTCCCGACGCGTCACAGGCCCAGGTCGACCAGCCACTCGCCGGTGGTCCGCGGGCTGAGGCCCAGCAGCTCCTGGGCGGAGTCCACGGGGGCGATCGCGTGGTCCGGGAGCGTGCCGATGGCTCGGTAGAGGCCGGCGACGCCCGCTGCGGTGGCCTCACCGAGGAGCGGCGCGATCAGCCCGGCGAAGGCGTCGGGGGTGATCCCCTCGTACGCCACCTCCCGCCCGAAGCGGTCCCCGAACGCCGCGGCGAGCTGCGGCCCCGTCACGGCCGGGTACTGCCCGACGGCGACGGTGCCGACCACGTCCGTACGCCGCAGCAGCGCGGCGACGACGTCGGCGACGTCCAGGTGCGAGGACCAGGAGACGCGCAGGCCGGCCGCGAGCGGATAGCGCAGGACGCCCTCCTCGCGGGCGCCGCCGACGACCGGCGGCAGGAGCAGGTTCTCCAGGAACAGCCGGGGCGCGACCACCGCGTACGACACTCCGCTCCGCCGCACGCCCTCGATCAGGTGCCCGACGGCGGGGTCCGCCGGCCCGCCCCCGGCCGCGGCCGCGTCGTCGGTGAACGCGCCGCTGGTGGAGACGACGACGCGGGCCGGGCGGGCCCGCTCGACCGCGGCGACGACGTTGCGGGCGAAGGCCAGCCGGTCGTCGGGCGCGCCCAGCGGCAGATGGACGAAGACGCCGTCAGCCCCTTCGTAGGCGCGGGCCAGTGCGTCGGCGGACGCGTAGTCGGCGGCGACGGTGCGCACGCCGTCGGGGACGGCCGCGGCACCGCGCGACACCGCCGTCACCGACGCTCCGGAGGCGGCGAGTGCCGCGAGGACGGGGGCTCCCTGGGCGCCCGTGGCGCCGTGGATCACAAAGCTCATGCAGCCAATGGTGCATACGATGCACCAGTTACATCAACTGCACTAATGGCGTACGATCGCACCATGACCACCCCCCTGCCCACGTGCGGGGTCGCCCGCTTCCTCACCCTGCTCGACGGCCCCTGGGCCACGCTCATCGTCCGGGAGCTGCTCCGCGGCCCGCAGCGCTTCAGCGAGCTGCGCGACGCCCTGCCGGGCATCAGCCCGCACACCCTCACCAGCAGGCTGCGCCGGTTCGAAGCGCACGGCATCGTCACCCGCACCGTGCACGCCGAGATCCCGCCGCGCGTGGTGTACGAGCTGACGCCCCTCGGGCGGGAGCTGCGGACCGTGCTCGACGCGATGGCCGCGTGGGCGACGGCGATCCCCGCGCCCGACCCCGACCCCGACCCCACCCCCTAGGACCTCAGCGGACGACGTCGAGGACCTGCTTCTGCAGCCCGTTCGCGTACACCTCGTGCTCGACCAGCTCCAGCTTCTGCGCGTCCTTGTCCGCGGTGCTGAACAGCCGCTTCCCGGCGCCGAGCAGGGTCGGGAAGACGAGCAGGTGGTAGCGGTCGACCAGGCCGGCGTCGGACAGGGCGCGGTTCAGGGACGCGCTCCCGTGGACGATGATCGGGCCGCCTTCGGTCTCCTTCAGCGCCGCGACCTCTTCGATCGAGCGCAGGATCGTCGTCTCGCCCCAGTTCGTGACCAGGTCGTCCTCGGTGAAGGTGGTGGAGACGACGTACTTCGGCAGGTCCTTGTAGCCCGCGAACTCCGCCATGTCCGGCCACACCGGGCTGAACGCCTGGTAGCTGACCCGGCCCAGCAGCACCGCGGTGGCCTCCGCCTGCTCGGCGCCCTTGATGTCGAACGCCTCGGGGACGAACTCGACGTCCTTGAAGGTCCAGCCGGCGTTCCGGTAGCCGGGCTCGCCGCCGGGGGCCTCCACGACGCCGTCGAGCGAGATGAAGGCGGAGCTGATCAGAGTGCGCATCGGGTGTTCCTCGCTGTCTTGGTTGTCACGTGTACGTGCAAGTGCGTACGGGCGTACCGGCGTGGGGGTACGGGCGTGCGCGGAAGTGCGGTCGTCAGCCGACGAGTTCGGCCAGCCAGCGCTGCCAGGCGGCTTCCGCCGCAGCCCCGTCCGCGTCCGCGTCGAAGAGGTGGTGGAACATCAGCGCCACGCCCGGGAAGACGTGGAAGGTGTAGAGCCCGTCGGCGGTGCGCACCTCGATGCGCCCCTCCTCCGCCCAGACCACTTCGCCGTCCAGCAGCGGCAGTCCGGCGGGCTCGACGCGCACCCGCGCGCCCGACTCGCCCCCGGCCGCCGGCAGTGACAGCCCCCGGTTGAGCGCCGCCCGCACCTCCCGGACCGGCCGCTCCCCCAGGGGTGCCACGGCGAAGACGGGGACGCCGGCGCGCCCGGCGAAGTGCGTCAAGTACTGCCACAGGGTGTGCAGGTGGAAGGGCCAGCCGGCGCGCAGCGCGTCGTACTCGTCCTGCCAGTCGTCCCCGAGCATCCCGCTGTGGACGAGCCGGAGCACGGCGCTGCCGCCCTCCCGCCCCTCGATCAGGTACTCCACGGCCATGAACCGGCCGTCGTCGGCGGTGGGCGTGCGGGTGGCGAAGCGCTTGCCCGGTTCGTACGCCGTGATCACCGCCTCCTCGCGGTGGCCGCCGGTCTCCATCGCCGAGACGCCGCCCTCCCGCGGCTCCACCTCGTTGCGCCCCATGAACCAGGAGTCGATGCCCGGTCCGGTGGCGATCGCGTCCCAGACCTCCTGCGGGGTGGCCGGCAGGGTGGTCTCCAGCTCGATCTCGAACGGATGCGTCATCGCTCAGTCTTCCCGTCGTGCTTCGGATGCGGTCTCGTGGGGCGTCACGTTGGCCGTCTCGCGGGCCGTCTCGTGGGTCGTGGTGGGGATCTGGTGCAGCCCGACGACGACCCGATGGCTGCGGCCCTGCGCGGCGTGCTCGTCGTGGTAGCGGCTGACCAGCGCCGTCACGGCCCGGGTCAGGTCGTCGGCGAAGGCGGCCCGGTCCGCAGCGGAGGCGAACCGCACCTCGGCGTCGATCCCGAAGGTGGCCACCCGCCGCCGCGCCCGGGCCCCGCCGGTCACCAGCGCCCCGACCTCCTGCACCAGCCGGGCGCCCAGCGCCAGCAGCCAGCGCGCGGAGAGCTGGTCGGGGGCCCGGGACGGGTCCGGGCTGACCGCGGCGAGGGCGCTCGGCGAGATGACGTACGACGCGGCGGTCGCGCGGTACACCCGCTCGGTGACGTTCCCCTTGCGCCGCTCTTCGGCGAGCTCGACCAGCCCGTGCCGTTCGAGCGCCTTCAGGTGGTAGTTGACCTTCTGCCGGGGCAGCTCCAGCCGCCCCGCGAGCGCGGCGGCCGACCCGGGTTCGGCGAGGGCGGCGAGGATCCGGGACCGCATGGGGTCCAGCGAAGCCTCGGCCGCGGCGGGTTCTTCGATCACAGCGACGTCCAGCACCCCTCAAGGATCAGTCCGACAATATTTTTTGTCAAGACAAAAAAAATTGTCGGCGGACTGGGGATGCCGTGCGCGGTGGAACTCCTCGCGCCGCCCGGCAGTTGACCGGACATGGCTCAGACGCCGGGTTGGGTGGCGGCCGGACTCGTCACACTGTGCGCGCTCGGCTGGCTCGCGGACCGCGCGCTGCTGTCGATGGAGGCGCGCGGCTGGATCTACTGGCGCCGCAAAGGGCTGTCCTCGATGGGCGCGAACCTGCTCCAGGACACCTCGCCGGCGGCCCAGGCGCTCAAGCGGGCGATGCAGGACGAGCGCTCGCTGAAGAACGTACGGGTCGCGGAAGAACCGCCGCAGCGGGTGGACTTGGACGCGGGCGTGGTGCGCGTGAGACGCACGGAGGACGACCGGGGCTGAGGGGGCCGAGCTGCCGGATCAGCCCTCCGGCGGCCTCGCGCGGTGCTCGGCGAGCCGCCGTCGCGCCTCGGCGTACGCGTCCGCGTCCATCTCCCCCATGGCGAACCGCCGGTCCAAGATCTCCTCCGGGGTGTCCCGCTGGGGGGGCCCGTGCGACGGGGGCCCGCTCGACGGACCTCGCGCACCGCCCCACTGCGACGGCTGCTGGGGCTGCTGGGGCGCACCCCCGTCAGGCCGGTTCGCCAGCCGCACCACGGCCCACACGACGAGACCGATCAGAACGATCCACAGCAGCGGCATGAAGGCCATCCAGGCCCAGCCGCCGCCACCGTCCCAGTACATCATCCGCCTCACCTCCAAGGCGGCCGGCTCGAAAGCGGCCGGCTCCAAGGCGGCCGGTTCCAAGGCGGTCGGTTCCAAGGCGGTCGGTCGGATCCACCGACGTCCACCGGCATCCGGCGGAGCCCGTGGCCGTCCCGCAGGCGTCCGGCGGGGAACCCGTCGGCATCCCGCGGAAACACCACCGCCTACTCCAGCGTGCTCCTGCCCGCCGCCGCCGGCAAGAACGGCAGGGCCGGGCCGCCGCGGGACTGCGCGAACGCCCCGCCCGTACGTCCGGCGTCAGCCCGCCGACGACCAGCAGCCCTCCCGGCACGCACAAGGAGCGGCCCCATGGATCTTCAGCGATTCGACGGCGAGGGCAGACCGCGGGCGAGTGCGTCGAGCATGGCGGTGAAAGTTCTCTCGTGGTCGGGCTGCTCGGCACAGAGCTTTTCAGCGGCGATCCAGCCCCACACGGCGAACAGGAAGACCGCGAAGGAGTCCCGCGCCTGTTCCTGCGTCAGTCCGCGGCCACCCATCACGGCCTCGGCCTGCTGTTGCAGCTCCTTGTAGGTGCTGGTCTCGCGCGGGAACTGGGCGAGCACCTCGGCATCGGCGACGGGGAGGAACTCCGCCCGCAGCAGCCGCCCGAAGCCCGTCAGCCACGCGCGCCAGTCGTCGGCGGGGGCGCCGGCGGTCCGGGCGAGCACTCGTCCCAGAAGGTGGTCGCTGATCAGGTCGAGCAGGCCGTCCCGGTCGCCGACCCAGCGGTACAGGGCCTTGTGGGTCACGCCGAGGCGTCGCGCCAAGCCCCGCACGGTCAGCTCGTTCGCCCCCGACTCCAGCGCGGCGCCGACGATCGCTTCGACCGAAAGCTGCGCCGGGCGCCCGGGGCCGCGTGCGGGTTGCTCTTCTGTCACGGCCCCATTCTCTCCCATCTATTAATACCCAGTGGGTACTAATGAGGTAGCGTGGTGCGCGCGGCCGCGTCCGGACGGGTGGACGCGGCTCGCGAGAACGAGAGCGAGAGGAGACGAGCAATGACGGATCAGCAGTGGATGCACAGGGTGCTCGATGACCCTGCGGACCTGGACGACACACCGCCCGCTCTGAGCGCCGCCCAGGCCCAACCGTGGGCGAACTTCGTGGTCTTCGTCCCGGACGGGCTCCCTGCGGACACCCGCCTCGGCGAGCAGTCGCTGCGCCGGGAGGCGCCGCCTGGACGCGTCGGTGACTCGACGGCCGGCAGGACGCCGTGGAGCGCGAACAATCCGGCGGCGTTCCGGTTCGAGGTCCACGGCGAGGACCGGCGGCTACGGGTCAAGCAGTTCCTCTACGACTGGGCGTTCCCCGCCCTGGACCATCCGGCGCTGTGGGAGAGCCGAACCGAAGCCGAGCCACTGGACGAGCACCACGTGGTCTGGCACGGCACCGACTACATGGGTCACGCCGGCGCTTCGGCGAGGATCGCGCGGACCACGATCGAACTGTCGGTCCTCGACGGCACTTTCACCCGCGAGGAGATCACCGACCTCTACCGCTCGCTGCGCCCGGTCGCCCCCGAAGCGGTCACCGCGCTCGCCGCCACCCCGTTCGCGGCCTTGAGCTACTGGGCCCGCAGGCCCACGGCCTCCGTGATCTCCGTGCCCCTGGGGCTGTGGGACCTGCGCCAGGTCGACACGGCCACGATCACCTGGCGCACGGCAGGAGCCCCGGACGCACCGTCCGGCGCCGCCGCGGTCCCGCACCGCCTGGGCGACCTGGCCTTGGACTCGATCGCGACCCATCACGGCCCGAGCCCGGTGGCGTCCGAGCACCTCTACAGCGGCGGCCCCGGACGCGGGCGAGAACTGCGCCTCTACGCCCTGAACGCCGAGCACCTGCCGGCGGCCATCGCGCCCGAGACCCATCCGGCCAAGCACGAGGACATCACCGTGGCCGGGCGTCGCGTCCGCTTGGCACTCATCGACGACGCCCACGGGCCGTACGACGCGGTGATCCACGATGCGCAGGGCCGACCGGCATGGCGGCTGCTGGCCAGCGCGGACACCCGCACCGATCGCCGCTGGTTCCTCCGGGCCCTTGACGACCTGCTCAGCGCCGACCACTCGGCACGGTAGGCAGCATCCGGGATCGTCCCGGCCGTCCTTCTTGTTCGTGCCGAGGACGGCGCGGGTGACGGTGCCGACCTCCACCACGGTCGACGGTTCGCCACCCCGGGCGGGGAGTTCCTTCTCCCTCGGCCCCTCCTGGGCGTCGCGCCGCGAACCCGGCCCACCTGTGGCAGCACCCGCCGACCGGGCAGGCCGAGCGGTACGTAGCCGCGCTCGGCGGGCTCGACGCAGCCATGGACCGCTGCCGGGAGGCGTACGACGAGGGCGACCTGCGCTGGGCCGCGGAACTCCTCAACCACGTGCTCTTCGCCCGGCCGGACCACGCCGAGGCCCGGGAACTCCAGGCGCGGACCTTCACCCGGCTCGGCCACGCCCAGGAGAACGGGACCTGGCGCAACATCTACCTCACCGGCGCCCTCGAACTGCGCCGGCCCGACGGCACCCCCGCGGGCCCCGGTCGCAGCAAGCCCACCCTCGGCATGCTGGCCGCGCTCGACACCGAGCAGGTCTTCCAGACCCTGGCGACCCGCCTGAACGGCCCCCGCGCCGTCGCCCACCGGCTGCTGCTGCGCTGGGAGTTCACCGACAGCAGCGAGACCTGGACCACCCTGGTGGGCAACGGCGTCCTCACTCCCCTGCCGGACGACGTCCCGGGCGACGAACCGCCGCAGGCGGCGGTGTGCCTGCCCCGTACCGCCCTGGACCGCGCCGTCGCCGGCGTCACCGGACTGGCCGACGCGATCGCCTCGGGAGAGGTGTCCGTGGCGGGCGACGCCGACGCACTGAGCACGCTGCTCGACCTGTTCGACGAGGTCAGCGCCGACTTCGCGATCGTGCTCCCCTAGACCGTGTCCAGAAAGCCCCGCCTGGCCCGCGACGTCCCAGCAGGACTTCGACGACGCCGCCCAGCACCTCGCCCCGGCTCGGCGGCGTCACGCGCCGCCGAAGTCTGGCCTGCGGGCCTCGCGGAAGGCCCTGACTCCCTCGCGGGGTTCGGGCCCCCGCAGGGCGAGACCGGCGGTGACCCGTTCGACGTCCAGGAAGTCGCGGTAGGCGGGGGTACGCGACCGTCATCCGCCGACCGGCCACTCGACCGACGGGACCGAGCTGCGCGACCACACCCGCGACACCATGAACCGGTCAGGGCGGTCCCTGGACCCGGGTCACGGAGACGATCTCCACCGTGGTCGAGACGTAGTACGAGGTGACGCAGCCGCCCACCAGGGCCTGTCGGTAGTCCGGCTCCTTGATGGGTTTTGAGCCCGCGCCGTACGGATCGGCCGCGAGCTTCTTGATGTCCGTGTCGAAACGCCTTCGGATGTCCGTGGGCAGCGCAGCCACGGTGGCACGTGCCACGTTGGAGAACTGCACCCGGTACGGGCGCCCGCTCACCGGTCGGCTCCGGTCGGGGAGGGACCGTCCAGGCTGGTGAAGCCGCTGAAGTCGCCGTTCCGCAACTGCTGGAGCATGGCTTCGTCCTCGTCCCTGGCCTCCTGCGGCAGGGACCACTGCGCGGCGATGAGGGGTACGTCAGTGATCAGCGCCGAGCCGATCTCACGGTCGAACGCCTCCCGCCGGTCCTCGGGCAGAGAGGCCCGAATCCCGTCCAGGCTGGCGGGCAGGTCGACCGCCCGATCACCGATGTTGGTCCGCAGCACAGGCCCGTCGTGCACCGTGCACCCCTCTCGCTCGCCACTACCCACGACAGCAACACGACCAGTCTTCCCCCGAGGGTCAGGCCACGCACCGAGCGACACCCGGCGCGCGGAAGCGCCGAGAGCGCCCTGCTGGAGCGGGCCCAACCCCAGCCATGTGCGGGACGGGCCCGTCCTGTTGAGGCGGGCTGCGCAACCCTGCGCCTCCTGGCTGTGCGGGTGTCCAGTCCGTGGCGAGGTCAGACGATCGGATGGTGGGCAGGCCGGCCTAGTTGGTGCACGGTCCATCCGGCGCGGGTCCAGCCGGTCGGGTCGGCCGCGGTGCGGATGTCGACGAGGACGGGGCGGCGTACGAGGCCGGCGGCCGTGGCGGGGAGGGACGGCTCCTTCGTGTAGTGGGGCCATTCGGTCGCCAGGACCACGAGGTCCGCGCCTCTCAGGGCTTCGACGAGGCTTTCAGCGTAGGTGAATTCAGGGTGGGCTCGGCGGGCCGCCGGGACGGCTTCGGGGTCGTGGATGACGGTGCGGGCGGCGGCGTCGTGGATGAGCCCGGCGAGACGGAGTGCGGGGGAGGATCGGACGTCGCTGGTGCCGGCCTTGAAGCTGGCCCCGAGGACGGCGACCGTGGCGGTGTCGAGCGGGCCGCCGTGAGCACGTTCGACCAGTGCGAGGGCGGCGCCCGCCCGGCCGTGGTTGATCTGCTCGACCGCGGACAGCAGCGCGGAGGCACCGGTGGCGCCGAGTTCTCCGACGCGGTGGGTGAAGGCGGCGACGTCCTTGGGGAGGCAGCCACCGCCGTAGCCGATGCCGGGCCGCATCCCGGCGTGGCCGATGCGGTGGTCGATCCCGATGCCGTGGGCGACGGTGGTGACGTCGGCGCCGGTGATCTCGCAGATCTCGGCCATGGCGTTGATGTAGCTGATCTTGGTGGCGAGGTAGGCGTTCGCGGCGCTCTTGAGGACCTCGGCGGTGGCCGGGTCGGTGACGATCAGTTCGGTGTCGCCGCGTTCGAGGATCGGGGCGTACACCTCCCGTACGGCCTTCTCGGCGGCCGGGGTGGTGAGGCCGGCGACGATCCGGTCCGGTCGCAGGGAGTCCTCGACGGCGTGGCCCTCGCGCAGGAACTCCGGGTTCCACACGAGGTCCGCCCCGGCGGCGACGTGCTCGGCGAGGACGGCCTGGAGGCGGGCGACGGTGCCGACGGTGACGGTGGACTTGCCGACCACGGTCGCCGGGCGCGTCAGCAGCGGCGCGAGATCGCGTACGGCATCGATGACCTGGCTGGTGTCGTAGCCGTGGCCGTCGGGGCGGAGCGGGGTGCCGACCGCGATGAAGTGGAGGTCGGCGAAGGCGGCGGCCTCGGAGAGGTCGGTGGTGAAGCGGAGCCGTCCGGTCGCCACGTGTTGGGCGAGGAGGTCGTCGAGGTCCTTCTCGTAGAAGGCGCCCCGGCCGGACTGGAGGATCTCGCAGGTCTCCGGGTTGAGTTCGACGCCGACGACCTCGTGGCCGAGTTCTGCCATCGCTGCGGCGTGCGGGGCTCCGAGGTGCCCGCAGCCGATCACCGAAACACGCATGACGCCGTCCTTGGGATGGGGTGCTGTCGCAGAGGCGCGCCGTGCTGCCGGGCGCCTCCGCGACGCTATCCCCGTTCGCGGTCAGGGGAGTTGGCTTTGAGCCGGACGGGGTTTCAGAGGGCGACGTCGAGCAGCCTGCACAGGCGCTGGAGCGCGGGCGTCGCCTCTGAGCGGACGACGGTGTCGCCGTCGCGGGCTCCCTCGATCGGGTACTCCTTGAAGACGCCGTTCTCCATCAGGCCCTCGGGGTCGACGTAGAAGATCTTCATGCCCTTGGCGCGGGCGCGGGCCTGGACGGAGCGCCGGTCGGCGTGGAGGCCGACGACGAGGAGGGCGCGGGCCTGGTCCAGGAGCGGGACCGGTGGGATCTTCTGGTCGTACCGCCGAACGAACACTTCCTTCAGTCCGGCGCGGGCGGCGAGCAGGTCGAAGTTGTGGGTGATGACCGGGCCGGTCATGTGCCCGGCGGTGTGCAGGGCCTTGAGCGCCCGGTGGGCACCGGTGGGTTCGGCGGTGAAGCACGCCGCGAACATCCGGGTCAGGGCTTCTGCCTTGCCCGGGGCGTCGAGCAGCAGTTCCCGTACGAGGGTGTCGGCCTGCGGGGTGAGGGTGAAGCCGTGGGACTGGGTGAGGGCGTTGTCGTTGCGGGTGGTGACCCGGTAGACCTCGTGCAGGTAGTGCAGCGGCGGGACGTCCGCTTCGATCGAGGTGCCGCACCCGACCTCGACCTGGAACGGGAGATGGTCCAGCAGGCCGGACAGGTCGTCGGCGATGGTCGGGGTTCCGCGCCGCTCCTTGATCCGGATGCCGCCGGCCAGGACGTCCCGGGGGAGGTTTCGCAGGCAACGGGGGACCGTGTAGTCCTCGGAGGTGATGAGGACGTCCATGGTGCGGAAGCCCGACGGAGTGGGCCGGTCGGCGCGCTCGTCCTGGGGGTGGACGGCGTGTTCGGTGACGGTGGTGACGAGGTCGCCGTGCTGCCAGCGGTCGCCGTCCAGGTGCCAACGGCCCTGTTGCAGCCAGCCGTCGAGGTCCTCGGCGTAGGCGCGGACCTCGTCGTCCGGGGCGGTGAACGACACGTACAGGTACAGGTCGGAGAGGACGAGGCGCGGTACGGGGAAGGTGTGGTCGATCCCGTAGGTGTAGCGGTAGTGGACGATCCGGCGGCGCCCGGAGGCGTCCTCGCGCCAGCCGGACTGCTCGGCGTTGGAGGGGTTCTGGGTGCGGCGCCAGATGCCCTCCTCGATGCTGCGGGGGCGCTCGTGCCCGGCGCCGGTGAAGTGGGTCTCCCACAGCTTCACCTGGTCGTCGGAGAGCTGGTCGATGACGGGGTGGGGCAGGTACACGAGGGTTCTCCTTCGCAAGGGCGGTACGGAGATCGGTACGGACGGGGCGGGGTCAGCGCCCAGGTGCGCCGGCCGCGCGGCTGGGCTGTGTCGCGGCAAGCCCAGGAACGGCTCGGCGCACCCTCAGAGCACCACCCGAACGCCCTTGGTAGTGATCGATTGCCGTGCCCTGCACACCGTTTGCAGATCCTGCAAACGCCCTCGACGCGCTCCGTCCCGTGTCCTACGGTGAGGCGCTCCGGTTCCGGGTACCTGGGAGACCGACGATGGCCTTCACTGATTTATCCCTCTGGGCCTCACCCGCAGCGCGTGACCTGGTCAGCCGCCGCGCCCCCGGCGGCCTCGTCCGTCTCGGCCGCCAGCACCTGGGCTGGCGCCAGGCCGACCTGGGCGTGCAGATCGGCTGTTCCGCCTCCACTGTCTCCCGCCTCGAAGCCTGTCGGCATCCCGCGGACATCCGCCTGCTGTCGGCCGCCGCCAGCGCTGTGGGCATACCGCACACACTTCTGGCGACGGCCTGCGGCATCACCACCGAACCGGCGCCCCTTCCGCATCTCCCCGGCCGCCGCCGACCTCTATGCCGTCGGGGTCCATTGGGCCCTCGGCGACGCCGGGGCGGCGCTGGAGGCCGGCCGCGACCTGCGGCCAGCGCAGTTCCCCACCCCGGAACGCACCAGCCGGATGCACACCGATCTCGCCCGCGCCTGGTGGCAGTACGGCAAACCAGAGCAGACCGCCCGGGAACTCCTCGCCGCATTGCGGGTCAGCCCGGCCGAGGTCCGCGACCGTCCCCCCATCCGCACCATCGTCGGGGACCTGTCCTCCCGGCACCCCCGCACCCCCGGAGTCCGCGATCTGACCCTCGCGTTCACCCGCTGATCGCGCGGGACGCAGCCGGGGTCAGACGAGGACTTCGGCCTGGTCCTGGCGGATAGCCTCACGGGCCCAGGGGCTCATCCGCAACCGCGGCACCGTCTCCGGGTCGAACCAGTGCAGCATGACGCCCTCCGACAACGGGAGCCCAACGGCGTCTCCCTCCCACCGGCCCCGGAACACCTGCACCAGCCCTTTCGCCACCCCGTCCGGCCCTCTGCTCTCCACCACGGTGAACCGTTCCAGGGCCGGGACCACCAGTTCCGCTTCCTCCCACAGCTCCCGCCGGACCGTGACGCCCAGGCACTCCCCGGGTCTCCGGTTCCCGCCGATCAACGACCAGGAGCCCGGGTCGCAGATACCGGGGATGTCGTCACGCAGGTGCAGCAGGTACTGTCCGCTTCCGTTCACCAGCAGCGCGCCCGTACCCCTGATCTCTTCGTCTCTCACTCGACCAGAAGTACGCCATCAGCCACGGATTCGCCCACGGCTACGTGGAATTGACGACCACTACAAGCGCGCCTGCCCGCCCGACTCGGCGTCCGACTCCGGAGCGATGCCGAGAAGACGGTGGAGGTCGGCGCTGATCATGCGGTAAGCGTTGTCGAGCCGGAGCACCGCGACCCCGCGCACGTCCACGCGCACCCCTCCGCACGCCGACTGCGCACACGCGCTCCCCTTGCGCTCCCTGTGGACAGGGCGGCACGAGCAGGAGCCGCCAACCTCTCCACGCAAAGGCCATGATCGCTAAAAAGACCCAGGTCAGAGGCGTCCTGACCTGGGCATGAAAAGAGCCCCCTGTCGGATTCGAACCGACGACCTACGCATTACAAGTGCGTTGCTCTGGCCAGCTGAGCTAAGGAGGCAGCCCCAGCAGTGTAACCGCACCCCCACCCACCCCCTCCGCGGATTTTCGTTTCCCCACCGCTACTGACAGAACGGGGAACGCCAGGTAGCGTCACCAGCAGTCCGCGGCAGTGGACTACACCAATCCTTTACTCGGATCGTCCGGCACGTTCCTGCCGGTGAAGGGAAAGGCCACCATGGCTACCGTGACCTTCGACAAGGCCACCCGCATCTACCCGGGCGGCACCAAGCCCGCCGTCGACCAGCTCGAAATCGAGATCGCGGACGGGGAGTTCCTCGTCCTCGTCGGGCCCTCCGGCTGTGGCAAGTCCACCTCGCTGCGCATGCTCGCGGGGCTTGAGGACGTCAACGGCGGGGCGATCCGCATCGGTGACCGGGACGTGACGCACCTGCCGCCCAAGGACCGGGACATCGCCATGGTGTTCCAGAACTACGCGCTGTACCCGCACATGACCGTCGCCGACAACATGGGCTTCGCGCTCAAGATCGCCGGGGTCAACAAGAGCGAGATCCGCGCGAAGGTCGAAGAGGCCGCGAAGATCCTCGACCTCACCGAGTACCTGGGGCGCAAGCCGAAGGCGCTCTCCGGTGGTCAGCGGCAGCGAGTCGCGATGGGGCGCGCCATCGTGCGCGAGCCGCAGGTGTTCCTCATGGACGAGCCGCTGTCGAACCTCGACGCCAAGCTCCGCGTCTCCACCCGTACCCAGATCGCCTCGCTCCAGCGGCGCCTGGGCATCACCACCGTGTACGTCACGCACGACCAGACCGAGGCCCTGACCATGGGCGACCGGGTCGCCGTGCTCAAGGACGGACTGCTCCAGCAGGTCGACTCGCCGCGGAACATGTACGACAAGCCGGCGAACCTCTTCGTCGCCGGCTTCATCGGGTCCCCCGCGATGAACCTCGTCGAGGTCCCGATCACCGACGGCGGCGTGAAGTTCGGCAACAGCGTCGTCCCGGTCTCCCGCGAGGCGCTCACCGCCGCCGCCGACCGCGGTGACACCACCGTCACCGTCGGCGTCCGCCCCGAGCACTTCGACGTCGTCGAGCACAACGGCGCCGCCGCCAAGTCCCTCTCCAAGGACTCCGAGGACGCGCCGGCCGGGCTCGCCGTGCTCGTGAACGTCGTCGAGGAGCTGGGCTCCGACGGCTTCGTGTACGGCTCCGCCAACGTCAACGGCGAGGACAAGGACCTGGTCGTCCGCGTCGGCGGGCGCTCCGTGCCGGAGAAGGGCACCAAGCTGCACGTCGTGCCGCGGCCCGGCGAGATCCACGTCTTCGCCACCTCCACCGGCGAGCGCCTCACGGACTGACGCACCACCACAGCCACACGGAACGGCCCCGGGCTCCCCGGGGCCGTTTCGCGCGCTTTGGCCGCCTTGCGTCAACGGCCAATTCGAAAGGCTTCCCAGAACGATCCCCCGAGGGGGTGACTAAATGTCGCCAAATCATCACCGGCCGCTACGCTCCTCGCGTGACCCACTCAGCACGCCGCATCGGCCGCTCCCTCGCCCTCGTCCTGCCCGTCGTCCTGGTGCTCTCCGGAACCCTCGCGGTCACCAGCGTCCCCTGGGCCGGACAGCCCGCCGAGTCCTCCCAGATGCTCACCTCGTCCTCGCAGAACGTCTCCGTGCGCGCCGAACCGCGCCCCGCGCAGGACGTGCTGCGCGACCGGCTCCTCGCCGAACTCCAGGAGAACGACCCGGGCGTCGCCCTCACCCAGCTCCAGCGCGAGGTCGAGGCACGGCCCTCCCTCGCCAAGCACTGCATGTCGATCGCCCGCGACCTCGGCCGCGCCGCCGTCGAGCGCTTCGGCCCCACCCGCGCCCAGACGTACTCCAAGCCCGTCTGCGACACCTCCTTCGCCTCCGGCGTCGTCCAGCAGGCGCAGGGCATCTGACCGGCATCACCGCAGCCATCATCAGCACGCCGCGCCGCCCACCCCCTTCCGCTACGGAGCGCGCCGCATATCGTTCGGGGCATGCATATGCCCACGTATCCGACGCAGGCCGTGATCCTGGCGGGCGGCCAGGGGTCGCGGCTGCGCCCGTACACCGACGACCGCCCCAAGCCGATGGTCGAGATCCCCGGAACCGGGACCCCGATCATCGGCCACCAGCTGTCGTGGCTGGCCGCCGAGGGAGTCACCGACGTCGTCGTCTCCTGCGGCCACCTCGCCGAAGTGCTCCAGGACTGGCTGGACTCGGCTGACCTGCCGGTCAAGGTCACCACCGTCATCGAGACGGAACCGCTCGGCCGCGGCGGCGGACTCAAGTACGCGGCGGCCCACCTGCCCCACCCGGACCAGCCCTGGTACGCCACCAACGGCGACATCTGGACCCGGTTCTCGCTCCGCGACATGGCCGCGTTCCACACCGAGCGCGCCGCCACCGCGACCCTCGCCCTCGCCCGCCCCCGGATCCCGTGGGGCGCCGTCGAGACCGACGCGTTCGGGCACATCACGGACTTCATCGAAGCCCCGCCGTCGCCGTTCCTCATCAACGCGGGCGTGTACGTCTTCTCCGCGGCCTTCAGCGAGCTGCTGCCGACCGTCGGCGACCACGAGCGCACCACCTTCCCCGGGCTGGCCCGAGAGCGCCGGCTGGCCGGCTTCCCGCTGCCCCAGGGCGCGTACTGGCGCGCCATCGACACGGCGAAGGACCTCACCGAGGCGGCCAAGGAGCTGGCCGCGCAGGGTTCCTGACGCGCCGTCCGCACACAAGCGCCACGCCGCCGCACGGCAGCACAGCACGGCACAGCACGACGCCGAAACGCCTTCGGGGCGCTCAGCCACCTGAGCGCCCCGAAGGCGTGTGAGGGGTTACGACACGGGCTCAGCCCAGCAGGCCGCCGATCACCCGGCCGCCGCTCGACGAACCGCCGCCCGTGGAACCGCCGCCGGACGAACCGCCGTCCGAACTGCCGCCCGACGAACCGCCGCTGCTCGTCCCGCCGCTGCCGCCGCCCGTGGACGACGGACCGGACGACGACGCCGGGGGCGCCTCCGGCGCCGAGCGCGGGGCCTCCTGCCCGCCCGTCGTGCCCTGCGTCTGGCTCGGCTGCTCCGCGATCCGGCCCGACTCCCGCGCCGGGCTGCTCGTCCCCGCCGTCGGGGACGCCTTCTCCTTCGTCTCCTCGCTGCGGCTCGCCGACGGCGAGGGCTTCTCGCTGTCGCCGGCCGGACCCGCGGACGTCCGCCCGCCGCTCGGCCGGTCCTGCGGCAGCGGAGAGCCCGGCAGGTGGTTCGTCGGGTCCTGGTTCGGGCCGGGGACCGTGACCATCTCGGTGGAGCGCACCGCCCCGCCGAGCACCGAGCCGATCAGCAGCGTCAGACCGACGACCACCGCCGCCACCAGCCCGCCGCGCCGCAGCACGCGCCGGCGCAGCTCCCACAGTTCCGAGCGCGGGCCGAGCCGGCGCCACGCCTCGCTCGCCAGGTGGCCGTCGATCGAGTACACCGGCGCACCCGCGATGATCAGCGGCGACCAGGCGGCCAGGTAGATGATGTCCGGTGCGTCGTACGCGGGCACGGTCTTCCAGCTCACGGTGAGCAGCAGCGCCGCCGAGAGCAGCACCCCGACGCTGGCCGCGATCCGCTGCCACAGGCCCAGCACCGTCAGCACGCCGACCACGACCTGGAGGAACGCCACGGTCAGCCCGGCGCCGACGGGGTGCGAGAGCGCGAAGTCCCGCAGCGGCTCGGCCAGCGCCCAGGGGTGCAGCGAGTTGAGCCACTTCACCATCGAGCCGCGCTCGCCGCCGTCGAAGTACACGGGGTCGCAGAGCTTGCCCATGCCGGCGTAGATGGAGATGAAGCCGAGGAAGACCCGCAGCGGCAGCAGCACCACGCCCAGGTGCATCCGACGGCCGGGGTAGTACGCGTGCCTGACCGCGTCGTTGCCGTGGCGCTGGGAACGGCCGGCGGTGACCGTCTCGTCCAGCTCTTCCGTGTCCGGGTCGTACGGGTCGACTTCCGGACCGCCGCCGCGGTGGTGGTACGGGGGATGGGCGTCGTACGCGCCGACGGCCTGGCGCATGGGGGGCAGCAGCGGGGTGGGCGCGGTGTCGACGTCGGCCTCGACGCGCGGGATGACCTGCGTCGTCGTACCGGCGTGGCCGTCGCCGTGGTACGCGCCGCGTTCGCGCGTGGCGGTCGCGGTGGCCGCGGCCGCGGGCAGGGCCGTCGTGGCGGCGGCGGTGTCGCGCACGGCCTGGAGCAGGCCGGATGCGGCGGTGTCACCGGGCGCCGACCTGCCGCTCCACACCACGGGGGTGCGCCGCCGGGCGGCCGGGCCGCGGGCGCCGCCCGGCGCGGGGCGCGCGGGGCGGGGGCGCGTGCTCGGGGCGAGCTGCACGCGGAAGCTGGCGTGGTTCACGATGACCTGCGCGGGGTCGGAGTGCACCTTCACCATGCTCAGTGCAGGCTGATCGTCGAACCCGGGCCCGGGCTTTCTGGTGTCCACGCTCATCTAACCGAGTGACATCGCGTTAGGACACTGCCCTGACGCCCCCTATGTGTCCGAGACCCGTCAAGCCCAGGTGAGAGGGGCGGGGGACGGTGCGCGACGCCCGGCGCAAGCGCGCCGCGCCGGGCGTGTCGCAGCATCACCCGATCAGGAACGGCCGATCGGCCGCGATCGGTCGTTCCCGGTCAGGCGCGGCGCTTGGCCGCCTCGTACAGCACGACGCCGGCCGCGACGCCCGCGTTCAGCGACTCAGCGCCGCCCGGCATCGGGATGCGCACCAGGAAGTCGCACGTCTCGCCGACCAGCCGGGACAGGCCCTTGCCCTCGCTGCCGATGACGATGACGACCGGGCCGTCGAGCGCGTCGAGCTCGCTGACGTCGTGGTCGCCGTCCGCCGCGAGCCCGACGACCGTCAGCCCGGCCTTCTGGTACGACTCCAGGGCGCGGGTGAGGTTGGTGGCCCGGGCGACGGGGGTGCGGGCCGCGGTGCCGGCCGAGGTCTTCCAGGCGCCGGCGGTCATGCTCGCGGCCCGGCGCTCCGGCACGACCACGCCGTGGCCGCCGAAGGCGGAGACCGAGCGCACGACGGCGCCGAGGTTGCGCGGGTCGGTGACCCCGTCGAGCGCGACGATCAGCGGGTCCTCGCCGTCGTCGAAGGCGGCCGCGGCCAGGTCCTCGGGGTGCGCGTACTCGTACGGCGGGACCTGGAGCACCAGCCCCTGGTGGTTCAGCCCGTTCGTCATCCGGTCCAGCTCGGGACGCGGAGCCTCCATGATGTGGAGGTTGCCGCGGGCGGTGGCGAGGTGGATGGCCTCGCGGACCCGCTCGTCGTTCTCGATGAACTGCTGGACGTACAGCGTGGACGCGGGCACTCCGTCGCGCAGCGCCTCGAAGACCGGGTTGCGACCGACGACCATCTCGGACGCGCCCTTGCCGCCGCGTCGGGCGACCGGCCTGCGCTGGCCGGACGTCTGCTTGGCCTTCGCGTTGGCGATGCGGTTCTTCACGTGGCCCTTGCGGGCGGATGCGGGCGGAGTGGGGCCCTTGCCCTCCAGGCCGCGGCGACGCTTGCCACCGCTGCCGACCTGCGCGCCCTTCTTGTTGGACGTGCGGCGGTTCCTGCGCTGGCTGTTCCCGGCCATGGCTGTCTGCTTCCTGCTTCTTTTGCTTTGTGACTGTTGATGTCAAGCGTACGTACGCAAGTGTGCCGCCCGCGGGTGCGGGCGGCACATCACCTGCGTCGGCTCAGCGCCAGGGCGCTTCTGATGGATCTTGCTGGGCTCGCGTGCCCTGGCACCATGCCTCTCCGCGTTGTCGTCGGTCGTCAATGCTCCGCATTGACTCCCTCCTCCGCCTTGAGATCCACGGCACCAGACCCCTCCCCCTACGCCCGAAGGGCGTGGGGGGACCCCCACCTAATCCAGCCTGATCCATCAGAAGCGCCCTACCCGAGCGTCCACCGGGGTCCGTCCGGGCCGTCCTCGATGACCAGGCCGGACTGCTGGAGCTGGTCGCGGATCCCGTCGGCGGTGGCCCAGTCCTTGCGGGCGCGGGCCGCCTCGCGCTGCTGGAGCACCAGCCGGACGAGGCTGTCGACCGCGCCGTGCAGGTCCTCGCCCTCCTCGGCGTCCCCGGCCCACTGCGCGTCCAGCGGGTCGAGCCCGAGGACGCCGAGCATCGCGCGCACCTCGGCGGCGCGGGCGATCGCGGTCTCCTTGTCGTCCGCGGCGAGCGCCGAATTGCCCTGGCGGACGGTGGTGTGGATGACGCTGAGGGCCTGCGGGACGCCCAGGTCGTCGTCCATCGCCTCGGCGAAGGCGAGCGGGACCTCGGGGGCCGGCTCGATGGCGGTGCCCGCCTTCTCGCAGACCCGGGTCAGGAAGCCGGTGATCCGGCCGAAGGCGGCGGACGCCTCGTCCAGCGCGGCCTCGCTGTACTCGATCATGGAGCGGTAGTGCGGGGTGCCCAGGTAGTAGCGCAGCACGATGGGCTTCCAGCGCTGCACCATCTCGGAGACGAGGACCGAGTTCCCCAGGGACTTGGACATCTTCTCGCCGGCCAGGGTGACCCAGGCGTTGTGCACCCAGTAGCGGGCGAACTCGTCGCCGTACGCCTTGGCCTGGGCGATCTCGTTCTCGTGGTGCGGGAAGATCAGGTCGAGCCCGCCGCCGTGGATGTCGAAGACCTCGCCCAGGTACTTGTGCGCCATGGCGGAGCACTCCAGGTGCCAGCCGGGGCGGCCGCGGCCCCACGGGGTCTCCCAGTCGGGCTCGCCGGGCTTGGTGGCCTTCCACAGCGCGAAGTCGCGCGGGTCGCGCTTGCCGGTCTCGCCCTCGCCCGAGGGCTGGCGCAGCTCGTCGATGTCCTGGTGGGAGAGGCTGAGGTAGTCCGGGTAGGAACGGACGTCGAAGTAGACGTTCCCCTCGGCGGCGTACGCGTGGCCGCGCTCGATCAGACCGCGCATCATCTCGATCATCTCGGGGACGTGGCCCGTGGCGCGCGGTTCGTAGGTGGCGGGCAGGCAGCCGAGCGCGTCGTAGCCGGCGTTGAACGCGCGCTCGTTCTCGTAACCGATGGACCACCAGGGGCGGTTCTGGTCCGCCGACTTCCGGATGATCTTGTCGTCGATGTCGGTCACGTTGCGGATGAAGGTGACGTCGTAGCCGCGGTAGGCGAACCAGCGGCGCATGATGTCGAAGTTCAGTCCCGACCTGATGTGCCCGATGTGCGGGGCGGCCTGCACGGTCGCACCACAGAGGTAGATCGAGACGCAGCCCGGCGTGAGCGGGGTGAAGTCACGGATCTGCCGGGCGCTGGTGTCGTACAGCCGAATAGTCACCCCCCCAGGGTAGTGGGCGCAGGGCCGTGCCCGGCGCCCCCACCGGTCACGGACGCCTATCGGCAAGGGCGCCCCGGCTTCCGGCCGCGCGGGGCGGACGCCGGGGCGCGCAAGGGGTCAGATCGAGCCCACCACCTTGCGCGGGGTGATGCGGACGACCACCCGGGGCGCGTCGTCGACGGCCGTGGGGTTGAAGTCGGCGTAGGTCTTGCCGGTGTACTTCAGCGCCAGCTCGTCGATGAGTTCCTGGCCGCCGTCGGTGGTGAGCTCCACGCTGCCGCGGATCTCGGCGTACGTGTAGGGGGCGTCGAAGGGCTGGACGACGACGGTGATCCGGGGGTCGCGCCGCAGGTTCTTCTCCTTCTGGCGGCCGACCGTCGTCGAGACCAGCAGGTCGTCCCCGTCCCGCTTCACCCACACCGGTGACACCTGGGGGCTGCCGTCGGGCTGGATGGTGGCGATGTTCACGAACACGGGGCCGTCGAGCAGTTCCTTGAGCTTCTCCGAGAGCTGAGCCGACATGGAGGTGCCTTCCTGGTCACGACGAGAAGTGAATGGGGTACGTCGGATACCCGTACCCGCCACGTGAACCACGCCACACCGCCGGATATTTCTGTCCGTCCATTGCCGGTGCGTGAACACCCGCGAGCCGTACGGCGGACCGGCCGCCCGGGCGCTCGGGCACACCGGGCTCCGGTGCGGGCTCAGGCTCCGGTGCGGAAGACGACCGCGGTCGCGATCGCCGCCAACCCTTCGGCGCGGCCGGTGAGTCCCAGTCCGTCCGTCGTGGTGCCCGAGACGGAGACCGGCGCGCCGACGGCCGCGCCGAGCGCCTGCTGCGCCTCCGCCCGCCGCTTGCCGATCTTCGGGCGGACGCCGATGACCTGGATCGCGACGTTGCCGATGGCGAAGCCCTCGGCGCGGACGATCCGGGCCGCCTCGGTCAGCAGGGTGACGCCGGAGGCGCCGGACCACTCGGGGCGGTCGGTGCCGAAGTGGGCGCCGAGGTCGCCGATGCCGGCGGCGGAGAAGAGGGCGTCGCAGGCGGCGTGGGCGGCCACGTCGCCGTCGGAGTGCCCGGCGAGCCCGGCGCTCTCGCCCTCCCACAGCAGACCGGCGCACCACAGCTCGCGGCCGGGCTCGAAGGCGTGGACGTCCGTGCCGATGCCGACCAGCGGCAGCGGCGGGGTCGGACGGGTCGGGTCAGAAGCCATCGTTGGCCCTCCTGCGGGCGAGCACTGCCTCGGCGAGTACGAGGTCGAGGGGACGGGTCACCTTGAACGCCTCCTCGTGGCCGGGCACGACCACGACGGGCTCGCCGAGCCGTTCGACCATGCCGGCGCAGTCGGTGGCGCCCTCGCCCTCGGCGACGACGGCGGAGTGCGCCCGCTGCAGGGTGGCGCGGTCGAAGCCCTGCGGGGTCTGCACGGCGCGCAGCCGGGCCCGCTCGGGAGTGGCGACGACCGGCTCCGGCGCGCCCTTGTCCTGCGGCTCGACTTCCTTGACGGTGTCCGCGAGCGGCAGCGCGGGGACGACGGCGGGCGCCCCGTCCCGTACGGCCTCGATCACGGCGTCCACCGTGTCGACCGGGACCAGCGGGCGGGCGGCGTCGTGGACGAGGACGACGGTGACGTCCTCGGGGACCGCCGCGAGACCGAGGCGCACGGACTCCTGGCGGGTCTCGCCGCCCGGGACGACCGCGACCTCCGTGCGCTCCGGCAGGGCGAGGTCGGCCAGGAGCGTCTTCACGCCCTGGGCGTCGTCGGGCGGGGCCACGACCACCACGAGGGAGACGGCGTTGGACGCCGCCATGGCCCGTACGGCGTGCACCAGCATGGGCGTGCCGCTGAGCGTACGCAGCGCCTTGGGGGCGCCGGGGCCGAGCCGCACGCCCCGGCCGGCGGCCGGAATCACGGCTGCGGTGCGGGGCGTGAGCGATTCGTCTGACATCGGTTGCACTCCGGCAGGTTTGTTTCCTCGGCCGACATGGGTATGGCCAGAGCGTGCCGGGCGCGACGCCTTGACGGACCCTTCCGTGACGATGGTCTGCGCCAGCCGCCCGGGCCCGGCACACCACTGGGGCACGTTCCCTGTGACAGTAGACGAACATGCCGCAGTGCCCGGCAACAGGTCAGTGATCAAAAGGGGATCACATCATGTCAACGGGCACCGCGGCAGTTGTGCGTGCGGCCTGCTGTCCGCTTCCGTAGGACCTTCCGGATTCCGGACGACCTGACGGCCCGACGGCTTCTGGAAGAGCCGGAGGGCTGGAAGGACGAAGGTCGGGGAGATCATCGGGACCGGTCGAACCGATGGAGCCGATTCGGCCAGATCGAACCCCGGATCGGGATGGGGGAGGTCAGCGGATCGGGCAGCGCGGGCGCGTCAGGACGCGAGGACTTCGTCGAGCAGCGCCTCGGCCTTGTCTTCGTTGGTGTTCTCCGCGAGGGCGAGTTCGCTCACCAGGATCTGGCGGGCCTTCGCGAGCATGCGCTTCTCACCCGCGGACAGTCCGCGCTCGCGCTCACGACGCCACAGGTCACGCACCACTTCGGCGACCTTGATGACATCGCCGGAGGCGAGCTTTTCGAGATTTGCCTTGTAGCGACGGGACCAGTTCGTCGGCTCTTCGGCATACGGTGCGCGGAGCACCTCGAAGACCCGGTCGAGCCCGTCCTGGCCGACCACGTCGCGTACGCCCACGAACTCCGCATTGTCCGCCGGTACGCGAACCGTCAGGTCGCCCTGGGCGACCTTGAGCACCAAGTAGGTCTTGTCCACGCCTTTGATCTGGCGAGTTTCGATGGCCTCGATCAGCGCGGCCCCGTGATGGGGATAGACCACGGTGTCGCCAACCTTGAACGTCATGTGACAGGTACCCCTTCCGTGGCTATCCAGGGTAACACGGATACGGCTTCTTCTGAATGGCGTTTTCGCAGGTCAGGGCATATCTCGGGGCTTGACAACAGCGCCGGGAACGTGCTGCGGACGGCTTGCGGAGCGGGGTATTCGCAGGTCGGAGCCGCTGTACGGACGGCCGGAAACCCACCCGTCGCACCAGGCGGGACGCCCTCCGAGGTGACTGAACGTCCCGATTTGCCTGGTTCTTGACGGTGAACTTCCCGTACTCCGTTCGGGCATCGGTCACCCGTACGGACGGACGTCCGGCGAGAATCCGGAATTGATCTTCGATTGGCTCGGTTTCGCCCCCGGTAATCAATGCGGATCTCGGGACGGATCTCCGGGAAATTGATCACCATTGATCACCGCCCTTATGTGAACGCCGCACGAAACGTCACTTCGAATCGAACGACGAAGAGGCGAACAGCCCCCGCCGGGCCGCGGAGCCCGACGCTCCCGGAGGCCGCGGCGGCTCCGTCCACCGGCGCCGAGTGGGCGCACCGCCCGCCGCGCGCGACTCCGCGGACGTGCCCTAAGCGCCCGTAAGGGGCGGGTCGGGTGCGAGCCCGGAGCAGGGGCTCTGTAATCTGAGGCCGACTGCCCTGGCCCGGCCGGTACTGCGAACTGACGCGGTCCCGGCCGCTATTGCGCCGGTGCGGTCACCGGCCCGGCACCAGCCGGGTCGCGCAGTACCGAGCAGGACCGTCCACCAGTCGGATCCGTACGTGCAAGGAGATGCCGCCGCCGTGAGCCTCCCCCTTACTCCGTCCGGGGGCGCTACTCGCCTTCGACGCGGTGCCCTCGCCGTGACCGCCGTCGCGCTGTCGCTCACCGCGCTCACCGCGTGTGGCGCCGGCAACAACGCGCAGACCCTCGGGGTCAGGCCGGACAACGCGGCGGCGACCGTCGACAGCATCAGCGTCCAGAACGCCACCGTGATCACCCAGCCGAAGGCCGGGGAGTCCGGGCCCGCGGCCGTCTCCGCGACGATCTTCAACAAGGGTCAGGAAGACCAGACCCTGGACTCGATCACCCTGTCGGACGGCGCCGGCACCGTGAAGCTCACGGCCGCCAACGGCTCCGGCCCGGTCACCGTGCCCGCGCTGGGCTCGGTGATCATCGGCGGCAAGGGCAACGCGTCCGCGGTCATCGACAACGGCGACGCGCTGACGAAGAAGATCGGCGGCGTCCAGAACGTCGTCTTCAAGCTGAGCAAGACCGGCGACGTCACGCTGGAGTCGTTCGTCGTGCCGGCGAACGCCGAGTACGCGAAGTTCGGCCCGAGCGGTCAGCCGCCGGCCCCGGCCGCCCCGAAGCCGTCCGGCGAGCCCGGCGGCGAGGGCGAGGCCGCGGACCCGGCGAAGAAGGACGAGCAGAAGTCGCAGGACCAGTCGGGTCAGCCCGACGGTCAGGACGGCGCTCCGGCCGGGAACGAGAACGGCACGGGCGAGAACCAGGGCGGCACCGAGGGCGGCACCGGGTCCGAGACCCCCGCGGGCTGAGCGGGCCGTACGCCTTCCCGTACGACCGGCCGTGTGGCTTTCCCGTCCGACGGGTCCCCTGCGGCCGGCCCGTACGACCCTCCTGTACGACGCGACGAGGGCGCCCCACCGGATGACCGGTGGGGCGCCCTCGTCGTTGCGCGCGTACGACCGCGACAGCGACAGCGGCTTACGGCTTACGGCTTACGGCTCGAACTTGTAGCCCAGGCCCCGGACCGTGACCAGGTAGCGCGGGGCGCCCGGGTCCGGCTCGATCTTGGCGCGCAGCCGCTTGACGTGCACGTCCAGGGTCTTGGTGTCCCCGACGTAGTCCGCGCCCCAGACCCGGTCGATGAGCTGCATCCGGGTCAGCACCCGGCCCGCGTTGCGCAGCAGCATCTCTAGCAGGTCGAACTCCTTCAGCGGCAGGTCGACCTTGCCGCCGGAGACGGTGACCACGTGCCGGTCGACGTCCATCCGCACCGGACCGGCCTCCAACGCCGCCGGTGCGACCTCCTCCGGCTCGCCGCGGCGGCGCAGCACCGCGCGGATCCGGGCGACCAGCTCCCGGGAGGAGAAGGGCTTGGTGACGTAGTCGTCGGCCCCTATCTCCAGGCCCACGACCTTGTCGATCTCGCTGTCCTTCGCGGTCACCATGATCACGGGGACGTTCGAGCGGCCGCGGAGCTGGCGACAGACCTCCGTGCCGGGGAGTCCGGGCAGCATCAGGTCGAGGAGGACGAGGTCGGCGCCGTTGCGCTCGAACTCGTCGAGTCCTTCGGGTCCGGTGGTCGCCACGGCGACCTCGAAACCCTCTTTTCGGAGCATGTAGGACAGGGCGTCGCTGAATGATTCCTCATCCTCGACGACGAGCACTCGGGTCACGGAAGGACCTCCGGGGCTGGGATCTCGGTGTTCGGATCGGTTGGGGTGGGCCGGTCGTCGACGTCGTCCAAGTCGGCGGCGAGATCCGGGCCGGTGGGTGGGCCGGCGGTCGTGCCGGTGGGGGATCGGTCCCGCGTGGCGCCCGCTTCCGGGAGCCGCAGGGTGAACGTGGAGCCCTGACCCTCGGAGCTCCACACCGTGACCTCCCCGCCGTGCGAGGCGGCCACGTGCTTGACGATCGCCAGGCCGAGGCCGGTGCCCCCGGTGGCGCGCGAGCGGGCGGGGTCGACGCGGTAGAAGCGTTCGAAGACCCGTTCGCGGTCCTTCTCCGAGATGCCGATGCCCTGGTCGGTGACGGCGATCTCGATCATGCTGCCGCCCTGCGCGGGGACGCGGCGGGCGGAGATGCCGACCCGGGTGCGGGCCGGCGAGTAGTTGACGGCGTTCTCGACGAGGTTGCCGAGGGCGGCGGCGAGCTGGCCCCGGTGTCCCCAGATGTACAGCCCGGCGGTGCCGCCGGAGGCCATGGTGATGTTCTTGGCGGTGGCGGGCTGCCGCGAGCGGTCGATCGCCTCGGCGACCAGTTCGTCCACCCGGACCGGCTCCGGGTCCTGGAGGGGGTGGTCGTACTGGACGCGCGAGAGGTCGATCAGCTCCTGGACGAGGTTGCTCAGCCGCATCGCCTCGATCTGCATCCGCCCCGCGAAGCGGGAGACCGCCTCGGGGTCGTCGGAGGCGTCCATGACCGCTTCGGAGAGCAGCGAGAGCGCCCCGACGGGGGTCTTCAGCTCGTGGCTGACGTTGGCGACGAAGTCCCGGCGGATGGCTTCGATGCGACGGGCCTCGGTGAGGTCCTCGACGAGCAGCAGGACGAGGCGGGAGCCGAGCGGGGCGACGCGGGCGGAGACCGCGAGGGCCTCGCCGCGGCCGGCGCCCCGGCGCGGCAGGTCCAGCTCGACCTGTCGTATCTCGCCGTCTCGGCGGGTGTCGCGGGCCATCTGGAGCATGGCGTCGACCGTCAGTTTTCCGCCACGTACCAGTCCCAGCGCGTACGCCGCCGAGCTCGCCTTGACCACCGCGTCGGCCTCGTCGAGGACGACCGCCGACGAGCGCAGCACGGAGAGCACCGTGTCCACTCCGGGCGGCAGCACGGCGTCGGTGTGCAGCGAAGACCTGGTGGGCCTGCGTTGCTCGCGTTCGCTCCAGCGGAACGCGAGCACGGCGAAGACACCGGTCAGCAGACCGGCGATCGCCGCCGCTGCGGCGACCGCCGCGTTCACGTCCATGCATCCAGATTAGGCACGGTCCGGTCGGTGGTCCCCGTCGATCGCCTTTCCGCCGGCACTCGTCGCCCAGAGTTCACCGAGGGGACGGGGTCGGTTCATTTGGGATGGCGGGGCGCGACGCCTTCGCCGCGGAACGTGGGAGCGTGGGGGTCCGAGAGCCCCACCCGGACCCCGTTCACTGTAGAGAGGGAACTCCATGCGGGACGCGTACCACGAGGAACTGGATTCGATCGGCGAGGGCCTGGTCGACATGGCCAGACTGGTCGGATCGGCGATAGGGCGCGCCACGACGGCGATGCTCGACGCGGATCTGAAGCTGGCCGAGAGCGTGATCGCCGCCGACCAGAAGGTCGACGACCTCCAGCACGACCTGGAGGCGCGGGCCATCGCCCTGCTGGCGCGGCAGCAGCCGGTCGCGACCGATCTGCGGATCGTGGTGACCTCGCTGCGGATGAGCGCGGACCTGGAGCGCTCGGGCGACCTGGCGCAGCACGTGGCGAAGCTGGCGCGGCTGCGGTTCCCCCAGTCGCCGGTGCCGCGCGACCTCCAGGCCACGATCCTGGAGATGGGCCAGCTCGCGCAGCGCCTGATGGCGAAGGCGGGCGAGGTGATCATCACCAAGGACGTCGACCTGGCGCTCCAGTTGGAGACGGACGACGACGAGATGGACCTGCTGCACCGCACGCTCTTCCAGCACCTGATGGACGACCGGTGGAAGCACGGCATCGAGACGGCGGTGGACGTGACGCTGCTGGGCCGCTACTACGAGCGGTTCGCCGACCACGCGGTGTCGGTGGCGAAGCGCGTGGTGTACCTGGTGACGGGTGAGCACGCGGACGAGATGCAGCCGGCGACGCCGGTGGAGGGGGCGTAGGGGCCCGATGGGACCCCAGGGGACCGTGTTGCTCCGGCCCCCGGCGCGCGAATCGGACACGGTCGGTGCGAGTGCCTCGACGCGCTGTTGATGCGCCGGCCGCGGTGGGCGTGGAATTGGCCAAGGGGCGGTAGGCGGCGCACATCGTGCGCGGGCACGCCCCCGGTTCGCCGACGAGGTCTGCCGATGAGGAGGAACACATGGCTGAGTCCCCCGCTCCGGAACCCCAGCAGGAACGATTCATCGAAGTGACCGCCGACGCCCGCCGACTGCCGTTGCTCGGCGCGTGCGGCTGCGGCTCGGGCTGCGGCTGCGGCTGCCAGTCGGGGTCGCCGTGCCAGTGCGGCGGCGGCTGCGGCTGAGTGCGGGGCGCGCGCTTCGGGCGTGCGCGTACGGGGAGGGCCCGCCGGTCAGGGGACCGGCGGGCCCTTCGTCGTGCGTTGTGCGTCGGCGTGCGTCGGTGTGCGCCTCAGGCCGTCGACTTCTGCTGTATGACGGCGTCGGTGGGCTGCGGTTCCACGGCGGCCGGGACGGGAGCCGCCAGCACGGGGGCCGGTACGGTGGCCGGCACGGGCTCGTCCTTGCTACGTCCGGGGTCGTCCTTGCCGCGTGCAGGGTCGTCCTTGCCGCGTACGGGCTCGGCTGCCGGCAGGTTCCGCATCAGCAGCCAGTACCCCAGCCCCGCGACGGTCCCCAGCACGGCACACGTCGCCCACAGCCACTGCTCCCCCAGCCGGTCGATCATCGTGCCGGCCATCAGGGGTGCGATCAGGGTGGCGACGGGCCAGGTCACGCTGAACACGCCCTGGTAGCGCCCGCGGCCGTGCACCGGCGACAGCCGCACCACCAGCCCGGTCTGGGTGGGCGCGTTCACGATCTCCGCGAGCGTCCAGATGAGGACGGTCAGCGCGTAGAAGCCGATCGAGCCGGCGAAGGCGGTGAGCCCGAAGCCGTACCCGACGAGCAGGGAGGAGACGACCAGCAGCCGGCGCGGGTCGCGGTGCTCGATCAGGTGCGTGATGGGGATCTGGAGGACGACGATCAGCAGCCCGTTGAGCGCCATCACCAGGCCGAAGTCCGCGGGGGACATCCCGTCGGCGCCCATGGCGAGCGGCACTCCGGTGTGCCCCTGCATGAAGACCAGCGCGATCAGGAACGACAGTCCGACGACGCCCATGAAGCGCCCGTCGCGCAGCACGGTCCGCAGGCTGACCTCGGCGTCCGCCGCCGCGCCCGCGCCGTCGTCGGCCGTCAGCTCCGGCCGGGACTCCGGCAGCTTGATGAAGATCAGGATCGCGCAGGCCATCGTCATCACGGCCTCGCCCAGGAAGCCGATGAGGTAGCTGTACTCGGCGATGAAGCCGGCCGCGACGGCGGAGATCGCGAAGCCGAGGTTGATGGCCCAGTAGTTGAGGGCGAAGGCGCGGACGCGGTCCTCGGGCGGCACGATGTCCGCCATCATCGCCTGCACGGCGGGCCGGGACGCGGTGGTCGCCGCGCCCACGACGCACGCGACGGCGGCGATCGCGACCGGGTGCTGCACGAAGCCGAGCACCGCGACGGAGACCGCGGTCGACGACTGCGCGATGAGCAGGGTGGGGCGGCGGCCGAGCCGGTCGGCCATCACGCCGCCGGCGAGGGAGGAGACGATGCCGCCGAGTCCGTAGAGGGAGACGACGAGACCGGCGTACGCGGCGGAGTGCCCCTTCTCGTTCGTCAGGTACAGCACCAGGAACGTGGAGACGAACGCCCCGAGCCGGTTCACCAGCGTGCTCGCCCACAGCCACCAGAAGTCCCGGGGCATCCCCGAGACGCCCGCCCGCACGGCCCGTCTGACCGCCGCGGTGCGCCCTCCGACTACGGACATCCGTCCCCCCACCCGTGTAAGTGTCGCTTTACAGCTCTGCACATTACATACGCGGCGGGTCGCCGACCAGTCATTTGACGGCTCCCGTCAAACGTCCGGGCCTCCGCCGTGGCACGTCCCGGAGGGCAGGCGCGGCACGGGGTCCATTACGCTCGTACGCATGGCCGACGCACCGTACAAGCTGATCCTCCTCCGCCACGGCGAGAGCGAGTGGAACGCGAAGAACCTGTTCACCGGCTGGGTGGACGTCAACCTCACCGAGAAGGGCGAGAAGGAGGCGGTCCGCGGCGGTGAGCTGCTGAAGGACGCGGGGCTGCTGCCCGACGTGCTCCACACCTCCCTCCAGAAGCGCGCGATCCGCACCGCCCAGCTCGCCCTGGAGTCCGCGGACCGCCACTGGATCCCGGTCCACCGCTCCTGGCGCCTGAACGAGCGCCACTACGGTGCGCTCCAGGGCAAGGACAAGGCTCAGACGCTGGCGGAGTTCGGCGAGGAGCAGTTCATGCTCTGGCGCCGCTCGTACGACACCCCCCCGCCGCCGCTTGAGGACGGCACCGAGTTCTCCCAGAGCGACGACCCGCGCTACGCCACGATCCCCTCCGAGGCACGCCCGCGCACCGAGTGCCTGAAGGACGTCGTCGACCGGATGCTGCCGTACTGGTACGACGGCATCGTCCCGGACCTCCTCGCCGGCCGCACGGTCCTGATCGCCGCCCACGGCAACTCGCTCCGCGCGCTGGTCAAGCACCTCGACGGCATCTCCGACGCGGACATCGCGGGCCTGAACATCCCCACCGGCATCCCGCTGGCGTACGAACTCGACGCGGACTTCAAGCCCGTGAACCCGGGCGGCACGTACCTCGACCCGACTGCTGCGGCGGCGGCGATCGAGGCCGTGAAGAACCAGGGCAAGAAGAAGTAGCTTCGCCCTTGGCCCCCTACCTGCGGTTTCCCTGCGGGTGGGGGGCTTGTTGGTCCCCCTGGGCGGGGACGGGCTGCGTCGGGAACGATGGCGAGGCCGCTCGGTCCTTCCCCGACGAGGGGTGGCCGAGTGCCGCGTCGGGAAGCGTTGGCCCCGCGTGTGCGGGGGTGTTCCCGCCGTTCGCGAACTCCGAAAGGACTCCAAGTGGTCGGCCCCGCGCCTGCGGGGGTACTCCTCTACGCACGGCACCCGGCCGCGGGCAGCAGGCTGATCGGCGGATACGTGGTCCGCTACGCGATCGGCGCCATCGCCTGGCCCTACACAGTGGCCGGTTGGGGCGCCGTGTGCGCACTGGGTGCCGCGTTCAGCCGGCTCGGGTTCGCCCTGTGAGCACGCCGGGGTTCCAAGTCGCCCTCGTGGCTCTCAAAGCTTGCCCTCGTGACTCTCGCGCACCACGGGGCTCGCTCCTGACGATGTGACGCGAAGCCACCTCATGGAGGGAAGCAGCCTTGCGCACGCACGAAGAGCAGACCAGCAAGGACCATGCGGGGCTGAACGCACGTCACAGCGCGAAACCTCAGCCGGCGCACGTCGGCGCGGCCGGAGCCCTGATGGCCCTGCAGCGTGCGGCAGGCAACGCCGCCGTGGCCCGGGCCGTCGAAGAGCAGCGACACGAGCACGGTACGGGCTGCGGCCACGACCACCAGCCGGTGCAGCGGGCACCGCAGGGGAGCGAAACGACCGGCTCCGTCCAGCGGATCACCGACGAGAGCCTGGTGAACGACGTCCTGCACCCGATGCGCACCCGCCCCCGAAGCGGGCCGGGCTCCATCATGCGCGGCGCTGAGGACGATCGACTCGCCCTGCCGCCGGAGATCCTGCTCAAGCTCCGGGAGCTCTCCGAGGGCGAGCAACGGGTGGAGGGCAGCGTCGACCTCGGCACACCGGGCCGACGGCCGTCCCCCTTGGGCGGCGAAGGCGAAAGCGTCAACTCCCGGCACGAGGCGCGGTTCAACGTCGGCAAGCGGGACAAAAAGGCGGTCCACTACATCCGCTTTGTGAAGGCGGCGAAGATCAACCAGGGTCACAAGGACGGCGAAGTCACCCTGACCTGGACCCGGCCCGGCTATGTGAGCTGGGTGTCGCCCAAGCCCCACGCGGTGGCGCTCAGCGCCCCCAACGACCGCGGTGACGCCGACCGCGCAGCCCTCAACGCCGTCGTCGGCGCCGGTTTCGCCCAGGCGCAGTGGTCGTACGACGGTCCCAGCAAAGAGTTCCAGGACCAGGAGAAGCGGCTTCCGGACGGGTCGCTGGAACTGCTCAACGTGGACACGCCAGGGCTCCTCGACGACACGCGGCAGTACCCGATCCTCCAGAAGTTCGAGTTCTACGGGGTGCTGTACTCCCCGCAGGAGGGCGTGCTCCACGTCAACCACTACGAGGACACCCTCTCAGCGCTCAGCAAGACCCATCCGGTGACCCGCTGACCGCGGCGCCAGCACCCGCCCATGAGTAGCCGTACTCAGGCGCCGGCACCGGCCGCGCCCAATACTGAGCGGGACATGACGGTTGCTGGGAGGGGTAGATGTGGCGAGCGTGAGCAAGAGCGTCGCAGTCAAAAGCGTCTCAGTAGCGGCACTCGCGGCCTTCGCCGTGGTCGGTGCCGGGATCGGGCCGGCCGCGGCAGCGGGGGCGCAAGAACTGCTGCCGCACCCGGGTCCGGACGGCCTGGTCTGGGTGGAGGAGCGCACCGGGGACGGTGGCGTCGCCTCCGGTGGCGCATCACACAGACTGGCGACGGTGCTGACCGTGGCGTGTGAGGGCGGCGGGCAGGTCGCGGTGACGATGTCGCAGCAGACCCAGGTCGCCGGCTTCACGGTGGACTGCCCCGCGGGTCGTACCGGGGTGGGCTCGGTCACCCTGGACGCCGGCGTGGTGCGGCAGGGGTCCTTCACGATCGGCGTCGACGCGTCCACGGACAGCGTCCGCTGGGCCTTGACGGTCACTCAACCCGAGTAGCGACCCAGGGGCCCACGGCGGCGGCTGGTGATCGCGCAGGGCCTCAAGTCTGCGCGATCACATCCCGGGGGCCACCGCGGCGTGGGCACGCGGGTGCGGGGTTGTTCCGTGGCTCACCGAGGTCGGCACGGTCTTCCTCATGTTGGCCCCGCAGATGCGGGGGTGTTCCCGGCACACCTTCCGCGAACCGCAGGGACGCGGCATCCCCGCGAACCGCAGGGACGCGGCGTCGACCCCGCGCCTGGGAGGCGGCATTCCGCTCAGAGGTGGACCCTCGGGCTGAGAACCGCGTTGACAGCCGTAGGCGGGGTACTGCCACTGCATGGGGGAATCCGCTGTGTCCACTGCGTTCCGGCTCACCTTCACCGACTACCGCCAGGACCCGCACGACAGCGATGTCCTTCGGCGCGCAGTCACGGTGCATGCCGATCGACTCACGTTTGATGACGGCCACGTGCTCCTCTGGCTCGGCGGGAGCCTGGTGGGCCAGTTCCCGGTGGACGGCGTCGAGTGCGTCTGTCCTCAAGGGGACTCCGGGAGGAGGAAGGAGTCCGCCGAGGAGCTGCGGGCGAGGTATCCGCAGATGGGGCAGCCGTGGTCGGCCGAGGACGACGCGAGGCTTGTCGAGTTGTACCGGCAAGGGGAGCGCGATGTCGCCGTGCTCGGGGAGCGGTTTGGGCGCAGGTCTGGGGGCATTCGGTCGCGGTTGGTCAAGCTCGGGCTGGTGGAGGTGGGCTGACCAGGTGTTTCACCCCCTCTCCGGGGGCTCAAGGTCCGCCCGGAGAAGGGGAGGTGTCACAGCGCCCGTTGGGCCTGGTGGAGGTTGCGGGGGTGGATCGCGTCGGGGGTGCCGCAGGACTCCAGGCGGGTGTGGAGGGGGCGTCGATCTGGTCGAACTCGCGGACGCGGGAGAGACGGTGATCTCGGTGCGGACGTTGGCGAAGGGCATGCCGCGGTGGGGGTCAGAGGTGCCCGTTCCCATCAGGCCGCGGGACCAGACGTCGTGGCTGGACAGGCCCTCCACGTTGATGCCGTGGAGTTGGGTGCCGGGCGGGGACGCGGCGGGCGCCGCGGCTGCCGGCCCGGCCGATGTAAGGGATCTGGGGGGGTGGTCGTAGGGGTTGCGCTGGAACTCCCGCCACAGGGGGGACTCCTGGTGCGCGAGAGCGGCGGCCGGCCCTGCGCCCGTGGCCGCCGCAGCCGCTACGGCCGTCGCCGCGCCGCGGACCGTACGTCTACCGATGCCCGGGGGGGGTGCCGGGGGTGGTGTCCATGAGCCCGCCCGCCCTTCCGTCTTTCCACGGATGTGAACGCAGTTCATGTTGACGTCAGTCGTGAGCATGCCACCACAGCCACTGACGCGGAAGGGGTCACGGGAAGGGGTCTGTGTCGTCAGGGACGTTCGGTCAGGTGGGTGAACGCGTCGAGGTTGCGCGTCGACTCACCGCGCGACACCCGCCACTCGTACTCCTTGCGGATCGCACTGGCGAAGCCGAGCTCCAGCAGGGTGTTGAACGCCCCGTCCGACGCCTCCAGGACCGACCCGAGCAGCCGGTCCAGTTCCTCCGGCGTGATCACGGCCAGCGGCAGCCGGCCGGTGAGGTAGACGTCGCCGAGCGGGTCGATCGCGTAACTCACCCCGTACAGCTTCAGGTTCCGCTCCAGCAGCCAGCGGTGCACGGCGGCGGCGTTCTCGTCGGGGTGGCGGATCACGAAGGCGTTCACGGAGAGGGAGTGCTCGCCGATGCGCAGCGCGACCGTGGTGGCGAGCTTGCGGGTGCCCGGGAGCGTCACGACGTACGAGCCGGGCTCCGGGCTCTCCCACTCCAGGTCGGCGCCGCGCAGCGTCTGTTCGATGACGGCGGCGGGGGTGGGCTCGCGTACGTCAGACATGGTGCGAGCGTACCCGTCGGCGGTGATCGGCCATGGCCGACGCGTACACGTCCGCCGTGGCCGCCGCGGACGCGTCCCAGCCGAAGGATTCGGCGTGCCGGGCCGCCGCGGCGCCCATCCGGGCGGCCAGCGCGGGATCGTCCAGCAGCCGCTGGAGCGCGTCCGCGTAGTCGGCGGGGTCGTGGCCCTGGACCAGGTAGCCGGTGCGGTCGTGCTGGACGGCCACGGGCAGTCCGCCGACGGCCGCGGCCACCACCGGGGTGCCGGTGGCCTGCGCCTCGATGGCGACGAGGCCGAAGGATTCGCTGTACGAGGGCATGACGAGCACCGACGCGGCGCGGAACCAGTCGGCGAGCAGGTCCTGACCGACGGGCGGGTGGAAGTGGACGACGTCGGCGAGGCCGAGGCAGGACGCCAGCTTCTGCAACCCTTCGGGCTTGGCGAGTCCGCTGCCGCTGGGGCCGCCGACGACGGGGACGTACAGCCGCGAGCGGAGGGCGGGGGCGCGCTCCAGCAGGATCGCCACGGCGCGCAGGAGGACGTCGGGGGCCTTGAGGGGCTGGATGCGGCCGGCGAAGAGGGGGACGAAGGCGTCACGGGGGACGCCGAGGCGGTCGCGGGCTGCGACGGCGTCGGCGACGGCGGACGCCGGTCCGTCGGCCGTCGCGGCGGTGCCGGTCGATGCGGCGGCCGTGGGGCGGAACCGGTCCAGGTTCACCCCCGGGTAGACGACGGCGACCTTGTCCGGATCGGCGTCGTAGAAGCGGACCAACTCCCCCGCTTCCTCGCGCGTGTTCGCGATCAGCCGGTCGGCGGCGTTCACGATCTGGGTCTCGCCGATGACCCGCGACGACGGCTCGGGCGTGTCTCCCTCGGCGAGCGCGGCGTTCTTCACCTTCGCCATGGTGTGCATCGCGTGCACGAGGGGGACGCGCCAACGCTCGGCGGCGAGCCAGCCGACGTGGCCCGAGAGCCAGTAGTGGGAGTGGACGAGGTCGTAGTGGCCGGGGCGCTGACGGGCCCACGCCCGCATCACGCCGTGCGTGAAGGCGCAGAGCTGGCCGGGCAGGTCCTCCTTGGCGAGCCCTTCGTACGGGCCGGCGTCCACGTGGCGCACGAGGACGCCCGGCGCCAGCTCGACGGAGTCGGGCAGTCCGCCGGCGGTGGCCCGGGTGAAGATCTCGACCTCGATGTTGATCGCCGCGAGCCGTTTGGCCAGCTCGACGATGTAGACGTTCATCCCGCCCGCGTCGCCGGTGCCGGGCTGGTGGAGCGGCGAGGTGTGGACGCTGAGCATGGCGACGCGGCGCGGTCTGCGGTGCGTGCCGGGCAGTCTGAGTCGTGGGGCCAGACCGGTGGAGATGCGGGAGACGTACTGGCTCACGCGAAGACCCTCCTCGTTCCGGGCATGGCGAACGGCGGACGCGCTCGGTCCTCCGCCACGGCACAACAGTGGATCGGGCCCCTCCATTTCCCCCCGCACGCCACTTTGCCAAATCGTGACCGGGCGGGCACGGTCGGGTACCGCCGCTTGGCGCCGAAGTCGCTGGTACGGGGGCTGCGAGGCACACGGGACCATGCGGGGCCGACGGGCGGGACGACGCCGGGTGGGGGCAATTCCAGCAGGCCGGGCGGGGCGGGGCGCGGAAGGCTCTGGCGGGCGGGACCGCTCCGGGCAGGGGCGGCACCGGCGGGCGGGACGGCTCCGGGCCGGGGCGGCACCGGCAGGCAGGACGACGCCGGGCCGGGGCGGCGCCGGGCGCGCTTACCCTCGATGCATGAGCTCCCGTCCCGTCGGCACCGCCACCCGCGGGACGACGAATCCGAACCGGCTGCGCCGGATGGACCGCTGGATCGCGGCCGTCCACGGGCGCGCGCTGCGCGCCGCCGCGCGCCCCCTGGCGGTGGACCTCGGATACGGCGCGGCGCCCTGGACCGCCGTCGAACTGCTGCGACGGCTGCGCGCCGGCGCCGATCCGCGCTGCGAGGTCGTCGGCATCGAGATCGACCCGGCGCGGGTCGTGGCGGCGGGCCCTTATGAAGAGGACGGGCTGACCTTCCGGCACGGCGGCTTCGAGGTGCCCGTCGACACGGCGCCGACGCTGATCCGGGCCGCGAACGTTTTGCGCCAGTACGAGGAGGACGAGGTCGCGGCCGTGTGGGCGCGGCTGTGCGGACGGCTCGCGCCGGACGGGCTGCTGGTCGAGGGGACGTGCGACGAGGTCGGGCGGCGGCACGTCTGGGTCGCGCTCGGGCCGCACGGCCCGCGCACGGTCACCTTCGCAACCCGGCTCGGCTCCCTGGACCGCCCCTCCGACCTGGCGGAACGCCTCCCGAAGGCGCTCATCCACCGCAATGTGCCGGGCGAGCCGGTGCACGCCTTCCTCCGGGACTTCGACCGCGCGTGGGCGTCCGCAGCGCCGTACGCCTCGCTGGGTGCGCGGCAGCGGTGGATCGCGGCGGTGCGGGAGTTGGCGCGGGACTGGCCGGTGGTGGACGACCGGCGGCGCTGGCGGCAGGGCGAGGTCACGGTGGCCTGGGCGGCGCTGGCGCCCGGGGAACTCGCGCCCAAGGGAGCCGACACCGGCGTTTGAGGCCCGGTGCGCCCCGTACGGCTCCGGCGTGCGCCCCTCACAAGAGTGAACGTACGTGCGATGGGAACGCGGAGTGCCAATCGTTCGTCACTGAGGGTGGAGGGCGAGGGGTGCGGGGAGGCGTACGAGGTCCAGGGGGCGGTACGGGGGCGGCGAGGGGCGGCGCTAGCCGGCCTGGGGCCGCGCGGGCGATCTCCCGTACGACCCTGTCGCTTTGACGTCCCCCGTGGCACCATCGCCACAGCAGCGAGAAGTTACTGACGGTAAATCAGTTTTCTGGGGAGCTGGAGGAGGGGGAATCGTGGAGCGACGACGTCACTGTGTCGCCGCGGCGATCGCTCTGGTCTGCGCCGTGACCGCGCTGGCCGCGCCGGGGACGGCCTTCGCGGCGCCAGCCGCGCCGGCTGCACCGATGGTGCCGGCTGCGTTGACCGCGCCCGCCGAGCCCGTGCCACCGGGGCCGCCGGGCGGCGCCCGACCGCAGCAGACCCTGGAGCAGATCCGGCTGGAGATAGAGGGCCTGTATCACCAGGCGGTCTCAGCGACGGACGCGTACAACCTCGCCGAGGACCAGGTGCAGCGCCAGTCGACCGAGATCGTCGAGCTCGGCCAGGAGGCCGCGAAGGCGCAGGACCGCATCGACGACCTCAAGCAGCGGGCCGGCGCCACCGCCCGCGCGCAGTACCGGGGCGGCGGGCTGCCCCCCGAAGCTCAACTGCTGCTCACCAACGACCCCCAGCTCTTCCTCGACGGCGCGAACAGGTTCCGGCAGGGCCAGAAGGCGACGAAGGACCTGCTGCGGGAGATGGAACAGACCCAGCAGGAGCTGGACTCCTACGCGCGGGACGCCAGCACCCAGTGGCGGAAGCTGGAGGAGAACCGGCTCAAGCAGGCCAAGGCCCGCAAGGAGATAGCCGCGAAGATCTCCGCGGCGGAGAAGATCGAGGCCCGACTGAAGAAGGAGGAGAAGGAGCGCCTGCTCGTCCTCGAACGGGAGGCGGCGCAGCGCGCCCAGGCTTCCTGGCTCGCCTCCGGCGCCCTCAAGGGGGCCAAGGGCGCGGAGGGCGCCGCCACGGAGCAGGGCAAGAAGGCGGTCGCGTTCGCCACCGCGCAGTTGGGCAAGCCGTACGAGTGGGGCGCGGAGGGCCCGGGGTCGTACGACTGCTCGGGGCTGACGTCGAAGGCGTGGGAGGCGGCCGGGATCACCGTGCCGCGCACCTCGCAGGAGCAGTGGCGCCAGCTCCCCAAGGTGGACATCAAGGACATGCGACCGGGTGACCTGATCATTTACCACGCGGACGCGAGCCACGTGGGGATGTACGTGGGCGACGGCGCGATAGTGCACTCCCCCCGCCCCGGCCGCACGGTGACGATCACCGGCGCGGGCGCGAACAAGATCCTCGGCGTGGTCCGCCCGGGTGGCTGACGGAGCGGGGCGAGCCGTCTGACGCCTGCCGCCTGACGCCTGACGACCGGGCGCGTGGTTGCTGGCGGCGGTTGGTGGGCGCAGGGGTCGAAGGTGCCAGCACGTAGGGCGGGGCGGGGCGGGGCGCGGCTACGGGCCGGGGCTGCCCTGGGCGCAGGGCGGGCGGCCATCGGCGTCGGGCCGGGGGCTGCCCGGCGCGCCGGGTCGGTGCGGGTCGGCACAGGTCGGTCCGTCGCGCCCCGACGGCGTACGACGCCGCCCGCGCATCGTGCGGTGTTGCACGACGTCGTAGAGGGTGCCGTCCGGGCCGTGGATATCGCGGGGCGTGGCGGTGGATCACCCTCCGTGGCGACGGCGTGATGTTCGTCATGGCCGGACGGTCAACTGCCGTCCCGTACCGGGCCAATGGGGCCCACGACGCCCCGATTGCCATTCCGCTCCCGCCACGGCTAACGCTATGGTCCCCGTCTGGCGGGTCGGCGATCGGCGCCCCCGTCGCGCCCTCGGGGGAGGGAAAGGAAACCGACCCATGTCCGTACCCGTACCGCGACAGAGGAACGCCTCCGTCTCGGAGAACAGCGCCGCCGCGGCGCCCGCCGGCGGCGCGCCGGACGCGCCCGCCAGCAGCGGGCTCTCCGACGGAGACCTCACGCTCCTCGTGATCGAGGACGACCCCACGGGCACCTTCACCGTCCCCGAGCTGACCGAGACCGCGGGCGGCACCGCCACACGGGTGCGCATCCGCACCGCCCGCAACCTCACCGAGGCCGAGCGACTCCTCACCGACGACGTGCACTGCGTGCTGCTCGACCTCGCGCTGCCCACGGGTTCCGGATCGGGGTCCGGCGACCAGGACGGGGACGACGGGCTCGGCCCGCTCCGGCGCGTGCTGCGGATCGCGTCCCGACAGGCCGTCCTCGCGCTGACCACCTCCGCCGACGCGCCCCGCGCCGCCGAGGCCGTACGGCTGGGAGCACAGGACCACCTCTTCCGGGACGAGCTGGACGGGCGGCTGCTGAGCCGTACGGTCCGCTACGCCGTGGAGCGCAAGCGCGCCGACACCGCGCAGATGAAGCTCGCCGAGTCCCGGCTACGGGCCGAGGAGAACTCCCGGCTGGAGCGCGGACTGCTGCCCACCCCCCTCCTGGAGGGGGCGGACCTGCGCTTCGCCGCCCGCTACCGCCCCGGCCGCTCCCGCGCGCTGCTCGGCGGCGACTTCTACGACACCGTCCGCACCCCCGACGGCACGGTCCACGCGATGATCGGCGACGTCTGCGGCCACGGCCCCGACGAGGCCGCGCTCGGCGTGGAGCTGCGGATCGCCTGGCGGGCGCTGACCTTCGCCGGGCTCTGCGGCGACGAGTTGCTCTCCACCCTCCAGCGGGTGCTGGAGCACGAGCGGGAGAGCGAGGAGATCTTCGCGACGCTCTGCACCGTCGACATCGCACCGGACGGGCGCCGCGCCGGGGTGTGCCTCGCGGGCCACCCGGCGCCGCTGCTCATCCGCGGCGACCGGGCGACGCAGCTCCTGCCGTACCAGAGCGGAAGCCCGGCGCTCGGGCTGCTGCCGCGGGCCCGCTGGCCGCGCCGCCAGGTCGAGCTGGGCAGTGCGTGGTCGCTGATGATGTACACGGACGGGCTGATCGAGGGCCGTACGGGACCGGGTGAGAAGGAGCGGCTGGGCCAGGAGGGCCTTCAGCGGATGGTCACCCGGCAGCTCTCCGCGGGGCTGGAGGGTGAGGCGCTGCTGGAGTCGGCGGTGGCCCGGGTGCGCAAGCTGAACGGCGGCGAGCTGACCGACGACATGGCGGTCCTGCTGCTGAGCAGGGGCTGAGCGGGCACGGCGACGCAGAGGCGCAGGTGCTCAAAGACGCAGGTACGGGGGGCGGACGACCGGGGCCGCGAGGCCCCGGGGCCGCTACCTACCGCCGTTGTACGGCCCGTACGGACCGTCGCTGCTGGAGCCGCCGCGGCGCTTGCCGCCGCCCGTGACCTGCCGGAGCGCCGGCCGCACGTCCACGAAGAAGACGATCGTGGCGATCAGGCCGATGATCGACAGGAAGAGGATCGGAATCAACAGGTTCACCAGGACGGTGACACCGAGGATGATCAGCCAGAACGGCTTGGTCTTCTTGTCGGCCGCCCGGTAGGCGTCCTCTCGGGCCAGGGCGGCCATGATGAGCGCGACCACGGACGTACCCGTGAAGAGCAGGAACAGGAAATACGAAAGGGAGGTCTCGAAGCCTTCGCGCAACATGCTGGTGGCACCGCCTAGGTCTGTGGATGGGAGCGCCCTCGCCAGCAACGGTACCTGGCGCGAACGGAGAACGAACCGGACGCCTCAAAGGTGCCCGGTCCGCTCCTGACTACACCGCTGCCGCCCCGCGGCCTCACTTCTCCTTGGCGGGCGGAGTGGTCTTCTTCGCCGCCGGGGGCTTGCGCGCGGCGGGCGCCCGACGCGGCGCCGGGGCGGTCTTCCGCGCGGCCGGCTTGGGCGCGGCCTTGCTCTCCGCCTGGACCTTGGCGTCGGCCTTCGGCTCCGCCTTGGTCGCGGGCTTCGGCGTCGCGGTCTTCGGCGCGGCGGTCCTGGGCCCGGCCTTCGCGTCGGTGCCGGCGGGCTGGGTCCGCGGCTGGGCCTTCGGCCTGGCGACCGGCTCGGGCTCGACGGCGACCGCGATCTCGGTGATCTCCTCGGCGGCCTCGCCGCGCCAGTTCCGTACGGTCTGCTCGCCGTGCTCGGCGACCCGCTCGTACGTCTCGCGGGCCTTCACCGCGTACTCCGCGGCGACGCCGACCCCGCGCAGCGCCAGGTCCTGCGCGGTCTCCCCGAGCTTCTTCAGGTCGGTGTCGAACCCGCCGATCACCTTGGTGAACTTCGCCGAGACCGTGGCCTGGGCCTCCTTGGCCTGGTCGGCCACCTTGTCCTGGACGACCTTGGGGTCGGTGTTGCGCAGGTCGTTCAGGTCGTTGCGCAGCCCCTCGAAGTGCTCCGGCGCGTCGGCCGCGATCTGCTCCAGCAGCGCGGGCACCTTGCGGGCCTGCTGCACGGCGAGGTCGGCGGTGCCGGCGGCGAAGTAGAGGGGCGTGGGGTCGCTGAGGTTCTTGCGCAGTTCGCGCAGGTCATCGGTGATGGACATGTGGTGGTCCTCCCGGACGCGTTCAGTCGGTGGTGGTGTCCGTCGCGGCTGGGTCGGCGGCAGGCGGGCCCTCCGGGACCTCGAACCCGTTCTCCTTGCGGAAGGACTCGTAGATCTGGAGCAGTACGGCCTTCTGCCGCTCGTTTATGGAGGGGTCGGCCATGATGACCGCCCTGGTCTCCAGCTCGTCCCGGTCCCGCTCGTCCAGGATCCCGGCGCGCACATAAAGCGTCTCGGCGGAGATCCGCAGGGCCTTCGCGACCTGCTGCAACACCTCCGCGCTCGGCTTGCGCAACCCGCGCTCGATCTGACTCAGATACGGATTGGACACCCCGGCGGCATCGGCGAGCTGCCGCAGCGAGAGCTGGGCGTTGCGCCGCTGCTCGCGCAGGTACTCCCCGAGATTGCCGACGTTGAGCGATGCCATGCCCCGATCGTGCACCCGCCTGCTAACTATTGCAAGCAAGTGCTTGCAAAAGTGCGCCATGCCACTCGGGGCACCACCTTCCGGCGCCGTTGCGCCCCGTCCGGCCCTTGCCGCCGTGCGGATGCACCGGCAGGAATCGACGGGCACGCGGTCATGATGGCGGAAGGGCGCATTCCGCACCTTTGGTGCGGAGCGGGTGCCCAGGGCGGGGCGGGGCGGGTGTGCGGGGTTGCACCTTCCGTAGCGGCATGTGGTCCGGTGGACTTGCGTCCTGATCGCTTGCAGATTCGAGGAAAGGTCCCTGCTCATGCATTCGCCCTTCACGCCACCCCGCCGGGTCAAGATCGGCGATGCGGCGGCCTTCGCCGGCAGCACCCCACGGGCGATTCGCCACTACCACGAGATCGGCCTGCTCCCCGAGCCCGAGCGGGGCGGCGACGGCCGGCGCCGGTACGGGTACGAGGACATGATCCGCTTGCTGTGGATCCGCAAGACGGCCGACGCGGGGATCGCCCTGGACGACATCCGTGACGCCTTCACCGCCGCCCCGGCCTCCGTCGGTGCGGACGGCGGAGAGGGCATCGCGGGCATCTTGGAGCGGCTGGAGGAAAGCCTCGCCGCGCAGGAGGCGGAGTTGCGGCGGCAACGGACCGCCGTGCGGCGGATGCGCGCCGAAGGCAGCCGGATGGGCCTGCTTTCCGACTTCGTCACCGAGCGTCTGAAGAACCTGCCCGACGGCTCCCTGCGCCAAGCGGACCTGGACAGTCTGCTGGTCACCGAGCGGATCTTCGGCCCGCTCGGCGCCGCCGTCCAGGCCAGCCGCTTCATCGCGCTGGCCACGCACCCCGCTCTGCGGGAGGATTCCGACCGCATCGATGCCGCCGAGGAGGCACTCGACGACGGCGTCGCCGTGGACGATCCGCGAGTGGCTCACGTGGCCGCCGAGCGGCATGCCTTCGAAAGCGCCCTGCACGCCGTCATCGAGGAGTCCGGCCTGAGTGAGGACGACGATGCCCTCTTCGACGCCTGGGACGCGCTGCACCCCGCCACCGCCGATGAGGAGGCGGACGCCGGCTCCGGCGGGCGGGAGGCCGACTCCATGAGCGCGTTCGAAGCCATCGGCAAGATGCCCTACGACTTCTCCCCGGCCCGCCTGCGCTGCATGGAACTGGCGGAAGAACTCGCCGCCCAAGACTCACCCGCCACCTAACACACCCCCAGGGCCCGGCCACGCAAGAGCGGGACGACTTCGGTCGGTGCGTTCCGGACGGGACGAAGCGTCCCGGGCAACGTCCCTCGCACTAGCCGCACTAGCCGCACTTGACCGGGCAGGACGGCAAGCGCCCTTGGTTGACCTTCCCCCTGGGGGAGCCCGCAGCATCGACAGGGCCGGGCGACCCGCCCGGTACGAGGAAGGTGACGAGCATGGAGTTGCTGACCATCGGGGCGTTCGCGAAGGCGTCCCGACTCTCGCCGAAGGCGCTGCGCCTCTACGACGAACTCGGTCTGCTGGCCCCCGCGCGCGTCGACCCGGTGACCGGTTACCGCCACTACGCCCCGGAGCAGTTGGAGCAGGCCCGGCTGGTCTGCTGGCTGCGGCACCTCGGGATGCCGCTGGCCCGCATCCAACACGTCTGCACGCTGGAGGCGGGGCAGGCGGCGCGGGAGGTGCGCGCGTACTGGGAGCAGGTCGAGGCGGAGACCGCCGCGCGGCGCGACCTCGCCGCCTTCCTCGTGGGACATCTGTCGTGGAAGGACCCCACCATGTCATCGACCGCCACGCCCCTGGGCCTCCGCTATGCCGCCCTCTCCGACACCGGCCTGGTCCGCGAGAGCAATCTGGACACCGCCTACGCCGGCTCCCGGCTGTTCGCGGTCGCCGACGGATACGGCAGCGAAGGAGCCCCCGCGAGCGCCGCCGCCGTCGACGCGTTCAAGCGTCTCGAATCCGACGGGGTGCCGACGGGTGACCTCCTCAACCTGCTCTCGGACGTCGTGGAGGAGGCCAGGCAGGCCGTGGACGGCGTCGTCGGCGCCGCGGACGTCACCGACGAGGCCGGCACCACGCTCACCGCGATGTTCTGGACCGGCTCCCAACTCGCCCTCGTCCACATCGGCGACTCCCGCGTCCATCTCCTGCGCGACGGGGAGCTGTTCCAGATCACCCACGACCACACCCTGGTGCAGTCGTTGATCGACGAAGGCCGCATCAGCCCGGCGGAGGCCGCGTCCCACCCCCAACGGTCCCTGCTGGCCCGGGCGCTGGGCCGGGGGACCGACTCCACCCCCGACCTGCGCCTGCACGACGTCCGCCGGGGCGACCGCTATCTGCTCTGCTCCGACGGGCTGACGACCGTCGTGCCGGGCGACGAGATCCACCGGGTGCTCTCCGAGGTCGGCACCCCCGAGCGGGCGGTCCGCGAACTCGTCGCGCTCGCGAACGGCTGCGGCGGCCCCGACAACGTCAGTTGCGTGGTCGCGCACGTCGTGGAACTGGGGGTGTAGGGCGCCCCCGACCGAGCGGCCGGCCCGTGGCCCCGATCAGCCCAGGTTGTCCCAGTTCGGGAGCGGTTTGGGCGGCTCCACGACCGTGTCGGCGTAGCGGTCGTTGTCGTTGGCCACCCGGATCCTCATGTAGCGGGCCTCGGACAGCACCCAGTACTCGTTGGTCTCGTCCGGGATGTCGACCACCGCGTTGATCTTGCCGGAGAAGTCCTCGTGCTCGGCGAAGGTCTGCCATTCGCCGAGCGACGACGGGCCCTGGACCAGTTCGCCGCCCGCCTCGCTCTTGTTCAGCTCCGCGCGGATGTAGCGGTCCCCGGCGAACACCCAGAACTGGCTGGGGTCGTCGGGGGTGGGCATCACGGAGTCGATGCCGTCGAGGAAGTCGTCCTGGTCGCCGAACGCCTTCGACCAGTCCTTGAGCGGCTTCGGTCCCTCCAGCAATTCGTCGTTGAGCTCCGCGTCGATGCGGATCCGGACGTACTCGGCACCGGAGAACACCCAGTACTCGTCCTTGAGCTTCGGGACCGGGAGCACCGCGTCGATGCGGTCGCGGAAGCCCGGCAGGTTCTCGAAGGCGACCCAGTAGTCCCCGGTCGGCAACGCCTCGGTCAGATTCCCGCTGAACGGGCCGTCCTTGCCGGGTTTGTCGATCTCGACGTGGTCGTCGTCGGAGAACAGCCACCGGATCGCAGGACCGCCGGTGGCCGGGTTGGACGGGTAGGTCAGCGCCGCGTCGACCCGGGTCGGGGGCCCCGAGGACACGGGGGGAGCCGACTTGGACGCCTGCGTTCCGGCGGGCGGCTTCGCGTCCTGCGCCCCGGACGAGGAATCGTCGTCGCCGAAACGGTCCACCAGGACTCCCGCGATGCCCGCGGCGACGAGGAGGAGGGCGGCCGGCAGGGCGACGCGGCGCAGGGCGGGCCGACGGCGCAGGGGCTCCACGGCGGTCCGGCCCGCGCCGTCGGCCGCCACGGCCCGTAGCGCGTGGGCGACTTCGGCGGAGGACGGCCGCTGGGCGGGGTCCTTGTGCAGCAGGGCGCCGAGCAGGTTCCGCAGCGGCCCCGCGTTCGGCGGGAGCTCCGGCCGCTCGTGCGCGACGGCGTGCAGTACGCCGACGGCTTCCGGGCGGGTGAACGGCGACCGGCCCGTCAGCAGCGCGCACAGGGTGCAGCCCAGGGAGAACAGGTCGCTCGCCGGCCCGACGGGCCCGTCCTTGAGGCGCTCCGGGGCGAGGAACGGCAGCGAGCCGATCACCCGGCCGGACGCGGTGAGGGACTCCGTGCCCGCCAGCGCGGCGATCCCGAAGTCGCAGAGGACGGCGCTGCCGTCGGCGCGCAGCAGGATGTTGGCCGGCTTGACGTCGCGGTGCAGCACGCCGACGGCGTGCACCGCGTCCAGCGCGGCGGCCACCTGGAGCCCGATCTCGGCCGCGCGGGCCGGCGTCACCGGGCCGGCGGCCGCGACGTGCTCCGCCAGGGAGGGGCCGTCGACCAGTTCCATCACCAGCCACAGGCGGTCGTCCTCTTGGACGAGGTCGTGAATGTCCACCACGTTGTTGTGGGAGATCTGGGCGATGGCCCGGGCCTCCCGCACGGCCCGCCGCTGCCGTACGGCGCCTTCCTCGCCGGTGGACTGGAGGGAGACCTCCTTGACCGCGACGGTGCGCTGTAGCAGCCGGTCCGTCCCGCGCCAGACGGTGCCCATGCCGCCCCTGCCGATACGGGCACCCAGCAAGTAGCGGTCCGCGATGATCCGCTGGGCATGTTCGTTTGTGGCAGACACCCCGTCACCGTATCCAAACCCGGTCCACGAGGGTAAGAAAGCGCCGGCCGTTGGGACGTGCCGGCGTTGACGGCGGCGGACGGTCCCGGCGGACTCGAAGGGCCTGAATGACCTGAAGGCGGGTGCAAAATTCGGTTGCCGGCCGTGGGAGCCGTGGATGCAATGACCGGCATGGTCACCCAGGTACACCCGCCGCGGCGGGACGAGTTGGACGCGTCCGTACGGATCGGGGCCCTCGTGCCGCTGTCCCGGCCCGGCTGGGTCGAGGCGGGACGGCATCTGCTCGCCGGGCTCGAACTGGGCGTACGGGACGTCAACGACGCCGGCGGGATCGGCGGGGCAGGCAGGGCAGGCGGGGGTGGTGAAGTCGGCGGGGGCGGTGGACGGCCGCTCGAACTGGTCGTGCGCGACACCGCCGCGGACCCGCAGCGCGCCACGGCGGCGGTGGACGAGCTGGTACGGCTGGGCGTTGCCGCGGTGGCGGGTGAGTACCACAGCGTCGTCGCGCGGGCCGTCGCCGCGCGGGCCGACGCCCTCGGGGTGCCGTACCTCTGCTCGTCGGCGGTGCTCGACGCGCTCACCGAGGGGCCGACGGATCGGGTCGCGCGCCTCGCCCCGGCGCAGTCGCACGGCTGGCGGACGTACGCGGACTTCCTCATCGGCGCGGGCCACCGTCGCGTCGCGGTGGTGACCCAGCCGAGCGTCTATTGGGCCGCCGGGACCCGCATCCTGCGGGAGCGCCTCGCGCCGCGCGGCGGCAGCGTCGTCGAACTGGACGCGGGCGCGCTCTCCCCCGCGGCGGTGTGCGACGCGATCGTCGAGCACCGCGCGACGGCCCTGCTGCTCCTGGTCGGCCACCCGGAGCCGGCGGTGCCGATCGTCCGGTCCGTCCGCCGCGACGGGCGCCTGGCCGACGTCCTGATCGGCGCGCCGGCCGGGCAGCCGGAGTTCGGCGAGTGGGCGGCGCTGCTGGGCCCCGACGGCGCCGGGGTCCCGTTCCTGCGCTACCTGCCCGAACGCCTCGGCCCGCTCGGCGCGCGCGTCGACGCGGCCCTGCGCGAGCGACTGTCCGGGGCGCCCTCGTTCGTCGCCTTCGAGGGGTACGACACGATCGCCGTGCTCGCCGGAGCACTGCGCACCGGGGCGCCCTGGTCGCGCGTCGCCGTCGAGGGCACCCGCGGCCGGATCGCGTTCTCCCGCCCGCCGGGCAGCGACGTGTGGCAGTGGGCCTGGCCCCCGGTCCAGGTCGTCGACCGCGACCCGACGGCACCGGACCGCTTCCGGGTGCTGCACGCCGGCTGAAGGAGCGTCGAACTCCCCGGTCGCACCGGGCCGTCAGGTCACTTGCTGACGATGCAGAACGGATGCCCGGCCGGATCGGTGAGGACCCGCCACCTGCCCTCGTGCGGCTGGTGGTCCGGTTTGCCGGCGCCCAGTGCCAGCAGCCGGGCCTCCGCATCGGTCAGTTCCTCGTCCACCGTGAAGCAGAGGTGGAGCTGCTGGGGAACGGCCTGGTCGGGCCAGCTCGGAGCCCGGTAGTCGGCGACCCGCTGGAACCCGATGTGCAGACCGTGCGGGCCGTTGAGGCCGGCGAAGTCGGCGTCCGACTTCGGATGGGTTTCGAGGCCCGTGGCCCGTCGGTAGAAGTCAGCGAGAGCCAGCGGGTCGGGGCAGTCGAGTGTAATCGCGCTCAGTCTCATGCGCGGGAGCTTGCCGGCTCGGGGCGCGACGGGTCAGCGGAAGGCCGCGGCGTTCTCCGTCGCCCACTGCTCGAACGACCGGGCCGGGGCTCCGGTGATCCGCTGCACCGTGTCGCGCACCCGGAGCAGCGCGTCGTTCACGTCGCCGCCCGTCAGGTCGAGCACCGCGTCCGCGGTCTCCGCGCCCAGGAAGGGGGCGAGCCGCGCACGGGCCTCCGCACGGCTGATCTCGACGAAGGGCACGTCGCGGCCGATGGCCGCCGCGATGGCCGCGACCTGGCGGCGGGCCGTCACGCGGGCCGGGCCGGTCAGGGCGTACGCACGGCCGCGGTGGCCGGGCTCGGTCAGCGCCGTGCGGGCCACCGCGGCGACGTCCGCGGGGTGGACGGCGGGGAGGCCGACGTCCGCGTACGGAGCGCGCACCGGCTCGCGCCCGCGGATCGCCTCCGCCCACCAGAGGGCGTTCGAGGCGAACTGCGTCGGGCGCAAGACCGTCCAGGCGAGGCCGCTGTCCTGGAGCTGCCGCTCGACGGCGAGGTTCTCGCGCGCGGCCGGCAGGTGCGGGTGGGTCAGGACCGTGATCGAGGAGACCAGCACCACGTGTGCCGCGCCCGCGCGCCGGGCCGCCGCGAAGACGGCCTCCTCCTCACCCGTGCCCGACGGGAGGAACAGCGCGCGCACTCCCTCCAGCGCGGGCCGCAGCGACTCGGGGTGCGTGAGGTCGCCGGTGACGACCTCGACTCCCGCGGGGAACGACGCCCGCGCCGGGTCACGGGTCAGGGCCCGTACCCGTACGGCCGCACCGGTCCCGGTCCGCTGCGGCGGCCCGATGAGCTGCCGCACCAGAGCGCTGCCGACGTTCCCGGTCGCACCCGCCACAAGGATCACGGTCGTTCCCCCCTGCCATCCGACTCATCGCAAGATCACGTACACGGCACGCTAGAACCTCGACCCGGCTTGAGGTCAACGGGCCCGAGAACGGGCAGCAGGGTTTGTCCGACTTTACGAGCGGTGGGTACCGTGCCTGGTGTGTCCCGAGTGCCGATCCCCGACCTCGTCCGACTGCGCAAGGCCCGCGACCGGATGGACCGCGACTACGCGAAACCGTTGGACGTCCCCGCGCTGGCGCGCGGTGCGCTGATGTCGCCCGGGCACTTCTCGCGCAGCTTCCGCGCCGCCTTCGGCGACACCCCGTACAACTACCTCATGACGCGTCGCATCGAGCGGGCGAAGGCGCTGCTGCGGCGCGGGGACCTGTCGGTGACCGAGGTCTGCATGGAGGTGGGGTGTACGTCGCTGGGGTCGTTCAGCTCCCGCTTCACCGAGTTGGTCGGGGAGAGCCCGAGCGCCTACCGGGCCCGGGACCACGGCGACGGCGCGGACATCCCCGCGTGCCTCGCCAAGATCTACACCCGACCGGTCAGGAACGGAGAAGCGAAACGTCCGACCGGTCCGTAGCGTGACGGACATGGACATCACGATTGGACAGTGCTTCATCGCCGTCGACGACCACGACAAGGCCCTCGGCTTCTACCGGGACGCGCTCGGACTGGAAGTCCGCAACGACGTGGGGTTCGAGGGGATGCGTTGGGTGACCCTCGGCTCGCCCGCCCAGCCGGACGTGGAGATCGTGCTGGAACCGCCGCTGGCGGACCCGAACGCCTCCCCCGCCGACCGGCAGGCCGTGGCCGAGTTGATGGCGAAGGGCCTGCTGCGCGGGGTGATCTTCCGGACGCCCGACTGCGACGCGACGTTCGAGCAGATCCGCGCGGCGGGTGGCGAGGTGGTCCAGGAGCCCATCGACCAGCCGTACGGCGTACGGGACTGCGCCTTCCGCGACCCGGCGGGCAACCTGCTGCGGTTCACACAGCCGCGGCCGTAGGTTCCGCGCTCCCTGCTGCCCCCTACTTGACGGGGAGCCGCGGTGGCCACGCGGGACCTTGTGGACAGTGCCTTCAGGTGCACAGGGGCATCTCAGGGGGACCCGCCCGACGTGCGGGGGTCGACGGGCGGGGCCCTCAGCGGACTCGGGGACGCGCCGGACGCGCGGCTGCTCGGTCGGCGGCGCAGTTACTGGCCTTCGGCCCGTTCCTCCGGGGACGGGCCGAAGGTGTCGTCGAGCTGTCGCTCGAACTCCGCGTCGTCGACGCCTATCGCGTCGTTGACGAGGTCGACGCGCTGGCCGACGCTGCCCTCCGTGAGGACGGTGCGGCCGGTGTCCTTCCAGGTCTGGGCGGCCTCCTCACGGGCACGGTCGAAGGAGGCACCGCTGTAGTCGGGGTCGAGGGCGTCCGGTCTGAGGACGTCGCCCCAGTCCTGCTTGATGACCTCGTCCTCGGAGGCGTGCGGATTGCCGATCACCGAGTTCACGCCGACCTTCATCATGCCCTGGACGTACTGGTCGGACTCCCAGATGATGCCGGCCGCCAGCCCGAGCTTCGCGGCGAGCGCGTTGGCGTCCTGGACGAGGGCGCGCACGCCCCACTCCCAGCGCTCGCAGTAGTCCTCGAAGTCCGTCGACAAGCCGTGGTGGCCCATCTCCATGCCGGTGAGCGAGAGGCCGGAGAAGCCCTTGCCGAGGGCGGCGCCGGTGCTGGAGCCCGCGTCGCGCAGCTCGGAGACGGCAGCGCGCAGGCCCTTGGTGATCCGCTGCCGGCTCTCCTCGTCGAGCTTCAGGTCCTCGCCGCCGCTCATCGAAGCTCCCTCCCCGTGCCGTTGTCGGTGGAGCCGGCGTTGTCGGTGGAGCCGGCGTTGTCGGTGGTGTCAGTGGTGCCGGCGCTGTCGGTGCTTGCGACGTGCCCCGCGGACGGGACGGCGACGGCTTCGGGCACGATGCCGGCGACCGGCGGGAACATCATCGAGCCGTCGGGGTCGGCGATGTTCAACGCGACGCCTGCGGGCTCGTCCAGCGTCGGGATGATCTCGTCCAGCAGCCGGGCCCCGCGCAGCTCGGCGAACTCCCACGATCGACCGGCTTGACCGGCCCGACCGGCACCGTCGGCGCCTTCGCCCTCCTCGCGGGCAGCGGCGAACCGGGCGAGCGCTTCCTCGTCCGTGAAGCCGCAGATCCAGCGCACCCCGCCGAACCGTGCGGTCCACAGACCGCCGCCGTCGAGCGGTACGAGAACGAGGGAGCGCCTCAGCTCTCCGATGAGGGCGTGGGGGTCACCGACGCCGGCGCGCTGGTCCGCGATGCGCTCCAGGAGCGCCGTGCCCGCGCGGCCGCCCGTCACTGCTGCCGTGCGTCCGTCCCGGTCCTCCGTCATCAGCCCGCCCCGACTCGCCGTCACTCCGAAAACCCCCTACCAGATCCCACGTTCGAGCCGGGCCGTTGGTTCCCGGCGGTCAGGGCGGGCGGCAGCGGGCGGACGTGCAGCACGTCCAGCCGGGCGACGGCTCGGGTCAGCGCCACGTACAGCCGGTGCAGTCCGCGCTCCTCCGCCGCCACGATGGCCGCGGGCTCGGCGACGACGACGTGGTCGTACTCCAGGCCCTTGGCCAGGGCAGCGGGCAGGACGGTCACCCGGGCGGTGAGCGACGCCGCCCCGGCAGCACCAGGGGCACCGGCACCTTCGGCGAGGTCGGCGGTCTCGATGCCCGCGTCCCCGAGCGCGGTGCGCAGCGGCGCGGTCAGGGACGCGTCCGCGATGACGCCGATCGAGCCCTCGTGGCCGAGCGCCGTGCGCACCGCGTCGACGGTCGCCTTCGCGAGGTCGTCGACCCGTCGGACCGTCAGCTCGCCGTCGGCGCGCAGCGAACGGCCCGCGGGCACGTCCACGTCGAGCCAGCCCAGCAGTCCGTTCGCCAGCTCGACCACGGCCGCCGGCACCCGGAACCCCGTGGTCAGCGGGGTGACGGGGGCGTCCGCCTTGCCGAGGTGGGCGAGCTGCTCGGGCCAGGTGCGGGCGGCCCAGGGGGTGGTGCCCTGGGCGAGGTCGCCGAGGACGGTCAGCGAGCCGAAGTCCGCGCGGCGGGCGATGGCGCGGCACTGCATCGGCGAGAGGTCCTGGGCTTCGTCGACGACGATGTGGCCGTACCCCGCGGGGCGTTCGACCAGGCCGGCGATCTCATCGAGGAGGACGAGGTCGGCCCGGCTCCAGCGGGCGGAGCGGTACGAGCGCGGCGGGGTGCGCCAGCGCACGGCGTCCTGCTCGGCGGCGGTGAGCTCGGGGTCGACCGGGGCGGCGAGGAACGCGGCCAACACCTCCTCCGGCGCGACCTTCGGCCAGACCGCGTCCAGGAAGGCGGCCACCGGGCGGGACCGCCCGATCCGCTGCGTCCACGCGGCGCTCTTGGGATCGGCGCGGCGCTCCGCCTGGAGCTGGAGGTGCCGCACGACGCGGGCGCGGACCCGCTCGCGCCCGATCGCGTACGGCGGGGCTTCGGCGTGCACCTCGGCCACGATCCGCGCCAGGTCGTCGGCCGGCACCCGCCAGCGGTACGAGCCTTCGGGCACCGTGAGCGGGGCGTCGAACACCGCCCCGGTGTCAGCGGGGACGGCGACCCGGGCGTACAGCGCGCGGCGCAGCACGCCCGCCATGCGCGCGTCGTGCTTCACGGCCGCCGCGGCCGGGGCGTCCTCGGCCCGGACTTCGTGGCGGGCGACCTCGTCGTCCACGGTGGACTGGCGCACCCCGCTCTCGCCCAACGCGGGCAGCACCTGCGAGATGTAGGCGAGGAAGGCGCGGTTGGGGCCGAGGACCAGCAGTCCGGCGCGGCTGACGCGCTGCGGGTGGGTGTAGAGGAGGTACGCGGCGCGGTGCAGGCCGACCGCGGTCTTGCCGGTGCCGGGCGCGCCCTGGACGCACAGCGAGTCCGCGAGCGGGGCGCGGACCAGGTCGTCCTGGTCGGGCTGGATGGTGGCGGCGATGTCGCGCATGGGGCCGACCCGGGGCCGCTCGATCTCGTCCGCCACGATCGCGCTCGCCGTACGCATCGGCTCAGAGCGCGGCGACGTAGACCACGACGGCGACTCCGGTGACGACAGTGGATCTCGCGTCGACAGTGGGTTCGGTGATGACAGTGGATCTGGCGACGGCAGTGAGTTCGGTGACCACAGCGGATCCGGCGGCTCCGGTGACGGCGGCGACGGAGCCGGCGCACCGCGCAGGTGCTCGTCCTCGAAGCCGGTCAGATCGCTGGACTCGCCTTCGCTGAAGGGCGCCCAGCCGAAGCGGCGGCGCACCGCGACGCCCTGGGGATCCCCGGCCGTCGCCTGGTAGAAGGCGCGGGAGACGGGCGCCCGCCAGTCGATGACCAGGGGTGGCGGGAGCGCGCCCGGGTCGGACGGCGCGCCCGGTCCGGCCCGCTCGGTGATGCGTCGGCGGCCGACGTGATAGCGCTGCGACCGGTGCTCCCCCGCGCTGGCGTCGGCGGCGAAGTCGAGCCGGCCGAAGAAGAGCGGGCCCGCCGCCTCCTCCCGCATCTCCTTGGCGCGGCTGCGCAACTGCCGGCCGAGCACCTCCGCGTCGGCGCCGGAGGCGAAGGCGTGCTCCCCGATGACGACTTGCTGCGCCGCGTCGTCGACCATGCCGCGCAGGGCGGCGCGGCAGGCGTCGTGATGGGCGCGTTCGTCCGCCAGGGCACGGCTGAGTGCGTCGTCGAGTTGCTTCATGCCATCCAGCATAAATGCAACCAGATATCTTTTTTGACTCGGTAACGAGATACGTTTACGAAACCTCTTCGCCACCCATGAGCGCGCCCAGCCCGACGGCGAGCTGGTCGAAGGCCAGGTCAACGGCGTCCCGGGCGCCCGAGCGCACCTCGGCCGCGCCCTCCCCGGCCTCGATCCGCCGCCAGTTCTCCTCGGCGAGGATCCGCAGCACGGCCACGATCTGACCCGCCGCCAACCGCCCCGCCGTCCCGCCGCCCAGCGCACCGGCCAACGCCTCCTCCGAACGGCACTGGTAGGCGTGCATGCGGGCGACCAGGCTGGGCGTCCCGTACAGCAGCCGCAGATACGCCAGCACCTGCGGCGCGTCACTGACGCCGGTGACCGGGTCCTGGCGCTCCAGGCCGTCGAGGACGTGCCGGCGCAGTGCGTCCAGCGGCGCGACGCCCGGCGGGCGGCCGCGCACCACGCGCGCCGCCTCGTCCTCGTGGTCGGCGAACCGGTCCAGCGCCAGGTCCTCCTTCGTCGGGAAGTACCGGAAGAGGGTCGGCTTCGACACGTCGGCCGCGGCGGCGACCTCGGCGACGGACACGGCGTCGAAGCCCTTCGTGACGAAGAGCGCGATGGCGGCGTCGGAGAGGGCGCGGCGGGTGCGCTCCTTCTTGCGCTCGCGCAGCCCGCCGCCACGCGCGGCGGCGGCGGAACCGCCCCCGCCCGAAGACCCGCCCCCGCCCGAAGACCCGCCCGCACCGGAAGGCCCGTCCGCATGCGAAGGTGCCCGCTCGCGTTCCGCGTCCGCGTTCACTCCCGTCCCTCCTTCGTCCGCTCACCTTCCGCCACCCCGTCCTCCGCCACGCCGCGCTGGCGCATCAACTCCGCGACCCCGTCCAGGATCCGGGCCAGCCCGAACATGAAGTCGTAGTCCGGGTCGTCGCCTTCGAGGAACATCCCGGACCTGAGCAGCCGCGTCACCGACGGGTGCCGCTCGGGGTCGGCCAGCCGCTCCAGCGTGCCGAGGTACCGGCGCATGAACGCATCGGGGTCCCCGCCGCCGTTCGCGACCGCCACCCCGAGGTCGACCGCGACCATCGACTCGTGCCGGACGAAGCCGTTGATCAGCATGACCACCGAGAGCCGGTCGCCGTCGTCGAGTCCGGTCGGCTCCAACGCCACGAGCCCGCGCTCCCACCAGGCAACCGAGTGGGGCGTGGCCGGCGGCCCCGAGATCGGGATCTGGAGGACCCACGGGTTGCTCCGGAAGCGTTCGCGCTGCGCCACGGCCCAGGCGGTGATCGCCCCGCGCCAGTCGTCGCCGGGCGGGGGCGGCGGGGGCGGCGGCCCCACCGCGACCTCCTGCATCAGCAGGTACAGATCGCTCTTGGCGGCCACGTACCGGTAGAGCGACATCGTCGAGACGCCCAACTCCTTGGCCACCCGCCCCATGGAGACCGCGCCGAGCCCTTCCGCCGCCGCGAGGTCGACGGCCGCGGCGACGATCCGGTCCACGCCGATGCCGGGCTTGGGCCCCTTGGACGGGCGCTCGCGCAGCCCCCACGCGGCCTCGACGCTGGCGGGCAGCGCAGTGCCGTCACCGCCGCTCCCGACGCCCCGGCCTCCGTCGCCGCTCCGACCCCCGCCGCCGCGGCCGGCGCCCCCCGCACCCTCACCGTCGTTCGTCACTCGCCCTCACCGTCCGCCCTTTCGCGCCTGCCACCCGGTCGTCCCGTCGGCACTGCGCCGCCCGGTCCCGCTTGACGCCCATCCTAGTAATGCGTAACCCTTACGCAGTAGCGCGTATGTCATACGCAGAAGGGAGTCCCACGTCATGGAGACACCGGCCATCACGGCCACCGGCCTGGCCAAGAGGTACGGGGACCTCACCGTCCTCGACGGAGTGGACCTGGAAGTGGCCCGGGGCACGGTCTTCGCCCTGCTCGGCCCCAACGGCGCCGGCAAGACGACGACCGTGCGCATCCTCACCACGCTCACCGCAGCGGACACCGGCACGGCCCTCGTCGCCGGCCACGACGTGGCCACCGAGCGCTCGAAGGTCCGCCGCGCCATCAGCCTCACCGGCCAGTTCGCCGCGGTCGACCAGAAGCAGACCGGCGCGGAGAACCTGCGGATGATGGCCCGGTTGCGCGGTCTGTCGCGCCCCGCGGCCGCCCGCAGCACGACCGCGCTCCTCGAACGCTTCGACCTCACCCGCGCGGCCGGCCGGCTCGCCGACACCTACTCCGGAGGGATGCGCCGCCGGCTCGACCTCGCCGCCTCCCTCGTCGGCGACCCCGAGGTGGTCTTCCTCGACGAGCCGACGACCGGCCTCGACCCGCGCAGCCGCGCGGAGCTGTGGACGGTGGTGCGGGAGTTGTCGGCGGCCGGCACGACGGTCTTCCTCACCACCCAGTACCTGGAGGAGGCCGACCGGCTCGCGCACCGCATCGCCCTGGTCGACGGCGGCCGGATCGTGGCCGACGGCACCGCGCAGCAGCTCAAGGCCCGGGTCGGCGGCCACCGCCTGGAGCTGGTCCTCGCCGACGCCGCCGCCTTCGTCCGCACCGCGCACAGGCTGCCGGCCCACGGCGGCGCACCGGCCCACCAGTCACCGCAGGACCTCACCATGTCCCTGCCCACCGACGGCACCGCGGACTCCGTCCGCGCCCTGCTCGACCTCGCGGACCCGGACCGCACCGACGTCGTCCGCTTCGCCCTGCACGAGGCCACCCTCGACGACGTCTTCTTCGCCCTCACCGGCAACAGCGGCACCGACGGACCGGGCGCCGCGGACCGCACCCACAGCGCCCCGGGCAAGGAGCCCTCCCATGCCTGACGCCCTCGTCCGCGCCACGACCATGGCCGGCCGCGCCATCCGCATCAGCCGGCGCAACGTCGACGCCGTCATCACCGCCATGGTCCTGCCGGTGATGCTGATGATCGTCTTCGTCTACCTCTTCGGCGGCGCGATCCAGACCGACGCCCCGGAGTACGTCACCTACGTCGTCCCCGGCGTCCTCGTCGTCTGCGCCTGCTTCGGCGCCGCCAACACCGCCGTCGCCGTCTCCGACGACATGCAGGGCGGCATCATGGACCGCTTCCGCTCGCTCGACGTCGGCGGCGGCGCGGTGCTCGCCGGCCACGTCGCCGCCAGCGTGCTGCGCAACCTGGCCGCCACCGCCGTCGTCCTCGGCGTCGCCCTGCTCATCGGCTTCCGCCCGGACGCGACCGCCGCCGGCTGGCTCGCCGCCCTCGGCCTGCTGGTGACCTTCCTGGTCGCGATCTCGTGGTTCTCCGCCGCGATCGGCCTGCTCGCCCGCACCCCGGAGGCGGCCGGCGGCTTCACCTTCTTCATGACCTTCCTGCCCTACCCGAGCAGCGCCTTCGTCCCGATCGACTCGATGCCCGACTGGCTGCACGGCTTCGCCGACCACCAGCCGATCACACCGCTCATCGAGTCCCTGCGGGCACTGCTCCTGTCCGAGGCCGCCGGCAGCGCGCCCTGGACCGCGCTCGCGTGGTCCGCGGGCATCCTGGCCGTGTCCGTGGCCGCGTCCGGCGCGCTCTTCCGGGCCCGTACGAAGTAGGACGCGCCGCCCGGAGCCGGGACCCGGCTCAGAACACGTCCGGGCACCACGGCCGGCGCGCCGTGCGGAAGACCCGGTCCGCCACGGCCGCCGCCCCGGCGCGCTCCTCCTGCACCGCGCCGAGCGCGGCCAGTCGCACCGCGGACGCGTCGCCGAGGTACAGCGCACCCAACTCCCTTACGTCCAAGGTCACGTCGGGCGCATCGGCGGTCGGAACGCAGCTCGACCCGTCCGGCGCGACCGCCAGCCGGAAGCGGCCGTTCGCCAGGCCCGCGGGGTCCTGCACGTCCAGGACCAGGGACGCGGAGACGTCGTACGTCCGGGCCTCCAGCGCCCGCGCCACGTCCAGCAGCCGCACCCACAGGAAGTCCGCCTGCGCGACCGGGCGGGCCGCGCGCGGGTCCGGCAGCAGGAGGGGCAGCAGGTCGTCGGGGGCGCGCCGGCCGGTGCGCAGGGTGGTGACCCAGTCCAACGAGCACAGGTAGCGCCACAGGGCGCGCTCGGCCGCCGGGGTCACCGCGAGGAACTCCTGCACCGACACGGTGTTGTCGGGCTGCTTGCCGTCGTCCCACTTGCGGTCGTTGGCGTACGCCACGAGGCCCTCGACCTCGCCGGCAGCCGACCGGTACACCGCGTAGAAGGGCTCGGTCCACGGCTGGCTCGGGATCCGGATCTCACCGGTGTTCACCCGCCACCAGCGCTCGTTGCGGGAGACGGCGCCGGGCTGGCCGGCGGCGAACCGGGCGTGCAGCTCGGGGCCGATCTTGCGGAACTCGGCCACCTGGACCAGGTCGATCCGGCCGCCGTCGGCCGGGCCCGACCAACGGCGGTCGACGCCGGCTCGGGCCACGTTCACCGCCCACTCGGTGACCCAGGTGGCGGGCCCGTAGCCGAACCGGCCGTAGATCGGGTACTCGGCGGAGATCAGCGTCGACAGCACCTCCCCGCGCTCCTTCGCCGCCGCGAGGTCGGCGCCCATGATCCGGCTGAGGACGCCGCGGCGGCGGTGGGTGGCGGTGACGGTGACGTTGGTGACCGCGTTGGACCGGACCGCGGCGCCGCCGACGACCGTCAACTCCTGTTCGAAGGTGCGGTACGTGGCGACGATCCGCCCGCGGTCGAAGGCGCCCACCGCCCGCGTCAGGTCCGCCCCCTCGCTGCGCGCCTCCACCTCGCCCTCCTCCAGCGAAGGGGAGTGCTGGAAGCCGACGCCGACGGCCCGCAGCCAGTCGGGGTACTCGGAGGAGGGGTCGATGGCGCGGACGTCGAGGTCAGTGGGGCGGGAGGAGGAGGTGGAGGAGGTCATCCCGCCACGCTAGGCAGAGACCGCTCAGAAAGTCGCGCCGATTTCGCCGACCTCGACGCCGCCGCCCAGCAGCGGCGCACGTCGGATGCGGTCCACCACCGGACCGGTCACGCCCATCAGCTCCAGCGCCCGCCCGAGCACCGGCCCGAGCGCCCGGCCCGCACCGTCGTCGATCTTGAAGGCGAGGGCGCGGCCGTCGGGCAGCGCCACGGCCTGGACGGCTTCGGCGCCCATCTTGGAGAGCGTCCCGGGGACCTCGCGCATCAGCCAGGTGTCGGGGCGACGGGTGCCCGCCACGTAGTCGGGGTGGGCGCGCATCGCGTCCGCGACCCGCCGTCCGGCGGTGCCGGGGTCGGCGAGCACCAGGGAGCGGAAGGCGCGCGCCAGCCCGGTGAGGCTGATCGCCATCAGCGGGGCGCCGCAGCCGTCCGTGCCGACGGCCGCGACCCGCTCGCCCGCCGCCTCCTCGACGGCCTCGTGGACGAGCTGCTGGAGCGGGTGGTCCGGGGCGAGGTAGGACGTACGGTCCCAGCCGTTGAGCGCACAGGCCGCGAGCATCGCCGTGTGCTTGCCGGAGCAGTTCATGGTGATCGGGTCGCGGGTGCGGCCGGCCGCCAGGTACGCCTCCGCCTCCGTCGGGTCCAGCGGCAGGTCGGGCGGGGTCTGGAGCTCCTCGGGCCGGATCCCGTACTCGGCGAGCATGGTGCGCACCAGGTCCAGGTGGAAGCCCTCGCCGGAGTGGCTCGCGGCGGCGAGCGCCAGCCGCTCGCCCGCGAGGTCGAGCCCGGCCCGCAGCACCGCAACGGCCTGCATCGGCTTGTTGGCGGAGCGCGGGAAGACGGGGGCGGCGACGTCGCCGACGGCCAGCTCCACCCCGCCGTCGGGGGCCAGCACGACCAGGGAACCGCGGTGCCGGCCCTCGACGAAACCGGACCGCACGACCTCGGCGAGGACCGGGGAGACGGCCCCGGTCCCGGCTTCGGGGTTCAGACCCGGGGATATCGCGGGGTTGCTGCTGCTCGACTCGGCGACGGTCATGTGGGGGCGGCCTTCCAGCGCGGGAACCCGCCTCCGGAAGGATCGCTTCAGGTCAGCAGGTCGTCTACTTGTGCTTCTCCTTCACGGTACCTGCGGGCGATCTCCGCACTGCAATCGTCGGCCGTGCGCTGCAACACGTGCCGACGGCGCGAGACCTGCTGCTCGTAGCGGACCAGCCGGCCCATCGCGGCGTGCAGCTCGTCGTCCGTCCGGGCGGCCGGGTCCGACAGCTCCACGTCGGCGAGCATCTTCGCCGCCAGCAGCCGGTACTCCTCGCTGTGCGGGGTGGACACCGTCACGTGCCGGGCGGACGAACGGTGGCTGGAGGGCGCGTCGGCGAGGATCCCCGACAGCCGTTCGACGAAGGCCGCCGCCTCCTGCTCTCCGGTGCCGCCGGTCGCGTCCACCGGCCCGTCGGCGGCCGTCGCCCGGGCCGCGGACCCCTCTCCGGCCGCGGACCGGTCCGGCGCCGGGTCCGGGTCCGGTTCGGGTTCCGGGTGCGCGCGCCGGACCAGCTCGGCCCGGAGGATGTCGATGCGGCCCTGGAGCAGCCGGCGTACGTAGCTGAGGTCGGCCTCGTCCTGCTGCGACTGGCGGCGCAACGCGCGCAGCTCGGGCAGGCGCAGGGCGGGCAGCTCGTACTGCGGGAGGTCGGCGAAGTGCTCGGCGAGGTGGTCGACGGCCCGGGACGGCGCCTGCCCCGTGCGCTGGTGCGGCGGACGGGCGGGGTTGACCGTCGTCCGCCTGGTGCCCGAAGTGCTCATGTCCGTTTGTCCGTCCCCTCGACCGGCGCGGGGGATTCCCCGGGCCCCCCGCAGACCGGGGGGCTGGGCCGGGGGACCGCACCGCCTTGGTGAATGGTGCCATTCCGGAACCATTCGACGCAGGCGCTCTGCACCCGTTCAGCCCCGATAGGTTGGGCGGTATGCGTGCGGTGGTGCAGAGGGTGGACGGTGCGAGCGTCACCGTGACGGACGAGTCCGGGACGCGGACGGTCGGGGAGATCGTCGGCGAGGGGCTGTGCGTCCTCGTCGGGGTCACCCACGAGGACGGTGCGGAGCAGGCGGAACGGCTCGCCCGCAAGCTGTGGTCGCTGCGGATCCTGGAGGGCGAGAAGTCCTGCTCGGACGTGAACGCGCCGCTGCTGGTGATCTCGCAGTTCACCCTGTACGGAGACGCCCGGAAGGGCCGGCGTCCGACGTGGAACGCGGCGGCGCCGGGGGCGGTGGCGGAGCCCCTGGTCGACGCGGTCGTCACCCACCTGCGCGCGCTGGGCGCGCGGGTGGAAACGGGCCGCTTCGGAGCGGCGATGCGGGTCTCCCTGACGAACCAGGGCCCCTTCACGGTGCTGCTGGAGGTGTGAGCCCCGCGGAATCTCCCGCCTGGCCTGACGACCCGCCGTTGCCCTGCGGGAGCGCTGGTCTCCGCGCCCCGGTGGTGGGCTTGTCGCGCAGTTCCGCGCCCCTGTTCCGCTCCCCCCGCCCCCGGCACCTTGCCTGCGGGCCGAGGCAGGGGTTTCAGGGGCGCTGGGGGTCCCCCACGCCTCCAGGGCGTAGGGGGCGGAACTGTGCGAACGGCCCCCACCGGCCCCAGGGACCAGCGCTGCCGCTGGGAAACGGCGGGTACGTCAAGGGGCGCGTGGGCGCGGGCGCCCGCGGGGTTACGGCTCGACCACCGGTTCCTGCGCCGCCGCGGTCGTGCCCGCCAGCAGCTCCGCGTCCAGCGGAACGTTCCGCTTCACCAGCGCCAGCGCGATCGGCCCCAGCTCGTAGTGGCGCGCCGACGTCGTGACGAAGCCGAGCTGGCGCCCCTCAGCGCCGTCCGCCGCGAGCCGGATCGGGGTGCCCGGCCCCGGCAGGTGCACCTCGCTGCCGTCGAGGTGCAGGAAGACCAGCCGACGCGGCGGCTTGCCCAGGTTCTGCACCCGGGCCACCGTCTCCTGCCCCCGGTAGCAGCCCTTCTGGAGGTGGACCGCGGTGCCGATGAGACCCAGCTCGTGCGGGATGGTCCGGTGGTCGGTCTCGAAGCCGAGGCGCGGGCGGTGCGCCTCGACCCGCAGCGCCTCGTACGCCAGCATCCCGGCGAGCGGCCCGTGCTGCTCCGCGTACGGCTCCAGCTCGGCGCGCGGCAGGAAGACGTCCCGGCCGTACGGCACCTCGCGCACCGTCGCGCCCTCGGGCACGGGCGCGATCGACCCGGCCGGCAGGTGCACCACCGCGAAGTCGTCCGTGCGGTCCGCCACCTCCACCCGGTAGAAGAACTTCATCGACTCCAGGTAGGCGACGAGTTCGTCCTGGGTGCCGGGCTCGACGTGCGCCCAGAGGGTCTCGCCGTCGTCGACGAGGGAGAGCGCGTGCTCGATGTGCCCGTTCGCGGTGAGGATCAGCGCCTCGGTCGCCTGCCCGGCGGGCAGGTCGCTGACGTGCTGGGTGACCAGCAGGTGCAGCCAGCTCAGCCGGTCCGAGCCGGTGACGGTGACGACGCCGCGGTGCGAGAGGTCGACCAGCCCGGAGCCGTCGGCCAGGGCGCTCTGTTCCCGGAAGATGTCGCCGTAGTGCGCGGCCACGCCTTCGTCGACGCCTTCGGCCGGAACGGCACCGGGACGGGACAGCAGCGGGCTCAGCGGACGCTTCGGGCTCTTCACAGTGGCCATGGGGAAAGCCTACGACCCGCTCGACGGGGACTCGTCGGCCGTGGCCCCGTCCGCCGGCGGCGCCGCCGCCGAGCACTGCTCGCAGCGGCCGAAGATGGCGAAGTGCTTCATGTCGGTGTCGAAGCCGAAGCTCTGCTTCAGGGTCTCGGTGAAGGGCGCCGCGACCTCCACGTCCGCCTCGATGACGGCGGTGCAGTCCCGGCACACCAGGTGGATGTGGTGGTGCCGGTCGGCAAGGTGGTAGGTGGGCGCGCCGTGCCCGAGGTGGGCGTGCGAGACGAGCCCCAGCTCCTCCAGCAGCTCCAGGGTCCGGTACACCGTGGAGATGTTCACGCCCGACGCCGTCTTGCGGACCTCGCAGAGGATGTCGTCGGGCGTCGCGTGCTCCAGGGCGTCGACGGCTTCCAGCACCAGCTGACGCTGTGGAGTCAGTCGGTAGCCGCGCTTGCGCAGGTCGCTCTGCCAGTCGGTGGTCACCACACCTCCCAGTGTAGGGAGGCGCGGCGCACCGCCCGCGGGAAGCGGACGGGGACGGCTGCGACTGAGGCTACGGCTACGGCTACGGCTACGGGGAGCGAAGGGCCGCGCGGGCGGGGTCCTACTTGAAGAAGGCGATGCCGTCGTCCGGGAGGTCGCCGAGGTCCTTCGCCCACTCCGCGACCTGCTCGGGCGTGACGGTCTTCTTCAGGTGCGCCGACATGTACGGCCGCAGCGGCACCTCGGGGGTGGACTTCTCGCCCACCCACATCAGGTCGCCCTTCACGTATCCGTACAGCCGCTTGCCACCGCTGTACGGCCCGGACGCGGCGGTGCGCGCGACGGCGTCCGTCACCAGGTCGATCTGCGGCTTCTGGTTCGCCAGCTCGCCATACCAGACCTCGACGACGCCGTCGTCACGCACCATCACGACCTCGACCTTGCGGTCCTTGTCGATGCGCCAGTAGCCGTGCTCGCTCTCCAGCGGGCGGACCTGCTTGCCCTCGGAGTCCAGGACCCAGGAGTGCGAGGAGTACTCGATGAAGTCCCGGCCGTCGTGGCTGAAGGTGACCGACTGACCGAAGTTGCACTTCTCGGCGCCCGGGAAGTCGGAGACGCCGGCGCCCTCCCAAGTGCCGAGGAGGAAGGCGAGGGGGACGAGGTCCGGGTTCAGGTCGGACGGGATCTCGATCATGAGCGACTTCTGTCAGTGGGTGCCGGTGGTGGTGCCGACACGACGGACGGGCTTGCGGGTGCGGTCCGGCAGGGTCAGCGCTGACCCTGGTACAGCTTCTTCACGGCCAGCACGGAGAACGCGGCGACACCGATGCAGACCAGCACCAGCAGGGCCTCGAAGAAGGCAATAAGCACGGAGTGCTCCTCGTACGGGTTCGGACGGGACAACGTCCGGACGGAATGCGGACCGGGCCCCAGCCTAATGGGTTGGGGCCCGGTCGCCCCTGCGGGGGCGCGTCAGCGGGTGCGCAAGGAGTGCGCGGGGCGTACGCGCGTCAGCTCAGGAGCTGGCTCTGGAGCACGAGCGTCTGGTGGAACGGGACGACCGCGGCCCCGCCCTTCTTCTCCTGCACGACCAGCGCGAGCGTGTCGCCCGCGTGGACGTACGCCTGCCGGGTGTGCGTGGCACCGCCGTCCCCGGGTTCGAGGAAGGGGTACGCGGAGATCCCCGGCGTGCCGCCCAGGGTGTCCCAGGTGACGTCCTCTTTCATGGGGAGGGTTCCCTTCAGCGGCTGGCCGGCGTCCGAGTTGTCGTAGCTGCCCGGCCCTTCGTAGGCGAACCGGAGCGCCGTGTCCGCGTGGTTGAACCTGAGCAGGTAGATGCGGGAGGCCGTGCCGTCCGGCATGGTCCAGCCGCGGGCCGCCACGTGGCGTACGGCGTACTCGGTGAGCGCCAGCCTGATCCGCGGACGGGCCTCCTCGGTGTACTCGGACAGGAACTGTTCGCGGGTCGTCCAGCCGCCGGTCAGCTTCTTGTCCTGCCGTGCCCCCTCGGGCGCCGGCAACAGCAGCTTGCGCAGGTCCGCGTGGTGGATCCCGGCGTCGCTCTGCTGGCTGAAGGGGCGCGGACTGCCCTTGGGGAGCGCGGGCAGCGACAGCTTCGGGTACGTCCAGCGGCCGTCGTCGTCGGTGGCGAGGCCGGGGACGTCCTCCCGTTCCATCGAGCCGATGCCGTACGCCGTGCCGGCGCCGAGGCCCAGGCAGAGCAGTAGGGCCGTGCTCCAACGGCCGACGGCACGCAGCACCCTACGATCCCGAGCGGCCGGCACCGACTGAGGCTCGGCCCCGGCCCCGGTCTCGGCCCCGCTTCCGGTTCCGGTCTCGGCCCCGGTTCCGGTCTCGGTCATACCGCCTCCCTGCGGATCGTGAGGTGGTCCATCTGCTGCTTCATGAAGTCGCTGGCGTCGGACGGAGTCAGATGGTTGTTCCCGTAGGTCCGCATGAACACGTAGTCCGTGCCCGCGTACCCGTAGCAGACGAACTCCCGCAGTTCGTAGTCCTCGTACTCGCCCCCCGAGGCGAACAGCGGGCTGTCGTGCACGACGTAGCAGGCCGTGTTCTTCCGGTGGCCGTCGACCTTGGGACCCTTGGGCACCTCCAGGGCCTCGACCAGCGAGGTCTGCACCGCGTACAGGCCCCGGGACTTCCGCCCGTCCGCCATCCGCACCACGTCCACGTCCACGCCCACGGCCTGGAACTCGCGCTCGTAGACGTACGTGCGCCACGCCACGCCTTCCACCCCCATCCGTTCCACGTTCCGCTCGAACTCGCGGCGTTCGCTGCCCGTCAGCCCGCCCCCCGTCCGCTTGAACCGTTCGAGGGCCTGCGGACCGCTGAGTTCGCCGTCGTTGCCGTCGGACGTCATCCGGTCCGGACCGAGTCGGTAGCCGTAGGGGGCCGGAAGGAGCAGCTTGCTGAGGGGGGTGTCGGACCTCCCCCTGTCGAGGTCGCCGGCCGGGTCGTCGGGAAGCTTCCCCTGCGCCTGGTCCCAGACCTTCGTCGGCGCGGACCGGTCCGCGCCCTCGGCCGTGACCGCGAGGTACGTCGCACCGGCGACGACCACCACGACGGCCAGCGTGAGGGCGAGCGCCACCGGCAGCACTCGACGGAACCGCGCGGACTTCACAGGCGCTCCAATTGCTGCTCGGCGAGGGTGCGGATCTCCTTTTTGCCGATGGGCTTGGAGTCCCAGACGTTGATCTCGGCCATGATGTCGCCGCGTTGGAGGGCCGCCCGGGCCCGGTACAGCGGCTTGGATCCGCTCTCCCGCTGGACCTTGAAGAGGTACGTCCGACTGGACTCCGTGCCCGCCAACTGGTCCCCCGTGCCGTCCCCGACGACCTCGGAGTCGTAGAAGTGCGCCCGTGAGGCGAACGCTTCCGCCCCCTCGTAGCTGCGGAACTGGACGAGGTGGACCACCCACGTGCGGTCGCCCTTGGTCCAGCGAGCGCCCGCACCGCGCCGCATGTCCTCCCGCAGGAGTTCGTTCGCCGTGTGTTGCTCGTCCGTGAACCCCCGGGCGTAGGACCTGACGTCCATCAGCCCGTCGTCGAGCCACTCCGCGCCGACGCTCCGCGCCCCCGCCGGCTTCGGTAGCAGCAGCTTGCGCAGGTCGCCCTCCGTCTTGACCCGGTGGTCCTCGGCCGCGGTGAGGGCCGTCGGGCGCTGGTCCGCGGGGAGCGGCTTCGCCGGGTAGGCCAGGCCCGGCTGGCTCAGGGGCGGCAGCGGCTTCGGCTCGCGGTCGGCCTGGACTCCGTAGCCGACGGCCGTGCCGCCGACCAGGCCGACGACGGACGCGACGGCGAGCAGGACGGCGGTGGCGCCGCGCGGCCGACGTCGTACGGCCGGCGCCTCAGCGGACCCCCCGTCCGCTGCCGCCTCGGCCTCCTCTACCGCCTCTGGTGTTTCCGGTGTTTCCGGTGTTTCCGGTGCTTCCGGTGCTTCCGGTTTGTTCTGGTGCTCCAATGCCCCAAGTCCCCCCAATGAGACCGGTACGTACGCGATGCGCGTACGGGATACGAAAGGAACGCGAGGGCGCCCGCGGCGCGCGGCCGGTTTCGCCACGGCCGCAGCCGTGGACGCCTGCTCCGAGCAGACCTCTACCGGACGACGGGGGTTGTGCGCACGGGGATTACAGTTCGGGAATGGCCGAAAAGCTCGTGATCAAGGTAACTGCCGGAGCCGACGCACCGGAACGCTGCTCGCAGGCGTTCACGGTGGCCGCGGTCGCCGTCGCCAGCGGCGTCGAGGTGTCCCTGTGGCTGACCGGCGAGTCCGCGTGGTTCGCGCTGCCGGGGAGGGCCGCCGAGTTCGAGTTGCCGCACGCCGCACCGCTGCCCGACCTCATCGCGTCGATCCAGGCCGGCGGGCAGATCACCCTGTGCACGCAGTGTGCGGCGCGCCGTGACATCACGGAGCAGGACGTGTTGGCGGGCGTCCGGATCGCGGGGGCGCAGGTCTTCGTGAGCGAGGTCATGGCCGACGGCGCCAAGGCGCTCGTGTACTGACACCCGCCGACGGGTCAGCGGTGGTGGCGCTTGCCGTCGAGTTCGTCCCACCACTCGTCGGACTGTGGATCGCCGGTGGGGTCGTCCCACCAGCGGTCGTCCGGGCCCCGTCGGTTCGCCACGATCGCGGCGATCGGCGGGATGACCATGGCGACGACGCACATCGCGATCGCGGCCGGCACGGACCACAGGCGCACGACCGCCCAGGCGGAGACAAAGAGGAAGATGCACCCGCCCATGAGCAGGAAATAGGCACGACGCCGCCGCGCGTACATACGTCCAGCGTACGGCGATCGGGCCGGCGCCGATACGCCCCGACACCGGCCATCCGCCGGTGTCGGGGGCGAACAAGCACGGACGGACGAACAGGCGGACGACCGGAGGGCGGAAACGACCGGAGGGCGGAAACGAACGGACGGTGGAAACGAACGGACGGCGGAAACGACCGGAGGGCCGCACCCGGTCCAGTGGCGTCCAACCCCCTGGGGTGCGGCCCTCCGGCCGTTCGTCCGCGCACGCCGCTCGGGCGCGCGCGGACCGTCCACAACGCGGTCAGACCGCGATCGCGACCTCCGACAGACCACCGGTCTGCGCGACGACGGTGCGGTCCGCGGTGCCGCCGGGCACCAGGGCGCGCACGGTCCACGTGCCCTCGGCCGCGTAGAAGCGGAACTGGCCCGTCGCCGAGGTGGGCACCTCGGCGGTGAACTCGCCGGTCGAGTCCAGCAGGCGGACGTAGCCCGTCACGGGCTCGCCGTCGCGGGTCACCTGCCCCTGGATGGTCGTCTCACCGGGCTTGATCGTCGAGGCGTCGGGGCCGCCGGCCTTCGCTCCACACATACAGCTCTCCTACTGCTTCCGGGTCGGGGGTTACTTCGCGGCGCCGAGCTCGATCGGCACGCCCACGAGGGAGCCGTACTCGGTCCAGGAGCCGTCGTAGTTCTTGACGTTCTCCACGCCCAGCAGCTCGTGCAGGACGAACCACGTGAGCGCGGAGCGCTCGCCGATGCGGCAGTACGCGATGGTGTCCTTCGCCAGGTCCACCTGCTCGGCCGCGTACAGCTCCTTCAGCTCGTCGTCCGACTTGAAGGTGCCGTCGTCGTTGGCGTTCTTGGACCACGGGATGTTGCGGGCGCTCGGCACGTGGCCGGGGCGCTGCGACTGCTCCTGCGGGAGGTGCGCCGGCGCGAGGAGCTTGCCGCTGAACTCGTCGGGCGAACGCACGTCGACCAGGTTCTGCGTGCCGATCGCGGCGACGACGTCGTCGCGGAAGGCGCGGATGGAGGCGTCCTGCGCCTTGGCCTTGTACTCGGTGGCGGGGCGCTCGGGCACCTGCGAGCCGTCGACCAGGTCGCGGGAGTCCAGCTCCCACTTCTTGCGGCCGCCGTCGAGGAGCTTGACGCCCTCGTGGCCGTAGAGCTTGAAGTACCAGTAGGCGTAGGACGCGAACCAGTTGTTGTTGCCGCCGTAGAGGACCACGGTGGTGTCGTTCGCGATGCCCTTGGCCGACAGGAGCTTCTCGAAGCCGTCCTGGTCGATGAAGTCGCGGCGGACCGGGTCCTGGAGGTCCTTCGTCCAGTCGATCCGGATCGCGTTCTTGATGTGGTTCTTGTCGTACGCGGACGTGTCCTCGTCGACCTCGACGATCGCGACCTTGGGGTCGTCGATGTGGGCCTCGACCCAGTCGGCGTCTACCAGGACGTCGCTGCGGCTCATGTTGTTTCTCCTCCGGGGCAGTTGCGGCGGTTCGGCGCCAGAGCACTGTGGAAGCGGTGCTCGCTGTGGAAGCGGTGCTGCGGAAGGGTGCCTGCTGTGCTGGTGCGGTGGTGCGTGGTGCGGTGCGTTCGGTTCGCGGGCGTTGTACGTGCGTACCCGGTCTATACGGACGGTCACGGACGACGACGGACGGCGGACCGGCGGCGCCGGGGACCGCACAGCGGCACGGGCCCCGATCTTCTGGCGAGGGCCGGGGCGAGGACGGGAGCGGTGCTCCCGCTCAGACGGCGCGACAGAGCATGGCGGCCACGCGGCACAGGTCGACTGCCCGCCGCTTAGTGAGATCCGCCTGTCGCTGCTTCATGCGTCCGATCGTAGGGACGCGGCGGGCGGGATGTCACCGGTGTGTCGAATATTGAGACGAGATCGACCAGCATGCGATACGTTCACCGGCCCGAGGCCCTCCCCGCACCGCCTCCCGCGGGGGCTTCCGGGTCCGCTTTCTACCCACCGGACAGGTCCGTCTCACCATGCGGCCGGATGTCTCGGAAGCCCGTAACCAGGGCGTCCACGCCGGGCCCGCGACGGGTGCCCCTGACAGCGACCTCCGAGGCGGACCTCTGTAGTGGACGTTCTATCTAGTAGCGGTACATTGGGTCGGATGAAGACCAGGGCACTGCACCAGACGAGGAACGCGTCCGCCCCGAAGGGCGGTACGAACGGGCCCGAGGGGGCGGACGGGACGGACGGGACGGACGGGACGGACGGGGCGAACGGGACCGCTGGGGCCACCGCCGACGTCCCCGGCACCCGTGAGCGGATCGTGCGCGCCGCATCTCTGCTGATGCAGCGCCAGGGGTACGACGCCACCCCCATCAAGCAGATCTCCCAGAAGGCCGAAGCCACCTTGGGCTCGGTGTACCACTTCTTCCCCGGCGGCAAGCAGGAGCTGGCCGTGGCCGCCGTGCAGCGCGGCGACGAGGAGTTCAGCGAGATCCTGCGGGAGATCTTCGACGGCGAACCCGACCCGGCCGATGCGGTCCTCGCCCTCACCCGCTCCCTCGCGGACGGGCTGCGGGAGTCCGACTGGATCGACGGCTGCCCCGTCACCGCCACCGCCCTGGGGACCGCCGGCCGGCTCCCCGACATCCAGCGGGCCGCGGCCGAGGCGTTCGCGCGCTGGCAGTCGGTGGTCTTCGACGAGCTCCGGTCGGCGGGCATCCCCGAGCAGGACGCGGACGACCTCGCCTGCACCGTCATCAGCACCCTGGAGGGCGCCGAACTCGCGGCCCAGGTCGCCCGGGACGACAAGCCGCTGCGGCTGGCCGGAACGCACCTGGCCCGACTCATCGCGTCCTACCAGAGCTGATTCCGCGAGCGCCCCTCAGGGGTGCGCCGTCAGGAGCGCGCCGTCACGGGCGCGCGCCTTCGGTCAGCCGACGGCGACGTCCTGCGCCCGGCCGGAGAACCGCAGCCCGTCCTCCGCCGCCTCCACGCGGTCCAGCGTGATGCGGGACGGCACGCCCTCGATCGTCATGTCGTAGTCGACGGCGTCGCGCATCAGCCGGTCGAAGCCCGGCAGCGGAATGCCGCCGGGCAGGGTCTCCGCCTTGAAGCGGACCGTCTTGCCGTCGACCAGCTCGACCGTGCTGTAGATCGTGACCTCGCCCGTCAGCAGGGACTCCAGACGGCTGCTCCCCAGGTCCCGACCCGCGCTCTTCAGCAGGTCCTTGGGGGTTCCGGTCACCTTCACCTGCCCCTTCGCCGCACGCTCCGGGCCGGCGTAACCCACGGTCGCGCCCTCGGGCGCCGCCTTGGCGAGGTCCGCGTAGGAGATGCGGGCGGAGCCGTCGGCCCGGCCCGCGACCGCGGACGAGAAGTCGCTGCCGATCTTGACGTCCCGCAGGTCGGCCTTCACCTCGGTCACGTTCACCGTGCGGCCGTCGGCCTTGGCGGTGACGCCCTCGACGCTGACGTCCACCTCGTCGAGCTGCTTGCCGAGCACCTGGGTGAGGAAGGGGAAGCCCTTGATGGAGACGTCCGGCGTCTGGGAGAGTCCCTGGCTGCTGCGGATCTTGTCCGCCGTCTCCGACTCGGCCACGTTCACCGCGATGCGGTCGGCCGCGATGAACAGGCCGCCGAGTATGACCGCGGTGATCAGGAGTATTCGCAACGCGCGCATGGCCCAGGGCCCCCAAGTCGTCCGGCCGGAAGTCGTCGACGAACGACCGTCGAGACCCTTCGAATAGAGCTGACGTACGACTGCGGACGATGGTTCCGAAAGGGACGGGTGGCAAGGCTCACCCGGTGGTGGGTTGTTCGCGCAGTTCCGCCCCCAAAGAATGCCTCCGCCCGCGGACAAGTGACGGGGGGAGGCGAATCAGGGGCGCGAGGAACTGCGCGAACGACCCACCACCGGACCGCGGAGACCAACGCACCCGCAGGGAAACGGCGACTACGTCCACGCGCACAGGGACGCGTGCGCGGGACGTTCAGGACCCGCTCTAGGCGAGCACCCTGCCGACCAGGTAGACCGCGGGTGTCGCCATCGCCAGCGGCAGCGCGACGCCCGCCGTGAAGTGCACGAACCGCGACGGGTAGTCGTAGCTGGCCGCGCGCAGGCCCACCAGCGCGAGCACGCCCGCCGCGAGCCCCAGGAGCGCGCCCTGCGCGCCCAGGTCCGTCATCCCGCCCACGAGCGCGCCGGCGCCGGCCGCCCCCAGCATGCTGAGCGCCACGGACGCGACGCCCGGCACGGGCAGCGCCCGGGCGACGACCGCCACGGCGACCGCTACCCCGCCGACCACGACCGCGTCGGCCGACGCAGCCAGGTACCCGGCCGCGACGACGGCGAGCGCGGCGGACGCGACCGTCGCCATCAGGCCGTACATCCGCTCGTCGGCGCCGGCGTGGCTGCGCAGTTGGAGCACCACGGTGAGCAGCACCCACACGCCCAGCGTGCCGATGATCGCGGCCGGCCCGTGCTCCCGGCCGACGGCCAGCAGCACCACGTCGGCCACGAAGCCGCCCAGGAAGGCCAGGGCGATGCCCTGGCGGGCGGGCCACATGCCGTTCAGCCGGAACCAACCGGCCGCGGTCACCGCCTGGAGCAGTACGAGCGGTACGACCAGCGCGTACGACCCGATCGCCGCGCCCGCCGCGAGCAGCAGGCCGAGCGCGGCGGTGAGCCCGGCCGGCTGGATGCCGGGCGCGATGATCGGCGACCGGCCCTCGGCGCGGGCGCGCTGGGCGTCGGTGATCCTGGTGTTGCCGCTGGTCCTGGGGGAGCTGTAGCCGGTGTCGGCGGCCGCGGGCACCACCTCGGGGGTGATCGCCACAACACGCGGGGGCGCCGCGGCGTGCGGCGCCTCGGGCGGCAGCGGGTACGCGCCCTGGGGCGTGCGCCCGTGTCCGCGCGCCCCGGCCGACGGCCCGGGCGGCCCCGACGGTACGGGCGGCAGGAACGCGGTCTCCTCCGCGGCGCTCGCCGGCGCGGCCGGTCCGGGGGGTACGGGCGGCAAGTACGCCGTCTCGTCCCCCGCACCCGCGGGCGGGACCGGCGGGAGATACGCGGTCTCTTCGGCGGCGCTCGCCGGCGCAGCAGACCTGGCGGGCGGGTTGTGGCCGGGGTGACTGGCGTGACCGGTGGGTCCGTTGTGCCCGTTGTGCCCGGACGGTGCGGGCGGTACGGGTGGGAGATAGGCGGTCTCCTCGGCCCCGGACGGCACCGGCGGCAGGTACGCCGTCTCCTCGGCGGGGCCCACGGGCTGCCGGGTGGTCCCGAGCGGGGTGAGCCCCGGTTGGTACTGGGTGTCCCAGGTCTCGCCCTGCCAGGTCTGCGCGGCCTGCCCCGCCTGCCCCGTCGGGCTCGCCTGACCGGCCCGACCGGTGTCCTGGTACGGCGCCTGTTGCGGGTAACCGTATCCCTGGGGCTGCTGGTGCGAGGGGTACGACTGCTGGGCGTGCGGGGGCTGAGGCTGGGGCTGGGGCTGCTGGTACGGCTGCGGCTGGTACGGCTGCTGAGGCTGGGCGTACGGCTGTTGCGGCGGGTACGCCTGAGGGTGACCCGGGTGGCTGGGGTGACCCGGGTGGCCGCCGTGACCCTGCTGCTGCCCGTACCCCGCTCCCGCGTACGGGTTGTACGCCCCCGCCTGCGGTTGCGGCGGCTGGTGCTGGTGCTGCTGGGGCTGCGCGTACGGCTGCGGCTGCTGGGACTGGGCGTATGGCTGCGGCTGCGACTGCGACGGCCCCCGCCCCTGCTCCTGGTCCTGCCCGTACGGCGGCGGGGCCGGCTGCGGGGGCGCGTACGGGTCGTACGGCGGATACTGCTGCTCGCTGCTCATGCTGTCCGGTTCACCCTCCTGCGAACGGCGGCAGCACCTCGACCGTGCCGCCCTCCGCAAGCCGTACGGTCTCATGGTCACGGGTCCCGACGGGAGCGCCGTCGACGAGGAAGGAGCACCGCTCCAGCACGCGCGTCAGCTCACCGGGGTGGCTCCGGCGCACCGCGGCGAGCGCGTCCGCGAGCGTGTCCGCCGCATACGGCTCCTCCGCGACCCCGGCCGCTTCCTTGGCCGCAGCCCAATAGCGGATCGTCCCCGCCGGCATGCGCCGCTCCCCTCGTCCTCCGTGTCGTACTCCGTGGTTCCGTCGGGGACCATCATGAGCCATCGGAGACGGCCCCCGGGTCCGTGAGCCAGTCCGCCAGACGGCCGAGCAGCGCCTCGTCGGCCGCGTTCTCCGCGTGCCCCATCCCCCGCTCCAGCCACAGCTCCGCAGGTCCGGCCGCGGCCAGCATGCGCGGGTGGTCGAGCGGGAAGTACGGGTCGCGGTCGCCGTGCACGATCAACAGCGGCGTCGGAGCGATCAGCGGCACCGCCTCGACCGGAGAGAGGGGGACCGGGTCCCAGTCCCGGTCGTCGATCCGGGTGCCGAGTCCGTAGCGCCCGACGGCCCGCCCGAGGCGTCGCGTCACCACCCAGTGGACCCGGCGCATCGACGGCGTACCCCGGTAGTACCAGCGCGCGGGAGCACTCACGGCGGCCACGGCGTCCGTTCGTGCCTCCGTGCGCCCCCCGCGCCCGGAGGCGTGGAGGGCGGCATGGCGGAGTGCGATCGAGCCGCCCATCGAGAAGCCGACGGTGGCGACGCGTTCGTGCCCCAGCGCCCGGGCCCACTCGACCGCCGCCGCGAGGTCCAGCACCTCGCGGTCACCGACCGTCGAGCGCCCGCCGGACCGGCCGTGACCTCGGAAGGAGAAGCTGACGACGGCCGCGCGGCGGGCCAGCACCGCCACTGCGCGGCGCACCGCCGGCCGGTCGACGGAGCCGGTGAAACCGTGCGCGACGACCACGGCTCCGCCGCCCGGGGCAGCCGTCCCCGGTACGGCCGCACACGGTTGATAATTCGCCTCAATACGGACACCATCGGAAGTCCGGAGCCATGCGCGCCGGGCCGGGGACGTGATCTGGGATACGTCCACAGTGTGAAATTCGCCCTCTGGATCAGAACGCATGTGGGCTATTGTGCTGCGAAGAGGATCCGGGCGAAGCAGCCCCCGGGTCCTTTTGCGTTTCCGGCCCGTTGTTACAGGCACGTGAACGGAACGGACGCGCGAGCAGAATGCTTTTCCGCATTCCGGGAACGGACCGGACGGACCGAACGGACGAAACAAGCCGGCCGGCCGGACCGGACCGGACGGACACTCGGAATGCGGACCGACCACAGGGCCGCAGCACCACCACGTCCTCGCAGGACCGAGGAGGAACAGACGTCATGGGTGAGCGAACCGTGCACCACCGGCGAACAGCCAGGACGGGAGCAGGTGACCCCCGATGAGCTCGCTTCTCCTACTCACCAACGCCCTCCAGCCCTCCGCCGAGGTGCTCCCCGCCCTCGGGCTGCTGCTGCACAACGTGCGGGTGGCCCCCGCCGAGGGCCCGGCGCTGGTGGACACCCCCGGCGCCGACGTGATCCTCGTCGACGGGCGCCGCGACCTCCCCCAGGTGCGGTCGCTCTGTCAGCTGCTGCGCTCCACCGGCCCCGGCTGTCCGCTGATCCTGGTGGTCACCGAGGGCGGCCTCGCGGCCGTCACCGCGGACTGGGGCGTCGACGACGTCCTGCTCGACACCGCGGGACCGGCCGAGGTCGAGGCCCGGCTGCGACTGGCCACCGGCCGGCAGCAGCTCGGCGCCGACGACTCCCCCATGGAGATCCGCAACGGGGACCTGTCGGTCGACGAGGCGACGTACAGCGCGAAGCTGAAGGGGCGGGTCCTCGACCTGACCTTCAAGGAGTTCGAACTGCTGAAGTACCTGGCGCAGCACCCCGGCCGGGTCTTCACCCGCGCCCAGCTCCTCCAAGAGGTCTGGGGGTACGACTACTTCGGCGGCACGCGGACGGTCGACGTCCACGTGCGACGGCTGCGCGCCAAGCTCGGCCCGGAACACGAGTCGCTGATCGGGACCGTACGGAACGTGGGCTACCGCTTCGTTTCGCCGGAGCGGCCCGAGCGGCCGGAGAAGTCCGAGCGTCCGGAGAAGCTGGAGAAGCCGAAGTCCGGGTCAGTGGGATCGGCCGGTTCGGTGGGTTCGGTGGGTTCGGCCGGTTCGGTGAGTCCGGTGGGTTCGGCCGGAGCTTCCGGGCCGGCGCGTGCAGGCGGCTCCGGGAAGGCCGGAACGGTGGTTCCGGGCGCGGGAGCCCGCGCGTAGGACGTGCACCGCGGGCCGGCTGCGGGCCCGCCCTGTCCACCTGTTGGGATCCCTCGTACGACCTGCCCGGAGCGGGGTCACCACGCGTAGACTGCCGCGCGTGGCCAAGGTGACGCGGGACGACGTTGCGCGACTGGCGGGGACTTCCACCGCCGTCGTGAGCTATGTCATCAACAACGGACCCCGGCCGGTCGCCCCGGCGACGCGGGAGCGCGTGCTCGCAGCGATCAAGGAGCTGGGCTACCGGCCCGACCGGGTCGCCCAGGCGATGGCCTCCCGGCGCACCGACCTCATAGGGATGGTCGTGCCCGACGCCCGCCAGCCCTTCTTCGCGGAGATGGCGCACGCCGTCGAACAGGCCGCGGCCGAGCGCGGAAAGATGGTCCTCGTCGGGAACTCCGACTACCGCCGCGAGCGCGAGGTCCACTATCTGCGGGCCTTCCTCGGCATGCGGGTCTCCGGGCTGATCCTCGTCAGCCAGGGGTTGACCGAGAGCGCGGCGGCGGAGATCGAGGCGTGGGAGGCCCGGGTCGTGCTGCTGCACGAGCGGCCCGAGGCGATCGACGACGTGGCCGTGGTCACCGACGACATCGGCGGCGCCCAGCTCGCCACCCGGCACCTGCTGGAGCATGGACACGAGTACGTGGCGTGCCTCGGCGGGCCGGACGAGACCCCCGCCGTCGGCGACCCCGTCACCGACCACGTGGAGGGGTGGCGGCGGGCGATGCTGGAGTCCGGCCGGACGGTCGAGGGCCGGCTCTTCCAGGCGCCGTTCAACCGTTACGACGCGTACCAGGTCGCGCTGAAGCTGCTGTCGGGGCCGGACCGCCCGCCGGCGATCTTCTGCGCCACGGACGACCAGGCGATCGGCGTGCTGCGGGCAGCGCGGGAGCTGCGCATCGACGTGCCCGGCGAGCTGGCGGTCGCCGGCTTCGACGACGTCAAGGAAGCGCATCTGACCGATCCGCCGCTGACCACGGTCGCGTCCGACCGGCCGGCGATGGCGCGGGCGGCGGTGGACCTCGTGCTCGACGACAGCCTGCGGGTCGCGGGCTCGCGCCGGGAGCGGGTGCGGCAGTTCCCGTCGGGGCTGGTCATCCGTCGTTCGTGCGGCTGCGGCTGACGCACGTCGGGTAGGGCTCGGCCGCGCGGCGCTTCGCGGCGCGGCTTTACACGGCCCGTACGGAACTCTGCGCGGCTTCTCAGTGCCGCCTCAGACTCCTCTCATCTGGCGCGGCGACAGTCGTTCCCATGACGGACTTCTCGCGCAACCGCAACGACGCACAGCCGCAGCCCGGGCCCGAGGGCCGGCAGGAGTTCCCGCACACGCAGTCGCAGCCGCAGCCGCAGGCACCGACGTACGGGCAGGGTCACGACACCACGGGGTACGGCACCCCGGGTCACGACACCACGACGTACGACACCGGGGGGTACGGCACCACCGGGTACGACGCCACGACCCACGACGCCACTGCGCCCGCCGCGACCGAACCGTACGCGTCGCACCAGGCGCCGCCGCCTCCGCAGTCCCCGCCCGCCTGGCCCCCGGAGGCCGCGGCCTGGTCGGGCGGCGCGGCGCCTCGGGCGGCCCGCGCCAAGCGGCCGGTCGCGCTGCTCGTGGCCGTGGCGATCGCCGCCGCGGCCGTCGGCGGCGGTGCGTCCGCCCTGGTGGACCGGTTCACCGGCGACGGCGGCGGCACCGGCGCGAGCAGCGGCTCCGGCATCAGCGGTACGAACGTCTCCACCAGCAACAAGGGCACCGTGGCGGGCGTCGCGGAGGCCGTGTCCCCGAGCATCGTGGAGATCAAGGCGGCCGGCGGCAACGGCGCCAGCACAGGCTCCGGCGTGATCATCACGTCCAGCGGCGAGATCATCACCAACAACCACGTCGTGTCGGGCGCCGACACCGTGCAGGTACGCCTCGACGACGGCAAGACGTACACCGCGGACGTCGTCGGCACCGCGCCCGACAAGGACCTCGCCCTGGTGAAGGTGCGGGGAGCGAGCGGTCTGAAGGCCGCACCGCTCGGTGACTCCGGCAAGCTGAAGGTCGGCGAGGAGGTCGTGGCCATCGGCTCCCCCGAGGGCCTGACCGGCACCGTGACCAGCGGCATCGTCTCCGCGCTCGACCGGGACGTGACCGTCGCGACGGACCCGGGGCAGCGGCGCCCGGACACGGGATGGCCCTTCGAGTACGGCGGCCGGCAGTTCAACGGCGACACCGGCGAGTCCACGACCACGTACAAGGCCATCCAGACGGACGCCTCCCTGAACCCGGGCAACTCCGGCGGCGCCCTGATCAACATGAACGGGGAGATCGTCGGGATCAACTCCGCCATGTACTCCCCCAGCGCGGCCACCGGCTCGACGGCCGGCAGCGTCGGCCTCGGCTTCGCCATCCCCGTCGACACCGTGAAGGCCAGCCTCAATGACCTGCGCGCCGGCAACTAGGAGTTTCACGGACGGCTGGGGCGGGCTCACCGACGACGCTTCGGCGCCCGCGGGCGAGGGGCGGCCGGCCGGAGACGGGACGTGCGAGGCTGTCCGCATGACTGACGAGCGCATCCTGATCGTCGACGACGAGCCCGCCGTCCGGGAGGCCCTCCAGCGCAGCCTCGCCTTCGAGGGGTACGCGACGGAGGTCGCCGTCGACGGTCTCGACGCGCTCGACAAGATGGCGTCGTACCGTCCCGAACTGGTCGTCCTCGACATCCAGATGCCGAGGATGGACGGCCTCACCGCGGCCCGCCGCATCCGCGCCGGCGGCTCGACCGTGCCGATCCTGATGCTGACCGCCCGCGACACCGTCGGCGACCGGGTCACGGGCCTGGACGCGGGCGCCGACGACTACCTGGTCAAGCCGTTCGAACTGGACGAGCTCTTCGCCCGGATCCGTGCGCTGCTGCGCCGCAGCTCGTACGCCGCCGCACAGCTCGCCGAGGCGGTCGGCGACGTCGAAGGCGCCGGCGACGTGCTCAGCTTCGACGATCTGACGATGAACCTGAGCACCCGCGAGGTGCACCGCGGCCGCCGCGCCGTCGAGCTGACGCGCACCGAGTTCACCCTGTTGGAACTGCTGCTGACGCATCCGCGCCAGGTGCTCACCCGCGAGCAGATCCTCAAGTCGGTCTGGGGCTTCGACTTCGAGCCCAGTTCGAACTCGCTGGACGTGTACGTGATGTACCTGCGCCGCAAGACGGAGGCGGGCGGCGAGCCGCGCCTCGTCCACACGGTGCGGGGCGTCGGGTACGTGCTGCGCGCGGGCGGCGGTGACGCGTGACGCAGGCCGGGGGTCCCCCTCCCACGGACGCCGAGCGCGGACCTTCCGGCTTCGGCGGCACGGGACCAGGCGGTACCGGCGCGGGCAGTACGAGCGCGGGCGGTGTGGGCCCGGGCGGTACGAGCGCGGGCGGCGGTACGGGCTTGGGGTGGCGCCTGGTGCGCCGGTTCCGCAGGCTGCCGTTGCGCTCGCGCCTCGCGCTGCTGGTGGCGACCGCCGTCGCCATCGCCGTCGCCGCCGTCGCGGTCGTCGCCTGGCTGCTGGTGCGGGCCCAGCTCAACGACGAGCTGAACACCTCCCTGAAGAACGTCAGCGCGCCGACGCAGGTCGTCGTCGACGCCCTGAAGCAGTGCGAGGTCGGCACCCAGATCCACGTCACCGAGAAGCAGTCCTTCGCGTACACCCAGATCGTGGGGCCGGACGGCTCGCGCTGCGTGGCCCGGTACAACGTCCCGGTGAAGGTCACCGCGCTGGACGTGGCCGTCGCCAACGGCCAGCGGGAGAGCGCCCTCCACGACAGCGTCACGGACAACGGCCAGCCCGTGCGCGTGCACACCGTCCGCGAGATCGGCCCGGGCAACACGTCGATCGCGGTGTCGGTTTCCCGCCCCCTCGACGAGATCGACACCTCCCTCAACCGTCTCGCGCTGCTGCTCACCGCCCTCGCCGGACTCGGCGTGCTCGGCGCTGGTGCGGCCGGGCTGTGGGTGGCCCGGGCGGGGCTCCAGCCCGTGGACCGGCTGACGGAGGCGGTGGAACACGTGGCGCGCACGGAGGACCTGACCGTACGGATCCCGTCCGACGGGGACGACGAGATCGCCCGGCTCTCCCGCTCGTTCAACGCGATGACCGCGGCGCTCGCCTCCTCCCGGGACCGTCAGGCCCGGCTGATCGCGGACGCCGGGCACGAGTTGCGCACCCCACTGACCTCGCTGCGCACCAACATCGACCTGCTCGTGCGCAGCGAACGGACGGGCCGGGCCATCCCGCCCGCCGACCGGCGCGCGCTGTTGGAGAGCGTACGGGCGCAGATGGTGGAGCTGGCGTCGCTGATCGGCGACCTCCAGGAACTGTCCCGGCCGGACTCGGCACAGGGCGGCCAGCAACTGTCGATCGTCGGGCTGCACGAGGTCACGGCGACGGCGCTGGGGCGCGCCCGGCTGCGGGGACCGGAGCTGACCTTCGTCGAGGACCTGACGCCCTGGTACGTGCGGGCCGAACCGGCGGCGCTGGAACGGGCCTTGGTGAACGTCATGGACAACGCGGTGAAGTTCTCCCCACCCGGCGCCACCATCGAGGTGCGATTGCAGAACGGCGAGCTGACGGTGCGCGACCACGGCCCCGGCATCCCCGCCGAGGAACTGCCGCACGTCTTCGAACGCTTCTGGCGCTCGCCCTCGGCACGGGCCCTGCCCGGCTCCGGGCTCGGACTCTCGATCGTGGCGCGCACGGTCCAGCAGGCGGGCGGCCAGGTGCGGTTGGAACCCGCAGCGGGCGGCGGCACTGCCGTGGTGATCACCCTCCCGGGCGCCACCACACCCCCACCGACGACCCTCTCCTAGCTCCGCCCCGCCCGTCCGGGCTGGTCACCCCTGTGACCGACCCCGGACGGGCGGTGCTCAAGCCCTTGGTGCTCAAACCTCTGGTGCTAGAGCCCTCGGCACGCGAGCCGGTGGCGCTAGAACCGGTGATGCCAGCACCGGTGATGCCAGCACCGGTGGTCCTGACGCCGAACGGTCGACGTCACTTCACCACGGTGATCCGACCCAACGCCGGCGGCGCCAACGGGGCCGTCGGGCTGGAGTGCGCCCCGAGGTAGGCGATCAGCACGTCCAGGTCGGAGGCGCCGACGAGCTTGTTCTTGTGCTCCTTGAACACGGCGAAGCCGTCACCGCCGCCCGTCAGGAACTCGTTCATCGCCACCCGGTAGGTCTTCGCCGGGTCGACGGGCTCGCCGTTGAGCCGTATCGAGTCCACCACCACCCGGTCGGCGCCCGTCTTGGTCATGTCCAGGGTGTACGTGAAGCCCTTCGAGACCTGGAGGATCTTCGGCGACGCCTGGTTCGACCCGCTGACCTGCTGCTGGAGCGCGGTGACCAACTGTGCTCCGGTGAGGTCGACCACGTTCATCATGTTGGTGAACGGCTGGACCGTGAACGCTTCGCCGTACGTCACCACGCCCGCCCCCTCGCTGCCGGACGGCTCGGCCACCATGGGCGCCCGGATGCCGCCCGGGTTCATCAGCGCGAGCTGCGCACCGCCCTTGTCTGCCGCGGCGAGCGCCTCCAACTGGGCGTCCGCGATCAAGTTCCCCAACGGACGCTCCTCCGCCTGGGGATTGTCGATGTCCGCGGAGATGTACCCGACGGGCCGGTTGGCGATCGGCGCGGCGAGCGCGTTCCAACGGTCGATCAGCCGCGTCATGTCCCGCGCCTTCCGCACGTCACGCGTGACGACGTGGTTGGCGGAGGCCACCGACGTGCGGACGATGTCATGGGTGCGCCGGTCGTACGTCAGTGTGGTGTCCGTGTAGAGCCGGCCTGCCGAGGCCGCGGACGTCACCGTGCGCGGATTGCCCGCGGGGTCGGGGATCGTGCACGCGTACGCCTGGTGCGTGTGGCCCGTCACCAACGCGTCGACCTGCGGGCTGACCTTCTTGGCGATGTCCACGATCGGCCCGGAGATCCCGTCACCGGGACCGGGGCTGTCGCAGTTGTAGTTGTACGAGGAGGAGGCCGGGGCCCCGCCCTCGTGCAGCAGCGCGACGATCGACTTGACGCCCTGGCGCTCCAGCACCTTGGCGTACTTGTTGATCGCCTCGATCTCGTCGCCGAACTTCAGGCCCTTGATGCCCTCGGCGTTCACGATGTCGGGCGTGCCCTCCAGGGTCACCCCGATGAAGCCGATGCGCACCCCGCCGCGCTCCCAGACGAAGTACGGGTCGAGCAGCGGCTTGCCGGACTTCTCGTGGGTCACGTTGGCGGTCAGATAGGGGAACTCCGCGCCCTTGAACTTCCTGCCCCGCTCGTAGCAGCCCTCGGTGGGGTGGCACCCGCCGTTCTGGATCCGGGCCAGCTCGCGGGCGCCCTCGTCGAACTCGTGGTTGCCGACGGAGGAGACGTCCAGCCCCAGCTTGTTCAGCGCTTCGATGGACGGCTCGTCGTGGAAGAGGCCGGAGAGCATGGGCGTGGCACCGATGAGGTCGCCGGCCGCCGCGGTCACCGAGTAGCGCTTGCCCTTGCGGGCCTCGCGTAGATGGGTCGCCAGGTACTCGGCGCCGCCCGCGTCGATGGTCTTGGTGGTGCCGTCGGGGTTGGTGTGGGTCACCCGACCGCCCGAGCCGGACGGCGGCTGGAGATTGCCGTGGAAGTCGTTGAACGAGAGCAACTGGACGTCCACGGTCCGCGCGTGGCTCCGGTCACCCGCGCTCCCCTTCTCCGCCTGGTCGCGCTCATGGGCGCCGGCGGTCCCTGCGGGCAGCGCGGCGAACAGCGCGCCGACGGTGGTCAGGCCGGCGACGGCACCGAGGACCCGACGGTACTTGCGGTCCTTTCGGGGGCGCGTCGCTCTGTGGACGCGGGGGCCCTCGGGCCCGGGCGAACTCGTCGCGTGCGAGCTGGCTGACATCTCTCCCCTTGATCTTTCAACGAACGACGGAGACTGCCCCGGCAGCCTAGGGTCAACGCGCGTAGCACGACAGGGGGTCACGGGTCACAACTCAGCCATCGAATTCCCCTCGATCAACCGTCTGCGCCCCTCCTGGGTCCATCCCACCGATGGCCAGTCGGCAGTAAGGAGCCAGACATGACGGCACGACGACTGAAACGCACGGGCGCGGTGGGTCTTGTCGCGGGCACGCTGACCCTCACCGCTCTCACCGCCCCCACCGCCCAGGCCGATCCCACGGCCCCCACCGCCATCCTCACCCCCGCCAACACGGCCGGGCTCACGGGCGGGAACGAGGCCGGGGGCACGGCCGCGAGCGGGAACGAAGCCCGGGACCCACGCACGGACACGAGCGAGACCGGGGACGAGGGCACGGGCGGGAGCGAGGCCCCGGGCGCAGGCGGCGCCGGAGCCAGTGGCAGCACGTCCCCCGGCTCGCGCGGCAACCATCAGGCCACCCAACGCGCCCTGGAAGCCCTCGTGGCCGGCGGCCTCCCGGGAGCGACGGCCACCGCCACGGACGGGCACGGCGTCTGGCAGGGCACCGCAGGCGTCGGCAACCTCAGAACGGGCACCCCGCGCGGCGCCGACGACCGCTTCCGCATCGCCAGCATCACCAAGACCTTCGTCGCCACCGTCCTCCTCCAACTGGAGGCCGAAGGCGCACTCGACCTCGACGACACCGTGGAGAAGTGGCTGCCCGGCCTCGTCCGCGGCAACGGTCACGACGGCCGCACGATCACCGTCCGCCAACTCCTCAACCACACCAGCGGCGTCTACGACTACCTGGCCGACACCGAGTACCTGAACACCTACGCCCTCGCACCGGGCTTCCTGGTCCACCGCTTTGACAACCGCACACCGCAGGCCGCCGTACGCGTCGCGATGCGGCACGCGCCCGCCTTCTCCCCGCCCGGCAGCGAGTACTCCTACTCGAACACCAACTACGTCCTGGCCGGCCTGATCATCGAGAAGGCCAGCGGGAACACCTACGAGCACGAGGTGCGCAAGCGCATCATCAATCCGCTCGGCCTGCGCGCCACCACCATGCCCGGCAACAGCAGCCACATGCCCCGCCCCAGCAGCCGCGCCTACTCTCAGTTGTCGACGGACCCGGCCGCGACGAAGATCTACGACGTCACCCTCCAGAACGCGTCCCAGAGCTGGGCGGACGGCGACATGATCTCCAGCGCCGCCGATCTGAATCGCTTCTTCAGCGCCCTGTTGCGCGGTCAACTCCTTCCGCCCCAGCAGCTCAAAGCGATGAAGACCACCACCCCCGACGGCCACGGCCTCGGCCTCGAACGCCTGCCCACCCGGTGCGGCACCACGGTGTGGGGCCACGCCGGCGGCTGGATCGGCTCGCTCTCCGTCGCCGTGACCACCGAGGACGGCGGGCACTCGCTCGCCTACAACACCAACGGCGACTGGCGAGAAGACGGCCTGTACCCCGTCATCGAAGCGGAGTACTGCGGCACGGCCAAGCCCACCTCCTGACCGGGCTGCCGGCCCGACCACGGGGGAACAGGGCCCCGGCCCGGCGGGACGCTCTCCCGTCGCGGGCCGCGGTCCGGTCACCCGACGTTGGACCGCTCCAGAGCCACCTTGGGCAGCACCTTCGCGAGCGGCCCGGGCAACCACCACGCCCGCGCCCCCAGCAGTTGCATCACGGCCGGAACGATCAGGCACCGGATGACGACGGCGTCCAACAAGATGGCCACGGCCAGGCCGAGCCCGAATTGCTGGAGCATCCGGTCTGGACTGAGGATGAACGCGGCGAACACCACGATCATGATGGCCGCAGCCGCCGTGATCACCTTGCCCGTGGCGGCCAGCCCCTCCCGCACTGCCCGCGCGGGATCCCCCGCGCTCTCCCACTCCTCCTGTATCCGGGATATGAGGAACACCTCGTAGTCCATCGACAGCCCGAAGACGATCGCGAAGACCATCACCGGGATGAACGCCTCGACGGGCCCGGGCTGCACGCCGAACCAGCCGTGCTGGAAGACCAACGTGATCGCACCCAAGGCTGCCGACACCGAGAGCAGGTTCAACAGAGCCGCCTTCAACGGGATCAACAGCGATCGGAACACCGCCATCAGCAACAGTGTGGACAGCCCCACCACGATGGCGACGAACAGCGGCATCCGAGAGGACACCGCGTCCGCGAAGTCCTGCGTCGCCGCGGTCGGCCCGCCCACCAGATACTCCGCTCCCGTCCTTTCCGCGAGCGGCGGCAACACGTCCTCACGCAGGGCATGGACCAGGTCGGTGGTCTTCGCGTCCTGTGGCGCGGTCGTCGGATAGGCGATCACCGTGGACACGGCGCCGTCCTTGGTGGGCAACGGCGGCGTCACGGCTGCGATCCCTTCCGTACGCTCCAACGTGGACCGCATTTCCTCCGCCGCTGCCCGGCCCCCCTGGCTGACGACGACGAGCGGGCCGCTGAACCCGGGGCCGAAGCCCTCCGCCAGCAGGTCGTACGCCTTTCGCGTGGTCGTCGCGGGCGCGTCATTGCCCGCGTCGGCGAATCCCAGCCTTAGCCCCAACGCGGGCGCGGAGAGCGCCAGGAGCGCCACCACGGCGGCCAACAGCGCGGGCAGCGGCCTGCGCTGGACGGCGCCGGCGAGCACCCTCCAACGACGCCCGTCTTCGCGCCCCTTCGCCTGCGCCGCGGCTGCCCGCTTGAGCACCGTCTGCTGAATCCGAGGCCCGAACACCGCCAGCAGCGCCGGCAGCAACGTCAGCGAAGCGACCATGGTGACGAGGACGGTGAGGGCCACCGCCAGCGCCACGCCCTGGAGCGACCCCAGCCCCAGGGCCACCAACCCCAGCAGCGCGATGATGACCGTCCAGCCGGCGAAGAAGACCGTGCGCCCCGCGACCGCCAGCGCGGTCGCCACGGCACTCTCCCGATCGCTGCCGCCGAGCAGCTCGTGGCGGTAGCGGTAGAAGATCAACAGCGCATAGTCCACCCCCACCCCGAGACCGACCAGCATCATGATCGGCGGGGTGAAGTCCGCGACGGTGAAGACCCGCGACGCCAGGGTGATCAGCCCGATCGCACCGCCCACCGCGAACAGCGCGGTCACCAGCGGCACGGCCGCCGCCAGCAGCGATCCGAACAGCAGGACCAGGATGACGAGGGCGGCGAGCATCCCGGCGCCCTCCGCGCCGCCTCCCGACTCCTCCTCGGCTCCGCGCACCGCTTCGCCGCCGAGCTGCACCTCCAACTGGTCGGTCCCTGCGGTCTTCGCAACGTCGATGACGTCGGTGACGTCCTCCTTCGGCACCTCCTCTGCCTTGCCGTCGAGGGTGACCGTCGCATATCCGACGGTGCCGTCCTTGGAGAGGGCGGAACCGTCCTCGTAGGGACTGCGGACGTCCGCCACTCCGGGGAGCTCTCGGACCTCGTGGAGCATCTTCTCGATGCCCTGGCGGGCGCCGGCCAGGCCGCGCTCGTCCTTGAAGACGATTTCCACGCTGGCGCCGGCCTGGAGCGATCCGTGTTTCTTCAGCAGGTCCGTCGCAGCCTGCGAATCCGTACCGGGCAGGGAGAAGTCGTTCTGATAGCGGCTGCCGAGGGCTTGGGAACCGACCGTGATCGCCGCGATGGCCACCACCCACAGCAACAGCGCGAGCCAGCGCCTGCGCTGCGACCAAGTGGCGAGCCCCGCGAAGACGCCCCCACCCGTACGGGCGCGACGCGGGGGCGAAGGGGAGGTGTGCTGCGTCATGACGGCCACCCGCCCTTCCTCCAGCGGGATCCGACGAACGCACCCACGGCCGCGAACACCGCAGGCGCGACGCCGAACAGCAGAGCCGGCCCGAAGCGGCCTTCGCCGGGGTCACGGCCGAAGAGGAAGTCCAAGAACGCCGCCGTGGTCTGCGCCAGCAGGAACCCTGCGGCGCCTCCTGCCAGCAGCCCGACGACGGCTCGGCCCGCCGTGCCTGGTGGGAAGTGCGTGTGTGTGCTCATGGCCTCAGCGTCGGGCTGAGGTGTGCCCGAGGACATCAGCCTGCGGCGGGCACCTGTCGTACATCTCCAGTTGCGGCCTGACGGCCCTGCATACACCCGGAGTTGCGGTTAGGCAGGGATCAAGCACCCCACCTGACCTGACCTGACCGTCCCCACGCCGCGGCCGGCGGCCACGGCGTCCTCCGGCCGCGGGACCACCGCGGCACCACGACGGGCTTCAGGCAGTCAGCCAGCCGGGCCTGACCATCCCCGACTCATAGGCCAGGATGACCAATTGCGCCCGATCGCGGATGTTCAGCTTGGTCATGATGTGACTGACATGCGTCTTCGCTGTCGCGGGACTGAGGACCAGCCGCTTGGCGATCTCATCGTTCGTCAGCCCTTCGGCCACCAACAACATGACCTCATGCTCGCGTTCGGTGAGCGCCTTCAGCCGCGGATCGGGCTGGGGCGCCTTCACCCGGGCCGCGAACTCCTTGATCAGCCGACGGGTGACGCCCGGGCTCATCAGGGCGTCCCCTTGGGCCACCACCCGGATCGCCTTGAGCAACTCCTCCGTCTCGGTGTCCTTCACGAGGAACCCGCTCGCCCCGGCGCGCAGCGCACCGTAGACGTAATCGTCCACGTCGAACGTGGTGAGGATGATGACCTTGACGTCGGCGAGCCGGCTGTCGGCGGCGATGCGGCGCGACGCCTCAAGACCGTCCACACCGGGCATACGAATGTCCATGAGGACGATGTCCGGCGCGAGTTCACGGCAGGCGGTCAGCGCCTCGGCCCCGTCACCGGCTTCGCCGACAACCTCGATGTCGTCCTCGTCCTCCAGGATCGAGCGGAATCCGGCGCGTACCAGGCGCTGGTCATCGACGAGCAAGACTTTGATCACGGTGCAGGTCGCTCCGTTCTCCCAGAGGGCTACGAGCGGGTCCGCTGGGACCCGTGATCGGAACCGTAGGGCAGACTGGCCCGCACTGCGTAGCCCTGTGGACAAGGGCCCGCGGAAAGCTCTCCGCCCAGCGCCCGAGCGCGCTCGCGCATGCCGGCGACCCCGCTACCAGCGCCCTTGAAGCCGTGGATCGCAGCGCCGTGGCCGTCGTCCGCGACCTCAATGGTCAACTCCTGTACCCCGTACTCGACGCTCACGGTGGCTTCCGTGACGCGCACCGCGTGCCGGGTGACGTTCGTCAGCGACTCCTGCACGATCCGGTACGCCGCGAGCTCGACTTCGGTCGGCAACTCCCGCTGCTCGCCTTGGATCAGGGTCCGCACGTCCAGACCGGCGAGCCGGGCGGCGTCGACGAGCTCGTCGATGCGGTCCAGACCGGGGAGGGGTGCCGTGGGCGCGGCTTCGTCACCCTGCCGCAGCACGCCCAGGGTGGTCCGTAGCTCGCGCAGCGCCTCCCGGCTGGAGTCCTTGATCGCCGCGAGGGCCTCCTCGGCCAGGGCTGCACCGGCCACCTGGTCCTTCTTCAGTCGGCGCAGGGCCGCCGAAGACTGCACGTGCACGAGGGAGATGTGGTGCCCGATGACGTCGTGCAACTCGCGGGCGATCCACATCCGCTCCTCGCCCGCCGCGCGCTGCTCCACCTCCCGCACGTACGCCAGGCGGGCGTGGCGCGCCCAGCCGAGGGCGACGACGCCGATCAGCCAGCCGGTGAACATGAACAACGCGACGCCGTTGACGTCGCCGTTTCCCGCGGCGGTGCCGATCGCGGTGGAAACCAGCGCCAGCGAGGCCAGACCGACCGCGGCCTGGAGGCGCCCGTCCGCGGCGACCTGGTACAGCGCCACCACGAACGCGATCAGCAGCGGGCCGTCGTATTCACTCAGCAGATAGAACGCACCGGTGCCGACGAGGGCTACGGCGGCGACCACGACCGGACGGCGGTGGCGGAAGAACAGCGCGGCGCACACGACGGCGGACAGCAGCCAGCCGACGACGGTCAGCGGCCACGGCTCCGACCGCGCGCCCATGAGAGGTCTCAGCGCGCCGATCACCACCACCGCGACGACCCCGACGTTGACCGCTACGTCCACGCGGGGGCTGCGCGGCAGCCGGCTGCGCAGCCGGGAAACAACAGCACCAGCAGGCATGGAGCCAGCGTAGGTCGAGCCCGCCACCTGCGCCTTCACCCCAGCGATGGAACTGTCGACCGCGCTTCCGCAACCGCTGGGGTAGGGACAGTCACTCGACCCGCAACTGATGGAGTACATGGGGTGTCAGCCGTGGGGGGACGCGCCGAGGGTCGACCTACGCCGACTCTGATGGACATGAACGCAACGCACTCCGATCTTCCGCTCGCCCAGCGGCTGCGCGCCCTGTCCTGGCCGCTGATCGGCGTCCTCACGCTCGTCGCGCTCATCCGCCCGCTGTTCTCCATCGCGGGCCTGAGCGAGGCCCTGGGGAAGCCAGCCACACCGCTGATCCTCACGGCCGCCATCTCCCTGGTGTGGATAGCGGCCGTCGGGCTCCGCCCGGTGCACGACCCCCTGCTGACCCTGGGCGCCACGGGTATGGCGTACGCCGTGGCAGCCGTGGTCCTCAGCGCCGTCCTCTCCCCCATCCTTTCGGGACAGCTCGAAGGTCCCCTCGCTCGGCCTTACGCCATCGTTCCGATGCTGCTCGTGAACGCTCTCTGGGGCGCGATATGCGGTGCGCTCGCGATGGCTCTGCGCCGCACGCGGAGTGTCGGCGCCTGATCGATCCCCTGATGAACAGCTCGGATTGGAGGAGAGGTGCGGTGGATCACTCGGTTTTTAGCGCACTGGCCGTTCCGCCGGCGTTCAACCGGATTCGGCGAGGGTGACCTGCAAGGTGGCCATCAGCTCGCCGGCGAGCTGGGCGACCTTCCCGGTCTGGTCCATGTTGCGCCAGGTGAAGGACGCGAGGACGACGCTCTGGACTCCCGGCGGCAGCACCGCGTAGGTGAGGGACCCGGTGTCCTGGCGCCAGAGGCCGAAGAGTTGCTTGGTGGTGACCAGCGATCGAAGGCGCACCGCGGGACCTGCGTCCAGGTCCGGGTAGGTCACTTCGGGCTCGCCCGTGGTGTCGCTGCCGACCCAGTCCAGCAGCAGCGAGCGGGCCTCGTCGAGGTCGGGTCGCGGCGGGCCCTGTCCGTCCGCGTCCGCGTCGTCCAAATAGGAGTCGATGACGAAGTCGACGACTGCTTCGCCAGCGCCGGAGTAGAAGGCCGCGGCCATGATCGGCCCGTCCGCGTTGAGCGCGGTGGCCCGATCGGCCACGTCCTCGAAGAACGCCTTCTTCTCGATGGCCAGTCCACGCGGCCCGTAGCGCTCCACCGTCGCCGCGGCCAGCGCCTCCGCCTCGGATCTCGCTCCTGTGGCAAGCGTCAAGTCAACCCAGCCGGGGCCGAGTTGGACACAGCACACAAGGTCTTCCACCGAGGGAACTTCCTCGTCCTGTGCGGTCATCCCCCGTTCCTACCAGAGCGGACTGCGCAATGTCTGGGTTACGCGATTCCAGGGCCGCCGCAGAGAGGGAAGGACTTTCGGCCAATGACGTCGGTGATGAACTCCGAATCGACCACAGCGAATGCGACGCGGCCAACGGAACGGCGTACGCAGGTGCGCACGCCGTTCAGCGCTCGGTGTCGCGTGGTCAAAGTCGCCGTCGCGGCAGCGGCGGGGAGGCCGTCAGAGGCCCGCGAGCCAGTCCAGGAGCAGGTCGTTGACCTCGTCGCCCGCCTCCTGCTGGATCCAGTGACCGCGCCCCGGCAGGATGTGCGAACCGACCAGCCCGGGCAGGGTGGTGGGAAAGGCCGCGATCACATCCGCCAGCCAACCGATGGACGCGTCCTCGGAGCCCCCGATGAAGAGGGAGGGCTGCGACAGCGGAGCGCCCCGCCAGTCGGCGAACTCTTCCCAGTCCCGGTCCATGTTGCGGTATCGGTTCAGCCCTCCGGTCAGACCGGTCCGCTCGAACTCCCCCGCGTACACGTCCAAGACCTCGTCCGTCAGCCACGACGGTCGCCGCCCCACCGGGAAGCCGTCGGAGAGCTTCTCCCCCTGCTTCACGAAGTAGAAGGAGGACACGTCGTCGGAGGGCATGGTGTCGGCGGACAACCCCGCGTAGAAGCCGGCGAGCCAGCCCCGCACGTCCGGTTCCACCTCGGCCTCGGTGCGGCCAGGCTCCTGGAAGTAGGACACGTAGAACTCGCCGTCGCCCCCCATCTGAGCGAAGACATCGGAGGGGCGGGGCCCGGTCCACGGTGCGTAGGGCACGCTCATCAGGCCCACCGCACGGAAGATCTCCGGGTGCAGCAGCGCCGAGTTGGCGGCGATGGTCGCGCCCCAGTCGTGGCCCACGACCACCGCAGAGGACTCCCCGAGGCCCTCGACCAAGGCGAGGGTGTCCTCGACGAGTTCATGCAGTCGGTACGCCCCGATCTCGGTCGGGTGCGACGAGCGGCCGTAGCCGCGGACGTCCATCGCCACCGCGCGGTAGCCGGCCGCGGCGAGGGCCGGCAGTTGGTGGCGCCACGAGTACCAGGACTCGGGGAAGCCGTGCACCAGCAGGACGAGCGGGCCCGAGCCCTGCTCGACGACATGGGTGCGGCCTGCCGGGGACGGGACCAGACGGTGCGTCCTCCCGGTCGTGGATGCCTCGGTGCGCTGCGCCATGAGTACTCCTCGGGTTCCGTTCGCGGGTGCGGTGCCTGCGGCTCGATGATGCGACCGGCCGGCGGGGCACGCGAGCCTCCTTTGCCATATCGGCAAATCGCCGCGCCGCTGCGCTGGCGCCGGGTGACCCCACGCCCGCGGGCACCCCGCCGGGCCTGGTGGCCGCCCGTCCCACCGCCCGACCGCGCCCCCGCCGTAGGCTTCCACCATGACGACTGACGCAGTGATTCCGGAGCCCGGCCGGCAGATCGAGAGCCTCGATGCACTGGCTCCCGACCAGGCGGACGCCGTTCTCGCCGTGCTCGCCGAGGCCGCAGCCGCGGACGGAACGCAGGCCGTCTCCGAGCAGGGCCGGCTCCAGCTGCGCGGTGGCCCGCGCGAAGGCGTTCGGCACTTCCTGCTCACCGTCGGCGGGGAGCTGGTCGGCTACGCGCAGCTGGAGGACACCGACCCCGTCGAAGCCCCCGCGGCGGAGCTGGTCGTCCACCCCGCCCACCGAGGACGTGGACACGGCAGGGCGCTCGGCAGTGCGCTGCTCGCCGCGTCGGGCAAGCGGCTGCGGGTGTGGGCGCACGGCGGGAAGTCCGCCGCGCGGCACCTGGCGCAGGTCCTCGGGCTGACCTTGTTCCGGGAGTTGCGGCAGATGCGGCGTCCGCTGGCGCCGCTGGACATTCCGGAGCCCGTGTTCCCGCCCGGAGTCACCGTGCGCACCTTCGTTCCCGGTGTGGACGACGCCGCTTGGCTCGCGGTGAACGCTGCTGCGTTCGCCCACCACCCCGAGCAGGGTTCCCTCACGCAGCGGGACCTCGACGACCGCAAGGCCGAGCCCTGGTTCGACCCCAAGGGCTTCTTCCTGGCCGAGCGGGACGGCGTCGTCGTGGGCTTCCACTGGACGAAGGTGCACGCCGCCGAGCAGTTGGGGGAGGTCTACGTCGTCGGAGTGCGCCCCGACGCGCAGGGCGGCGGCCTGGGCAAGGCGCTCACCGCGATCGGGCTGCGCCACCTCGCCGCGCAAGGGCTGTCGACGGGGATGCTGTACGTCGACGCGGACAACACAGCCGCGGTCGCCGTGTACGAGCGGCTGGGCTTCAAGACCCACGAGGTCGACCTGATGTACCGCACCGAGTCCTGAAGCCCGAGGCCCAGACACCCGGCCTCCAGACACCCCGGGCCCGGACACCCGGGCCCAGACACCTGAGCTCCGACGCCCGGGGCCGGGGTCCAGGGCCCGGGCGTGCAACGGGCAACTGGTGTCCGGCGCCCAGCAGCACCCGATCGACATCGTGCCCATCGCTTGCCCGGGCCGGAGGCCGGTGAGACGACGGTGGGCCCCGCACGGTCCCGCCGTCGATTCCCGGACGTCATGTCGTCGTTACCGGCCATTCAGACTGCACTGCGACGATCACTCAATGCAGTCAGGCGTACCCGATCCCGTATCGGGCTCAGGAGCGGATTCCGCACGAACCCTCGTACCCCGCTCCGACGCGCCCATCGCGCCCCAGACGCGGAAGAATGGGTTCATGAGTCAGCAGCCTGCCGAGGCATCGGTCCAGCACCCCCAGCCGTCCGTCGGTTCCATCGCGGCGCACCGGCCGCACACCGTGGCCGCCACGGTGTCCGATCTGGAGCCCGACCTCGACGCGGATCTCGACGGCTACGAAGAGGACCACGGCGGCAACGGCGCGGAGCTCCCCCAGGGCCGTTTCCTGGACCGGGAGCGCAGTTGGCTCGCGTTCAACGAACGAGTGCTGGAGCTGGCCGAGGACCCGGCCACGCCCCTACTCGAACGGGCTAACTTCCTGGCCATTTTCGCCTCGAACCTCGACGAGTTCTTCATGGTGCGCGTCGCCGGCCTCAAGCGCCGCATCGCCACCGGCGTCGCCACCCGTTCCGCCTCCGGCCTCCAGCCGCGCGAGGTGCTGGACCTGATCTGGACCCGTTCGCGCGAGCTCATGGCCCGGCACGCCGCCTGCTACCAGCAGGACGTCTCCCCCGCGCTCGCCGAAGAGGGCATCCACCTCATCCGCTGGCCCGATCTGACCGAGAAGGAGCAGGCCCGCCTCTTCACCCTCTTCCGCCAGCAGATCTTCCCCGTGCTGACGCCGCTGGCCGTGGACCCGGCGCACCCCTTCCCGTACATCTCCGGCCTCTCCCTCAACCTCGCCGTGGTCGTGCGCAACCCGGTCAGCGGGCACCGCCACTTCGCCCGCGTCAAGGTCCCGCCGCTGCTCTCCCGCTTCCTCGAAGCCTCGCCGCAGCGCTACGTGCCCCTCGAAGACGTGATAGCGGCCCACCTTGAGGAGCTGTTCCCGGGGATGGAGGTGCTGGCGCACCACATGTTCCGAGTCACCAGGAACGAGGACCTGGAGGTCGAGGAGGACGACGCCGAGAACCTGCTCCAGGCGCTGGAGAAGGAGCTGATGCGGCGGCGCTTCGGGCCCCCGGTCCGGCTGGAGGTCGAGGAGTCCATCGACCCGTACGTGCTCGACCTGCTCGTGCGCGAGCTGAAGATCACGGACGCCGAGGTCTATCCGCTCCCCGGGCCGCTCGACCTCACCGGTCTGTTCGGGATAGCGGCGCTGGACCGGCCGGAGCTCAAGTACCCCAAGTTCATCGCGGGCACGCACCGTGACCTCGCCGAGGTCGAGTCGGCGTCCGCGCCGGACATCTTCATGGCGCTGCGCGAGCGCGACGTGCTGCTGCACCACCCGTACGACAGCTTCTCCACCTCCGTGCAGGCGTTCCTGGAGCAGGCCGCCGCCGACCCCGACGTGCTGGCCATCAAGCAGACGCTGTACCGGACCTCCGGCGACTCGCCGATAGTGGACGCGCTGATCGACGCGGCCGAGTCGGGCAAGCAGGTGCTGGTCCTCGTCGAGATCAAGGCCCGGTTCGACGAGCAGGCCAACATCAAGTGGGCGCGGAAGCTGGAGGAGGCCGGCTGCCACGTCGTCTACGGACTCGTCGGCCTCAAGACCCACTGCAAGCTCTCGCTCGTGGTCCGCCAGGAGGGCGAGATCCTGCGGCGCTACTCGCACGTCGGCACCGGCAACTACCACCCCAAGACCGCGCGGCTGTACGAGGACCTGGGCCTGCTCACCGCCGACCCGCAGGTGGGCGCGGACCTCTCCGACCTCTTCAACCGCCTCTCCGGCTACTCCCGCCGCGAGACCTACCGCCGGCTCCTGGTCGCCCCCAAGTCACTGCGCGACGGGCTGGTCTCGCGGATCAACAAGGAAGCCGCGCACCACCGCGCCGGCCGGCCCGCGTACGTCCGCATCAAGGTCAACTCGATGGTGGACGAGGCGATCGTCGACGCCTGCTACCGCGCGGCGATGGCCGGCGTGCCGGTGGACATCTGGGTACGCGGCATCTGCGCGCTGCGCCCCGGTGTGCCCGGTCTGTCAGAGAACATCCGGGTGCGTTCCGTCCTCGGGCGCTTCCTGGAGCACTCCCGGGTCTTCGCGTTCGGCAACGGCGGCGAGCCCGAAGTCTGGTTCGGCAGCGCCGACATGATGCACCGCAACCTCGACCGCCGCATCGAGGCGCTGGTCCGGGTCACCGACCCGGCGCACCGCGCGGCCCTGACCCGTCTGCTGGAGACGGGGATGGCCGACACCACGTCGTCCTGGCACCTGGGCCCGGACGGCGCCTGGACCCGGCACTCGACCGACGCGGACGGGCGGCCGTTGCAGAACGTCCAGGAGATGCTCATCGACGCCCGGAGGCGCAGGCGTGCACAACCCTGAACTGTCGGCCCGCAGCGGTCCGGCGCGCACCACGACCTCGGGACCCGTGATGACCACGGGCCCCGTCGCGAGCGCGGCGCCGGAGCCGCCAGGGCCGATGCCGGTGCCGGTGCCACTCGGGCCGATGCCGGACGCGGCGGCGGAGGCGGGCGACCCGACGGCACCCCAGGGCCCGACCCCACCGGCCGGCACCGGCGAGGTGCTCGCGGTCTATCTGCACGCCCGCGCCGGTGACTTCCTCCGCAGCCTGCGGCTGTACGAGGAGAGCGGTGCCGACACCGCGGCGGTCGCCGATGCGGCCCGTTCGCTGCGGACCGCGTCCCGCCGCATCAGCGGCACGCTGCACACCTTCCGGCCCCTCCTCGACCCGGTCTGGGCGGACGGGCTGCGCACGGAGCTGGCCTGGCTGTCCACCACGCTCGCCCAGGAACACGCCTGCACCTCTCGGCTGACCCGCCTCCTCGACGCCCTGACCAGGCTCTCCGGCGCCGCCCCGACCCCGCTCCCCGCCGCCCGCAACGAGGCCGCGGCCCGGCACGTACTGCCCGCGGAGCCGCCCCACGGTGAGCCCACGGCGACCGCGACCACCACCGCGTCCCGCGCCGGCGCCCTCACCGTCGGAGCCACCCGCGCCGGCGCACTCCTGGAACGCCAGTTGACGCTGGCCAGGACCCGGGCCCACTCCGCCGCGCTCCAGGCCCTCGGCTCCGCCCGCTTCCACGCGGTCGCCGACGCCGTCGCCGTACTCGCCTCCGAACTCCCCCTCGGACCGGTCGCCACCGCCCGCGCCGAGGACTCCCTCTTCCCCGCCGCGGAGACGACCGAGCGCCGGCTGCTGGAGGCCGTCACCACGCTCCCCCTCAGCCGCGCCGGCCACCCGTACAACGCGGACGCGCTGGTGTACGGTCTGGCCCCGGCGCCCGCCGAAGAGGCGCAGGACGCCCCCTGGCACCAGGTCCGCCGACTGCTGCGGCTGCACCGCTACGCGCTGGAGGTGCTGGTGCCGCTGCGCCCGAACGCCACCGCGGACGTCCTCGCCCGCGCCGGCCGGCTGCTCGACCGCCACCGCGACGCGGCGGAGGCCGCCGAAGCCGCCGCCGCGGCTGCGCGCACCCCGCGCATCTCCCCGGCCACGGCGTACGCCCTCGGGGTGCTCCACGCCGACCAGCGCCACGAGGTCGAAGCCGCGCGGTTCGCCTTCCAGGACGTCTGGCCGGGCGCCGTCGCGCTGTCGGCGAGGCTCCCGTGACCAGCGCCGAAAGCCGCGAACGGGACGCCCCCGACCAGGGCGCGCCCATCTTCGCCGCGGGCTGCGTCCTGTGGCGCCGCGCGCCCCGCGACTCCGCCCACCACCTGGAGATCTGCGTCGTCCACCGTCCCAAGTACGACGACTGGTCGCACCCCAAGGGCAAGCTCAAACGCGGTGAGCCCCCGCACGCCGGCGCACTCCGGGAGGTCTTGGAGGAGACCGGGATGACGTGTGCACTCGGGCCCGCGCTGCCGACCGCGCACTACCGGGTCGAGGGACGCCCCAAGGAGGTGCGCTACTGGGCCGCCGAGGCGACGGGCGGCGCCTTCGCACCCAACAGCGAGGTGGACCGGATCGTCTGGCTCCCCCCGGACGAGGCCCGGGCGCGGCTCACCCAGGAGCGGGACCGGGAGCTGGTCACGGACCTGCTGTCCGCCGTGAGCACCTGACCCCACGGACCGCGTCGCACGCACCCGGCGTACGCACCCGGCCCCGCGCACCCGCCGGAAGCCCCGCGCACCCGCCGCACACCCCCGCCGGAAGCCCCGCGCCGCGCTGCCCCCGCCGAAACGCCGCGTCAACCCATCCGAGCGTCTCGCCCGAACGCCCGCCACTCGTACGGGTAACGGCCGTCACGACACCCCCCGCAGCGCGCTAGGTTGCGCTCGGTGACACCCTCCGACGCCCCCCTCCCCGTACGAACCCCGTGAACCATGCACTTACCCGTAGCGCGACAACACCCCAGGCCACACGCGCGGACCGGCCCCTTCCGGGGTGGCTCGGCACGATTACCCAGCCGCCCAGCACGGTTCACCTCCCGTTCACTCGCCACCTTGGGGCACTTCACCTGATCTGCTTAATTTCGGCCCTACGAGGTGACCGGCACGGAGCCGGTGGCCCCATCCCCCGACACACGCCGCCCAAGGTCCCGGCAACGGCCAGCGCCCAGGCGGCTCCTGGAAGGAAACACCCGAAAGTGAAGCTTCAGCGCAAGAACGGGCTTCGCGCCACCGCGCTCGGTGCCCTCGCTGTGACCGGTGCCCTGGTCCTCACGGCGTGTGGTTCGGACGACAACACGGGCAGCGCCAGCGGCGGCGGCAAGAGCAACGCAGCGTCGAACATCTCCTGCGACGGCGCCAAGGGCAAGCTCCTCGCTTCCGGTTCCAGCGCTCAGAAGAACGCCATGGACCTGTGGGTGAAGAACTACATGGCCGCCTGCTCCGGCGTGGAGATCAACTACAAGTCCTCGTCCTCCGGCGAGGGCATCGTCGCCTTCAACCAGGGCACCGTCGGCTTCGCCGGCTCCGACTCGGCGCTCAAGCCCGAAGAGGTCGCCGAGTCCAAGAAGATGTGCAAGGGCGGCCAGGGCATCAACCTGCCCATGGTCGGCGGCCCGATCGCGATCGGCTACAACCTGCCCGGCGTCGACGACCTGACCCTGGACGCCTCCGCCGTCGCCAAGATCTTCAACGGCAAGATCACCAAGTGGAACGACCCGGCGATCGCCAAGCTCAACGAGGGCAAGTCCCTGCCGGACAAGGCGATCCAGGCGTTCCACCGCTCCGAGGACTCCGGCACCACCCAGAACCTCGGCAAGTACCTGGGCGCCACCGCCGAGGCCGACTGGCCGTACGAGGCCGAGAAGAAGTGGCCGGCGCCCGGCGGCCAGGCCGCCTCCGGCTCCTCCGGCGTCGCAGCCCAGGTCAAGCAGGTCGAAGGCGCGATCGGCTACTTCGAGCTCTCGTACGCCACCTCGCAGTCCATCCCGACCGTCGACATCGCGACGGGCGCCGCGGCCCCCGTCAAGGCCACCTCGGAGAACGCCTCCAAGGCCATCGCCGCCGCCAAGGTCAAGGGCACCGGCAAGGACCTCGCCCTGGAGCTGGACTACGCCACCAAGGCCGACGGCGCCTACCCGATCATCCTGGTGACGTACGAGGTCGTCTGCGACACCGGCAACAAGCCCGAGACCCTCAGCACGGTCAAGTCCTTCCTGACGTACACCGCGAGCGAGGAGGGCCAGAAGGTCCTGTCGAACGCGGGCTACGCGCCGATCCCGGCCGAGATCAACGCGAAGGTCCGCGAGACCGTCGCCGGCCTGAACTGACCCGGACCCGGACGCCCGAGCCCCGGGCTCGGACGCCCGAGACCCGCAAGTCGTAGGCCGTAGGCCGGGCGCCGCGGCCCACCGGGACCGCTCAGGACCACAACGGAACAGGACAGGCGGGGGGGGAGGGCTCGACCACCCTCCGCCTGTCCGCGCCCGCCGGGCCGCACCGAAGACCGCAGACCGCGCCCCATCCCCCCACCCACCGTCCGCCCCCACCCGCTCCGTGTCCGCATCCGCACCCGTCCGCCCATCCGGTGCACCGCCGCCAGGGGAGCCCGCTCCCCCACACAGACCGGAAAGACCATGGCTTCCACGACACCCATAGAACCCCAGGACCCCCTGCCCCCCGGCCGTGACGGCCGGCCCGGCGCCGGCGACCGTGCCCCCCGCGGCGGCCCCGCCGGCTCCCTCGCCGCGAAGAGCTCCTCGACCGGGCGCGCCGGCGACAAGGTGTTCCTCGCCCTGTCCCGCGGCTCGGGCATCCTGCTCCTGGTGATCATGGCGTCGATCGCGGCGTTCCTCACCTACCGCGCCGCCATCGCGCTCTCCGAGAACGAGGGCAACTTCCTCACCACGTTCGACTGGAACCCCGCGGGCAACCCGCCGGTGTTCGGCATCGCGGTGCTGCTCTTCGGCACGGTCGTCAGCTCGGTCATCGCGATGGTCATCGCGGTCCCGATCGCCGTCGGCATCGCGCTCTTCATCTCGCACTACGCGCCCCGCAAGCTCGCCGCGCCCATCGCGTACGTCGTCGACCTGCTCGCCGCCGTGCCGTCGATCATCTACGGCATCTGGGGCGCGCTCTTCCTCGTTCCGTACCTGGAGGGGCTCAACCTCTGGCTGGACGACTACTTCGGCTGGACGTACATCTTCGAGAAGACCGAGATCGGCGTCGCGCGCTCGCTGTTCACCGTGGGCATCCTGCTCGCGATCATGATCCTGCCGATCGTGACCAGCGTCAGCCGCGAGGTCTTCCTCCAGGTCCCGAAGATGCACGAGGAGGCCGCGCTGGCGCTCGGCGCCACCCGCTGGGAGGTCATCCGGATGTCGGTGCTGCCCTTCGGCCGCTCCGGCGTGATCTCGGCCTCGATGCTGGGCCTCGGCCGGGCACTCGGCGAGACGATGGCGGTGGCGACCGTGCTGTCGCCGAGCTTCATCATCTCCGGGCACCTGCTCAACCCCGGCGGCGGCACGTTCGCCCAGAACATCGCCGCGAAGTTCGACGAGGCCAACGAGCTCGGTCGGGACGCCCTGATCGCCTCCGGCCTCGTCCTCTTCATCCTCACCCTGCTGGTCAACGGCGGGGCCCGCATGATCATCGCCCGCCGCAAGGAGTACTCGGGGGCCAACGCATGAGCCAGACAGCACTGCACGACAGCACGCCCACGCCCGCCGGCGCGATCGCCCCGGCCGGCCTCAGCGGCCGGTCCCTCCCCCGCTGGGCCCCGGTCGGCTTCGCCGCCGCCGGCATCGCCCTGGGCTGCGGCCTCGGCGCGGTCGCCGGCTGGCACAGCAAGATCCAGTGGGGACTGCTCTCCGCGCTCTTCTTCGTGGCCCTCTCGTACGCGGCGACCTCCGTGGTGGAGAACAAGCGCCAAGCCAAGGACAAGCTGGCGACCAGCGTCGTCTGGGTCTGCTTCATCCTCGCCGTCATCCCGCTGTGCTCGCTGATCTGGGTGACGGTCAGCCGGGGCGTGCAGGTCCTCGACGGGTACTTCCTGACCCACTCCATGGCCGGCGTGCCCGGCTTCGAGGCGGGCGGCGGCGTCTACCACGCCATCGTCGGCACCCTCCAGCAGGTCGGCCTCGCCACCCTCATCTCGGTGCCGATCGGCCTGCTGACCGCGATCTACCTGGTCGAGTACGGCAAGGGCGCGCTGGCCAAGGCCGTGACGTTCTTCGTCGACGTCATGACGGGCATCCCGTCGATCGTCGCCGGCCTCTTCCTCCTCTCCATCATGCTGATGTTCGAGCTGAGCCCGTCCGGCCTGATGGGCGCGCTGGCGCTGGCGATCTTGATGATCCCGGTCGTCGTCCGCTCCACGGAGGAGATGCTGAAGCTCGTGCCGAACGAGCTGCGCGAGGCGTCCCTCGCCCTCGGCGTACCGAAGTGGCGCACCATCGTGAAGGTGGTCATCCCGACCGCGCTCGGCGGCATCACCACCGGTGTGATGCTCGCGATCGCCCGCATCGCCGGCGAGACCGCCCCGATCATGCTGCTGGTCTTCGGCAGCCAGCTGATCAACACCAACCCGTTCGAAGGGGCCCAGTCCTCGCTCCCGTTCTACATCTGGGAGCAGTACCGGGTCGGCAGCGAGGCGTCGTACGACCGCGCCTGGGCCGCCGCCCTGGTCCTGATCGCCTTCGTCATGATCCTCAACCTGGTGGCCCGCGGCATCGCCCGCTGGAAGGCCCCGAAGACCGGCCGCTGACGCGCGGCAACTGGGAAGTGAACTGAACTCATGGCCAAGCGAATCGACGTCAGCGGACTGACCGCCTACTACGGCTCCCACAAGGCGATCGAGGACATCTCGATGACCGTGGAGCCCCGCTCGGTGACGGCCTTCATCGGCCCCTCCGGCTGCGGCAAGTCGACGTTCCTGCGCACCCTCAACCGGATGCACGAGGTCACCCCCGGCGGCCGGGTCGAGGGCAAGGTGATGCTCGACGACGAGAACCTGTACGCCTCCTCCGTGGACCCGGTCGCCGTGCGCCGCACGGTCGGCATGGTCTTCCAGCGGCCGAACCCGTTCCCGACCATGTCGATCTTCGACAACGTCGCGGCGGGGCTGCGCCTCAACGGCTCGTACAAGAAGAACCAGCTCGCGGACGTGGTGGAGAAGTCCCTGCGGGGCGCCAACCTCTGGAACGAGGTCAAGGACCGGCTCAACAAGCCGGGTTCCGGCCTCTCCGGCGGTCAGCAGCAGCGGCTGTGCATCGCCCGCGCCATCGCGGTCGAGCCCGAGGTGCTGCTGATGGACGAGCCCTGCTCGGCGCTCGACCCGATCTCGACCCTCGCGATCGAGGATCTGATCGGGGAGCTGAAGGAGCGTTTCACCATCGTCATCGTCACCCACAACATGCAGCAGGCGGCCCGGGTCTCCGACCGCACCGCCTTCTTCAACCTGGCGGCCGTGGGCCAGCCCGGCAAGCTGATCGAGATCGACGACACGGAGCGGATCTTCGCCAACCCGTCCGTCCAGGCCACCGAGGACTACATCTCCGGTCGCTTCGGCTGAGCAAGCCCCCGGCTGCGCGAGCTCCGGTCGCACGAGCCCCGGCTGAGCAAGCCCCGGTCGCGCGAGCCCCGGCTGCCCCGGCGCGTACGGGACCAGCGGGCCCGAGGGCCCCACGAGTCCGTACGCGCCAGCCGCTCCAGCCGTCCTGCGGTGCTGCATGGCGGTGCCACCGCAAGACGAAGGGCCCGCCCCCACTTCCTTCCCGGGGGCGGGCCCGCTTGCGTTCTCGGAGGGGTGCGCCTACGTCCAGGGGTGCGCCTACGTCCAAGGGGCGCGGTGCGATCCGTACGCGCCTGCCCTCCGCGCCCGTCGCGCTCCTCGTACGCGGTGCCTGAAGTGCCGTGGACCCGTATACGCGCCTGAAGTGCTGCCCGCCGTACCCACCCCGCTACGCACCACGCGCACCGGGCCGGGGCCGCAGCCCCCGCCCAGCTGTCAGCCGAACACCAGCCACACCACGCCGTAGCTCAGCGCGGCGACCGCCGCCGCGGCCGGCATCGTGATGAACCACCCCATGACGATGTTCTTGGCGACGCCCCAGCGCACCGCGTTCACCCGCTTCGTGGCGCCCGCGCCCATGATCGCCGAGGTGATGACGTGGGTGGTGGAGATCGGCGCGTGGAAGAGGAACGCCGAGCCGAACATGATCGAGGCGCCGGTCGTCTCGGCGGCGAAGCCCTGCGGCGGGTCCAGCTCGATGATCTTGCGCCCCAGCGTCCGCATGATCCGCCAGCCGCCGGCGTACGTGCCCAGCGACAGCATCACCGCACAGGCGATCTTCACCCAGACCGGGATCTCGTCGCCGGACTGCTGGACGTCCGCGATGACCAGCGCCATCACCACGATGCCCATCGTCTTCTGGGCGTCCTGGAGGCCGTGTCCGAGGGCCATCGCCGCGGCGGAGACGGTCTGCGCGATCCGGAAGCCGCGCCTGGCCTTGTTCGGGTTCGCCCTACGGAAGATCCACAGGATGGCGACCATCACCAGGTACCCCGCCACCAGCCCGACCAGCGGCGAGACGAACATCGGGATGACGATCTTCTCCAGCACACCGGACCAGATGACCTCCGTGCCACCGGCCAGCGCCGCCCCGACCATGCCGCCGAACAAGGCGTGCGACGAGGACGACGGCAGCCCGAAGTACCAGGTGACGAGGTTCCAGACGATGGCGCCGAGGAGGGCGGCGAAGAGGATGCCCATCCCCTTGCTGCCCTGCGGGGTCTCGATCAGCCCCTCGCTGACGGTCTTGGCCACGCCCTGCCCGAGGAACGCGCCCGCGAGGTTCATCAGCGCGGCCATCACCAGCGCGACGCGCGGGGTCAGCGCCCGCGTGGAGACGGAGGTCGCGATGGCGTTCGCGGAGTCGTGGAAGCCGTTGGTGTAGGTGAATCCGAGCGCGACGGCGATCGTCACGACCAGGGCGAAGGTGTCCACGGAGGTCAGGACTCCTTGACCGCGATGGTCTCCACGGTGTTCGCGACGTGCTCGAAGGCGTCCGCCGCCTCCTCCAGGACGTCCACGATCTGCTTCAGCTTCAGCACCTCGATGGCGTCGTACTTGCCGTTGAAGAGCGTGGCCAGGAGCTTGCGGTGGATCTGGTCCGCCTGGTTCTCCAGCCGGTTGACCTCGATCCAGTACTCGGTGAGGTTCTCCATGGTCCGCAGGTGCGGCATCGCCTCGGCCGTCAGCGCGGCGGCCCGGGCCAACACCTCGATCTGCTGCTCGACGCCCTTGGGGAGTTCCTCGACCTGATAGAGGACGACCAGGTCGACGGCCTCCTCCATGAAGTCCATGATGTCGTCGAGGGACGACGCGAGGGCGTAGATGTCCTCGCGGTCGAAGGGCGTGATGAAGGAGGAGTTGAGCTGGTGGAAGATGGCATGGGTGGCGTCGTCACCCGCGTGTTCCGCGGCCCGCATCCGCTCCGCGATCTCACTCCGGGAGGAAGCGTCGGCCCCGAGCAGTTCCATCAGGAGCTTCGAGCCCGTCACGATGTTGTCCGCGGAGGCCGCGAACATGTCGTAGAAGCTCGTCTCCCGTGGGGTCAGACGAAATCGCACGTGAGGTCCCTGTGGTGCGCTGGATTCGGACAGGCTGATGCTAGGCGCATTCATCCGGCCGCGGCGAACCGGCGTTCTTCAGTGTCGCCGATGGGCGGCCCCGACCGGCACGGCCCCCCGTGGCACCTTCCCCTCCGGCCGCCCGAGCACTCCCCCGAGCAGGTCACGAAGCCGTCCACCGGGCCGGTGCCTCGTGAAACGCTTTCCTCCGTGATCACGCACGACCCGGTACCATATACCCATGAGGGGTATACGAACCCCGCATGCCGCGCACGACGAGCGCACGAAGCACGCCACCACGAGCACGTAGCACGCCAGGACAACGGGAGGACCCGATGACGACCACCGAGGCGGCCGGCCCCCCGGTCACCGAGACCCACCCCGCCGATGCCCCGGTCACCGACCACGACCGCGGCATCCACGGCTACCACAAGCAGAAGGACGAGCACCTCAAGCGCCTGCGCCGGATCGAGGGCCAGATCCGCGGCCTCCAGCGCATGGTGGATGAGGACGTCTACTGCATCGACATACTCACCCAGGTCTCGGCGTCCACGAAGGCCCTCCAGTCCTTCGCCCTCCAACTCCTCGAAGAGCACCTGCGCCACTGCGTCGCCGACGCGGCGGTCAAGGGCGGCGACGAGATCGAGGCGAAGGTCGAGGAGGCCACCAAGGCGATCGCCCGGATGATGCGCACCTGACGCGTCGACCTGCGCACCCGCGGTCCTCACGGACGCACCCGCAAGCGCACCGACGGGCGGGGACGCACTGCGTCCCCGCCCATCGACCGTTCCGATTGCCTGTTCCGGATGCCCGTTCCGGATGACTGTCCAGTCGTCCGGTCGGGCCGTCCGTCGTTCCGGTCGCGGTCCGTCAGTCCTGTCGGCCGAGCGCCGCCCGCTCGGTGGCGACCTTCAGCACCTCGTCGATACGGGCCGGGCTCAGCCGCTCCCCGTCCGCGGCGGACGCCGCGATGATCAACTCACCGCACAGCTCGATCTCGGCGAGGGCCACGTGGTCCTGGACCAACGTCGTACTGGGCGGAGCCACGTGCATTCACCTCTTCCTCCGGTGTCGACTTCCTAGCGTAGGGAGCGATGCACGGACCGCGCATGGCACGTCCGGACCATTTAGGCCCTGATTCTTCCCGCATAAATGTCCCGTTGGTCCGGCAGCCGCACGGCCACCGGCGCCCCGAAGTCGAACAGCACGGTGGTCGACGTCACGGCCACGGTCGTCCTGCCGTTGCTGAAGCTGAAGCGGTGCTTCACCTTCCGCAGCCGCCCCTCCTCGTCCACGTACGCGTCGAACGGCACCGTCACCGTGGTGAACCCTTTCGCCGCCGCCTCCAGCGCCGTGCGCACCGGCGACCGGGCGGCCCGGGCCGCCTCCGCGATGTCCGTACGCCCCCGGAAGTGCTGCACCGACACGCCCTCGACGCGCTCGCTGCCGACGTACGACACCTCGCGCGCCCCCCGCAGCAGCTCCGCCGCCGCCAGCGGGTCCGTCGCACCGCCCGTGACCAGGTTCCCGTCCTGGACGGTCGCGGTGTCGATCCGCACCCACTTGTCGGCGGGCACCCCCGCACCGCGGTTCTTCATGTAGAGCGCGTCCGGGGTCATCAGCTCGGTGACCGGACGGTGCTCCTCCGCGCCGGCCGGGTCCCTGGGCAGCACGACCGTGAGCTGCCCCACCACCCGGCGGAAGTCGTAGCCGCCCTCGCCCTGGATCGTGACCCGGGTGCCGCCGGACGCCGTCTCCATCGACGTGCGCGCCCGGGCGCTGCCGGCCGCGACGAGGGCGTCCGCGGCGGTGAGCACCGCGCGATCGCTGACCGCGCGCGAGCTGGGTCGGTCGTCCGCCACTGCCTGGCCCGAAGCACCGTCGCCGCCCGCGCAGCCGGTGACGGCGAACGCTCCCAAGACGGCCGCGGAGACGACGACCGCCCCGCCCTTGCGCCCCTGCCGCTGCTCCACCATGGCCTGTGACCCCCAACCAACACCGAAACCGCTGATCGCTGATTCGACACGTTCGTTTGCGAGAGACCTCCACCCGTCCTCACTAACGACCGCGGGGGGCCGCCGTCACGCCGGCGGCGCCACCGGCACTGTCTACGGGCGCCGGCGGCCAGTACCGTGGAACCGTGCCACCGCATGCCCCCACGGAAGACGGCCCCGCCCCCACCTCCACCCCCACGTCCCCCCACCGCACTTCGACGACGGAACGCGGCTCCTTCGCGCTGGCCCGTTGCGACTGCGGCTGGAGCGGGCCGGCCCGCCGCTCGCGGGACCGGGCCCGTACGGACGCCACCGCGCACGCCGCAGCGCAGCCCGCCGCCTGAAACCCGGATCGACGGCGTCCACCCGCACGACTTCCGCGCCGGGCCGCGAAACCTCACGGCGCCTTCGGTGCGTCTGGTCACGAAGAGCACCACCAGAACGCTCGGAACGCCCAGGAGGTCCGATGGATCGGCGTGCGCTGCTCACGACCGCGGTCGCCCTCGCGACGACCGCCGCCTGCACCAAGGAGCGGGGCTCCACCGGCGCGCCGCCGTCGGGGTCGGCCCCCGCGACCACCGTGCCGTCGCCGCGCACGTCCCCGTCCCCGCCGCAGGGCTCCCGCCCCTCCCCGTCCCCAGCCCGCGACCTGCGGGCGCTCGGCCGCGGCCTCGAAGGCAGGCTGGTGCTCCCCGACGACGCCGACTACTCGACCGCGCGCCAGCTCTACAACACCCGGTTCGACTCCCTCAGGCCCGCAGCCGTCGCGTACGTGTCCGGCCCCGCCGACGTCCAGGAGTGCCTGCGCTACGCCCGCGCCCACCGCGTCCCCGTCTCCGTCCGCAGCGGCGGCCACTCCTACGCCGGCCACTCCTCCGGCGACGGCCGGCTCGTCATCGACGTATCGCCGCTGGACCGCGTCACCACCGGCGGCTCCGACGCCGCGACGATCGGCGCCGGCGCACGGCTCGTCTCCGTCTACCGAGCGCTGGGCGCCCGGGGCCGCACCCTGCCCGCCGGCTCCTGCGCGTCCGTCGGCGTCTCCGGTCTCGCGCTCGGCGGCGGGCACGGGGTGACCTCCCGGGCGTACGGGCTGACCTGCGACAGCCTCACCGGGGCCACGGTCGTCACCGCCGACGGGCAGGTGCGGCGGATCGGCGCCGACCGGGACGGGGACCTCTTCTGGGCGCTGCGCGGCGCGGGCCACGGCTCCTTCGGCGTCGTGACGGAGCTGCGGTTCCGCACGCATCCGGCGCCGCCGCTCGTCGTGGCCCATCTGAGCTGGCCGTGGCGGAAGGCGGCGGCCGTGCTGACGGCCTGGCAGCGCTGGGGGCCCGACCAGCCGGACGAGACCTGGTCCGCCGCGCACCTGACCGCGGGCAGTGCGGGCGGGGCGGCGCCGCGCCTCTCGGTCGCCGTGTGCTCCTTCGGGACGGAGGGCACCGTGCGCAACGCCGTCGACCGGCTCGCCGACGCCGCGGGCTCCAGCGCGTCGTCCGTGTCGCTACGCACCCGCCCGCACCTCGCCGCCATGCTCGGGTACGCGGGCTGCTCGACCCGCAGCGCGGAGGAGTGCGCGCTGCCGGGGGCGGTCCCGGGCCGCAGCAGGGCGGGCGCGCTGGGGCGCGAGACGTACGCCGCCGCGTCCGACTTCTTCGACCGGGAGGTTTCGGCCGCGGCGGTACGGGAGCTGATCGCGCGGACCGAGCGGTTCACCCGGCTCCCGACGGGGCGCGGCGAGGGTTCGATCCAGCTCACTGCGCTCGGCGGCGCGGTCAACCGGGTGGATCCGCTGGCCACGTCCTTCGTCCACCGGCGCTCGCGGGTGCTGGTGCAGTACCTCGCCTCGTGGGCGCAGGGGACGGCGGGCGCGGCCGAACGCTCCTGGCTGCGGGACGCGCACGGCGCGATGCGGGGTCACGTCTCCGGCGCGGCGTACCAGAACTACGCCGACGCGACGCTGAGCGGCTGGCGCACGGCGTACTTCGGCCCGGCGGCGGACCGGCTGGGGCGGTTGCGCAGGCAGTACGACCCCGAGGGCGTCTTCGCCTTCCCCCAGTCCCTCTGACCGGGGCGCCGACGGCGGCGCGTCGCCCGGACGGGCGCGGCTGGATGGCCGGGCGGGGCGGGTGCGGGTGCGCTGGATTACGGGACCCCTGGACGACGGTGCCGTTCGCGGCCCGTACCCGTCCGTCCCGCCGCCTCGCAACGTCACGTCGTTCTAAGGACGCGCCATGCCCGCACCCCTGGCCACGGCCGGTCGAATAGCCACCGCCGCCGCTTCCACCGCGCTCGCCCTCCCCCTGCTGACCGGCACGGCCACGGCCGCGCCGGTCGCGTCCAAGCCGGAGGGCCCGATAGAGAGCTCGCTCTCCGTCGGCGCGACGGGAATCCTCGGCGCGGCCGGCGCGATCTACATCATCCGCCGCCACCGCAACCGCCGCTGATTCTTCGGCCTTCGGACCTAGCCGCCGTTGCTCTGCGGGAACGCCGGTCTCCACGGCCCGTCTGTGGCTGTTCGCGCAGTTCCGCCCCCCATGCCCTCTGGGTCATGGGGGGCGGAACTGCGCGACAAGCCACAGACGGCCCGCAGACGCCGTAACGCAGCTCGCCGCACGGCCGAACCGCGCCCGCGAAGGCTGGGCGACGGCCCTCTTGAAGCGGCCCCGAGAAGAAGCGCGGCGCCAGCCCCGGCCAGCCGGGCGGGGCATGGCGGGGGCACCCCGAGGCGCCCCGGCCGAGCACCGCCGCAGGCGGCTACGCCGCGAGGCCCTTGTCGCGCGGGCCGTCCGTCCGCGGCTCCGGGATGTCGAGGGGCTCCGCCTGGCGTCGGCCGTCCGCGCCGGACGCCGCCTTCTTGGAGCGCACCATCCATCCCGCCTTGTTCGAGCCGGCGATCGCCCGCGTCACCGGCGTCAGCAGGAGCTGTGCGAGGGGCGCCAGGAGCAGGGTGACCGCCGTGCCGAGCGCGAAGCCGCCGATCACGTCGGTCGGGTAGTGCACGCCCATGTAGATCCGGAGGAAGCCCTCCAGGAAGCCGAGCCCGAGCGCGACGAAGCCGAGCTTGCGGTGGGCGAGGAAGATGCCGACGGCGATCGCCATCGCCATCGTCGAGTGGTCGCTGACGAAGGAGAAGTCCGTCTTGCCCTCGACGAGGACCTCAAGGGACTTGTCGTGGACGAACGGCCGTGGCCGCTCCACCAGCTCGCGGATGGGGATGTTGATCACCAGCGCGACCGCCGCGGCCAGCGGCGCCCACACCACCGCGGCGGCGCCGGAGACCGAGTCCTCGACCGTGCCGCGGGAGCGCAGCAGCCACCAGGCCCAGAAGCCGAGGGCGACGAGTCCGAACATGATGCCGAACTCGCCGACGAAGCCCATGATCCGGTCGAACCACGGCGGGGCGGCCTTCGCGAGGTCGTTGATGCCGTGGAGCAGGTCGACGTCGGGCCCCGAGGCCCCACTCGACTCCGCGAGGGAGAAACCCACCTCCGACTCCGCCGGGGAGACCCCCGGGGCGAGTCCAGCCATCTGATGCGGCCCCTTGCCTTGTCTCGGCCTTCTACCGGCCTCAATTGCCCTGTCGTGAACGGCGGCGCGCCCGCGCGCGCCGCTCGCCCTGCACCCCCGTGATCAGCGTGTGGTGACGGTCGCACGTCCGTCGCGGATCCTGCATCGTCTTTCGCGGTGCCTCCGCTCCCAGGGAACGGTCAACCGGCCGCCCGCGTTCCACTCTCCACCGAACGATCACCATGACGTTACCGAAGAGAGATAGATCGCCGCAGCTCAGGGCCGGGGCCATCAGGCGACTTCCGGCCACCCCGGACGCCCCGTCAGGCCGTCGGGGGGTGCTTGGGCAGCGCTTTCGCGCCCTCCTCGGTGACCCGGGTGGCCCCGAAGTAGTCCGGGGTGTCGATCTTGTCGAAGCGGATCACGGCCCCCGGTCGCGGTGCATTGATCATGTACCCGCCACCGACGTAGAGCCCCACGTGCCGGATGGCCCGCGAATTGGTCAAGTCGTCCGAGAAGAACACCAGGTCACCCGGGAGCAGTTCGTCCCGCGAAGGGTGCGGACCGGCGTTGTACTGGTCGTTCGCCACCCGCGGCAGCTCGATGTCCACCGTCCGGTACGCCGCCTGCGTCAGCCCCGAGCAGTCGAACCGCCCGTCTTGCTCGGGGGTTCCGTTGCCGCCCCACAGGTACTTGGTGCCGAGCTTCTGCTGCGCGAAGTTGATCGCCCCCGCGGCCTGCCGGGACGGATCCACCCGCCCGACCGGCTTCGCGAAGCTCTTCTCCAGGGTGCGGATGATCTTCACGTAGTGCTGGGTCTCCTTGTACGGCGGCACCCCGCCGTACTTGATGACGGCGTACGCGCCCGCGTTGTACGCGGCGAGCATGTTCGCCGTCGGGTCGCCCGGCGCCTTCTTCACGTACCCGGCCAGCTTGCAGTCGTACGAAGCGGCGGACGGGATCGCGTCGGCCGGGTCCCAGACGTCCCGGTCCCCGTCCCCGTCCCCGTCCATGCCGTGCGCCGCCCAGGTGCCCGGGATGAACTGGGCGATGCCCTGGGCCGCCGCGTGGCTCTGCGCCCGGGGGTTCCACCCGCTCTCCTGGTAGAGCTGCGCGGCCAGCAGCGCCGGGTTGATCGCGGGGCACAGATTGCCCCACTTCTGCACCAGCGCCTGGTACCGCGCCGGGACAGCGCCCTTGGCGAGGGCGACGGACTTGCCCTGCGCCCCGGCCCCGGCCCCGAAGGCCCCGCCCGCGATGGTGAAGGTCCCGACGAAGAGCAGCGCGAGGAAGGCCATGCACACCCCGACGGAGAGGCCCGCGACAACCCATGCCTTACGCACCGTCAACCGCCCTTCCCGCCACCGGAGTCCACTTCGCGTCAGTGTAGGTCGACGACCGGGCTTTCAGGAGGCGGCCGGGGAAGCGCGCCTTCGCACGCCGACCCCCTCGACCCGCCACCGCCCGGCGGCGCCCGCCCGCCGCCTCCCACCCTGCGCTCCCCGTGCGCCCTGTCCCGGCCATCGGGCCGGCGCGACCATGGGCACCGCCGCACCCCCGGGCACCCTTACCGCCCCCGCCCCGTTCACCACATGACGACGCACCAGCGCGGCAAACAAAGCGGACACCGCGCGGACGAAACGTGAGGAGCGCCCCAAAGGTGGAACAACGACAGTCATTGCCCGGAGTCACGCAGCGTGATACACAGAGTGACAATACGGGCTCCTCGCCATGACTCCGACCCGATCCGATCCGCTTCGCCGCAGGTCAGAGCGGCGATCATCGGTCATACGTGCGGAGATCGGGTAAAGAGACCCGCCAAGTCGGCATACGCGGGCGGTTTCATCAGCGAAGATAGAGCGATGGCCCATGCCGAGGGGCACGGGCGGCGAAAGACCCGACAGGGGCGGTGAGTTACACATGATCCTGGCAGCCGAAAAGGGCGACATCAACACCATCATCGGCGGTATCGCCCCGAACTGGGGCCCGTTCGGGAGTCTGGGCAACGAAGCACGGGTGATGATCGAGGTGGTGATGGCCGTGGCCATCCTCATCTGCCTCGGCATCGCGATCTGGGGGGCGGCCAAGCAGCGCATCGGCGCGACCGCGCTCCGGGACACGTTCAGCGCGGAGCAGGGCAAGGGCCTGATCGTCGCGGGACTGACCGGCGTCTTCATCATCGGCTCCCTGGGGACCCTGTTCACCATCGTCTACGGGATGGCCGTGTGACCTCACTCCCCATCAGCCCGTAGACCCAAGCCCGCACTCCCCCATCCGCACTCCTCCCCGAGCGAGCCCGGCCCACCCTCAGAGGTTGCGTCCCCCCGATGTCCCAGCCGATGTCCCAGCCGACGTCCCAGCCGACGTCCGAGCCGACGTCCCCGTTGCGCCTGACGTCGAGACACCACAGCGCGTCCGCGCGCACCGCCGTACGACCACCAGCGTCGTACGACGGCGGCACGGGCACCGAACCGTGCCGTACGACGTCCCACCCCGGACACGGCACCCGCACCGGGCACGACGGCGTACCCGGGCGCGTGGGCGAGCACGAGGGACACGAGGGAGAGGCGGCGCCATGAACCACGGCGACGATCACGGGTACCGCACGGGCGGGAGCGACCCGGACGACCCCTACGGCGGCACGGGCCAGACCCGCACCCGCCTGCCCGGCAGCGGGGACGACGGCTACGGCGCCGCCCGCCGCCCCGTCCGCACCTCCCGCTCCCTCATCACCGTCGTCGGCGTCGTCGTGCTGCTCATCGCCGCGATCGCCTTCGCCAACCGGGGCGGCGACGACGGCGGGGGCGGCGGCGAAGGCGACGGCGCCAAGGGCCGGGAGGCGGCCCCCACCGCGCCGACGGGCGTCAAGCCCGTGAAGGGCAAGGCGGCGGGGACGGGCATCCCCACGGGATACGCGAAGGACGCCCAGGGCGCACAGAGCGCGGCGGCGAACTACGCCGTCGCCCTCGGGTCCGACGGCATGTTCCAGGAGAAGAGCCGCGGCGACATCGTGCGGACCGTGCACGACCCGGCGGTCGCCGAAGAACTGCTGACGAAGCTGGCGAAGGCGTACTCCACCGAGTTCCTCGGCGCCGTCGGCCTCGGGCCGGACGGCACCGCCCCGGACGGCCTCGCCTTCGTCTCCCGCACCATCCCCATCGGGACCAAGGTGACCGACCAGAAGGACGGCACGGCCACGGTCGAGGTGTGGTGCACCGGGCTCATCGGGCTCGCAGGTCCCGAGTCCACCAAGCCGGTCACCTCCTCCTACTTCACCCTCACCCAGAACCTGAAGTGGGTCGACGGCGACTGGAAGATCACCTCGTCCTCCCAGCAGGAAGGTCCGACGCCGGTCAACGGCGACAACCGCGCCTCCACTGCCGAGGAGATCGCCAGCGCCGTCGCGGGATACGGAGGCTTCACCCATGCCCGGTAGCCGCACCCCCCAACTGCTCCGCCGCTCCCACGCGCGCGCCCTGGGCGCCCTCGCGGCCCTCCACGCGACCGTCGTCGCGTCCGTCGTGCTCGCGCCGTCCGCCGCCGCGGAGCCGACGCCGTCCCCCGGCAACTCCCCGAGCCCCCGCCCCAGCGGCGGCAACGACCAGTGCGGCCTCATCCAGGGCCAGGCCAGGGACCTGTGCGAGAACGGCACCGGCGAAGGCGGCGCCAGCACCACCAACAACCCCGTCGACGAACTCACCCCGCTGAACGTCCTCGCCCGCGGCTGCGCCGACGCCGCCGCCTGGACCGTCGACACCCTCGCCAAGGCCGTGAAGTCCACCGCCACGGTCGACTTCACCAACACGACGTTCCTCTCCCAGTACGCGGTCGTCTTCGCCGCCTCCACCGTCCTGACGCTGATCATCTGGCTGCTGGCGGTCGCCAAGCGGGCCATCCGCGGCGTCCCCCTGCTCACCGCGATCTCCGAGGCCGTCGGCTTCCTCTGGCTGACGGTCCTCGCCTCCGCCTTCACCCCGCTGATCCTCTACACCCTGGTCTCCGCGACCGACAGCATCTCCAACGTCGTCGCCGGCGGCACCAAGGACCAGACGGACCAGTTCTTCGGCACGTTCTCCGAAGCCCTGGAGAAGGGCACCGGCATCGGCGGCGGCCCGATCATGCTGATCGTCGTCTCCCTCGTCACGATCATCGCCGCCGGCGTGCTCTACCTGGAGCTGTTCATCCGCGCCGTGCTGCTGTACGTCGGCGCGCTCCTCGGCGTCGTCGTCTACTCCGGCCTCGTCGACAAGAACATGTGGGGACACGTCCGCCGCTGGGCCGGCCTCATGATCGCGATCATCCTGGTCAAGCCGGTCATCCTGATCGTGCTCGGCCTCGCCGGCGCGCTCGCCGGCCAGGACGGCCCCGACTCCGTCTCCGCCGTCGTCTCCGGACTCGCCATCATCATCCTGGCGATCGTGGCCTCCGCGATGATCTACCGCTTCGTGCCCGGCTTCGGCGACGAGATCGTGGCCTCCCGCAACAACCGCATCCAGGGCGCCGTCGAGGGCCGCGCCGCCGCGGTCATCAGCTCCCCCGCCGCCCTCGTCTCCCAGGGCATCAAGACCCACAGCGCCCGCGGCGGCGCGGGCGGCGCGCAGGCCGAGGGCGGCAGCTCGACGCCCCGCCCCGCCAACCCCGTCGGCACCGGCGTCGCCGCCCACGGCAGCCGCCCCACCGGCGGCGGCACGGGCGGCGCGGCACCGGCCGCCGCGCCCCCGCCCCGTAGCAGCCCCTCCGGCGTGTCCGGCAGCAGCACCCCGCACAGCAACCGCAAGAGCACAGGAGGTGGAGGGCGTTGACCACCCAGTCCCATCCCATCGCGCCCCGCCGCACGTACCTCATCGGCCGGGCCCGGCCGAACGCGATCATCGGCAAGAACCGCGAGACGGGCGAGATCGCCCTGATCGTCGCCGGCGCGTTCTTCGGCATGATGAGCGGACTCCTGGTCCCCTACCTCGTCCCGCGGATCGTGCTGCTCGCGGGCTTCCCGATGCTCGCGCTCGCGGCCGTCTACGTCCCGTACAAACAGCGCACCTTCTACCGGTGGTTCGAGATCAACCGCAGCTTCAAGCGCACCGTGCGCTCCAACGCCGCCTACCGCTCCACCGCCGCCGAGGCCGGCACCCGCCTCGACGGGCGCGAGGTGGAGGTCGGCCCGCCGCCGGGCATCGGCCGGATCAGCTGGCTCGCCGCGCCCTTCGGCCCCGACGAGATCGCCGTGCTGCTCCACGCCGACCGGCGCACCGTCACCGCCGCGATCGAGATCGAGGGCCCCGGCGTCGGCCTGCGCGACAGCGAGGACCAAGAAGCCCTCGTCGACCGCTTCGGCACCCTCCTCAAGCACGTCGCCAACGGCGACGGCTTCGTCACCCGCATCCAGATGCTCGCCCGCACCCTGCCCGCGGACCCCGACGCGCACGCCAAGGACGTCGCCCAGCGCGGCGACCAGCGCTCCCCGGTCTGGCTGCGCGACTCGTACGAGCAGCTCCAGTCCATGGTCTCCACCTCCAGCGAGCAGCACCGCGCGTACCTCGTCGCCTGCATGCACTACACGCGCGAACTCGCCGCCGAGGCCAACGCCATGGCCCGCGCCACCCGACAGGCCACCAAGGCCCGCCGCCTCGACAAGGACGCCGGCCTCGCCATCGTCATGGCCCGCGAGCTCACCGACATCTGCGCCCGCCTCGCCGAGGCCGACATCCGGGTCCGCCAGCCGCTGGGCCAGGGCCGGCTCGCCTCCCTGGTGCACTCGATGTACGACCCGGACCACCCCATCGACCACATCCAGGCGATGACCAAGCGCAACGCCTGGCCCGCGGAGCTCGACGCCGTGGAGCCCACGTACCTCCAGGCCAAGACCCGCGAGTCCGCCACCCGCGCGCCCTGGTGCCACGCCACGGCCTGGGTGAAGGAGTGGCCGATGACCCCCGTCGGCGTCAACTTCCTCGCCCCGCTGCTCGTCCACACCCCGGACGTGATCCGCACCGTCGCGGTCACCATGGACCTCGAACCCACCGAGGTCGCCATCGAGCGCATGCTGACCGAGAAGACCAACGACGAGGCCGACGCCAGCCGCGCCGCCAAGATGAACCGCACGGTCGACCCGCGCGACGTCGCCGCCCACGGCCGTCTCGACCAGCGGGGTGAAGATCTCGCCAGCGGTGCGGCCGGCGTCAACCTCGTCGGGTACATCACTGTGTCGTCCCGCACGCCCGAGGCCCTGGCCAGGGACAAGCGGACGATCCGGGCCTCGGCCGGCAAGTCGTATCTGAAGCTCGAATGGTGCGACCGGGAGCACCACCGGGCCTTTGTGAACACCTTGCCGTTCGCGACCGGCATCCGCCGTTAGGGGCCACCGTGCGAGATCCGCTGTCCGCCGTCACCGAGGCGTTCACGTCCTTCGTCTTGGGCAAGGTCGAGACGACCCGGCTGCCCGTGCGCACCTCCACGGGCCAGGCGCAGGCCGTCTACCTGCCCACCGCGGCCCCCGGCCTCGGCGACTCCGGCGTGATCATCGGCCGTGAGGTCTACAGCGGGAAGGGCTACATCTACGACCCGTTCCAGCTGTACGGGCAGCAGCTCCCCGCCCCCCACTGGCTGGTGCTCGGCGAGTCCGGCAACGGCAAGTCGGCGCTGGAGAAGACGTACGTCCTGCGCCAGCTCCGGTTCCGGGACCGCCAGGTCGTGGTGTTGGACGCCCAGGGCGAGGACGGCGTCGGCGAGTGGAACCTGGTCGCCGAGCAGTTGGGCATCACGCCCATCCGGCTCGACCCGATGACCGCGCTCGACGGCGGCATCCGCCTCAACCCCCTCGACCCGTCGATCACCTCCACCGGCCAGCTCGCGCTGCTCCGCACGATCATCGAAGTCGCCATGGGGCACGGCCTGGACGAGCGCTCCGGCTTCGCGCTGAAGGTCGCCCACGCGTACGTCAACGAGTCCATCACCGACCGGCAGCCCGTCCTCACCGACATCGTCGAGCAGTTGCGCCACCCGGAGGCGGAGTCCGCCGAGTCGATGAACGTCGACATAGACGACGTACGGGCCTGGGGGCTCGACGTCGCCCTGGTGCTGGACCGGCTCGTCGACGGTGACCTGCGGGGCATGTTCGACGGTCCGACGACCGTCGGCATCGACCTGGACGCCCCGCTGATCGTCTTCGACCTCTCGCACATCGACCGCAACTCCATCGCCATGCCGATCCTGATGGCGATCGTGGGCGTCTGGCTGGAGCACACCTGGATCCGCCCCGACCGGAAGAAGCGCATCTTCCTGGTCGAGGAGGCGTGGCACATCATCAACAGCCCGTTCGTGGCCCAACTCTTCCAGCGGCTGCTGAAGTTCGGCCGGCGGCTCGGGCTCTCCTTCGTCGCGGTCGTGCACCACCTGTCGGACGTCGTGGACGGGGCGGCGGCGAAGGAGGCCGCGGCGATCCTGAAGATGGCGTCCACCCGCACGATCTACGCGCAGAAGGCCGACGAGGCACGGGCGACGGGTCGGGTGCTCGGGCTGCCGCGCTGGGCCGTGGAGATCATTCCGACGCTCACCCCCGGCATCGCGGTATGGGACGTCAACGGCAACGTGCAGGTCGTCAAACACCTGGTCACCGAGGCCGAGCGGCCCTTGGTCTTCACCGACCGCGCCATGACGGAATCGTCCCATCCGCTCCCGGCGGAGATCGAAGCGGCGGAGTGGGAGGCCGAGCAGCGGGCCGCGCTCATCGAGCGACAGCGCTACGACGACTCCTCCGAGTCCACGGTCGCCTGACGTGCGGGACGAGCACGGTTACGGACCGGGGTACGGGCCGAACGGCGGCGGGCGTCCCGGTCCGCGCCGTTCGGGCGGCGGCGTCCCGGACGGGCTGATCGTCGGGGTCTTCGGGCTCGGTCTCTGCCTGTTGTTCGTGGTCTGGGTGGCCGCGGGGCTCGCCGGCCTGTTCGCCAAGGGCTCCTGGCCCGACGGCATCACGTTCAGCAGGGCGCCGCAGGCGGTGCGTTCGCTGGCGGGCGACCCGAAGGACCTCGCCGCGGCCTGGCCGAACACCCCGGCCGACCAACTGTCGGAGTACGGGCTCTTCTGGGGGCTGGCGATCGGGCTGCTGATGGTCCTCGCCGTGCTGACGGTCTTCGTGGTGGGGACCTTGGCGCGTTGGAAGACGGTGCGCTCGGCGCGGAAGGCGGAGCGGGCGGCGGGGCGGTCGGCGGGGCGGGTTCCTCAACAACAACACGAGGTTCAGGCACCGCAGGCACCGCAGGCGTCTCAGGCGCATGTGGCGCCTCAAGAGCAGCCGGCGCATCCAGAGCCCCCGGCGCATCAGAGGACCACGCCGGGCGGCATTCCGATCCAGCCCTCCCGCGAACCCGCCCACGCGCCCGAACCCGCCCGCCAGTCCGGTGACGAACCCTCGTACGACCCCGGGAAGAGCACTCCGGACGCCTTCCCGCCCCCGGCGGCGCCGGCCGCGGCCGACCAGGGGCCCCCGGGCGGCGCGGACGTTGTGTACGCCCAAGTCGCGTCCGACGACGTGTCCGTACCGGCGCCCCGCCGCACCCCCCGCGTCTTCTTCGGCACCCCCACCGCCCGCCGCCCCGCCGCCCTCCAGGCCCTCCAGGACGCCGCCGGCCCCGCCCTCGTCGTCACCTCCGACCCGACGGTGTGGGCGGACACCAAGGACACCCGCGCCAAGTACGGCCCGGTGCTGGTGTACGACCCGGGCCACCTCTGCGACACCCCCGCCCGTCTGCACTGGAACCCCACGGTCGGCTGCGAGGACGTGGCCCGCGCCCAGGAGCGGGCCGTGGCGCTCCTCGCGCCCGTGCGCCCGCACGCCCGCATCGACGCGGCGATGGCCGACACCGCGGAGACCCTGCTGCGCTGCTGGCTGCACGCCGCCGCCGTGGCCGGCCGGCCCTTCAAACAGGTGCACCGCTGGGCCCAGGGCATCAACGCGCAGGAGTCCGTACGGATACTCCGCACCCACCCCAAGGCCACCAGCGGGCTCGCCGGGCTGCTCGAAGCCGCGCTGACCGCGCACCCGGAACGGCGGGAGATCGCCCAGCAGTTGGTGGCCCGCGCGCTGTCCTCGCTCTCCTCGATCCACATCCGCGAGGCATGCACTCCGAACCGAACTGATGCGCTCGCCTTGGAATCATTTATCAATGAAGGGGGAACCCTCTATTTGGTGGGCGAGCCCATTGAGGATCCCAAGGCCCACCCCGGAGCGATGCCGCTGCTCACCGCACTGGCGTCAGACGTGGTCGAGCACGGCCGCCGCATGGCCGCACGGTCATCCGCCGGCCGGCTCGACCCACCAATGACGCTCGTCCTCGACGACGCGGCAGCCGTCGCCCCGCTCCCCCGCCTACCCCAACTGCTGACCACCGGCCCGGACCAGGGCCTGTCGACGTTCGTCCTGCTCCGCTCGATGGAACAGGCCCGCGCACGCTGGCAGGAGCCGCTCCCCCAGTAGCGGACCCCGAGCGGGCAGTCGACCGGTGGCGGCCGGACCAGGCGGATCAGGACGCGGGACGCCGCACTTCGTACTCCAGATCCTGTACGCCCGGCTGCCCGGGCTCGTCCACCCGCCGCCCCGTCGCCACGAAGCCGAACTTCCGGTAGAAGGCTTCGGCCCGCGCGTTCTCCTCGTGCACGTGCAGCCGTACGCGGAGGACGGGCGGACCCGCCAGCTCCCACGACCACTCCAGGGCCGCGCGGAACAACTCGTCCGCGAGCCCGGCGCCGCGGGCCTCCGGGCGGACGAACACCGCCACGACCTGCGTCTGGTCCATCGTCGTCGGCTCACCGAACACCGAGTCCTCGCCCGGCCGTTCCACCAGCACGGTCACCGTGCCGTCCCACCGGCCGTCGGGCGCCTCCGCGACGAACTGCCGCACCGCGACCCCCTCGGCCGCCCGCGCCGCCCGCTCCTGCCAGAGCGAGTCCGGCCGCGCCGCCGCCGTGTCGTACGTCTCCAGGAAGGCCAGGTGCGCCACGGGGTCCCGGAGGGACGCCAGCCTGATGTCCTTGACCTTCGCCCACTCGTCGGCCCGCACGGCCCGAATCACATGCTCCATCCACGGATACTGTCCGATGCCCGAACTCTGAGGCAACGCGGTTACGGCCCGTAGTACCCGGGTTGTACGTGCGGGGGTTCAGGTGTCATCCGTGGGCGGACGATCCGTCGGAGCCGCGGCATCACCATCGATTACATGATCGAAGCACACGGACTCACGAAGAGGTACGGCCCGGGTCGCACACGCGGCGTCGGAAAGGGCAGGGACGCAGCCGAGGGCAAAGGCGGCAAGGGCGGGCGCCGCGGCGGCAAGACCGTCGTCGATGGCCTGAGCTTCACCGTCAAGCCCGGCTCCGTCACCGGCTTCCTCGGACCGAACGGCGCCGGCAAGTCGACCACCATGCGCATGATCCTCGGCCTGGACGCCCCCACCCGCGGCCACTCCACCGTCGGCGGCCGGTCGTACGCCGCGCACGGCGCCCCGCTGCACGAGGTCGGCGCCCTCTTGGAGGCCCGCTCGGTCCACCCCGGCCGCAGCGCCCACCAGCATCTGACGGCCATCGCCCACACCCACCGCATCCCCCGCAGCCGCGTCGCCCACGTCCTCGACCTCACCGGCCTGACCGAGGTCGCGCACCGCCGGGTCAAGGGTTTCAGCCTCGGCATGGGCCAGCGCCTGGGCATCGCCGCCGCCCTCCTCGGCGACCCCGCCACCGTCATCCTCGACGAGCCGGTGAACGGACTGGACCCGGAGGGCGTGCTGTGGATCCGCACCCTGTTGAAGTCCCTCGCCGCCGAGGGGCGCACGGTCCTCGTCTCCTCCCATCTGATGAGCGAGATGGCGCTGACCGCAGACCACCTCGTCATCATCGGTCGCGGCCGGCTCCTCGCGGACACCACGGTCGACGAGTTCGTCCGCTCCGCCGGCGCCGCGTCCGTCCGCGTCGTCACCCCCGAGGCCGACCGCCTCGCGGAGCTGCTGGCCGGCCCCGGCATACGGATCACCTCCGACGCCCCCGACGCCCTGGAGGTCCAGGGGCTCGACAGCCAAGACATCGGCCGCACCGCCGCCGCCCACGCCCTCCCCCTGTTCGAGCTGACCCCGCGCACCGCCTCCCTGGAGCAGGCGTTCATGGACCTCACCCACAGCTCCGTCGAGTACCAGGCGTCCACCCCCGTCCTCCAAGGAGCAGCCGCATGAGCACCGCGTACCGCCTCAGCACCACGGGTCTGCTCCGCTCCGAGTGGTACAAGCTGTGGACCGTACGGTCCACCTGGATCACGTTCCTGGTCGCCGTCGCCTTCACCCTGGGCCTGGGCATCACGATGGGCGCCACCTACGAAGAGGGCGGCGGCGACGCCGACATGGACGTCCTGACGCTCAGCCTCATCGGCTTCCAGTTCGCCCAAGTCGCCATCGCCGTCCTCGGCGTCCTCGTCACCGCCGGGGAGTACGCGACCGGCATGGTCCGCGCCTCCATGACCGCGGTCCCCCGCCGCACCCCGGTCCTGTGGTCCAAGGCGGCGGTCTACGGAGCCGCGACGTTCGCCGTCACCCTCGCGACCACCTTCGTCACCTTCCTCGCCGCCCAGTTCTTCTTCTCCGGCACCGAGCAGGAGGCGGCCCTCGGTGACGCCGGGATCCTGCGCGGCATCCTCGGCAGCGCCGCCGGACTGACCATGCTCGGTGTGATAGCGCTCGGGCTGGGCGCCCTCCTGCGCTCCGTCCCCGGTGCCATCGGCGCGTTCGTGGGCCTCCTGCTGATCCTTCCCGAGGTCCTGATGATGTTGCCGTTCGACGCCCTGGACGACGCCGTCGACTACTTCCCGGCCCAAGCCTTCGCCTCGCTCAACACCGCACAACCCCTCGCGGACGCGGCCTCCCCCGGCACGGCGCTGCTCTCCCTCGCCCTGTGGGCGGCGGGCTCCCTGGTCCTGGCGGCGCTCCTGCTGAAACGGCGTGACGTGTGACCACCCTGCGTACGAGGATGAAGGGCAGCGAGCAGGCGCCAGAAGGAGCCAACGGGCCGAGCGTCTACGACGAGCGGGAGAAGGAGGGAAGGGAGAAGAAGCACATGGCGAAGGCGAAGAAGGGAGAGGAGACGCTGAAGAGGCCACCACCGGCCGCCGAGCAGACCGCAGGCGCCCATCCGCTCACCCACCGGATCACCGACCTCACCCGTCGCGTCCGGGCCGTGGACACCGCTCGCCCCTGGATCTGGGACACCGCCGTCACCGGCTTCTGGCTGACGGCCGCCCTGATCGACGTCACCAGCGGCGGCTGGCAGCGCATCCCCCACAACAACGACGACACCCCCCTGTGGCTGGTGTGGGTGATGTCCTTCGGTCTCACGCTCCCGCTCTATCTACGTCGCCGCCGCCCGCTCACGGCCATGCTGTTGGTGCTTCCGTTCACGATCCTGAGCGCCTGGACCGGAGCACACCTCCAAGCCTCGTTGCTCCAGATGGTCTTCGTCTTCAGCATCGCTCTCCGGCTCCGGCTGCGGATCCTCGTGCTGATCCTGGGGGCGATAGTCGTCCCCCTCGTGGTCGGCACCTCCCGCTATCCGGTGGGCAGTTGGGACATGCAGTTCGTCCCCATGCTGTACGCCTTCACGATCGTCGCCCTGTTCGGCATCGCCGTGCGCTCCCGCCAGGAGTACACCGCTTCCCTCGTGGAGCGGGCCAAGCGCCTCGAAGTCGAACGCGATCAACAGGCCCAACTCGCCGCAGCAGCCGAACGCACCAGGATCGCCCGGGAGATGCACGACATCATCGGGCACAACCTCTCCGTCATCACCGGTCTCGCCGACGGCGGTCGCTATGCGGCGGCCAAGTCCCCCGAGCGCGCGGCGGAAGCGCTGGACGCGATCTCCACCACCAGCCGCACCGCCCTGACCGAACTCCGCCGGCTGCTGGGCGTCCTCCGCGAGGACACCGCATCCGTGGCGGGCACGGGCCCCTGGGAGCCGCAGTCCACCCCCCGCGCGCCCCAGCCCGCCCTCAGCGACCTGGACCAGCTCGTCGACGGCGTACGCGCCGCCGGCCTCCCGGTCCGCCTGATCGCCCAAGGACGACCTCAGCCGCTGCCGCCCGGCCAACAGCTCACCGTGTACCGCGTCATCCAGGAAGCCCTGACCAACACCCTCAAGCACGCCGGCCCGGACGCCACCGCCACCGTCCAGCTCACCCACGCCCCCGGTTCGCTGACCGCCACGGTCACGGACACCGGCCCGCCCCGGAAGACGCCGTCGCCGGTGGGCGGCCGCGGCATCCCCGGCATGTGCGAACGCACCGCGCTCTACGAAGGCACCCTCGAAGCCGCCCCGGATCCGCGGGGCGGCTGGCGCGTCCACCTCCACCTCCCCGTACCCAAGGACACCACCCCGTGACGACCGTGCTCATCACCGACGACCAGCCCATGCAGCGCTTCGGCTTCCGCATGCTCGTGGAGAGCCAGGACGACATGACGGTCGTGGGCGAGGCGGCGAACGGCGCCGAGGCGGTCCGTCTCGTCTCCCAGCTCAACCCCGACGTCGTGTTGATGGACATCCGCATGCCCGGCCTGGACGGCATCGAGGCGACCCGCCGCATCGTGGCGGCCGGCGACCGCACTCGGGTCCTCATCCTGACCACGTTCGACCTGGACGAGTATGCCTACGACGGCCTGCGCGCGGGCGCTTCCGGCTTCCTCATCAAGGACGCCTTCCCCGAGGAACTGTTGGCCGGCATCCGTGCCGTCGCCACGGGCGACGCCGTGGTGGCCCCGAGCCTCACCCGCCGGCTGCTGGACACGTTCGCTCACCACCTCCCGACGACGGCCCCGACGGAGACCCCGGCCCCGGATCAGCGCATCGCCGCCCTCACCGAGCGGGAGAAGGAAATCCTGACGGTCATCGGCCAGGGTTGGACGAACACGGAGATAGCCGCCCGTCTCCACCTCGCGGAATCCACCGTGAAGACCCACGTTTCGAGGATCCTGGCGAAGACGGGAGCCCGCGACCGGGTCCAGGCCGTCATCCTGGCGTACGACACAAAGCTGGTCAGCCCTGCCTGACCCGGGCTGTTCCCCCTGCGGGCAGGGGTCAGCGGAGGTCGAAAAAGTCTCTAGAAATGCGGAAAGGGCCCCACACCATAGTGTGGAGCCCTCTCCTCAAAAATTGTTCGGCGGCGTCCTACTCTCCCACAGGGTCCCCCCTGCAGTACCATCGGCGCTGTGAGGCTTAGCTTCCGGGTTCGGAATGTAACCG